>NZ_JRNC01000032.1 GCF_000758925.1 Prevotella sp. S7-1-8
TTAAAGCATGCGTTTTGCCCCTGTATGGTTTCCGCTTAGCTTTGCCACCATCCTCGTACAGTTTTTTTGCGATTGGGCCGCGCTATGTCGATAGCCAAGCGCGTCTCGCTCTTTTTTCAAGGCGGTATTCTCTCTAAAAAGACAGGCGCGAGCTTGATGGCGATTGGCCTTGAGCGCCTATTTGCCAGCGATTGATTAATAGCCCGGATTTTGCACCAAGTTGGGGTCTATCTGTATCTGGTCGATAGGAATGGCAAGCCAGTAGCACTTGGGAGCCACGATGGTAGAGCGGTTGACATACGCTCCATCGTTCATGTCGGTGAGGCGATAATAGTCTTTGGCGCTTTTGCCAGCTGTATTCCACGCTTTTTCCTTGGGCCTCAACACCTTCTCAAGTATCTTCCATCGACGAATGTCATGGAAACGACGACCCTCCATAGCCAATTCGTTGGACCGCTCGTCGTGTATCACCTGCCGTAGCTTAGCCTCGTCGGTAGGTATGCCTCCGGCGTAGCTCCACGACTTTTGGAACGTGGGAAGCCCGCTGCGCGTGCGCACCTTGTTGAGATATTCCAAGCTCTTGGCGCTCAACTTATGGTTATATTCAAAATCGGCTTCCACGTAACTCAGGTACAACTCGGCCAAACGCATATAAGGGAAAACCCACTTGTTGTACGTGAACTGCTTGTTTCTGGGGTTGTAAGTGTCTTTGGACGAGACCCATTTTTGGCAGTAATAGCCATTGTCGCTTTGATACTCGTTGCCCTTTATGCCATCTTCCTGTTGAGGCTCACCCCTGCGACACTTCAGCATCGTCACGCCGTTGTTGACCTCAAACGGTCCACGGTCGAAACCGACAGAGGCATAGAACCTCGGCTCTCTGTACGCATTGTAGGCAGATGTCTGCTCTTTAGGAAAGAAAGGAGAGGGCACCAAGTCCGTGGGGCGAAGGTTCTTCGTGTCCGGGTCGTCTTCCCATGGCAAACCTTTTAATGTAAAGTATCGGGTCACGCAACTCCATGTGGGGAACACGTATCCCCTGAACCCATCGCGACTATACTTGTTGAAGCCTATGCGCGGCGCGAAATTCTTGATGCAATATTTTATTTCATCTTGGTTGGCTAAACCGAAGAGTATCTCGTCCCAGTTGTTAAAGTTACCCGTCTTTGGGCCAACGAAAGCCTCGTGATAGTTTTTGCCACCCTGCAACATGTCGCTTGTGCTGCCACCGTACAGCTTGTAGCCATTCGCCTCGCACAGCTTGATGGCATCCTCGGCGGCGTCCATGGCCTTCTTCCACTTCTCCCGGTCGTACGTCAGGTTCATCAACGGTTTGCCATCCGGGTTTTTGAAATCGGCGTAAAACTCCGCGTTACCATTTACCAAGGGCGACGCGGCGTACAAAAGCAAGCGCGCCTTGAATCCGAGCGCGGTGGCCGAAGTGGCCCTATTCTTCTCGCCATTGGTACGAACAGCGGGAAGCAGCTTGGCGGCCTCGTCGTATTTCTCAGCGATAAAGTTCACGCACTCATCGTATGGCACGCGCATCTGCCCGTTTTCAGCATTCTGCGAGTACTCCTCCTTGGCCAAGAATATCGGGCCGTAATACTCCAACAACAACTGATGATAATAGCCTATGAGGAAAAGGGCCTCTCCTTTCCACATGTTTTTGTTCTCATTGGTGATGTCGGGCACCTTGTCAAGGTTGTTCAACACATTGTAACACTTGCGAATGGCGCCCCAAATGTCTTTCTTTTGGGCGTCCGTGGGGTAATGGTCAGCCGTGTTGCTCCACATCGCGAAGTAGGTGTTGGACGACGACTCGTCGCCGTTCATAAGGCTTTTGTAGTGGAACCATCGTGTCGTTCCTCGGTGGCCCACCACCATTTCGTCTGACCCCATCAAGCCGGGGAAGCCCTTTTGTGGCTGCATGATGTCGGGTATCTCGCTATAACAGCCCACCACCATACGCTCCGCTTGGGTTTGTGTCTTGTAAATATCGGCCTCGGTGGCGTTTCCTGTGGGCACCACATCGAGAAAGTCGCATGCCGACAGCGTTCCCGCCAAAACGGTGGCTAACGCTATTTTGATGTATGATTTGGTATTCATCGTTATGTATTTTTGTCGCTATTAATAATGAAACTGTACGCCAACCTTGACGGTTCGCTGCAATGGGTAACTCAAACCGTTACCGCTTCCCATCTCGGGATCCCACGTCTTGAACTTCGAGAAGGTGAGAAGGTTGGTCCCCGCCACATAAACGCGCATCCACTTGGTAGGCGTGAAGCCCACCTCCATGGTCTTGAGGCGTAAGTAGCTGCCGTCTCGCAGGTAGAAAGTGCTTGGCACCACGTTGTTGTTCACAAACGATTGGGACAGGCGCGGATAGGCCGCGTTGGCGTTGTTGTTGGCCTCTGACCAGTGGTTTTTCACGATATACTGGGCTATACCCAGTCCGTCGCCCTCCTTGTCAACGAAGGGATGGATGTCTCTCATCATCAGGCTCACGCGCGCCGCTCCTTGAAACATCATCGACACGTCCCACTTCTTGTAAGTGACGGTGGCGCCAAAACCATAGATTATCTCCGGCAACTCAGGGTATCCGATGGTAGTCACGTCGTTTTGGTCTATCTTGTTGTCATTGTTGAGGTCCTTGTATTTGATGTCGCCCACGGTATACGCGCTAAGCTCTTGCTTGGGCGCTTGGTCTATTTCCTCTTGCGAGGTGAACAAGCCCTCGGCCACAAAGCCGCGTATACTGTTGATAGGGTGACCCAAACGGGAGTAGTAAGAAGACACGTTTTGCGGCTCGTCCACGTCGGTCATCTCATTGTGGGCGTATGTCAGGCTACCGTTTGCCTTGACGGTGAAATCCCTGTTGAACACTTTGGTGTAGGCCAGGCTCATGTCAAAACCCTCGTTTTGCACCGCTCCGATATTGGCCCAAGGTTTGTTCTTGCCGAAGCCCAACATGGAAATCACAGCGTTTCTCTGCATGAAGATACCCGTGCGCGACTCGTTGAAATAGTCAAATGTGATGTCCAAGCAGCCCATCAGGCTCATATCCACGCCCACATTGAGCTTCTTCGATTTCTCCCATGTGGCCAACGTGTTGCCATAAGTGGTGATATTGGGCACTTTGATGTTATCATAGTTGTTGCCTATCCACCAACCACCATTGGACAACATGTCCACCGTGGTGATGTATGGGAAACGGTTTTGCAGAGCGTCGTTTCCCACAAGGCCATACGAGCCGCGTATCTTCAAGTTGTGTACATAGGCTTTGACAGGTTTGAAGAACGCCTCGTTGGAGATGGTCCAGCCCGCGGCGACGGCCGGGAAGAACCCAAAGCGCTGGCCACTCATAAAGTTTTCCGAGCCGTTGTAGCCGAACGTGGCCTCCAACAGGTAGCGATGGCCATAGTTATAAGCCAACCTGCCGGCCAAGCCCTGCTCTCGATAAGGCAGCAAATCGTATTCTCCACCGCCATTCTTGACCTTTTTGGTCTCTTTCATATGGTACACCAAAGTGGCGTTCACGTCGTGCTTGCCAAACATTCTTTGATAGTCCACCTTGCCTTGCATAGACCATACGGTCGTGGTGGGGTCTCTGCCAGAGTTGGATTGCAGGTAAGGTTGCCCGGGTTCTCCAATGGAGGTGGTGTCGAAATGGTATTGTCCGTTCTCGTCCACGGTGTAATCATCAGCCACTTTGTAATAAAAGGGCACGTTCCAATGGTCAAGCCAGTTGAAACTGTAATTGTAGAATGATACCAAACCGCTCGCCTTGAGTCCGGGAGTGACAAAGTCCAAGTCTTGGTCTATATTGAACGCTGTCGTGGAATACACGTAGTTGCGGTCAGTATAGCCAGAACTCAGCCGGGCGTATGGGTTGGTTTGCAAGCCACCTACGCCTTGGCGAGCGTTCAGTCCGTATCGCACGAACATGTCGCCATTCTGCGCGGGAAGCACAGGTGGAAAGCTAACAGGCGACACGGTCATGGTGTAATAGAACAATCGATTGACCGGTTCTTTCGGCGCGTGATAGTAGAACAGTTGCGTGTTCATGTTCAGGCCAATCTTTGTGGTGCGCGTAAGACGGGCCGTGACGTTGCTTTGGAACAAGTACTTGCGGCTTCGCATGCTCACATCCAACGCTTGCGCCTCTTTGGGTTGGCGTATGATACCGTTCTCGTAGAAGATGCCCGCATTGAGAAAATAGGTCAATATCTTGCTACCACCCCTGACATTGAGGTTCAAGTTCTGGTTCATGGTCATCTTTTTGAACAACATACCATACCAGTCGTTGTTCGGGAACAGGTATGGATTGGCTCCCTCGCGAGTCTTGGCAATGCGCTCCTCGCTATAATAAGGAGTGTAAGCGTTGCCCACAGCCTTAGCCTCGTTGTAGGCAGCTTCGTTGAACATTTCCATGTAAGTGGGTCCGTCGGCCATGGACTGTATCATCGTTGGAGAGGAAAAAGTGTTGTCCAAACGCACCTTCACTTGCATTTTCTCGGACAGCTCGCCCTGTTTGGTGTTCACGATAATAACACCATTGGCGCCACGCGAGCCATATAAAGATGTGGCGGTGGCATCCTTGAGCACCGAGAAAGACTCGATTGACTCTGGCGGGATATTGTTGAGCATGGTGGGACTAATCTCAACACCATCGAGAATGATAAGCGGAGCCTTGTTCGCGCCAAAGGTGGAGATACCCCTTATATAGAACTCGGCGTGATCATAACCGGGCTCTCCACTTGCTTGTCGGGCTATGATGCCGGGCACGTTGCCCGCGAACGAGGTGGTAAGGCTGCTTGAAGTCATCTTCAAGTCGTCTGGATTAACAGCTTGCACAGCCCCGACCAACGATTCTTTCTTCTGTTTGCCAAAACCGACAACCACCACTTCTTTCAGGTCTTTGTGCGCGGGAATCATCGATATGGACACAAAGGTGCGACCTTTGAGCCTAATCTCTTTGTCTTGGTAGTCTATGTAGGCCACGTCCAAGACAGCGTTGGGCGAGGCTTTGATGACAAACGTTCCCTCTGCGTTGGTGATGGCAGCGTTGGCAGAGCCATGTTCCCTTACCGTGGCGCCAATGATGGGCTCGCCATTCTCATCGCCAATAAATCCCTTAATGTCTCTTTTGTTGTCTTGTGCGGTTTGGGTAACTTGTCGCACGCTTGTGACTCCCGACGAAATATCGCCCAAAGCCTTGGCCTCAGTTGCCGTTAGATTTGCTGCTAACAAAGCTAATGACATCACGAATAGCCTTGGTCCGTGACCATGGTTGCTTTTCATTTGCTTGTGAATTAAAGGTTTATAAATTAGAATGTTTAATGTTTCTATCCGTGTGAACGTATGACTACATGTTCTTTTAACACATAAAGCCGTTAGGTAAACACATTGGCAAATGTACCCTGATAACCCGAGGAACGCTGCAACTATTCGTTCAAAAGATAGAAAAATTGAGCCAAACGCATGCGTTTGGCTCAATTTGGCGTATTTGGAACTGTTTTGTTATAATATCAAGCAGTCTTGCCCGGACCTTGATGGCGCGCGAACAGTTTGCCGACAACCGGCAAGGAGGAGAGCGACAAGTCTTTCTTGACAAGATAAAAAAGAAAGACTAACACCAATATCGTGTTCGTGACGATGGCCCACAAGACTGGCAAATGATTATTGGCGAGCGTCATGCATACGGTAAGCACGACGGCAAGGGCCACGTAGGCGAATATATCCTTGAGCGGATAGCTGATGGGATAGTACCGCTGGCCTACCAAATAGCTCAGCGTCATGGCCGTGCCGTAGCCGGCAAAACCACCCCACGCGCATGCCATATAGCTGTATTGGGGCACAAAAATGACGTTGACAGCTATGAGAACCAAGCAGCCAGCGCCGCTGAAATAAGCCCCCCAGATGGTTTTGTCAATGAGCTTGTACCAAAACGAAAGGTTGAAATACACACCCATCATAATCTCGGCGGCCATCACAATCGGCACCACGCGCAATCCGGACCAATAGTCATGGTTGGGTATGATGTATCTAAGGACATCCATATAACCCATTACCAAGAGGAAGGCCAAAAGCGTAAAAATAACAAAATACTTCATGGCCTTGGCGTAAGTGTCACGGTTATCCTTGGCCTTGGCCTTGCCAAAGACGAAAGGCTCGTAGGCGTAACGGAAGGCTTGGGTTATCATGGCCATGATCATGGCAATCTTGACGGTGGCTCCATACACACTCAACTCTGCCTTGGCATCTGCCCCACGATAGAGGAAAGGAAACACAATCTTGTCGAAAGTCTGGTTCAAAATGCCGGCAATGCCAAGAATGAGCAGCGGCCAAGCATAGCGAAGCATTCGCTTGAGCAACCCCCAGTCTAAACGATAACGGAAAGTGAACAGCTCCTTCCAAAACATGAGAGTGACCAATGCGGTGCAAACCAAATTGATATAGAACACCATGCCCACGTCCAAGGTGAAACGCTCATCGTACAATCCGAATGGATTGACGCGTAAGGCAGGCAGCAAAAACAGGTATGTGATATTGAGAAGGACATTCAAAAGAACGTTAGCCAACTGGATAACGGCGAACTTTACCGGGCGTTTGTTGTATCGCAGAAAGGCGAATGGGATACATTTGAACGCGTCTATCGCCACGCATATAAACATCACCGCCACCCAATCGGGGTGTGATGGATAGCCCATGAATGTAGCGATGGGACCAAGAAAAATCAACACCAAGGATATGAAGAGCAGCGAAGTGAAGCCCACCGCTATGAGCGAGGTGGTGTAGACGACGCGCGGATTCTCCTCTGTCTTGTTGGCAAACCTGAAAAATGACGTTTCCATGCCATAGGTAAGGATGACCAACAACAACGCCGTGTAAGCGTAAACGTTGGTCACTACGCCGTATTGTCCACCCGACGCGGCCCACGCGGCGGTCTGGATGGGCACCAAAAGATAGTTCACAAACCGGCCGGCTATGCTGCTGATACCATAGATGGCGGTGTCTTTTACGAGTGATTTCAAGTTTGCCATAATGCTGAAACAATTGCTACAAGTCCACGAGCGGACACTTATTCGAAGAATATATAGGCGACGCCAATGGCCGCCAAGACACCGACAAGGTCGGCAAGCAGGCCACAAGCCACCGCATGGCGGGTGTATTTAACACTCACGCTGCCAAAATAGACGGCGAGAATATAGAACGTGGTGTCGGTGCTACCTTGGAATATGCAGCTCAACCGCCCCACAAAACTATCAGGACCATAGTTTTTCATGGCCTCGAGCATGAGCCCCCGGGCCCCGCTTCCGGACAGAGGTTTCATCAGTGCGGTGGGCAACGCGCCCACGAAATCCGCGTCAAGGCCACAACCTCGCACCACCTGCGCTATGCCATCAATGAGCATATTCATAGCTCCCGAGGCCCGAAACACGCCCACGGCCACCAATATGGCAACAAGATAGGGAATGATCCGGACAGCTGTGGAGAAACCCTCTTTAGCCCCTTCGATAAAAGCCTCGTACACATTCACCTTTTTAAAAAGACCGGCGAGAATGAAAACAATGATAATCCCGAACAAGATGAGATTGCCGGCCACGCCCGTTACAGTGTCCATGGTGTCTTTATCCATCCGCGAGAAGCCCCAAATCACCAGCCCGACAAACGTCACCAACCCACCCATCGTGGCCAAAAGCGCGGGTTGGAAAATATTGATGCGCTGCCAAGCAGCCGTTATCACGATACCCGCGAGGGTGGCCACGGTGGTGGCCAAGAGTATGGGTATGAAGACATCGGTAGGCGTCTCCGCGCCGTACGAGGCGCGAAAAGCAAGAATGGTGGTTGGAATGATGGTCAGCCCGGAGGTGTTGAGCACCAAAAACATTATCATTGGGTTGGTCGCCGTGTCTTTCTTGGGGTTCAATTCCTGCATTTGTTGCATGGCCTTCAGCCCCGTTGGAGTAGCGGCGTTGTCAAGCCCAAGCATGTTGGAGGCTATGTTCATGAAGATTGATCCCATGGCCGGATGGTTTCGCGGAATGTCCGGAAAGAGCTTCGTGAACACCGGGCTGAGTGCCTTGGCGAGCGCGCTCACCACGCCGGCGCGCTCGCCTATCTTCATAATCCCAAGCCACAGGGCGAGCACCCCGGTAAGGCCGAGCGAAATCTCGAACGCAGTTTTGGACGTGTCAAACGTGGAGCCCACTATCTTCTGGAAAACAGTGGCGTCGCCCATGCAGAGCTGAAAGGCTCCGAAGACAAAGGCCACAAGGAAAAAACCTATCCAAATATAATTCAGTACCATACGTAGTGGCAAAGTTACCACTATTTATATTTTACAGCAAAAAAATCGTTTCGAAAACCCACAAAACTTTGAAAAGAATATCGGCGAGCAACGCTTTTAAGCCGCTTTCACCCCTCTCGCGCCGCGTTTCGTCGTCTCGTCCTCACGCCATTGGCACACAACAAGAAACACACGACATTTTGACATGACATAAAAACAAGCGAGGGACAGCCTCGTAGCCACCCCTCGCCGACAGTATCGCCGTTCATACGGCGTATCGATGTATCAAAACACCACTTTCTTGCCATTCACGATATACACGCCTTTGCCTATCTTGCTCACGCGACGCCCCTGCAAATCGAACACCTCTGGTGTTTTCTTGTATGCGTTCACATGGTCGATACCCGTGGGCCTTGATTTCTTTTTTCCCTTGAATACATATTGTATATGTGAGTCATCCTTAAAAGACAAGAAAAAACTAAGTTCCAAATTGCCTTCCTTATCCACCCAACTCTCTTTCTCGTCAACACTGCCCGAGAGCCATACCGTGTGCTGTTTGTCCTTGGTAGCCACCTCGTCATAAAGATTGTCGTATGCCTCTACATGCCATTTGTTGTTATTAGGCAACAGGTAGCAACCCTTGAAAGGAACTGACGCGAACTCATATTGACCGATTGTAACGTCTTTTAAGGTTAAAACCGTGAACTGACGCTCGCCCTTGCTTATCTCTATGACCATTTGTTTCTTGCCATTTGGAGTCTTGGTATCGGTCATGCGGTCGTACAACTCCATGGTGGCCTCACCCTCATAAGTGCCCCAAACATCTGGCACAACCTCAGGTTTGGCTTCTTGGGCCATCGTCATATTCACCTGCGCACATAGCACAATCAATAACATGGGAATTTTGTGAAAGATTCTCATCATTGTTTTTTTTCTTTTTATTTTTAATTGATTATTTAATGAAGTGACCACAACAATTCACATATCACATTGCGAGCCGTTTGCGACCACAAAAAAAAATTGTGGCGCAAAGATATGAAAATAATAATAAAAAATAGCGATTCCACTTGCAAAAAAATCATAAATATGCCATTTATAACCAAACTTGCCATGTCCCAAAGCACACCGGGAAGAGCTTTCTCGGTCTGAAAAACGTAGCGTCAAGACGTGTATGCCAGCGTCAAGACGTTTCTTCCGCTATCATTTTAACTCGTCTTGCAAATGAGGTCCAAGACAAAAAGAACGTCGCAAAAACCTAATAAACATAAAAAAAACTGCAAAAATATGCGATTGGCACTCATCCGTCACTTTATTATCGTAACTTTGTGGCGTTCAAAGGGACAAGGAATAACGGTAGGGCGTTGTCAAGAAGTCCCTACGGTTACATTATTAAACATTACATTTTTGAAAACATTTGAAGAGTTAGGCGTAAGCGAAGAGATTCGCCGCGCCATTGACGAACTGGGCTTTGTAAACCCCATGCCAGTTCAAGAAGAAGTTATCCCGTATTTATTAGCTCAAGGAAATGACGTTATCGCGTTGGCGCAGACCGGCACCGGAAAGACCGCAGCCTTTGGCATACCGTTGTTACAGCGCACCGACCCCAATCTTCGCGAGACACAAGCGCTCATCCTGAGCCCCACCCGCGAGTTGTGCTTGCAAATAGCCGACGACCTCAACGCTTTCGCCAAATACATAGACGGCATGCACATCTTGCCCGTGTACGGCGGCTCGTCCATCGAGACGCAGATACGGTCGTTGCGCCACGGCGTGCAAATTATAGTGGCCACGCCGGGCAGGCTCATAGACTTGATGAAACGTGGCGTGGCCAAACTCGAGCGCGTGAACAACGTGGTGCTGGACGAAGCCGACGAAATGCTCAACATGGGCTTTACCGAAAGCATCAACACCATATTCGAGGGCGTGCCCCGCGACCGCAACACGCTGCTCTTCTCGGCCACCATGAGCCGCGAGATAGAGAAGATAGCCAAAAGCTACCTCAACGACTACAAGGAGATTGTGGTAGGCTCTCGCAACGAGGGAGCGGAGAACGTGAACCACATATACTACATGGTGAACGCCAAAGACAAATACTTGGCGCTCAAGCGCGTGGTGGATTTCTACCCCAATATCTACGGCATCATATTCTGTCGCACCAAGGTTGAGACTCAAGAGGTGGCCGACAAGCTCATCAAAGACGGCTACAACGCCGAGTCGCTACATGGCGACCTCTCGCAGCAACAGCGCGACTTGACCATGCAAAAGTTCAGGAAGCATATCACCCAACTGCTTGTGGCCACCGACGTGGCAGCCCGCGGCCTCGACGTTGACGACCTGACGCATGTCATCAACTACGGCTTGCCCGACGACATCGAGAGCTACACACACCGTTCGGGGCGCACGGGGCGAGCCGGAAAGAAAGGCACATCCATCGCCATCATTCACACGCGCGAGAAACACAAAGTGCGCGCCATAGAGAAAATCATAGGCAAGGAGTTTGTAGACGGCGAGCTGCCGGCACCCGAAGAGATCTGCAAGAAGCAACTCTACAAGGTGATGAACAATATCATGAAGACCGACGTGGACGAGGAACAAATCGCGCCCTACGTGACGGAGATATACCGACAGTTTGAATATATTGACAAGGAGGACATCATCAAGAAGATGATCACGGTGACATTTGGCCGTTTTCTCGACTACTACAAAAACGCGCCGGCAATAGAGAAGCCATCCGCCAAGCGCGGCAAAAAAGAGGATGGCGCTGGCGGCAAGGCCGACAACCGACGGGGCAAGCGGAGAGGCGCGGAGACTGGATACAGCCGCCTGGCCATCAACATGGGCAAGAAAGACGGCTTCTATCCCGGCGAGATCATGCAATACATCAACCAGCACATAGAGGGCAAACAAGAGGTGGGACACATAGACTTGCTACAGAAATCGTGCTACGTGGAGGTGCCCGAGCGCGACGCGGCCTATGTGGCCGAGTCGCTCAATGGCACGCGCTACCATGGGCGCGAGGTACGTTGCGCCATCGCTCATGGCAACGGGCAAGAAGGCGCCAACAAGGCGACCGCGAGACGAGGCGACCGCGGCGGCCGAAACAACGCGAGAGGCTCCCGGTACGCGGACAAAGGAGGGCGCGCGGCGCGCCGGGGCCAGCGTGGCAACGCCTATCGCGAAGAGCCGCAAGATTTTGACAAGGGGGGCAGACGTGGTCGCGACGACTGGAAAAGCCTCATGCAGGGCGCGCCTTTCAAGCTCAAAGGCGAGGAACCGGACTTCAGTGAGGAGGGATGGGCGCGGAGAAGACCCAAAAAGAAACAATAAAGTTATTAATTCTTAACATCGGCCATCACTTTAGCAAAGTATGCGTACCTTTACGAACAAATACCGCCACCATCAATTAAAAAACACTATATGAGAAAGACTATTTATGCATTGGCGCTCATGGCGACAGCCATGATGCCCTCAATGGCAAGTGCCGACAATGGGAACGTGCGATTCAAGGGCGATGTAAAGGGGCTGAAAGACAGCCTCATCGTGATGTATGCCACACAAGGCGGAACCCAAGCCAAAGACACGGTGGCCGTCAAGGACGGCAAATTTGATTTCACCGTCAGCGTGGCCGGGCCCACCAATCTCTACGCCTACACCCCAGCCACTCTTCGACACGAGGAGAGAGTGGGGTTCCAAGCTGTCGCCGTGCCGGGCGAAACGGCAGAACTCAGCGGCGACCTCACCAAGTCTTACTACTTCTCGGGGTCTAAATTCTACAACGAGTTCAACGAGGCCGACCGTGCCATGGAGGCCGCGTCCAAGCCGCTCAACGACTTCGTGAGCGGACTGAACAGTCGCATGCAGGCCGGCGAGCCGCGTGAGGCGTTGATGAACGAGTACCAAGCCAAGGCCCCGGCTTTGAAGAAACAAATGCTCGATGGCATCATGGCCTTCATCAAGGAGCACCCCAACTATGAGGCTTGCGCCGCCATCATCCCCAGATTGGAACAGTTGGACGACATGAAAGAAGCTGTCAAGCTGCTCTCGCCATCCGTGCGCGACGGGCGGATGAAACCCATATACCAAAGCGTCATCAGCGAGATGGAAAACCAAGCCAAGGCCGAGGCCGAGGCCGCAAAAAAACAAGCGGCCGGCGTGACGGCCCCCGACTTCACCCTGAACGACATCAACGGCAAACCGTTGGCGCTGTCGTCGCTACGCGGCAAATACGTGGTGCTCGACTTTTGGGGCAGTTGGTGCGGCTGGTGCATCAAGGGTTTCCCGGAGATGAAAAAATACTACGAGAAATACAAAGGCAAGTTTGAGATTTTGGGCGTAGACTGCAACGACCGCGAGGAGAAATGGAGAAAGGCCGTGAAAGACCACGCCCTGCCTTGGTTGCACGTCTATAACACGCGCGACAGCAAACTGCTGGAGAAGTATGGCGTGCGCGGTTTTCCAACCAAGATACTCGTGGGACCCGACGGAAAAATCGTGAAAACATACGTGGGGGAGGACCCAGCCTTCTACACTTTTCTCGATGACACCTTTGGCAAGTAAACCCACGGCCTCGCGGCCCAAACCTTTCAACCCCTAACCATGCAGGAGACAAACGCTCATCAAGGGCGCTTGTCTCCTTTTTTTCTTTTTATCACCATGACGCCTCATGCCAAATAAGCATGAAACTCACTCGCGAGAACGCGACGACCGTTGGCAAAAGGGCGTAAAACAGCGCGTCTCTCACATTGTCATAAAGCCAAAAATGTAAAATCATAATCACGAGAAACAGCACCTGCAAACCATCGCTTTTAGCCATCCAAAACGGCAAACCACTCTTCAAGACAACCATCCCAATGGCGACAAAATCGTGATTTTCGAGCGCGTAAATCAATTCCACCGTGCGTATAACACCCAATCACCATACGAGAGAGCGCTAAACGCAACGCGTTTAAAGCCCATTCGAAGCGTGATTGGGCCTTGATCGCAATCCCATTAATACCCATTCGCACATTCAAAAAAAAGAATTTTGATTGCCTTTACACCGGAAAATCCACAAAACACTGTTTTACAAGCAATTGCCAAAGTGCCAAAATTTGGGCGTATTTGCGAACAAAGTGCCAACGACTTGCAAATACGCGAAATATGAACGTAGCTTTGTCAAGGAATTTCGAAATAAACAAAAAGTAATTCACGGTTTTCAACGCGCCACGGCGCAAGCCAAATCGCGCATGGAAAACTGTGAATCGTGAATTACAAAACTTTTTTTCCCTCTCCAAACGCCGTGGAAACGTAGTTGTAATAGTGCCGACAGCTGTCCGCCGAAAACTCCAACGCGCCCTTAACAAGCTTGTCCCACACATCGACAGCAAGCCCACGCTCCATCTGTTCATGGGTTACTCCCTGTCTTATCATCTCATAGATAAAACCTGCGTTGAAGTTATCACCCGCGCCAATAGTGCTTAACACCTCTCCTTGCGGCACTGGATAGCTGCGCGCCAAACCGTTTTCGGCCCGCAATTCCACTTGGTCGGCGCCGCGAGTGCAAATGAAGCGTTTGCAATAAAATGATATTTCAGACCTGTATATCTTATCAGCGTCGTCTGTTTTGTATAAATTGACAAAATCGTCACTGCTGCCACGCACTATGTCAGCGTAACCAAAATTGTCCAACAAGTTGGGCGTGACCCTCATAAGCTCATGTTGGTGGGAACGGCGAAAGTTAACATCATAATAGATGATGGCCCCATTGGCACGCGCCTCGTCGAGCAGCGCCTGCACCTGTGGGCGTATCACGGGGTTCACGGCATAAAAAGAGCCTATCAGGACAATGTCGTCGGGCTGTATGTTGAGAGTGGGAAGCTCAAGCCTGTCGTTAGGATGATTTTTGTAAAAGAGATAATCAGCGTCGCCCCGCTCATTGAGAAACGCCAATGACACAGGCGATTTGGCGTCTTGGAAAACACTCACATTGTGGGCGTCCACATCATTCCGTGTCAAGAAATCGACGGTGTCGCGCCCCACCCTGTCGTCTCCGGCCTCGCCAATAAACATACAGTTCACGCCCGACCGTCCAAGGGAAACCATGGCGTTGAACGTGGATCCACCTGGAAACGCGGCGATGGGCTGCGCGTTTTTAAATACAATATCATAGACTGTCTCGCCTAATCCTATTACTTTTCGCATGGGTTCACTTTGCATTTCTTTTGCAAATATCCGAAAAAACAAGCGCATATCAAAACAAAATTGGCTATTTTTGCGCTTGATATGAAATATAACACAGCAACGCTTAGCAATGGGCTAAGGGTCATCCATATGCCATCATCCTCACCTGTGGTCTATTGCGGATACTGCATACGCGCCGGCTCGAGAAACGAGAGGCCGGGCGAGGAGGGATTGGCACACTTCTGCGAGCACGCCACATTCAAGGGTACAGAGCGGCGTAGGTCTTGGAACGTGCTGAACTGCTTGGAGAGCGTGGGCGGAGACCTCAACGCTTTCACCACCAAGGAGGACACCACCTACCATGCCGCGGTGCTCAAGCAAGATATATCAAGGGCCATAGATATCCTGACCGACATCGTGTTTCACTCCACCTATCCACAGGGCGAAATAGACAAAGAGGTAGAGGTGATATGCGACGAGATTGAAAGCTACAACGACACGCCCTCAGAACTGATATATGACGAGTTTGAAAATCTCGTCTTCGACGGGCATCCATTGGGGCACGCCATATTAGGCACGACCACCAACGTGCGGGGCTTTGACACCAAAAAGGCGCACGAGTTTACCAACAGGTTTTACAAGCCACGCAACAGCGTTTTCTTTGTATACGGAGATTTGTCTTTCAAAAGGATCATCAACAAGTTGTGCGCCGTACATCAGGCCAAGATGGTCGAGACGGCTGGCCCGAAAGCGCGCGCGGATGACGCGAGCCCAGAAAAAGACAAGGGCCTGCACACAGGCTGCGGCGGCATCCAAGACATCGGCAACGATGCGCATGACGGCGACAAGCACGTGTGGCTCGACAAGTTGGCAGGACAAAAAACAATAGTGCGCAAAGGCACGCATCAAGCCCATGTGATGGTTGGGAGCAGGGCTTACGATATCTATGACCGTCGCCGCATGGCCCTTTACTTGCTCAACAACATGATAGGAGGCCCAGGCATGAACACGCGCCTGAACCTCATACTACGCGAGCATCACGGGTTGGTGTACACAGTGGAAAGCTCCATGGTAAGCTATGGCGACACGGGCGTGTGGTGCACCTATTTTGGATGCGACCCGCACGACGTTGACAGATGCCTGCGATTGGTGCGAAGAGAGCTTGACGGCTTTATGCAAAACCCCATCAGCCCCACCCGCCTCAACGCTGCCAAGAAACAATTGAAAGGGCAAATAGGCGTGGCCTGCGACAACAGGGAGAGCTTCGCGCTCGACTTTGGCAAGAGTTTCCTGCACTATGGTTGGGAGAAAGACATCAACCAGCTCTATAAAAACATTGACGAGCTGACGGCAGACAACCTGCACGAGGTGGCCAACGATATTTTTAACGAATCGCGCCTAACCACACTCATATACAAATAAAGAACTGGCAAACATGACTTTAGAAAACATTTTGGAACATCGAAGGGCCATCAGGAAGTATGACCCCAACCAACCGTTGGAAGATAGCAAGGTGAAAGACTGTATCCGCATGGCCACATTGGCCCCGTCAAGCTCAAACATGCAACTGTGGGAGTGCTATCATGTGACGGACAAAGACACGTTGGGCAAGTTGGCCCACGCCTGCCTGGACCAAGGAAGCGCACGGACAGCCCAACAGATGGTGGTGTTCGTGACACGTCAAGACTTGTATCGAGACCACGCACAAAAAGTGTTGCGGGCTGCCATTGACAACATATTGAAAAACAGTCCGAAAGACAAGCAAGCGCGCCGAATACGCTTGCAACGTCTCTATTACAAACGGGTCATGCCCATGCAGTACGCACGCTTTCTTGGTATCAAGGGACTACTGAACAAAATCTTGGCACAAACCATCGGCCTCTTCCGCCCCATCGTGCGCCAAGTGTCGGAGGGAGAAGTGAGCACGGTGGTGCACAAGAGTTGCGCGCTGGCCGTGCAAACGTTCATGCTGGCCATGAGCGAGAAAGGGTACGACACATGCCCGTTGGAGGGTTTTGACAGCAGGTTGGTGAAAAAGGCCCTCCACCTGCCATACAATCGTGGTATCAACATGGTAATAACGTGTGGTGTGCGACTGCCGGAGGGTGTGCGAGGAGAGCGTTTCCGGCTGCCCCTCGAGGAAATATACCACAAAGTTTAATCAAAAATTCAAAATCCTCAATACGAAATTAGGCTCGCTCAGGGGGCTGCCAAAGAGGATGTCATGTCAAAACGAAAGGATTGGCCATTTGCCAATCCAAACCTCACGCGCCACCTTGTCAAAGGTACAGCACCGCCTCGTTGCCCATGTTGAAGAGCAAGTCGAGGATGGAAAGGTTGGGCAAGAAACCGTGTTTCCGCTCGTAAACTTGGTAATATCTCCGTGGCGTAAAGTCATTGTCGGGCAAAGGACGCTTGGGACGGATGGCCTCGCGGAAATCGAGGCAACTTGGCTTGGCCTCGTAATGGGTTGTCAAGGCTATGGACGGCTCGATATCAAGCAGCTCGCATAGCTTGTGCGTTATCTCAAGGTTGAAATCGAAGAGGTAATCCCATCGCTTTTCGAAAAACGGACGTATGTCATCGGCAAGAAACTCGAAAAATGGACTTTCGCCATAGGCAGACACCAAAGCGTTCCAATGTACATGCCTCCAACGTCCATGATTGCTCACACGGATGTCTTTCATGCAGCATTTTGGCCCATCATATCGCTCGATGGGCACGGAGAGCGCTTGCGGCCCGTTGGCCGTGGCAATGACACAACGGTTGCGAAAGGTCTGCTTAAGGAAATTATCATGGCGTTCCAACAGCACCTCGCGGTGGCGATTGAGCTTTTGGTACCATTGGATGGGTCCAAAATAGGCGGACGAGAGCATGCAAATATCAGTATCGTTCATAAGGAAAGACTATCGGCGCGACAAATAGTTGGCACATGAAAAACAAGAATGGGCCTAAAAAGACAAATGAAAAAGTTTATAGGCATGACCCAATACCTGATGCCTGTAAACCAACGTTCTGCTCTTACCCAAATTGACAAGGTACAACTTGCAGTCTAAACAGCGGCACCGCGAACAGCATATGCGTGGAATGAGATACTGCCCCGAATCCACGGCGACGGTATCACCGGGCACGCCTTCCACCCTGCCGATAATATCACGCGAACATCTGAAAACCATCAAATCTCCCTTTTTGAACCCTGCGTGCGACAGCTTGTTCACCACGACACGGTCTCCGCGTCTCAGCGTTTGGTCTATGTCCGTTGGCACCGCGTACACGGTGAAAGCGTAGAAGCGCACAACAAGCAAGACGGCCAAGGCTACAGCAAGCACAAATATGGTTTTTAGGAAATAACGCATGCTAACTCACAGTTCACGATTTTCAATTCACAATTTGGCTCGAGCGAGATTGCTGAGCATTGGTTGAACAATCCACAACTCACCATTGCCAATTCATCATTTGACCCGAGCGACGTACACGCGCTCCGCATTGGCAATTCTAAATGAAATTTTTATGTTTTTCCACCGCCACCGCCACACACGTCCCGAATGGCAAATGACGAATAGACAATGGTGAGTTGTGAATTATTTAATATTGTCAACCATCCTGAAGAGACGACTCCAGCGAACGCCCGAGAATCCGTGGCGGTCGGGATCTGAGCTCCACCATATAAAAATGGGTTTACCAACCACATGGTCTTCGGGCACGAAACCCCAATATCGCGAGTCGGCGGAGTTGTGACGGTTGTCACCCATCATCCAGTAATAGTCCATCTTGAAAGTGTAATAATGGGCCAATTTGCCGTTGATGTAGATTTGTCCGTTCTTTACAACAAGGTCATTGTTCTCGTAAACCTTTATGGGACGCTCGTAAATGGCGATATTGTCCATTGTCAATTTGAGTGTCGCTCCTCGCTTTGGTATCCATATTGGGCCATAGTTGTCACACGTCCAACCCGTCACGGCGTTGAGAGGATACAGCCCACCGGGCACGGCCGTGGTGTTGAGCTTGACGCTTTCCACCAAGTCGGTACGAGCTTTCAAGGCTTTTGCCGCTCTCTTGGTGAGTGGCATGTATCCGTTTTGGTTCAAGCT
This sequence comes from Prevotella sp. S7-1-8, assembly GCF_000758925.1. GTDB lineage: Bacteria > Bacteroidota > Bacteroidia > Bacteroidales > Bacteroidaceae > Prevotella. The sequence goes on from NZ_JRNC01000032.1 coordinate 18,544, forward strand.
TGTGAGGTCTTCCATGGATATCTCCAACTCCTTGAGCAAGTCATCGGGGATGGGCTGCTTGAGCTTCACGAAGTATGAGTACTGCACATTGTCAGGCTCTTTGTTGGGTTTGCCATCCAAATAGACAATGCGGTTCTTGATTTGCAAGGTCTGGCCAGGCAGCCCCACGCACCTTTTCACATAATTTTCGCGGCGATCGGTGGGACGATGGTCTATGGAGCCGTACTCGTTGGGATTGTTAAGTATGTAGTTTCGGCCAATCTCGTACATGCGCCGGAAGTAGTCATACTGTTCCATTCGGTTCAAGTTGGCTGGATTTACCACATCGGTGGATTGCTCTTGATAGATTTGTTCACCAAAAGAATACACCATGGCGTAGTAGTCGGAAGCCTGATAGCGTTCTTCTGTCACGATGGTATCGCCCGCGGGATAGTTGAAAACGACGATGTCATTAAGCCGCACCTTGCCCAAACCCCTTACCCGACGATAGTCCCAATGGGGAAACTCTATGTAGCTTTTAGTGTTTATCACCGGCATGGTGTGCTGCGTGAGCGGCATGGTGAGTGGCGTTTGCGGTATGCGTGGGCCATAGCTCAGCTTGCTTACGAACAGGTAATCGCCGGTCAAAAGGCTTTTTTCCAAAGAGCTTGAGGGAATGACATAGTTCTGGAAGAAGAACAAATTGATGAAATAGACAGCCACAAGGGCGAACACCAAGGCATCCACCCAGCTCATTATAAATCGTACCGGGCCCTCGGAAGTTTTCCACCACTGCCACTTTATCTTCTTTGTGATGTAGACGTCGAAGATGAACGGCACGACCAACAAGCCCCACCAGCTCTCCACCCAGTACAGGAATATCAAATAAAGAAGGAGTACGACAATGAACTTGGCCCATTGTTTTTTCATGTTTAGCTTAGCTTTTTCCTTATCAATCATGGTTTGTTATGATTAGTTGGTGACAAAACGGCTCCGCGTCAAATATAACAAATAATAAACAACAGCGCCCTGTGTCTTTGACATTTAAAACTTAAACAAATCCCCCATAGTCAAAAGGCCGGTGCGATTTTTCGTGAACTCGGCAGCCAACACAGCTCCAAGGGCGAAGCCTTCACGCGAGTGGGCGTTGTGCGTGATGGTGATTTGGTCGGCCTCCGAGTCATAATCAACGCTGTGAATACCCGGAACCTCGTCATGTCTGATGCTGTTAATCAGCAGTTCTTGATCCGCATGGTCGTCGTTTCCGTCCACATGGCCGTCGTCCCAAGTAGTGGTTCCGAGTTTCCATGAAGTTTTGCGGTCGAGGTTCGCGACAATATCCTCCGCCAGAGTGATGGCCGTACCAGATGGGGCGTCAAGCTTATGGACATGGTGTGTCTCCTCCATCCGCACGTCATACTGCGCAAAGCCATTCATAATACGCGCCAAATACTTGTTGACCGCAGCGAAAATGGCTACGCCAACAGAGAAATTTGAGGCCCAAAACAGCGTTTGCCCACCCTCTCGCGTCATGCGCTCAACCTCGGTTTTATGGTCCTTCATCCATCCCGTGGAGCCACTCACAACCTTGACATTGTGCTTGAAAGCGCGGCAATAATTGTCGAACGCTGCCGTGGGATTGGTAAACTCGATGGCGACATCAGCGCTCGCGAAAGCCTCGCTATCAAAGTCTTGCTGATTGTCAACATCTATCTTACACACTATTTCATGGCCACGAGACAAGGCTATACGCTCTACCATGCGCCCCATCTTGCCATAGCCTATCAACGCTATCTTCATAATCGTAACGATATTAAACCTTTTTGCAAAGGTAACCAAAAACTATGAATGTACTCTTTAGAGCACCTTAAATTATTCAAAAAGAACAGATTGCACATACATTTTTTGCGTTTCAAAAAGAAAATGTACCGTATAATCTTTGCGATGAGAAATAAAAAGGGTAATTTTGCGGCCTAATTCAAGATGCGCTTTGCACATTTTCTTATTTTTTGTGTAATCTTTTTTATTCTATGAGCAAAATCAAAATATTGTTTTCCATACTCGTATGCGGCGCCCTTATGTCTTGCATCAAAGAAGAACCTCTCAACGCAGAGTGCGACATTGAGCAAATTTGGTTTCATCTTGATGACCCTACGGCCACTTTTTTCACCGCGGCCGACACCATGAAGGTGGTGTCCTCGACAGAAGACAATGTCACGTTTCATGTGCAACGAAATCACCAATCTGACCTGACTGCCCTGATACCCCACTTGGCGCTCGCCCCCGGCGCGCGCGCCTCACTGCGCCAAAACACCGTAGACGCTGTGTCTGGCGGAAACATCACCTATCGCGTCACATCCGAGGATGGGCTTTGGCATCGCGACTACACCATCTCCATCGTGCCGCTACTGCGCACCATCGCAGAAACCGTGAGCTATGATTTTGAGCATTTCGAACTGGAAAAGAAAAACAAGCATTACTATATTTGGACATGCGCGACAAAAGAGGAGGCCGCCATCTCCAAATGGACAAATGGCAACGAAGGCTTTGCCATGGCTCGTCCATCCGCAAAGCCAGAGGAATATCCATCAGTCCCACTCATTGATGGCTACGATGGGCATGGCCTGAAACTCACCACGCGCAGCACGGGTTTCTTGGGGTCAGCGTTCAAGAAGCCCATCGCCGCCGGCAATTTCTATCTCGGAGAATTCGACTTTGGCAAGGCTGTGTTGGCTCCCATGCAAGCCACCAAGTTTGGCATTCCCTTTGATCGCCAACCTATTTCTATCACGGGATATTACAAATACAAACCCGGCAAAAAGGTTATCGACAAAAACAGCAAAGCCATACCGGGCAAAACCGACGAGCCCGCTATCTATGCGGTGTTCTATCGCAACACTGACGCCAACGGCAATCACGTGACGCTCTATGGCGATGACGTGAAAACCAACGCTAACATAGTGGCGATAGCCAATGTGGGAAAACTGCCGGCGACAAACCAATGGACAGCCTTCAAACTCACGTTCGATTACAAAGAGCCTATAGACTATACGCTCTTGGACAACCGCGGATACAATCTCACCATCGTTTTCTCGTCGAGTCAAAACGGAGATAGCTTCGAAGGCGCTGTCGGCTCGGAGCTATGCATAGACAAAGTGCGTGTAATCTGCAAAAAAGAAGAGGAAGTGACAAAAGCCGTTTCCAACAAAAAAAATTGAACACTCAACAATCCATCATACCATAATGACAACGCTAAGAACACTCATTATATCCCTTTGTTTCCACGTGGCCAACGCATATGCCTTTGATATCATTTTCCCTCAAGACCTATCGCTCAAGGCAAGGTTGGGCTACAACCTTGGCGGCACGGCGCCGATAGGCCTTCCCCCGTCCATTCGCAAGCTTAACTCATACCGTCTACAACCCAACTTCAGCGTCGGTTTGGACGCCATTCGTCCAATCAATGACAATTGGAGCGTGCTCATGGGATTGCATCTCGAGAACAAAGGCATGAACATTGATGCGCGCGTAAAAAACTATTACGAGGAGATTGTGCGTGGCGACGAGCGGATAAGCGGTAGGTTTACCGGCAACGTCAACACCTATGTGCGAGAATGGATGTTCACCATTCCGCTGCAAGCCGTGTGGTCTCCCATTTCAAAGGTAGATTTTCGGGTTGGTCCTTACTTCTCCGTAGTACCCGCAAAAAAATTCAATGGCTATGCCCATAACGGCTACCTGCGCGTCGGCGACCCTACGGGGGCCAAGGTTATTCTTGGTGAAGACGAGACCTCAAGGGGCTTTTACGACTTCTCCGGAGACATGCGCAACATGCAATGGGGCTTTGACATTGGCGCGGATTGGAACTGCTATCGCCGCCTTGAGGTCTACGCTGACATCAGTTGGGGCGTGACAGGCATATTTAAGAAACGCTTTAAGACCTTGGAACAAACGCTATACCCCATATTCGGAACCGTTGGCGTGGCGTACAAACTAAAATGACCGCTGCCTCAACAAGTCTCGGCAATTTTCCAATATGGCCATAAGCTCGTCCACGGTTTCAGCTCTAAGCATGGAGATGCGTGTTTGCCTGAAGTTTGGAATGTGCTTAAAGATGGGCGAAGCGGCAAGATGACGACGCGTATGCAGTATACCGCGATACTCGTCTATACGCTCCACGTTAATGCGAAGCTGTTCCTCAAGTATGTCAATTTTGTCATCCAAAGTCAACGATTGGGCAACGGCCGAGACGCCATCCGCACCTTGGTCGAGACAGTCGCGCATCTCCTTGAATATCCACGGATGGCCAAAGGTGGCGCGCCCCACCATCACCGCATCCACGCCATAGCTCTCAAACGCGCGCTTGGCCTCTTCGGGCGTGGTAATATCACCATTGCCTATGATGGGGATGCGCATCCGCGGGTTGCGTTTCACCTCGCCTATCAGCGTCCAGTCAGCGTCGCCCGTGTACATCTGCGAGCGTGTCCGACCGTGTATGGTCAACGCTTGGATGCCACAATCTTGCAATCGTTCGGCCAATTCGGCAATGACAATATTGTTCCCATCCCATCCCAACCGTGTCTTTGCCGTTACCGGAACCCGCACCGCGTCAACCACGGCGCGGGTTATCTCAAGCATCAACGGGATGTTTCGAAGCAACCCAGCGCCAGCGCCTTTGCCCGCTACTTTCTTCACGGGACACCCAAAGTTTAGATCTATGACGTCAGGCCGCACCGTCTCCACAATCCTCGCGGCCTCCACCATGGACGCCACGTCGCGGCCGTAAATCTGTATTCCCACAGGCCTTTCATCGTCATCAATGGCCATTTTGGCCAAAGTGGACTTTATGTTACGCACAACGGCCTCCGCCGAGACGAACTCCGTGTACATCATGTCGGCGCCAAAACGCTTGCACAATTTGCGAAAGCCAATATCGGTCACGTCTTCCATTGGGGCGAGGAAGAGTGGCTGGTTTCCAAATTCTGTATTACCTATTTTCATAATTGGTCACAAAGTTACGATTTTTAGACGGTATTCGCCAATGTGGGAGATACAAATTGATGCCCCGCCTGTCTTTCAAGCAAGTGGGTTTCCTATGCCGACGTTTAGCCCAACAAGGGCTTCTCGCTATCCTAACAAGTGGTATGTGCCGCCCGCGTATGGCTTGACGACACCCTTCATCTCCAAATTGAAAAGCAGCGAAGACAGTTGTCCAATAGGGATGCCGGTTTTCACGCTGATGATATTGAGTTGCAAATCGTTCAGTTTTTGCAACAGTTTCACCACCAACCGCTCGTTTTCTGACAATTCTGGAAACAAGTCGAGAGCTATTCCAGCCTGTTTTATACCTGCGGCCTCGCGACTGTCAGCCCATCCCATGGCATTGAGCAAGTCGTCGGCCGAAGTTATAAGTCCCGCGCCGTTGTCACGAATGAGGCGGTTGCAGCCCTCGCTGTAAATAGCTCCCACCGGACCTGGGAAAGCGAACACGTCGCGATTGTATTCCTTGGAAATGCGCGTGGTGATAAGGCCGCCTCCCTTTTGGGCACTCTCCACAATGACACAAGCGTCCGAGATGCCCGCGACGATGCGATTACGCCGCACGAAATTGAGCTTGTCGGCGTTGGTGTGGGTCATAAACTCCGTAAGCAAGCCGCCGTGACGAACCATCTCATTGGCCACGTCTCGATGCCGAGGGGGATAAAGATTATCCAATCCGTGCGCCAACACGCCTATGGTGTACATGCCATTGCGCAACGCGTTGCGATGGGCGCACACGTCAACACCGTAAGCCAAACCACTCACCACAACAACATCGGGGCATCGCAGGCGCAGGTCGTCAATCAAGTGGCGCACCAAATCCTCGCCATAGGGAGTGCAATGACGGGTTCCGACGATGTTGACAATACGGCGCGCGTTCAGGTTGGCCGTACCTTTATAAAACAGCATCAGCGGCGCGTCAGGACACTCCTTGAGCCGCGCCGGGTAAGCGTCGTCATTGAGGCAGAGCGAGGTTATGCCGTGCGCCTCGTTATATTCCAACTCTTCTTCACATCTGGCGCGCACCACCTCCACGTCTTTCAGCGCCTCGACCACCTTGGCCGGCAATCCGCCGAACAGATGGGGCAGCTCGTCGCGACGCTCCACGATGGCCGTTGCCGACCCTAACGAACGGTAGAGTTGAACCATGGTGTTGAGGTGATAATAGCTCAACCGGGTGAGGATGGCGGTATTAATGAGTTCGTCTGTAGACATCATAGCTTAGATTATACGATGGAATGGGCGTAAAAGCGGTTTTATGGCAATGGGGCGTCGCGCGCCGACAGGCACGCTCCGCCTATTCGTCGACAGTATGCCGTTCGCGTTCAAAAGCCTCGATTACGGGCAAGAAAGCACGGTCGTAATCTTCGCTTTGCGCCAACACGCCGTTGACAAGCGTCACCAATTCCACGTCGGCATGAAAGGATAGCTGGCCGTCGGAAGAGCGGTATATGTCGTGCGAGAACACGTACTTGAGACCATCCTTGCGCAAGTTCAAGCACGACAACATCTCGTCGTCAGACCGTAGCGGCGCCCTGTACTTGAGTTTCATGCGCGCCACCACGGCATCCACGCCCTTGTGGTGCAGCTCCGAGAAACTGACGCCGACCGAACGGAGAAACCGATGGCGAGTGTGCTCGGTGTAGTGCAGGTAGTTGGCGTTATTAACGATCCCCTGAATATCACATTCATAGTCGCGCACGTCCATGCGCGTCTCAAACAAATAGTTTTTCTTCTTTGTCATCTTCGTTCATGTTTATAAGTGTATCTGTCTTTTGTTGTCTGTCCCCAATGTAGCGAGCGCGCCTTGTCGAGATGGCAGGCGCTGCGGCTCTCAAGGGCGATCCTGTTTGGCTCTGGACAAATAGTGATAGCCCAAACGGCATCTCAAGCACTCGCACTTGTCGCAATATTCGTTTTTCAGTTGGATGAGGGCCTGCGAATCTCCGGCGTTTTCAACGCTCAACCCACAGTCTTTCCACATCCTGACAATGTGATTGTCCTCGGCTTTGAGCGCTTCCAGAAAATTGATGGCGCGCTCGCACAAGCTATCGTCACGCTTGTGCCTGCCATACGCGAAAAGCATCGGCACGACGGTATTGACGAGCAGCACGTTTCTCGAGGCTGCCGACACGCGTTTTTCCCGTCTCGGACTCTCGTGGCCAAAAGTGTAGTGCGTCTCCCAATAGCGCGTCACGTTGGCGCACAGCAAATCGCCAGCGTCGGCCACCTCGTGACAGTCCACAAGATTGGCCAGGCTCATCTTGCGTTGATAGTACAGGTTGGCGAGCTGGGCAATGCGTATATACGGAAAATTTTGTGGCCTCAACCTCAAAAATCGCCATTGCGAACAATCCATCGGCAGCAAGCCGAACTTATGCGCCAAATAACGATACTCCGCTCTCAACCGCGCGAAATAATCATCTTTGACAGCCGCCTCGCGATGCCGCTCGGGCATGGCCGACGGGTCCAACAACCCCGCTTGGCCCATAAAGATAGCCTCTATCTGCAAGAGATTGTCCCTATGGTGGGCCACGCACTGCAGTGGCACGCTCCGCGCCCACCGCTCCAAGGCGTCGCTATTGATGCCAAACCCATAGTTGCGGGCCAGCGTCACAAAGCAAGCGTCCTCCCACGACCCGTCGCACAACTTGACCCTACGGCGTATAGCCTCTGTCTTCTGCTCCAAACGCTCCGTTTGCAGCGCATTCATATAAGCATGTATGGCCAGCCGCGAGATTGAAGGAATAATCTGGTAGCAAGGCGGATAGCGTTCTGTCTTGCGCAGCTCGTCATAGTTTTGGCGTACAGTCTCGGGCACGTCAAGTTGCAATTGGGGCAGTATCTGCCCCGAACAGGTCTGCACATCGGTGTCGATGATACCTGCCACATGCAGGATTACGCTGTCATAACGCTCGTCCGTATGGTGGCGATGCAAGTACCACTCTGACGCTTTGTCGTGTATCTCGACGTTGCCCACCCACATGGTGTCACCTATTTTGACCTTGGCGTTAAAAAAATCAGGACCCGCGTCATGGTTGTGCAGTCCTGAATCGATTACCTCCACGGGGCGACCATCGGTGGCGCGCAGGCCCCCCAACGGAAAAAGCTTGTGTTTCCAAACATAGTGCAAAAGTTGCTCCATCGACAAAAGATTAATAAGACGTGTTTCGAAATCGCGCTTCTCAAACGCAAAAAAGCATACTCCATGTCATGCAAAAGTAAAAATAAATATCTGAAAATGGTTATCCAATATGAAAAATCTTATTTTTTAAAGTTCTCCCAATGGCACACTCCTGCCCTCCACCCTGCCTCGTGGCAAAATACCGGAGCCGACAGCGGGCACGTTTGGACAAGCCATGACAACCGCGTGCCATCTGTAAACGCCAAGGCTTGTCGAGACACGCCGCGCCACAAGTTTGCCACAAGCGAGGTGAAAGGCAACGCCGACCGACAACGCCACAGCGTCAGGAGAGAACCCTTTGACAATTAAAAATAAATGACAAAAGGTGGTTCAAAATTCGAGTATTTGGAAACAACAAGGTCATCGCTCGCAAATACGCGGAAAACAGACCGCCTTTACAAACGCCTATCACACAGCATATTACTTCAAACAATCAGTTTTGATGGCGTGTTTTTTGTCTCCGTGGTTTGGCATTGGCACTCATTCGCACGGCGATTAAGCGTTAATCGCATGGCCAATAAGCCTTATCGGCATGGCGTTTACGCCCGATACGCATCATGAATAGATACGAACGGCAGCGAGTGCCATCGACGAAAGACAACGTGAAAGCAAACGGAAGCGAAAATAATGGGCGTTCGCGCTGTAGAACAACCGGTTTAGCAGGGCCATTTTTTATGACTTTTTATAAACAAAATGATGGCCAGCCACGCTTGGCGCACATTTTTCACGAAGCGACACAGGGCTTTCATGTCAGACGGACCTCGCGTCCACGGTATGCCACATTGGATCACATGGCACGCCTAAGCAGACGCACCCATCGGGAGCCCAACAGTTGGAGGGCCGATTTGCAAATGACAAAGGAGGGGCGCGACAACCTAAAAAAATGGTATTTGCCATGCCTATATGCAATCTTTTTCATATCTTTGCATCAAAAAGAGGCCAATGACGGAAGACTTTGATATAAGGGACGAGCAACTGTCCTCAAACGAAAAAGAGTTTGAGAACGCACTTCGCCCGCTACATTTTGACGACTTTAACGGCCAGCCCAAGGTGGTGGAAAATCTTGAAGTCTTCGTAGAGGCCGCCAAATATCGCGGCGAGCCTTTAGACCATACTTTGCTATACGGCCCCCCCGGATTGGGAAAGACCACGCTGAGCAACATCATCGCCAACGAGCTTGGCGTAGGTTTCAAACTCACGTCGGGCCCAATTCTCGACAAACCGGGAGACCTCGCCGGCATCCTTACGTCGTTGGAACCTAACGACGTGCTTTTTATCGACGAGATTCACCGTCTGCAACCGGTGGTGGAAGAGTACCTGTATTCGGCTATGGAGGACTATCGCATTGACATCATGATAGACAAAGGACCGTCGGCCAGAAGCATACAGATAGACCTAAATCCTTTCACGCTCGTGGGAGCGACCACTCGGTCGGGCATGCTCACGGCTCCGCTGCGGGCCCGCTTTGGCATCAACATGCACTTGGAATACTACGACCCCGAGACGCTCAAGCGCATCATCAACCGCTCGGCACGATTGTTGAAAGTGGCGATAGACAGCGACGCGGCCATCGAGATAGCGCGCCGTAGCAGGGGAACGCCACGTATAGCCAACGGACTGCTGCGTCGCGTGCGAGACTTCGCTCAGGTGAAGGGCAACGGAACCATCACGACCGACATAGCCCAATTGGCGCTCGGCGCGCTCAACATAGACCAGTACGGACTTGACGAGACTGACAACAAGATATTGTTGACCATCATAGAAAAGTTCGGCGGCGGCCCAGTGGGATTGTCCACCATAGCCACCGCCATCGGCGAAGACACCGGAACCGTGGAGGAGGTTTACGAACCGTTTCTCATCATGGAAGGCTTCGTCAAGCGAACACCACGCGGGCGCATGGCCACAAAGCTCGCCTACGAGCACCTCGGCCGAGACGCGGGGAAAGGCCATGCGTACCAACCCCAACTCTTCTGACACTGACAGGCTTGCAAGCCCCGACCCTTCGCACATTCACCCAATACGCACCCAAGCACCATTCCTCAACGTTTAAGCGCATGAGACAGCAACGACGACCATCCGTGGCACTTTTTGTGGGCACTTTCGACCCTTTCACCATCGGGCACGACAATATCGCCCAACGCGCCCTGACACTCGTGGACAGGCTTGTCATAGGCGTGGGCGTAAACCCTGACAAGCGCACTCTCTTCTCCGCCGACGAGCGACTGGAGGCTATCCGACAACTATACGCCGACGAGCCACGCATTACCGTCGAGCTGTACACAGACTTGGCGACAGACTTGGCGCGCAGAGTGGGCGCGCAATTCTTCGTGCGAGGCGTGCGCTCTGTAAAAGATTTTGAGTACGAACGCGACCAAGCGGCGTTCAACAAACGGCTTGGCAATATCGAGACGCTGCTGCTATACGCAGAGCCCAAACTCGCCGCGGTCTCCTCCTCGGCCTATCGCCAACTTGTCTTTTTCCACAAAGACGCCGATTGGATGCTGCCCAAACGCGGAGGACAAGCACGTGAGAATGGCAGCGAGACCAACAACTCGAAACAGTGACAATAGCAAGTCCTAACCTATATCAACAGATGATAACGTATCAAGCAGACGGCGTGGAAATGCCGAAAATAAAACATCGCGAAATAACCACATGGATAAGGGCGGTTGCCGCCACCTATAACAGACGGGTAGGCGACATCGGCTACATGTTCGTGAACGACGAAAAAATCTTGGAAACGAACAGGCAGTACTTGGGACACGACTACTACACCGATGTCATCACCTTCGACTATGACGAGGGGGACATTGTCAGCGGCGACATCGTCATATCAATAGACACGGTGGCAAGCAACGCCAAGCTGTATGGCAAGTCTTACGACGACGAGCTGTACCGTGTCATCATTCACGGCGTATTGCACCTTTGCGGCATCAACGACAAAGGGCCGGGCGAGCGCGAAATCATGGAGGCAAACGAAGAGAAAGCCCTCGCGCTGCTAAAAGCGAGGCGAGGATAACACGCGCGCACGCTCTGACAATGTATTGATGACATTTATACAGTCGTTATCCACCGCCTCTTTCGCAGGATAGCGACACGCTGTCCGCGCCAGACAAGCCACAAAGGGGGGCTTCCCGTCCGCACAACGAGGAGTGTGCCGAATATTCTTGCCATGAAGAAAAACGGGCATGGGAGCGAGGGCGCGAACACAAAACGTAAGGAAGGAAAGGCAGGCGCCTATTTCATCAACTCGTCCACGGCACGCATGACAATGTGGTTTTGCTCGTTCATCACTTGAAAATACTCGGTCATATCCCACAAATCGCGAGCCACCAGGGCTTTGAGCTGTATGCGCAGAGAAAGCAACGTGGCCACCAGTTCCGCGTTGTCCTTGGGCGTGACGTTTTGTTTCTTGCCCTCGGCGATGATTTCGTCGATGACTTTTTGCGGGATTTCAAACTTGCCATTGAACGTGGGGAAGTCGGGATACTGCTTTTTCAACTGTTTGCGACACTCGTCAACATACCTCAAATTGGCGCTGACAATGATGCCCTTGGCCGCCAACTGCCTATGCATAGAAGTGAACTGCGTAGTGTCGAGGGGCACAAAGATGTCGGGCATGATACCACCTCCACCATAAACCGGGCGGTGGAGACCCAGGGTGTAATATTTCAGGCTGTCAGCAAAATGTACGCTGTCAGACGAATACAGTTCTCCGTGCTTGAACCGTTCGTCCAACTCTCGGTCATAATCCTTGCGGTCTCCCTTGGTGTAAGGTTTCTGTATGCATCGACCGGATGGCGTGTAGTAATGGGCGATGGTAAGCCTCAGCATGCTGCCATCGGGAAAATCGACGGGGCGTTGCACCAATCCTTTTCCAAAACTACGCCGTCCAATCACCACGCCTCGGTCTTGGTCTTGTATGGCCCCGGTCACTATCTCCGCGGCAGAAGCTGAAAACTCGTTGATAAGGACCGCCACCTTTCCTTGGAGCAAAGAGCCATTGCCTTGCGCTCTGTATTCTTGGACGCGAGACTTACGGCCCCGTGTATAGACTATCAGGTCGTCATGGCGCAAAAACTCATTGGCAATGGCAACGGCCGCCTGCAGGTAACCACCACCGTTATCCTGCAAATCGAGTATCAAATGGCGCATGCCCCGAGCCTGCAAAGATTTGACGCACGACATGAACTCTTTATAAGTGGTGGCCCCGAAGCTTCCTATGCGAATGTAGCCTATACCAGGCCGTATCATGTAATAGCCGTCTATGGTCTTCATGGGGATTTTGTCGCGCGTCACCGTAAAACTCAACGTATCTTTGATACCACGCCGCACCACGCCCAAACGCACCTTGGTGCCTTTGCGGCCACGCAGCTTTCGCAATATCTCCTCACGTGGCATCTTGACGCCAGCAATGGCTGTATCGTTGACCATCACGATGCGGTCGCCAGGCAAGATGCCAGCTTTCTCAGATGGTCCGTTAACGATGGTCTGTATGACGAGCAGCGTGTCTTGCTGCATGTTGAACTGTATGCCGATGCCATCAAACGACCCATTAAGCGATTCTTGCATGAGCTTGGTCTCCTTGGCGGTGGTGTACGAGGAGTGAGGGTCGAGCTTCTCAAGCATGCCGCGAATGCCATCCTCCACCAATTTCTGCTCATCGACAGAATCTACATACATGTTGGTGATGGCCATCTCGGCTATTTGCAACTTTCTGAAAGGTGACTTGCTGCCAAAATTCAGCCGTAATTGCGCGTTGGCGGGTGAGAGAGCTAAAAGCGCCAATACAGCCAAGCACACAGGCTTGGCGCATCTCCTAATGATATTTGTTGGCATTTGTCGGTATGGTGGTTGATTAGTTTAATTGCTCGTTATCATCATCGACGCTGTTATCCTCTACCACAAGGTTGTCTATGATGAAGTTTTGGCGCTCCATGGTGTTTTTACCCATATAGTACTCGAGAAGTTTTTGTACTTGGTCGTTCTTGTGAAGGGTGACCTGCTCCAACCGCATGTCCGGGCCGATGAAATGGACAAATTCATCGGGCGAGATCTCTCCAAGCCCTTTGAAGCGAGTGATCTCCGGGTCTGGGCCTAACGCGCTGATGGCCTCCAAGCGTTCTTCGTCGGTATAGCAATAGCGAGTGATGAAGTCACTTTTTTTCTCTCCCTTGGCCAACCGGGCGTCTGTCTCGGCTATAACCTTCTTGTTCTTGATTTTAGAACGGCGATTTCGCACCCTGAAGAGAGGCGTCTGAAGCACAAACACATGTCCTTTCTTAATAAGCTCAGGATAGAACTGCAAGAAAAACGTGATGATGAGCAATCGTATATGCATACCGTCCACGTCGGCGTCCGTGGCCACTATCACTTTGTTGTAACGCAAATTGTCCAAACCATCCTCTATGTCCAACGCGGCTTGGAGCAGATTGAACTCCTCGTTCTCGTAGACAACCTTTTTTGTCAAGCCAAAAGAGTTGAGTGGTTTGCCACGCAACGAGAACACCGCCTGCGTGTTGACGTCGCGGCTCTTGGTGATGCTTCCACTGGCCGAGTCGCCCTCGGTGATAAAGATGGAGGCTTCCTCCTTGCGGTCATCTTTAGCGTCGGAGAAGTGCACACGGCAGTCGCGCAACTTGCGATTGTGCAAATTGGCTTTCTTGGCACGCTCACGCGCCAACTTGGTTATGCCCGCCATCGACTTGCGCTCGCGCTCGCTCTCCTTGATCTTGGCCTCCAAAACATCCGCCACGTCTTCTTTGTGAATGTGGAGGTAGTTGTCCACCTCTCGCTTAATAAAGTCGCCCACATATTTGTTGATGGTGTCTCCGTTAGGCTCCATGACAGTGGAACCGAGCTTTATCTTGGTTTGGCTCTCAAAAACAGGTTCCTCCACGTTGATGGCAATGGCCGCGACGATACCGTTACGGATGTCGGTGTACTCATAGTTCTTGTCGTAAAACTCCTTGATAGTCTTGGCAATGTGCTCCTTGAACGCACTCTGATGAGTACCTCCCTGTGTGGTATGCTGCCCATTTACGAAGCTGTGGTACTCTTCTCCGTACTGGTTGGTGTGCGTGAAAGCTATCTCAATGTCTTCTCCCTTGATGTGCACGATGGGATAAAGGCCATCGACGGTCATGTTGTCGTTGAGCAAATCTTCCAAGCCGTTGCGACTCTTGATACGCCGACCGTTGTACATAATGGTAAGCCCGGCGTTGAGATAAGTGTAGTTGCGAAGCATGGTTTCCACGTACTCGTCGCGGAAACGATAATTCTTGAACAACGTGTCGTCAGGCTCAAAAAAGATGAACGTGCCATTCTCATCATTGTTTTTCTTGGTGACATCGCTCTTGAGCGTTCCTCTCTCAAACACAAGCTCGCGCACCTTGCCGTCGCGATAGCTCCTCACCTCAAAATGGGAGCTCAGCGCGTTGACCGCCTTGACGCCCACGCCATTGAGCCCCACGCTCTTCTTGAAAGCCTTGGAGTCGTACTTTCCGCCCGTGTTGAGCATGGACACAGCCTCTACCAGCTTGCCCTGCGGTATGCCACGACCATAGTCGCGAACGGTCACGCGCAGGTTGTCGTCCATGTCTACCTCTATGCGGTCGCCAGCGTTCATCTTGAACTCGTCAATGGAATTGTCGACAACCTCTTTGAGAAGCACGTAAATTCCGTCCTCGGGCAGACTGCCATCTCCCAACCTTCCGATATACATACCAGGTCGCGTACGCACATGCTCCATGTCGCTAAGATGGCGAATGTTATCGTCTGTGTACTCCACCGACCCTTGGGCCGAGGTTTGTCCGGACTGGTTGGCCTTCAAAAGATTGTCATCTGTCATCATTATTGACCTTTCTGGTATTTATCGAGAAAAACGGAATATTAAAAATTAAACTAACAAAAATAAAAGAAACAACGCCACCAAGACCGCACAGTGAGACGCACGCACAAATAGAGCACCGTGGCATCGTCCCCGAACAGCAAAGTGAAGTTGGCGCGCGGAACTATATTTTCTTGCGATAGCAACGACGAGCCTTGTGGTTTTCGTGCTCGAACATTTCCCACTGTCCCTGCACACCAGTGTTGGTTACCATCTCCACCTGACTTTCTCCCCACTTGAAACCATACTTGATGTAGCGTGGGATGAGGTCGTTAAACATCAGGGCGTTGGCGCCTTTTGAGCGATATTCAGGCAGCACGCCTATTAGCAGCAGGTCCAACCCCTCAGTCTTATGGAACTTGACGGCGCGCAAAAGATGCCACCAGCCAAAGGGAAGCAGGCGGCCGCGACGGCACTTCTTCAGGGCTTTTGATATAGAGGGAATGGTGATGGCTATGCCCACCTCCTTGTCATTGTCATTGCCATCCACGACGACCGTTACCAAATCAAAATCGATTACGGGCAAGAACATTTTGACGTATTGGTCTATCTGCTTGTCTGTAAGGCTCACGAAACCGTAAAGGTCTACATAGGTGGCGTTGATGATATGGAACAGCTTGCGCGCGTAACCCTCGCGCACCTCACGCGGAGTGACCTTTTTGACATGGAGATTGTACCGGTTCTCTATCATCTCAGAAATCTTGACCAATTTTTCGGGCACTTTATCAGGCACGTGGATGAGGTATTCCACATAGTCATTGTCTTTCTCAAACCCTCCAAGACGCTCTATGTGCCGCGGATAGTATGGATAATTATAGAGCGTGGCGGCCGTGCTCAAACGGTCGAAACCAAAGGTAAGCATGCCCTCGCGGTCCATATCCGAGAAACCAAGAGGCCCTATCATGTGGGTCATGCCCTTGCGGCGGCCATAACCGGCCACGGCATCAAAGAGCGCGCGGCTCACGTCAATGTCGTCAACAAAGTCCAACCAGCCGAAACGCACGTCTTTATTGTCCCACCGATCGTTGGCGCGATGATTGATGATAGCAGCCACCCTGCCCACCAAACGGCCATCTTTGTAGGCTAAAAAATACTCTGCCTCGCAAAAATCGAATGCCGCGTTTTTATCCTTGCTCAGCGCGTTTATCTCGTCACTATAGAGAGATGGCACGTCGTAAGGGCAATCCTCGTAAAGTTTGTAATGAAACTCTATGAAAGCCTTGAGGTCTTTTTTGGTCTCAACTTTCTTTATTTCTATCGCCATTGATAATATAATAATATGATGTTAAAACGTTTTAATATGCAAAAGTAGCAATTTTAAACACATTGAGCAAAAAGAAACGCCAAAATTATAAGACAGGACCTAAAAAACGGTCTTGTCGTATTTTGAGCGTGTCTTCATGCTCAAAATACAAGACGGGGGATGGAGCGCGGCATGTCCCGTTGCTGAACAAGCACGAGTTTTGACGTGAGTGGATAAGCGAATATGACAACGCTCAACATACATTTACTTTTTACGCCATACAGGTTGATGATTTCCGCGGCTATCCATTGCCTGTTCGCTTCCTGTCAAAAAAAGAGATGGCACACTTCGCGGTTTGCCCACAAGAATGAAAAGGAAACCGACAAACACCTTGTCACCATGCGCCGTATTGCCAAAATAAAAACTCGAAAATATCTGACAAAACCCCTCGCACGCTTGGCTTATTTGAAAATTACGCCGACTTGGTTGAAAATAAACGAAAAATATAGACACTTGGATAATCTGCTATAAGTCAACATGTTGCAAAAATATCATCATTTTGCCAACGACAAGCCACTCTCAAGAAGACACGTTTAGGCACTAATGGCATGGCGTTTTGTGCCTGAACGCATCATGATTGGGCCGTAAACGAAGCATGAATAAAACCTATTGGGCACGCGATTAAGCCTTAATGGGCAATTGACGTGTGACAAATGGTCATGATAAAATGATTTTTTTGCGGAAAAAAGATGGGCCATACGCTTAACCCCTCAAAAATGGACGCTATTTCACTACAAAAAAGAGGGAAGGTTTTTGTGATGTTTTCTTAACAAAAAACAAGAACGCCACTTCATTGAAAGAATTGCGAAGACTTGAGCGTTAGTCTTGTGAAACGGATGTCTTGGAGGTGATGACAAGTACGTGCCGCCCTTGCCATGTGGTTGCGAATATATAGACGGAGCCACCATCTTGCAATTTTAGCCGCTTGCGAAGCTCGGCTACCGACAGTGGGAAGTTGCGAACGGAAATATTGGCCTGCCGTAGCCCGTGGAGATTTTGCCTAAGTTCTCGCTTGCCAAGCGTGCTTACAGCAAGAATACGAAATTGCCGACCGGGGAAATTAGGGACGGTATGGGGAGAGACGAACAAATGGGAGTTGGCGTCTATGGGGCGCACGTCAAAACGCATGGCGAGCTCTGCGAAGCAGCCTGACTTCATGACGGCGGCATTAGGGACAAGGAGCGTGCCCGTGGGCGAGACAGAGATGGTAGCAGTAGGCAAATTGCCGCTACCCGCATTGGTTAACCGTGGGTGAAACGCGAAAATGTCCGCGTCGTTGGAACAGACCACACGCAGGTCGTGGCGGCCATGGGCAAGCACGAGCAAAAGCTCCTTGCACTCGTTGCCTACGGCTATGATATGTACCTCTGAGACGTTGCCTCCCGTGTCCATAGCCGCGACAGCGGCATGCCAATCGAGCATGGGCGAGAGTTTGAGGATGACATAATCGGCCTTGCGCATCAGCTCGTCGCGAAAGGCCACGACATCGGGGGTACAATCGCCCAAGGCAACAACTTTCTGCCCGTGGGCATCGCGACGAGCGGGATCCATATATATGACAATGGGTGCGGCCGTGTCTGGCTTGGATTGACGGTGTAGCCACTCCACCCCATCGTCACATATCACCTCGGCATGCGGCAGGCCGAGCAGTTCGAAATTGTGCCGGGCCACCGCGCACAAGGCCGGATCGCGCTCCACGTAAATAGATTTGCGAAAACCGCGAGACATAAACGAGAAGTCGACACCAAAGCCACCAGTGAGATCGATTAGCGTGGATTGATCCAAGAAACTGCCCAAAAGGCGAGCCAAGATGCGCTGTTTGTATATGGCGGTGACCTCAGAGCTGCATTGTTCCATATTGAGATGTGGCGGATAGACTATACCGTCGATCGTGGCCCATGTGGGCAACTTGGAGCGAGCCATCTGCCATCCTTGTATCTGGACCAAGGCATAGCTCATGTTCACGTTTGGGAACTTGTCGGCCATGAAGGCCAAACGGCGCACGTCATCACCACGATGAAGCGTGATGAATGTATGGGTGTCTATCTCTTTCATACATGACAAAGTTACTTATAAATAAACGAAAATATTAAGAGATTAACGTTTTTTATGTCAGATTGCAACTAATGTGTCAGCTTTTTGTTTGGATATTCAAAATGTTATGATTATATTTGTGATGGTAGAAAGACCTTGGTTAACAATCAATTAAATGCACCCCAGAATGAAAAAAGATCCTAAAGACTTAGCGGGTGTCCACGAAGAGCGAGAATTTCTTGCCAATGAGCCGGACACCAACCCTACCGAGGAAATGGGTGGAGAGGCTTGGCACTTATGATAGCGATCCTATAGCGCCCACTCAAGACTTCTAATAGAAGATGGACCCAAGGCGGCTGCTTTCCGCGCTTATATGGAAAAGGATGCGCCACAGATGGCACATCCTTTTTCTTTTTTTTTTGCGCATGAAGCCAATTAGGGGCGACATGGCATGGGAAACGCTTACTTGAGTTGGCCGCGAAGGCGTCTTTTGAAAAACAAATAACCGCAAGAGCGATCCTCTTGCGGTTATATTGATATAGCGGGAAAATCTCTTTAAAAGAGCCTCGTCAAACTAATCGGCCAACTTGGCGCAAATATACTCGCGGTTAAGACGGGCTATATTGGCTATAGACTCGTTTTTGGGGCACTCGGCCTCGCAAGCGCGGGTATTGGTACAGTTGCCAAATCCAAGCTCTTCCATCTTCGCGATCATGTTCTTGGCACGACGGGCGGCCTCTGGGCGGCCTTGTGGAAGAAGCGCCAGCTGGCTGACCTTGGAACTCAAGAAAAGCATGGCCGAGCCATTCTTGCAGGCGGCGACACATGCGCCGCAACCTATGCAAGAGGCGCAATCCATAGCCTCGTCGGCGTCTTGCTTGGATATAAGGATATTGTTGGCGTCTTGGGCCTGCCCCGTGCGCACGGTGGTGTATCCACCCGCGGCGATAATCTTGTCGAAAGCAGAACGGTCTACCATGCAATCTTTGATGATAGGGAACGCGGCCGAGCGCCATGGTTCCACGGTGATAACGTCGCCATCGTTAAACCGGCGCATGTAAAGCTGGCAAGTGGTGGCTCCCTGGGCAAGTCCGTGGGGATGCCCATTGATATAGAGAGAACACATGCCACAGATGCCCTCGCGGCAGTCGTGATCAAAGACGAACGGCTCCTTGTTGTCTTCGATAAGCTGCTCATTGAGGATGTCCAACATTTCGAGGAAGGATGTTCCACCGGAGATATCCTTCATTTCGAATGAGTCAAAATGTCCCTCTGCGGTGGGACCGTTTTGACGCCATACTTTCAACGTGAATGAAATATTTTTATCCATTGTCTTGATTCCTTAATTTATGATTTGTAGTTTCTGGTCTGAACTTTGATATACTCGTAGTTCAGGGGTTCTTTGATCAGCTCGGGGGCCACATCATCAGAGCCTCCATATTTCCAACAACCAACGTACATGAAGTTTTCGTCATCGCGCTTGGCCTCGCCTTCCTCGGTTTTGCTCTCCTCGCGGAAGTGTCCGCCACAGCTCTCGTTGCGGTGCAACGCGTCATATGCGATAAGTTCGCCCATGGTGATAAAGTCGCGAAGGTGGATGGCTTTGTCAAGCTCGACGTTAAGACCCTCTTTGGATCCGGGAATGCGCACGTGCTCATTAAACTCCACGCGCATCTGCTTGAGCATCTCGATGGCCTTCTTAAGTCCCTCGGCTGTACGTGCCATGCCGACATAATTCCATAGGATTTTATAAAGACGCTTATGGAGCGAATCGACGCTCTCATCATGATACTTGCTGTTCATCAAACGATCGATCTCAGCCTCAACGCCCTTTTCCGCCTCCTCGAACTCTGGAAGGTTGGTGCTGAAACGTGGAACGGTAATCTGGTCTGACAAGTAATTTTGCATAGTATAAGGAATGACGAAGTAACCGTCGCTAAGTCCTTGCATCAATGCCGACGCCCCTAAGCGGTTGGCTCCGTGGTCGGAGAAGTTGCATTCTCCAAGCGCGAACAACCCCTTGATGGAGGTCTGCAATTCATAATCAACCCAAAGGCCGCCCATGGTATAATGGATGGCAGGATAGATCATCATCGGGTTCTCGTATGGATTGACGTTCACGATCTCCTCGTACATGTCAAATAGGTTTCCGTAACGCTCGGCCACGCGATCCCTGCCAAGACGCTCGATGGCCTCCGCGAAATCGAGGAACACGGCCAAGCCTGTGTTGTTAACGCCAAAACCATGGTCCGTGCGCTCCTTGGCGGCACGTGACGCCACGTCGCGAGGCACCAAGTTACCAAACGCCGGGTACCTGCGCTCCAAATAATAATCACGGTCTTCTTCAGGAATGTCGCGCCCCTGAAGCTCTCCGCTCTGCAATTTCTTAGCGTCTTCTATCTTTTTTGGCACCCAAATACGGCCATCGTTGCGCAGCGACTCAGACATCAACGTTAGCTTACTCTGCTTGTCTCCATGCACGGGAATGCACGTGGGGTGTATCTGAACGAAGCACGGGTTGGCAAAATAAGCGCCTTTTCGGTAGGCCTGAACGGCAGCGGTGGCGTTGCAACCCATGGCGTTAGTGGAGAGGAAATAGGCGTTTCCGTACCCACCGGTGGCAAGGCACACGGCATGACCGGCATAGCGTTCGAGCTTGCCAGTTACCAAATTTTTGGCGATAATGCCTCGCGCGCGGCCTTCTATGACAACAATGTCTTCCATCTCTGTGCGGGTGTGAAGCTCCACAGTGCCATTGTTGACCTCTTTCATCAATGACGAATAGGCTCCAAGGAGTAGCTGCTGCCCCGTCTGTCCCTTGGCATAGAAAGTACGACTTACCTGCACACCTCCAAAAGAGCGGTTGGCAAGCATGCCGCCATACTCACGGGCGAAAGGCACGCCCTGAGCTACACATTGGTCGATGATGGCCGCACTAACCTCGGCCAAACGATAAACATTGGCTTCGCGAGCACGGTAATCGCCACCCTTGATGGTGTCATAGAACAGGCGGTAAACGGCGTCGCCATCATTTTGATAGTTTTTTGCCGCGTTGATACCACCCTGCGCCGCGATAGAGTGCGCGCGACGAGGGCTGTCTTGAATGCATAGGTTGATAACGTGAAAGCCCATCTCGCCAAGTGACGCAGCGGCGCTGGCGCCAGCAAGACCGGTTCCAACCACGATGATATCGAGCTTACGCTTGTTGGTCGGGTTGACCAATTTCTGATGAGCTTTATAATTTGTCCATTTCTCGGCCAATGGGCCATCCGGAATTTTAGAATCTATTGGTGACATAATCAATCGTCTATATTTAATTATGGAATGTAAATTGGAGGTCAAGCGCAGCACATGCTGGGGGCAAATCCTAACCAAAAAGAGAGCACGAGAAACGCGAACACAGCCATAAGGACGCTTACATAAACAAGGCCTATGCACTGCCAGCGCTTCAACCAAACCTTGCCACTAAGGCCAAGCGTCTGCATAGAGCTCCAAAAGCCATGAGCAAGGTGGAACCAAAGAGCCGCGAACCATACAAGATAAAGAATGGAGTAAATCGGATCGGAGAACGTCTCCTGTATCCAAGCGAAGCCATCGGCAGGATCGTGCGCCACTTGAATGTCTGCCAATTCGGCGAACATCATGTGGCCCCAGAAATTGTACATGTGAAGCAAAAGCCCCAGAAAGATGATCAGCCCTAACACAAGCATGTTCTGAGACGCCCAACTGACCTCTGGACGGCGGCTTGTCACCTCATAGCGCTGATTGCCACGGGCGCGCCGGTTTTGCATCGTGAGGATGAAAGCGTAAATTATATGGCATACGGCCAAGGCGGCGAGAGCCACTGTCCCAACAACCGCATACCAGTTACTTCCCAAAAATTCACATACCATATTATAGGCTTCTCCCGAAAAAAAAGCCGCAATGTTCATGCAACAGTGGAAAGTCAGGAATAGAATAAGGCAAATGCCGGTCAACGACATCACTACCTTTCTACCAATTGGAGAATTGATTAACCACATAAATGATTGATTTTTAAATATTTAACTGTTAGATTTCGCTCAGGAATGATTACGCAGATAGTTCTTTCCCTAACCGTCACGATGAGACAAATACCGTCTTTTAGGTATCCTACACGCACGTTTAGACCGCAAAAATACTATATTTTAGTGATAAATCAAAGTAAAAGAGTTAAAAAATCAGGAATATTATGTACTTTTGCAGAAAAAGCAAAGACAAGAATGAAGTTTGATTATGACGTCATCGTCATAGGGGGTGGGCACGCGGGTTGCGAGGCCGCCACGGCAGCCGCAAACATGGGAGCCAAGACGTGCTTGGTCACCATGGACATGAACAAGGTCGCGCAGATGAGTTGCAACCCTGCCGTCGGTGGTATCGCCAAAGGTCAAATCGTAAGAGAAATAGACGCCTTGGGAGGCAACATGGGCAAGGTTACCGACGCAACCACCATACAATTCAGGATGCTCAACAAAGGAAAGGGACCTGCCGTATGGTCGCCACGAGCTCAATGCGACCGAGAAAGATTTATCGTAGAGTGGCGACGCGTACTCGACCGAACCCCCAATCTTGACATCTGGCAAGACCAAGCAGACCAACTGTTAGTGAAAAACGGTGAGGCAATCGGCGTAAAAACAATATGGGGCGCAAGCATAATGGCCAAGGCAATAGTTGTCACGGCTGGCACTTTTCTTAACGGATTGATGCATATTGGGCATCATAAATATCCCGGAGGAAGATGTGCGGAGCCTGCCGTTCCACATTTTTCAGAATCAATATCCCATTGGGGAATACGCTCCGCCCGCATGAAAACAGGAACCCCTTTAAGGCTTGACAAACGAAGCATCCACTTTGAAGACACGGCGATGCAGCCCGGGGATAACGAGTTTCACACATTCAGCTACCTTGGCATGCCCCCCACCTTGAAGCAACTCCCATGCTGGACATGCGACACCAACAGCGCCGTGCATGAAATTTTGCGTGCAGACCTCGCCAACTCTCCTTTATACAACGGGCAAATACAGTCCACCGGGCCACGTTATTGCCCATCTATCGAGACAAAGCTTGTAACCTTCCCCGACAAAGACCAACACCCTCTTTTTATAGAACCAGAAGGCGAAGACACCAACGAGATGTACCTCAACGGCTTCTCTTCGTCCATGCCCATCGAGACACAACTTAGAGCCTTGCACAAAATACCCGCCTTGCGGGACGCCAAGATTTATCGCCCGGGCTACGCGATAGAATACGATTATTTTGACCCTACCCAACTAAAGCACTCGCTTGAGTCAAAAATTATAAAAGGGTTATTCATGGCCGGCCAAGTGAATGGGACCACGGGATACGAAGAGGCGGGCGGACAGGGAATAGTTGCAGGTATTAACGCCGCAATGTTTTGTTCGGGAAACGATCCTTTCATAATGAAAAGAGACGAGAGCTATATCGGTGTCTTAATCGATGACCTCGTTACAAAAGGCGTGGACGAACCATACAGAATGTTCACCTCGAGAGCGGAATATCGCATACTTTTACGCCAAGACGACGCCGACGCGAGACTCACGGAAAAAGCCTACAACATCGGATTGGCCACACAAGAACGCTTAAACTGGTGGTTGCAAAAGAAAAAAGCCATTGGAAGACTCGTCAAATTTTGCGACGAGACATCGGTAAAACCAAAAGAAATAAACTCGGCATTAGAAGCAATCGGCACCGCCCCACTACGCATGGGATGTAAAATATCCGACTTGATAGGCCGGCCACAAATCACGATGGCAATGCTTTCAACCATCATTCCCCCACTAAAGGAGATGGTGAACGAGCCGGAAAACAGGAAAGAAGAGATTAGCGAGGGAGCGGAAATACGAATCAAATACAAAGGCTACATTGAGCGAGAGCGCGTGATCGCGGACAAGATGCACCGATTGGAAGACATAAAGATAAAAGGGCATTTCGACTATAGCCAGCTCAAGGAGATTAGCACCGAAGGAAGGCAAAAACTTGAGCATATAAATCCTGACACATTAGGACAGGCCAGCCGAATACCGGGCGTGTCTCCAAGTGACATTAACGTGTTATTGGTACTGCTGGGGCGATGAAGTCTTTTGAGAATGGAGCAACCAACGGCGAACCGCAATCACGAACAAACATCAACGTTTTGTTCCCTACACTAACCCATATTGATGGAAAATATACGATTTTTCGATAGATTGTCATTAAATCATTAAGTAAAGTTCAAGCTGTCGACAACAAGCGGACAGCATGGTTTCACGTGAAACAAAGATACGATTAAGCCCTTATCAAGCAACGAATTAAAATATAAAAAGAACGATAAACGTGAATAATCAAATTTTATTAAATCATCTGAGATGCATTCCAGATTGGCCAATCAAAGGCGTATTTTTTAGAGATGTAAGCACATTGTTTAAAAATCAGCAGTGCTTAAAACTCATGAGTGATGAATTGGTAAACATCTATAAGGACAAAGGCATCACCCAAATTGTTGGCATTGAGAGTCGGGGTTTTGTGATGAGCTCGGCCGTAGCCTACCATTTGAACGCCGGAGTAGTGCTTTGCCGCAAGCCTGGGAAGCTGCCTTGCGAGACCATTCAGGAAAGCTACGCCAAAGAATACGGTATAGACACGATCGAAATTCATAAAGACGCCATAACGGAAGATGATGTGATATTACTGCACGACGACCTTTTAGCAACGGGCGGAACAATGAAAGCGGCATGTAAGTTAGTAAAAAAATTCCATCCAAAGAAAATTTATTGCAATTTCATCATAGAGCTTAAAACAGAGTTTCCCGACGCGCGCGACAGCTTTGACCCTGACATAGAGATAACCAGTCTTCTAAAATTCTAACCATTCAAGGACGCGCACCCCACCCCACAAAAAGGTAAACCAATCCCCACGGCCAATTTGAACCGTGGGGTTTTTCATTTGCACAAAGCTCCTACATTTCTCAAACGGCATGCCTTAGGCAAAACAAGCTCTTACAAGTACATTTCCGTTAAACGTATAAAAACATGTCCTTGCGATAGAGTTCCACCGCCACGCATTTCTCAATTTTATAAAATTATAACAGCCAAAACATTGCAAAGAGAATACATTATAGCTATATTTGCATGTCAAGACGATTCAGATTTGGGCAAGCTAAAAACACATTAGAAAAACATAAAGAAAGATTTGCAAAAACACAAAAGGCAAAGACGTTCCACGTGAAACAATTTTCACGACAACAGCAGTGTATAAAAGGAAAGCAAGGATATGACAAGGGAAGAAAATGAAAAGCGTTTGAACTATCTAAAGAGCGTGGTACTGAACATGCCGGAGCTACCTGGCAGCTATCAATTCTACGACAAAGAACATGTCATCATATATGTAGGCAAAGCCAAAAAACTTAAAAGCAGAGTGTCAACCTACTTCCACAAAGAGGTGGACAGATTTAAAACCAAGGTCCTTGTAAGCAAGATACATGACATATCATACACCGTTGTCAACTCCGAGGAAGATGCCTTGCTACTCGAAAACTCACTTATCAAAAAATACAACCCTCGGTATAACGTGCTGTTGAAAGACGGCAAAACCTACCCCAGCATTTGTGTCACAAAAGAACACTTCCCAAGAATCTTCAAAACGCGAACCATAAACCGTAAGCATGGCACGTTTTTCGGCCCATATCCACACATCACTGCCATGTACAACGTGCTCGAACTCATCAACAAAGTGTTTAAGCCCAGACGATGCAAACAACCCATCTTGCCCGAAGGTATAAAGGAAAACAGGTATCGCCCATGCTTAGAATATCACATACACAACTGCGACGCATGCTGTATCGGCAAACAAAGCCATGAAGAGTACAATGAAAACATCAGGCAAGCCAAAGAGGTTTTAAAAGGAAATACAAGGCAATTAAGCGACTGGGTATATGAAAAAATGATGGAAAAAGCGTCGGAACTAAAATTTGAAGAGGCCGACCGACTAAAACAACGCTACCTGCTCTTGAAAGAATTTGTAGCCAAGGTGGAGGTGGTAAGCTATACCATACAAGACGTGGACGTCTTTACCGTAACCGAGGACGACAGCAAAAAAATAGCCTTCGTAAACTATCTGCACGTAAAAAATGGCACCATCAACCAAAGTTTCACCTATGAGTACAAACGCAAATTAGACGAAACAGACGAGGACATTCTCACGCAGGCCATTCCAGAGATACGCTATAGATTTGACAGCAAGGCCAAAGAGATAGTCGTGCCCTTTGAGATGGAATGGAAAATCAAAGACGCAGACTTGTTCGTACCACAACGAGGAGACAAAAAACACTTGCTGGACCTGTCGCAAATGAACGCGAAACAGTATAAGTTCGACCGTCTGAAACGCGTGGAAAAACTAAACGTTGAGCAGAAGCAAACCCGCTTAATGAAAGAATTGCAAGAGAAATTGGAACTACCCAAACTGCCATACCATATAGAATGTTTTGACAACTCTAACATCTCCGGAACCGACGCCGTAGCAGGATGCGTGGTTTACAAGGGCATGAAACCATCCAAAAAAGACTACCGTAAATACAACATCAAGACAGTGACAGGACCTGACGACTACGCTTCCATGCAAGAAGTGGTACGCCGCAGATACAGCAGAATGATAGCCGAAGAGGCCGCCCTGCCCGACCTCATCATCACCGATGGTGGCAAAGGCCAAATGGACGTGGTGAGAGATGTGGTTGAAAAAGAACTTAAACTGGACATCCCCATCGCCGGATTGGCTAAAGACGACCACCATCGCACCAACGAGTTGCTGTATGGATGGCCTCCCAAGGTGATTGGATTAAAGCCAGATTCGGAGCTGTTTCACGCCTTGACACAAATACAAGACGAAGTGCACCGATACGCAATAACATTCCATCGAGACAAGAGATCAAAACATGCGCTGCACTCCGAGCTTGATGACATAAAAGGAATAGGCCCACAAACAAAGAAATCACTTATAAAAAGCTTTAAATCAGTTAGTAAAATCAAGGTAGCAACACTTGAGCAACTTGCTACCATCGTTGGTCCATCAAAGGCCGAAACAATAATAAAACACTTTGAAAGCCAAAACAAAACAAACGCGGAAACACAAATATCCGCAAGCGACGAAAACATGACAACATGACGAGCCATGTCCGGACGATTGCACACAATCATAGTATTTGTCTAATTTTAATCACAAAAAAAGGTACGTTTCCAAACCGTAATCTACAGCTAAAAATTGGCGTTTCTAAACGGCAAAACCTCCATCTTGCAACCATAAAAAACGACACTCTCTCCCATTAGTATCTATTCATCCTACATTAAAGCCTTAAACACAAAGCGATTAGACAGCAATCGGATTGCGTTTAGCGTCTAATCGACATGCGAATAAGCCTTAAACGCAGACAAAACATTAAACAAAAATTCGGAAAACGAGCAGAAAACAACATAACAACATAACACACAACAACTTACAAAAGTTTTACATATAGAGCTTATTTGCAAACAAAGGTGTGCAAGTACGTAAACAGTCGAACTACAAACGACAACCTGTCAAGTATTTTCACATACATAAAAAGCGGCGCAAGCAAACAAGGGAACATGGCGCCGTCTTACCATTCAAGCTATCAACACCATGAAATATAACTTGGCTATCATCATGAAAAGGGTATCCTTAAAATGATAAAATGCCAAAGAAACACAAACACAAAACAGAAAAACAAACTTGGCGAGACAAAAATAATAAGCCAATCATTGCGTAAATATCATCTTTTTGCTATCTTTGTGATGTCAAATAACAACACCAACATTAGCGTATATCATGCGAATTGTCATCCAGCGAGTGAGCCAAGCGTCAGTCACCATAGCGGGCAAGACCAAATCCGCCATTGGCCAAGGCTACGTTGTCTTGTTAGGGATAGGCAGCGACGACACAAAGGAAGATGCCAACTGGCTCGTCAAAAAGACCTGCTCCCTGCGCGTGTTTGACGACCCTGACGGCGTGATGAACCTCAGCGTCAGGGACGTAGACGGCGACATCATCGTGGTTTCGCAATTCACGCTCATGGCGAGCACCAAAAAGGGCAACCGCCCAAGCTGGATAAAGGCGGCTCCGCACGACATCTCCATCCCACTCTACGAGTATTTTTGCCAAGCGCTTACACATGAGTTGGGCAAACCGATTGGCACCGGCGAGTTTGGCGCCGACATGAAAGTGCAGCTCGTCAACGATGGCCCAGTGACCATTTGCATAGACTCAAAGAACAAGGAATGAAAACGACCAATATAAAAATAGCCGCTATAACATTCATGTTCGCGCTCTTCCTGTGCCTGGCAGCGTTAGATTTGGCCAATGGAGCAAAAGTGGATTGGTGGGGTCATCTTGTCACGTCCGCACTTGCCACGGGCGGATTCATGCTGTTTAAAAAATTAGAATATATCCACAATAAAAGAAACCCGTAAACCGCACCGCTAAAAATGACTATACAAGAAGCGCAAAAAACCGTGGACCAATGGGTCAAAACCTTTGGCGTGAGATATTTCAGCGAACTGACAAACATGGCCGTCTTGACCGAGGAAGTGGGCGAGCTGGCACGCGTAATGGCTCGAAAATACGGCGACCAGAGCTTTAAAGCCGGTGAGAAAGACAACTTGGGCGAGGAGATGGCGGACATACTTTGGGTGCTGTGCTGCCTTGCCAACCAAACGGGCGTGGACCTTACCCAAGAGTTTAGGAAAAGCGTCGAGAAGAAAACCCTGCGCGACGCCAACAGGCACAAGAACAATCCCAAACTCAAAGCCTGACGCCAAACCAGCGGAGCGCACGTCACGGAATATGGCGCACATCACCATCGCCCCAAACATCAACCACAGCCCCTGACACATGCATGCACCTTATCGCCAATGGGCAAACACCATATCTTATCACAAATAAAACCAATCGATTAAACAATAAACAACATGGCATACACCAAAGACATCCAGCCCACCAAAAAAAATGGTGGCATCAAAGCTCAAGTGAACGCAAGTCGCGCGGACGAAACACAGAAAAAGAGCAAGTACGAGCAAGCGCTCGACAAATACAACTGCGACGTTGACGAGGCCGAGATAGGCAAGGCGTTGAAAAAAATCATCGTTGAGAAAGTGCCCGAGAACGACACCGCCGAGGTTAAGAAATTTCTCTTGGGCAGCGTGGAGCTCACCTCGCTAAGCGCGTCGGACAATGATGTAAACATCATGGCCATGGTAGAGAAAGTCAACCAGTTTGACACCGCGTACCCCGACCTACCCCACGTGGCCACCATCTGCGTGTACCCCAACTTCGCCGAGGTGGTGAAAGACACCCTGGAAGTAGACGGAGTTGACATCGCCGTGGTTTCGGGAGCGTTCCCTTCCTCGCAAACGTTCCTTGAGGTCAAGGTGGCAGAGACCGCGCTGGCCATCAAAGACGGAGCCACAAACGTGGACATCGTGATGCCAGTGGGCAAGTTTCTTTGCGGAGACTACGAGGGCTTGTGCGAGGATATCAACGAGTTGAAACAGACATGCGGCAACGTTCCCATGAAAGTCATACTCGAAAACTGCCTCTTGGGCACCCTTTCCAACGTGAAAAAAGCGGCTATTCTCTCCATGTACGCAGGCGCCGACTATATTAAAACATCCACAGGCAAGGACAAAGGCGGCGCTACAGCGCAAGACGTTTACATCATGTGCCAAGCCATCAAGGAGTACTACGACGAAACAGGCATACAGATAGGCTTGAAACCAGCGGGCGGCATTAACTCCGTGATGGACGCCGTGACATTCTACACCATCGTCAAAGAGGTGCTCGGCGAGAAATGGCTCACCAACCAGTGGTTTCGCCTCGGCACGAGCAGACTTACCAACATGCTGCTAAGCGAAATTCTGGGCCGGCAAGTCAAGTTCTTCTAAACCACCATTCAATGCGTTGAAAACACAATAAACGGAACGCAAAAAATACATGAGTAGCCCATAGAAACCATTTTCAACACCTATTGGCATATACCAATAAAAGCGGATATTTTAACCTTCTGGCATAAAATATCCGCTTTTTCACATGCGACAATCTAAACGTGTGGACTGCGACAATGGCTGCATGTCGCGTTTTTCGACGAGCCATGAACACCCGTCACCACGAAAAAATCACTTTTGGCGTTCTATCACGAAATCGAGATACGCTCTCAATCCTTTCTTCACCGAATCGTCATCCACCTCGGATTCCAAGAAATCGAGCGACTCGGCATGCAACTTCCACATGCGTTCCTCCGCATACTCTATACCGCCATGAGCCTTGGTAAAAGCCACCAATCGCCCGATTTCATCGGTTGTTACCGTGCCAGCCTTCACCTTTCGAGCCACCGCGAGCATGGCCTCGTCGGCCGTTGAGTTTAGCGCATGGATCGCCGGAAGCGTCAATTTACCCTCTGCCATATCATTTCCGGTGGGCTTTCCTATCTCCTCCTTGTCATAATAGTCAAAAATATCGTCGCGTATCTGAAAGATAACGCCAATATTTTGGCCAAACTTTCTGGCCAACTCAATATCCGCCCTGTCCGCTCCGACAGACATCGCGCCCAAACATGCGCAAGCCTCGAAGAACGCGGCGGTCTTTTGTTTAATCACTTGGTAATAAACCGCCTCCGAGATTTCCTTGTTTTGGATATTCGACAACTGCAATATCTCACCATTTGAGAGCGTTCGTCCCAGTTCGGCCAATGTGTTGACAATTTCCTGATTACGCGTGTAATTAACGTGCAGCAATGCCGTCGAAAGGATATAGTCGCCCACCAACACGGCCACTTTGTTATTGTAGACAGCGTTGACCGAGCTTTGCCCACGACGTTCCCTGCTCTCGTCCACCACGTCATCGTGCACCAACGAGGCCGTGTGCAACAGTTCCAACCCCACCGCCGCATGCTGCGTCACCTCGTTAACCTTGCCATAGTTTTTGGCCATTAGCAGGATAAACATGGGGCGCATGCGCTTGCCACTGCTTTGGCGCACATGTTCCAACGCCTGCCCCAACAGGCCGTTTTGGTGCGATAGCGATTTTGTGAACAAATCATCAAAATCGCTCAACTCCGATAAGATGGGTTGCTTGATGGTTGACAAATAATCCATGAACTCGTGTATATTTTGTTACAAAATTACTGTTTTTATCGGATATTGTGGCAAAAATTTAGTAATTTTACGCTTAAATCAATATAAACATGGACAAATTATTTCTCCTTGACGCCTACGCCATTATATTCCGGTCGTATTACGCTTTCATAAACCGACCCACCCGAAACCACAAAGGCCAGAACACCTCGCCCATATTGGGATTTTGCAACACCCTGAACGAGATTGTTAAAAAGCAAAGCCCCACTCACATCGCAGTGGCTTTCGACTGTGGCAAGACTTTCCGACACGACGCCTACCCACCCTACAAGGCACAAAGAGAGGCCACGCCCGAGGATATCAACACCGCCGTGCCATACATCAAGAGCATACTCAAGGCCATGCGCATACCCATTTTGGAGGCCAAAGGGTTCGAGGCCGACGATGTCATCGGCACTTTAGCCCTCAAAACCGGGCAAGAAGGCATAGAAACTTACATGCTCACACCCGACAAAGACTATGGGCAGTTGGTGCGACCCAACGTCTTCATGTTCCGTCCCAAACACGGCGGGGGATATGAGAAAATCGGCGAAAACGAAATAAAAGATAAGTATGGCGTTGAGACGGCAAGCCAAGTGGTGGACCTGCTGGCTCTAATGGGCGACTCGGCAGACAACTTCCCGGGCTGTCCTGGCGTTGGGGAGAAAACCGCCGCAAAACTAATCAAGGAGTTTGGCACCTGCGAAAACCTCATTGCCAACACCGACAGGCTGAAAGGCAAGATGCGCGAGAAAGTGGAAAACGCCATCGATGATATCAAGATATCAAAGTTTCTCGCCACCATCAAGACAGATGTACCCATCAAGCTCGACTTGGACGAGATGAAACTCAAGACACCCGACGAGACCAAACTGCGCGAAATATTTGCCGAATTGGAATTTAGGAAGTTGGCAGACGACTTTATTAACAAAAGCAAAAAATCATCAACGGATCAAAATTTACAATTGGATTTATTCGCTCCAAATCCGACCGAAGGGACAGGCGACGCCGAAAATTCAAATTTTGAGACGCTAAAAACCACGTATAAAAACTACAAACTTATTGAAAATCAAGACGATTGTATCAAACTTTATGACTTTTTACGGACAAAAAAGATTTTAAGTTTAGACACGGAGACCACTTCCGCCAACGCCATTGACGCCGAGTTGGTGGGATTGAGCTTTGCCGTTCAAGAAAAAGAGGCTTTTTACGTGGCCATCCCCAAGGAGCGCGCGCAAGCCATCCAAATCGTCAACATTTTCAAACCACTATACGAAGACCCCACCATTCTCAAGGTGGGACAAAACATCAAATACGACTACGAGGTGCTGCGAGGCTACGGAGTGGACATCAAAGGCAAGATGTTCGACACCATGCTGGCCCACTACCTCATCCAGCCCGAGCAGCGTCACAACATGGACTACATGGCAGAGACCCTGCTCCACTATCGCACCATCCATATAGAAGAGCTTATAGGTCCCGGCGGAAAAGGCCAAAAGAACATGCGCGACCTTGAACCGGGAGAGGTTTTCGAGTACGCCGCCGAGGATGCCGACATCACTTTGAGATTGAAAAACGCATTGGAGCCCAAACTTAAAGAGGTAGGAGCCGAGCCGTTGTTTTGGGATATTGAGATGCCATTGGTCAGGGTGCTGGCCGACATGGAGCTCGCCGGCGTGCGATTAGACACCAAGCAGCTCGACGAAACCAACCGCGCGTTCACCGCTCGAATGGCCCATTACGAGCGCCACGCGTACGAATTGGCAGGCGGTGAGTTTAACATCAACAGTCCCAAGCAGGTGGGCGAGATCCTCTTTGACAAGATGAAGATTGTAGACAAGCCCAAAAAGACCCGCACGGGGCAGTACGTGACATCCGAGGATACACTGCTACAGCTCAAAGACAAATCGCCCATCGTCGAGGACATCCTCAACTATCGTGGCATGAAAAAGCTGCTCAGCACCTACATCGAGGCCCTGCCCAAGCTCATCAACAGTCGCACCGGCCGCATACACACCTCGTTCAACCAAGCCATCACAGCCACGGGACGGCTCTCCTCGAGCAATCCCAACCTGCAAAACATACCCGTGCGCGACGATGATGGCAAGGAGATACGCAAATGTTTCGTCCCGGAGCCGGGATGCAAGTTCTTCTCCGCGGACTACAGCCAGATAGAATTGCGCATCATGGCACACCTCAGCGCCGACGAGCACATGACAGAGGCTTTTCGCCAAGGGCAAGACATACATCGCGCCACAGCCGCCAAAATATGGAAAATAGCTCCCGAGGCCGTCACCGACAGCCAGCGCAAGCAGGCCAAGCAGGCCAATTTCGGCATCATATACGGCATCACCGCCTTTGGCTTGGCACAGCGCATGGGCATTCCCAACGGCGAGGCGCGCAAGCTCATAGACGACTATTTCGACACGTTCCCCAAAGTACACGAGTATATGGAACAAGCCAAGCGCTACGCCCGAGAACATGGATACGTGGAAACACTGTTCGGAAGGAGGCGCTACCTGCCCAACATCAATTCCAAAAACGGCACCGTGCGCGGTTTTGACGAGCGCAATGCCATCAACGCCCCCATACAAGGCTCCGAGGCAGACATCATCAAACTCGCCATGACGCGCATTTGGAACAGGTTCAAAAAAGAAAATATAAAATCCAAGATGATACTCCAAGTGCACGACGAGCTAAACTTCTCAGTCTATCCGGACGAAGCCGAGCGCGTGCAAAGCATTGTCATCGAGGAGATGCAAAACGCCTACCCGCTATCCGTGCCGCTCATAGCCGATGCCGGATGGGGCGACAACTGGCTGGAGGCGCACTAAAAACCGCACGGAGAGCCACAAAATAAGAGATGCGCCGAACATTCGGCGCATCTCTTATTTTGTGGCGAGCCAACCTATCCTCCCTATCGAAACGCGAGCCAACCACATGATGGGAATGGACAAAACGTAACTCGCGAACACCAACCCCAAGAAGATAAGTGGTGGAAATCTCAACCCATAGATTTGGTCATGGAAAAACGTACCGTAAACAAAGGCGTGAACAAGCCACATGGTCATGGACTTGGAGCCCAACTCCAACAACGTTCGACGGACTCTACCACGTATCTCCAAGTTCAAAAACAGCAACATGAAGAGACACAAGAAAAGCACGTCCCACAAGGCCGATCCCGTGAGAAGATGCAGCCCAAACCATGCCAAGAAAAGCGCGCGAACCAACCATTGCCTGCTGTGCAGCCACTCTATTGTCCAAGAGGAGCGCATATTGCGGTAACATACAAGCGCGCCCAGGACGAAAGAGAACAACAAGTCGAAATACGTAAACAATATCGCATACCACTCATGATGAGCCTTGGCCGGAGCAATGTAACGACTGATAACATACATACTCAACACGGACAACGCCAATGAAACGCCGAGCGCACGCCAAATCCCCACTCTATCCATAACCCCAAATATCAATGGCGCGGACAAACACAGCAAGCAATAAGGCAACAAAAACCAAGCTGGATGATCGTAAGCGTCAACATTCCAACCCGCAAAATTTTCTATCACCACTCGCAAGCCTCCCAAACGGAACTCCGGACAGAAAGCCACGCCGCAACCTACAAGCAATATTAATATTAGCCAATAGTTTAGATAAAGCCTCGCCACACGTTTCAACTGAGAACCATAGCTCAACCTGCCATGCAAGCGTTTGTAAGCCAAACCGTAGCCACTGCACACCAAGAAGAAACCAACGGGACCGCAAGCGCGCGCGAAGACTGTGGCAAAAGGCAAGTCGCCAATCCACAACACAGGACTTGAGATATCGGAAAACGCGGGATTGGAGAACAGATGCAACCATAGCATCATGAGGATAGCGACACCCTTAAGTATCACTGACTGATCCTTAGACATAATACACCAATTGTAGCAATGCCATAGATTTTAATATAAAGGAAAAGCCAAGTACCTTTGGAAACGAAACGCAGAGTCGTGGACAGTCCACTTATCCACATTCCGAGGTACTTGGCGAAACCTATGACAACAGATAAGAGGAAATGCCCACGACTTATCGCAGGCATCCACTCATTCATTTCCGTTGTCACATTCGTTCTACCGCCAAGTTTCCGGAATGTATTCGAAATAAACAGCAAATGCTAATTTAACCAATAAAGACAGAATGGCATGAGCCAATCCGAATGCAAAAATACACTATAATATTCAAAAACATACCTAATGTGACTTATTTATTTTCATCTATAAGCAAGAAAGCCACATTACAGTCACTCCGAAGAAAACGCACTCTTTACTATACAACGCAATTTTTCAATATCCCTCAAGCCGCGCTCCATTGGTCACGCCAAATGACACGCGCGCAAAATATGTCCTGAAATAATCACAAAAACAGAACCTTCGGAAACAATCATTCCACGGAAAAAACAGGCAAGAAAATACAACTTGTATACCATCGCGCGCAGGATGTCATTGCGACGCGGCGCGACAACTATCCATTCGCCATACGTTGAGCGCTTAAACGCAAGCCGAACAAGGCTCAACGGCAACATGAACAGTGCCTATTCACGCCATGAACAGGCATTAAAGGCAAGACAAAAATCAAGCTTTTTAGAACGGGAAAAAGCCAAAACTCCGTAAAACGATGGCTGACAGCGAGTTGCCAAAAACGCTCATGTTTCGCATATTTGAGAGCAAAGCACTCTTCAATTGAAAATAAACGAAATATGAGAGACCTTTTGTCCGCATATTTCAACATTATTTAGAACATCGCAAGTCATTAGACCCTTCGTTCCATTTGGGGCGGCACATACTTGCCGTTGACTTTCAACGGCTCGAAATGCAGCGTGATGAGCGAGTCTTGGCCAAGCAGCTCGCGCAATCGCCGCTCTATCTCGGTGGCATGCAAATGGGCATCGTAGAGTGTCATCGCGCCCGGCATGCGAAAGTGTAACTCCATGGCGATACCGTTGCCAATGCGTCGCGTGCGCAAGTTGTGCACGTCGCTCACCAATGGGTCGGACTTGACGGTAGCCACGATCCGCTCCTCAAGCTCGTCAGGCAGGCTGGCATCCAACAGCTCGCTCGACGACTTCTTGATCAAATCGCAAGCCGCCCTCAATATGAAATAGCTCACCACGATGGCCGCCAATGGGTCGAGCACGGCCCACCGATGCCCCAAAATGATGGCTCCGCCTATGCCTATAGACGCGCCAATGGACGAAAACGAGTCGGTACGATGATGCCACGCGTTGGCCTCCACGACTTGCGAGCCTACTCGCCTGCCCACACGAATGGTGTATTGGAAAAGCCATTCCTTTGACACGACGCTTGCCACGGCTACCACAAAGGCAATCCAGCCCGGAGCCTCCAATGGCACACCTTGTATGGCCTGCCACACCTTGGCTATGCCATCGAAGCATACCATCAGGCCCACGGCCAACAACGCCAACCCGATAAAAGCGGTGGCCAACGTCTCATACTTGCCATGCCCATAGTCGTGGTCATGGTCTATGGGCTTGTTGCTTAGCCGTACAAAAACCAATACGATGATGTCGGTAACAAAATCAGACGCCGAATGCACTGCGTCGGCAATCATGGCAGCCGAGCCTCCCAATATGCCAGCCGCGAATTTGATCGCCAACAGCATGGCGTTGACCATGCCTCCAATGATGGTCACACGGTATATCGACCGCGCGCGCGGCTTTTTTTGTTCTGCTATGTTCATATGTTCTCGCAATGTAACGCTACAAGGCATCATCCCGGCTTACCATCGCCACAATTGGCAATGGGCGAGATTGCAACGTGTTTAATGCCGCAAAATTATGAAAAAATGCCATACAACCAAGACAAAAACGAGCGAAAAAACGGCCAAGCACACTTATTTCTACATTAACCATCATGAAAACGAATGTGGAAAAGCGTTTAAAAGCAATAGACAACACCACGAAACAGCGGGG
Organism: Prevotella sp. S7-1-8; assembly: GCF_000758925.1. GTDB lineage: Bacteria > Bacteroidota > Bacteroidia > Bacteroidales > Bacteroidaceae > Prevotella. The sequence goes on from NZ_JRNC01000032.1 coordinate 56,131, forward strand.
CGACGGGCATGGCTTGCGCGCGCTCCCCACCATATACATTGAGCCAAGAAACACGGAAGAAACAAAAACAGGGCGCAATTTGTTGAAAAATGCGCCCTACATGACGCAAAAACTATGATTTTTTCTTTCGAGGTTCCTGTCTTTTTCATATCTTTGCAATTATCAACATTTAAGCTTATGGATGCCTTGACTTACCTTGAATCGCGCTGCCAACTGCGCCGAAACGTTCTCACGGGCGAGACGCTGTACGCCATCCCTAACTCGGACGAGTACCTGCCGCTCTCGCGCGAGGCCATCAACACGCTCATTTTGGAGGCTGGGCGCGAGGGCGTCGGACTTTCGGAGGGCTTGCTGAGACGATACGCCGAGTCCACGCTCATAGCGCCGTGGAACCCGGCCGAGGCTTGGCTACACAGCTTGGACGAATGGGATGGGACCGACCACGTGGCCGCATTGGCAGACCGTATCATCACCACCAACCCCGATTGGCCACAGCGTTTCCACAAGTGGATGCTGCAAATGGTGGCCCGATGGATAGGATACGAGGTGGCCCAACGCGACGTGTTGGTGCCCACCATAGTGGGACAGTACGGTTATGGCAAGTCGTCATTCTGCAACATCATCCTTCCGCCCGACTTGCGCAGATACTATACGGACCAAGTGCGCTTGCGCTCCACATCCGAGGTGCATCGCGTTGTCACCACCAACCTATTGACTTGCATCGACGAGTTTTACCAAGAAAACACCGAACAAGAGGTGCTGTCGCGCTATCTTTTCTCTCGAAGCACACCGGTATTCAGAGCATCTTACGGCGTCACTGAGGAACCGCGGACCAACTACTCGGCATTTGTCGCCAACACGGGGAACCTGCATCCCATGACCGACGCAGCCGGAGCGGCCCACTTGGTGTGCGTGGAGATACAGCATCGCATAGATATCGCCACTCCAGTGCCCTACGAACAACTTTACGCACAACTTTTGGCCGAGGTGGAGAACGGCGTGGACTACGGCCTTACCGATGAGGAAAGGGAGGCTATGGCGGTGCAAAACTCACCATTCCAAGAGGCCGACAACTTGGTGAAAATGGTAACAATGCTCTACGCCACCCCTCCCAAGGGCAAGCGAGTGAAAGCCAAGGACATTGACACCATCGTGGACAGGCTGATGAAAGAGTATCCCTATTGGACGCCGGGAGAGCACGTCAACCAAGATGTGGGGTTCGCGTTGCAGGAGGCTGGCTTCGCGCGGAGCCGCATACACGGCCGTTCTTGTTACAAGGTGATAGAGAAAGACCCGCGTAAACTCGATTTCGTGGAAGAGCCGCAAACCCCGGACAAGGATGGACTGGACAACAACCCATTGGCAAAGGCATTGCTGTCCGGACTGGGAAACCTCGTGAAAAAATAAATAAAAACATCTATAAACAGCAATATTTTTTAAACAAACAACGATGAGACATATCACTATCACACTTGGCACGAGACATCTCGCCACACACATGGGTGCCCTGAAAAAAGGCACATTGCTCGCATTGGCAACATTGTCAATATCATTAAACCTCAACGCGCAAGGTTATTACACCAAGTATTGCGCCGACAAGCAGCTGCGAAAGCAAGCCCAAGCATGGCTCAAGAAGGGCGAATGGCGAAACGGATTCACCAAGGCCGACGCTCATGAGACGGTAAACGCCGTGGAATTTTACACGCAATACAAAAAAAATCCAGAGCAGTGGAAAAAACTATTCGAATGGTGTCAAAACACCGATCTCGCTGCATTGCCCAAAGGACGCGTACCCATCCCCGGCACAACAATGGTGGCAAGCGTGGAGGATGACCACAACCGAGACCTGCGAACACTAAAACCGGAAAGCCATGTACGGCACATCGATTTCCAATACGTGGTGAGAGGATGTGAGCGATTCGGCTTGGTAGACCACTATTCAAGCAAGGTGAGCGTGCCCTATCGGCCCGATGTGGTAAACTACTCATACGACGCGAGCAAAGCGAAATTCCATGATGGAGACGCGTCAAAATTCTTCATCTTCTTCCCCGACGACTGGCACATCGCCAAAGTGAAAACCGACAAGAACGACCAAAACATCAGGGTGGTGGTTATCAAGGTGGATTACATGTGAGCCAACGCACCGAAAAACCAAGTCGTCCATGGCTCATTCTTGGACAACAAAAACCCCTAAATACACAAATAGAGCATGGCAAAAAAAGACAATGATATGACACCGATGATGCGACAGTTCTTCTCCATGAAGGCAAAGCACCCTGACGCGGTGCTGCTCTTTCGCTGCGGCGACTTCTACGAGACCTACGGCGACGACGCAGTGACAGCATCCGGTATCCTCGGCATAACGCTCACCAAACGTAACAACGGCGGAGCAACGGGAGAGACAGCCATGGCCGGCTTTCCCCACCACGCCTTGGACACCTACCTGCCCAAACTAATCAGGGCTGGAAAACGTGTCGCAATATGCGACCAACTGGAGGATCCGAAGAAGAAACGACAAGCCATCAAAGGCAAAAAGGGGCTCACGGAGATGGACAAAATGGTCAAGAGGGGCATCACGGAGCTTGTGACACCGGGCGTGGCGATGAGCGACAACGTGCTGAACTACAAGGAAAACAATTTTCTCGCGGCCATACACTTCGGGAAAACGGCCTGCGGCGTGAGTTTCCTCGACATCTCCACAGGCGAGTTTCTCACCGGACAGGGCACCTATGACTACGTCGAAAAACTCCTTGGCAGCTTCTCCCCGAAAGAGGTGCTGCACGACCACGAACGCAAAAAAGACTTCGAGCGCTATTTCGGCACACGCCATTGCACGTTCGAGATGGACGACTGGGTGTTCACGGAACAAAGCGCACGCCAGAAACTCCTTAAGCATTTTGGCACCAAAAACTTAAAAGGGTTTGGCGTGGAGCACCTGCGCGAGGGCGTTATCGCGGCCGGGGCTATCATGCAATACCTTGAGATTACCCAGCACACAAGCATCAACCATATCACCTCATTACAACGCATCGAGGAGGAAAAATACGTCCGATTGGACAAGTTTACCATTCGGTCGTTGGAGCTTCTTGGAGCCATGCAAGACGAGGGACGCTCGCTTCTGAGCGTGGTGGACCACACCGTGACCCCCATGGGAGGCCGACTGCTAAGGCGATGGATGGTTTTTCCGCTCAGGGATGTGGCCCTAATTACTGACCGGCAAGACATCGTGGAGTACTTTTTTAGGCAGCCAGACTTCAGGCAAGTGGTCGATGAGCAGCTGCACCGCGTGGGCGACTTGGAACGCATCATATCCAAAGTGGCCGTGGGAAGGGTGTCGCCACGCGAGGTGATACAGCTCAAAAACGCGCTCATAGCCACCCAGCCCATCAGGTCGGCTTGCCTGTACGCCAACAACGACAGCCTGAAACGCTTAGGGCAGCGGCTGAACCTATGCGAGACCCTACGTGACCGCATCGCCGCCGAAATACAGCCCGACCCACCCTTGTTGGTCAACAGGGGCAATGTCATTGCCGAGGGATACTGCGCAGAACTTGACGAGCTGCGACAAATATCAAGTCATGGCAAGGACAGCCTGCTCGAAATACAGCGGCAAGAGACCGAGCGAACGGGCATAACGTCACTCAAAGTGGGCTTCAACAACGTGTTTGGATATTACCTTGAAGTGCGCAACACTTTCAAGGACAAGGTTCCAGACACATGGACAAGGAAGCAGACACTGGCCCAAGCGGAGCGATACATCACGCCCGAGCTGAAAGAATACGAGCAAAAGATATTGGGCGCTGACGAGAAAATAATCGAGTTGGAAACACAATTGTTCAACGAGCTTGTGGCTGATATGCAGCGATACATCGCCGACATACAGGCCAACGCCAACCTGCTGGCACGCATAGACTGCCTACTTTCGTTCGCCAAGGTGTCCGAGAGCAACATGTATGTGCGCCCTACGGTAGACGAGACCGACGTCATAGACATTCGGCAAGGACGCCATCCCGTCATAGAGACCCAAATGCCATTAGGCGAACAATACGTGCCAAACGACGTGTATCTCGACACCAAGAAGCAACAGGTGATGATGATAACGGGTCCTAACATGGCCGGCAAATCGGCTCTGCTGCGCCAAACGGCCCTGATCGCGCTATTGGCCCAGACTGGATGTTTCGTGCCGGCAGAGCGAGCGAGAATAGGTTTGGTGGACAAGATATTCACTCGCGTGGGCGCAAGCGACAACCTTTCTTTGGGAGAGTCCACCTTTATGGTCGAGATGACCGAGGCCGCGAACATTCTCAACAACGTGACGCCACGCTCGTTGGTGCTCTTTGACGAGCTGGGGCGAGGCACGTCCACCTACGATGGCATATCAATAGCGTGGGCCATCGTGGAGTATTTGCACGAGCAGCCCAAGGCTCGGGCGCGCACTCTCTTCGCGACGCACTACCACGAGCTAAACGAAATGGAAAAAAATTTCGCCCGGATCAAGAACTTCAACGTCTCCGTCAAGGAAGTAGACGGCAAGGTAATCTTCTTGCGCAAGCTGTCACCGGGCGGATCCGAGCACTCGTTTGGCATCCACGTGGCCGAGGTCGCTGGCATGCCGAGGTCTATAGTAAGGCGCGCCAACATCATCTTGAAACAGCTCGAGGCCGACAACTCGGAAGTGGGCAACGTGGGAAAGCCATCGGTGGAGCGGCTGGCTGGCACACGAGACGGCATGCAACTCAGCATATTCCAACTGGACGACCCCGTCCTTTCGCAAGTGCGCGACGAGATATTGGGCTTGGATGTCAACAACCTCACGCCAGTGGAGGCGCTCAACAAACTCAACGATATCAAGAAAATAGTGACGGGAAGAAGCTGACCGAACATTCCAGACATTACCAATACCAATACGGCAACAGGCCATATCCGCACTGACAAACAGTGGGGGATGGCCTGTTTACATGGTGTCGGGAGCGCGACAACTACAAGTCGCTACTTGGGGTCTACCCTCGCGCCGAGTTTTTTCATCCAGTTTCCGCCTATCATCACGGCCACGCCAAGGATGATAAAGGGAATGGAGAGCAACTGCCCCATGTCAAGGAGCATGCCTGCCTCAAAGTCCACTTGTATGTCTTTGGTGTACTCTATGAAAAAACGAGCCACGAACACCAATGCCAAGCACATGCCAAAGAAGTACCCGGTGCCCACCTTCTGTCTGTTTTTGCGATACGCCAAGAAGATGACAAAGAAGAAACAAGCGTAAGACAAGGCCTCATAGAGCTGTCCGGGATGGCGTGGATACTGGTCCACTCGCTCAAAGATGAACGCCCATGGAACATCTGTCACCTTGCCTATAATCTCCGAGTTCATGAGGTTTCCAAGCCTTATGAACGTGGCCGTGACGCAAGAGCAAATACCCATATTGTCCAACACAACCCACACGGGCACTTTGGCGCGCCTGCTATACAGCCAGATGGCTATGAGCATACCTATAACACCACCATGCGACGCCAAGCCCTCATAGCCCACGAACTTCCAACTGCCATCGGGCATGTGGTGCATAGGGACGATCATCTCTATGAAATGCTCCCACGACCCAAGGAAATATTCGGGCTGGTAGAACAAACAATGACCCAAACGCGCGCCAATAAGCACGCTCAAAAAGATATAGAGAAACAGCGGTTCAAACTTCTCGTCGGGTATCTTTTGCTCCTTATAGAGCCGCTGCATAAGCAGATAGCCCAAGAGAAGGCCCACCAACCAGCACATGGAGTACCACCTGACACCAAAACTCCCGATATGGAACATGATCTCGCTCGGGTTCCAATAAACGAATAACAAATCAAAATTCATAATTCAAAATTTAATATTTGGCGCGCCACATGCCATGAAAGATCCCTTGCAAAGACAGCGCGGAAACATGGTTTAGGAACATGACAACGGTCAGACATTAAACCTGAAGTGCATGATGTCGCCATCTTGCGCCACATAGTCCTTGCCCTCGATACCCAACTTGCCAGCCTCGCGAACGGCGGCCTCTGAGCCATACTCGATATAATCAGCGTATTTGATGACCTCGGCGCGGATAAACCCTTTCTCGAAGTCGGTATGAATCACGCCAGCGCACTGTGGGGCTTTCCACCCTTTGTGAAATGTCCATGCTTTCACCTCCATCTCGCCGGCCGTGATAAAGGTTTGCAAGTTGAGCAGGCTGTAGGCTTTTTTGATGAGCCTGTTTACCCCACTCTCCTCCAATCCAAGCTCGTCCAAGAACAAACGCTTGTCCTCATAGCTCTCGAGCGATGCGATGTCCTCCTCCGTCTTGGCAGCGATAACCATGGCTTCCGCGCCCTCGGCTGCGGCCACCTCCTCTATTTTCTTGCTGTACGCGTTGCCCGTCTTGGCACTGTTCTCATCCACGTTGCACACGTATAGCACGGGCTTGGTGGTCAACAAGAACAGGTCGTGGGCGGCTTTCTCCTCCTCACGGGTGTCGAATGTCACCCCGCGAGCGTTCTGCCCCTTGTCCAACACTTCCTTGTAGGCCTGCAACACAGTCACCAACACCTTGGCCTCCTTGTTGCCGGCGGCAGCGGCCTTCTCTGTTTTTGACAACTGAGCGTCGATGGTCTCAAGGTCTTTGAGCTGCAACTCCGTGTCGATGATTTCCTTGTCGGCAATGGGATCAACCGCCATGCCACCCTCGCGCACCACGTTGTCGTCATCAAAACAACGCACCACGTGGATGATGGCGTCACACTCGCGAATGTTTCCAAGAAACTTGTTGCCCAACCCCTCGCCCTTGGAGGCGCCCTTTACCAAACCGGCGATGTCCACTATCTCACAGGTGGCTGGCACGATACGCCCCGGATGCACTATCTCGGCAAGCCGCGTGAGCCGCTCGTCCGGAACCGTTATCACGCCAAGGTTGGGCTCTATTGTACAAAAGGGAAAGTTGGCTGCCTGTGCTTTGGCACTCGAAAGGCAGTTGAAAAGGGTAGACTTCCCTACGTTGGGAAGGCCCACGATACCACATTTTAATGACATGTCTAATGATAAACGTTTATATTCTGACATGCAAAGTTACTAAAAAGATTGGTAACGGACAGTGCCGCAGCGTTATTAATATATAATGCCAATATGGACGGCTATACAAATATCATTATGAAATATTCTGACAACAACCCCTTCGTACATCGCGCGCACGAAAATTCGAACACCAACGGCAAAAATACGCCAAAATTAAGCACGTCTCACAAAGCACTATCTGTCAACAACTTACAAGGAAACGGCATTAGGATGCACGTTGGTGGCATCGTGGAACGCATGCGTTCAAGGGCCAATCGCGATGTGATTGAGGCTTAAACGCATGGCGAATAACGATGAAACACGATGCCATTGGGCACTGATGGCAAGCCCTTGAAATACCAATGGCAAAACGGGCACATTTCGCGGGCTTGAAAAATACGATTAAACGACATTTCAACTGGTCCGCGTTGGCTTCACGTCGTCTGAAAACTCTCTGTTTCACCAAGGTGAGAAAGTGCTGTTTTCTCATATTTTTTTTGACAAAGACGAGCCTCTCTCCCACCCTCTTACCTATATTTTGAAGCTGTGAACATAGCCAAAAAGTCTTTTTCCAACATAACGAAAAGGACTTTATCCACCAGCGTGGACAACTATTTTTCGGTGTAAATCACCTGCACCATGGTTTGTCCCACGGCCTTGAGCGCGCTCTTGTCTATATGCTCCAAATTGTCGGCGAGGGTGTGCCAAGTTGGGCCGAAAGAGCTTTGGGCGCAGTCCGGGTAATAAGGTATGATGTCCACGCAAGGTATTTTGGCCACTTGGTTGAGCGGGATGTGGTCGTCCGTAATCATGCCACCATCTGATTGGGGGAAATAAGAGCCATAACCCGCCGAGCGCGCGGCGCCCCAAACCTTCTTCACGATTTCCGGAGCGTATTGCATGGACATGCCCTCGCGATAAAATCTGGCTCCCTGTCCACCCACCATATCCAACAAGATGCCGTATCTCGGCGCGTAGCCTTGTGGCAGGTTGGCGGCAAAATGCTGCGCGCCGAGCGCCCAAGAGTCGCCACTGTCAGCCGCGTCGCTCCATTGTGGCACCCCCCAGTCCTCCGCGTCGAAGCACACGAAATCGATGCCGATAGCGGGTTTAGGCGAGTTGGCCCCTGCCTTGTCGGCCTCGCTCAACAGTCTCGCCAACTCCAACATCACGGCCACTCCACTGGCAGCGTCGTTGGCGGCGAGGATAGGTTTGCGCCAATTGGTGGAGTCAGGGTCATTGTCCGCCCACGGGCGCGAGTCCCAATGGGCGCAAAACATGATACGCGTGGTGGCCGTCGGGTTGTAGCTCGCCACGATATTGGTGGCCTTGAGAACGGTGCCATCAAAGCCTTTGAGGTCGGCCTTTTGGGGTTTTACCTCGCAGCCATACTGCTTAAATTTAGCGACGATCCAATCCAAGCATCGCTCGTGTCCCGCGGTGTTCATGGCCCTTGGGCCAAAATCGCACTGCGCCTTGACAAACGCGAAAGCCGTGTCGGCATTAAACCGCGGTCCGACAGGCTGTATCTTTTCCGTTTCCTCGGCATCATCAGCTCCGCTGGCAGGGCCTGACAGATTGGGATAAAAGACAAGGCACGCGGCGGCCGCGAACAAGACTACTGCTATCACTATGATATATCTTTTTTGTTTTTTTGTCATGTTTCTGTTTTTAAACTTGAGCTATATGGTCTGAAGAGATCTCTTTGGCACATGCGAAAACCATTCCACCTATCGTTTGGCAGCTTGCGCCATCGACATGACGCGCAGCCAATTGCCACCCCAAATCTTAGCTATGTCGCGTTCGCTATACTCGCGACGCAATAGATGGAGGGTGATATTGATAAGCTCTGAGGCGTCGGCGCAGCCCAACACGGTGCCATCGCCATCAAAATCGGTGCCTATGCCCACGTGATCGATGCCCATCACCTCGATGGCGTGCTCCAAATGCTCCAAGGCATGCAGCAAGGTAGCCTCGCCATCCTGTCGCAAGAAGCCGTGGTAAAGTGTGACTTGCATAACCCCTCCCTTGTGAGCAAGGGCGCGCATTTGGTCGTCAGTGAGATTGCGCGGCACGTCACAGAGAGCTCTACAATTACTGTGCGAACACACTATAGGCACGCGGCTGATATCCAACGCGTCATAGAACGACCGCTCACTACCGTGACTCAAGTCGACCATTACACCCTCGTCGTTCATCTTGCGGATGACCTTCTCGCCAAATTGGGACACACCATCGTGCGTGTTACATCCACGGGCGCTGTCGCAAATATCGTTGTCTCCATTGTGACACAATGTGATATACACCACGCCTCGCTGGGCGAAGTGGCGCACGTTGGCAATGTCGTGATTGAGAGCAAGCCCATTCTCTATGCCCATCATGATGCTCTTGCGCCCCTTTCGCTTGTCCTCGTAAAGGTCGGCAGGCGTGCGTGCAATGCTGACGTATTGGCTGTTTTGGTCCACGATACGCTCTATCTTGTCAAAGATCAGGTTGGCGTACTCTGTTGGAGAGAGGCTCGTGGAAATGTCTTTCAAGTAGGGATTGTGCTTGATGATGCCAGCAATATCCACCGTTTGCGAGAATTTCTCGCCCATTTTTGGCTGCGGAAGATAGGCCACCATGATGACGGCGTCTTGCCTGCCATCGGTCATTTTGTGCAGGTCGTAAAGCACGCGTGGGTCGCGACGGCTGAACTCAACGCCCTGTGGGAAAAACATAGGGGTGTCGCAATGGCTGTCGAGGGTGAGCATGCGAGCGTGAAGCTGCTTGGCCGAAAGGAAATTGCGGGCGTGCGCCACCAGCCACTTAAATATCCTCAGCCCTTCTTCGCCCATCCACTCTGGATGCCATTGCACGCCCATGATGGGCTTTAGCTCCGCGCTCTCCATGCCCTCTATGATGCCATCGGGAGCTATCGCCGACACCCTGAACCGTTTGCCGGTAGCGCTGACGGCCTGATGGTGAAAAGAGTTGACCGCGATGGAGACCTCCTCTACCCCATCCCGTGGCGTGTCCACGACGTAAGTGGGCGCGCCCGCGGTGTATATGTCAGCCAGAAAAGAGCCCGCGCTCAACTTGACCGTATGTGTAGGCTCAGATTTGTCGGCATCTTGCGAATGCTTGACGCAAGCTGACGGAGCGACAATTTTGCCCTCTGTATTCAAGCCGTCGCTAATGTCTTGCGCTACTTTTCCGCCCAACGCTATCGCCAAGGTTTGCATGCCACGGCAAATGCCAAGCATGGGTATCTGCCTGTTGTAGGCCAATCGCGTGATGAGCAGCTCGGGCAGGTCGCGCGTGGCATTGATATTGGCCAATCGTGGAGACGGCTCCTCGCCGCACCAAAGTGGATTAAAATCACCTCCGCCAGTAAGTATCAATCCGTCAATATGGTCGAGGGTGTTGATGATGGCGCCCCTGTCGGGCATGGGCGGAATGATGATTGGGACGCCTCCTGCCTTGACCACTTGTTTGTAATAACGCTCGCGCAAGGTCGCGTCGCCATCAGAGTAATTAGAAGTGATGCCAATAATCGGCTGATTATTGGCCTCGGGGAAAGTCGCGTAAAAATCGTTCAGGTACGCCTCGATATCAAATTTGTTCATTATTCGTTTACGCTAACGGTGATTTCACGTTTCACGCTTTGCTCCAAGGAGATGAGCGTCTCGGTGGAAACCACACCGGGTATGGTCTGAAGCCTATTGTTGAGCAAGTCCATGAGCTGCTCGTTGTCGCGGGCGTAAGCCTTGATGAGCATGGTGTAAGGGCCTGTAGTGAAGTGGCATTCCACAATCTCGGGGATGTCAACAATGCGCTTTACCACATTCTTGTACATGGAGCCACGCTCCAAATTCAGCCCCACATAAGTGCAAGTGGTATAGCCAAGGCTTTTGGGATTGACGTCGAAACTGCTGCCAGTGATAACGCCAGCCTCCATCAGTCGTTGCACGCGCTGGTGGATAGCGGCTCTCGACACACCACACTCGGCGGCCACATCCTTAAAAGGTATACGTGCGTTTTTCGATAGAATTAAAAGGATTTTCTTGTCTAAATTGTCTATTCTCTCCATGTTTAAGCATTAACAGATTGTTGATATTGTTTGAGCAAAAATAGGTAAAATATGTGATACTAACAACAAAATGCACGAATAAATTAAATTACTCGTGCATTTTGTTACATTAAAAAGATGATTTGGGGTGTTGGACTTGTATATTTGATGGTTTGCGCCCTGATTGGCGCGCCAACCTAACAAATACCAGCGCATGCCGGTTGGGCTATTTTGATTTTTTAGACGCTTTCTCCTCTGGCTGTATCGAGACGAGCTCCACGGTGAAAATCAGTGTGGAAAATGGCTTGATTTGGCCTGCCTCGCGACCGCCATAGCCCAAATTCTGCGGGATGTAAATCTCCCATTTGCTGCCCACTGGCATATTGGTCAATGCCTCTGTCCACCCTTTGATAACCTGATTGCAACGGAAACTGTCCGTCTTTTGGCCGGAATGCCTGGACGTGGCGTCAAAAACATGGCCGTCAATGGTTTTTCCCTCGTATATCACTTCTACAGTCTGGTCAACCGTGGGCTTGGCGCCCGTTCCGTTCTTGAGCACCTTATATTGCAGCCCTGAGGGCAAGACGACAACTCCTTGCTTGGTGGAGTTGGCTTTTAGCCATGCCTCGTTCTCTGCCTTGTAAGCTGCGTTCCTGCGCGCGGTGATAGCCTGCATACGCACATCGAAAAGCTCTGACGCTGATGCCATGCTGTAGACGGTGGTGTCCTCGGCCACTCCGGCCAGAAATCCCTCGTGGAAACACGCCGCGCGGAGAGAGTCGGCAGTGCCCTCGAGCGACTTGTTCATACCGGGAAAAATCTGGTTTTTCGCTTGGTTGGCTATCTGCGTGCCGACGATGTACGCCGTGAACGCAGGATCCTCTCCTTTTTCTATGACCTCCTTGTAGCCACGCACAAACTCGGACATATACGTGGTGTCAACATGCAACTGGTTTTGAAGGTAGTTCAAAAGTCCCTGCGTGGCCCTGTAACCAGCCGCATAGCTCAAACTGTCGGCGCTCGTAACCAAGCGCACTTGCTTGGCAATCTCACTTTTTTCTTTTTTCTTTTTCTTGTCTTTATCGCTCGCCAAGCTTGAGACAGGAACCAACGCGGCCATCAATATGGCCATCGACATAATGGCAATCCTCTTCATTTGTTATTATTTTAATGATATGATTTTATGTAAAAAATATGAAAACGCTGTTTTGACTTATATAAAAATTTTTCCCAAAACGTTTATGTCGTTGGACAAATGTATTGGTGCAATCATTTTAACACGGCCTCGTCAAAATTGGTCTTGGCACGGTGGCAATCAAAAAACACCCCTCCTGACGTGCCGTACATGGCCTCGAGGAGGGGTTGTCGTTATATAAGGATATTATTATTTTCCTACCTTGATAAGCTCTATCTTAAAGATAAGCGTTGAGAATGGCTTGATGTTGCCAGCCTGACGCTCTTTGTAGGCGAGGTTTTGGGGTATGTAAACTTCCCAAACGGAACCCTCCGGCATGCGCGTCAACGCTTCCGTCCAGCCCGGAATAAATTGCTTGGGCTGAATTGTGACGGGGCCTTGGCCGTTTGTGTACGAGCTTTCGAACACCTTGCCATCTATGGTACGACCTTCGTAGTTCACCTTAACGGTAGTGGTATCGGTAGGAATGGCGCCCTTTCCCTCCTTGATTACCTTATACTGCAAGCCCGAAGGCAGCGTCACAACGCCCGCTTTTTTCTTGTTGGCGGCAAGGAATTTCTCTCCCGCCACTTTGTTGGGACCGTACTCTTTAAGCATGGTCTTGCTCTTGATGGCTTCCATTTTGGCCTGGGCTATCTGATTGGCGGCATCAGGAGTGAACAGTCCTGACTTTCCCTTGGCTCCCGTAATGAAGCCCGCCAAAAGGTTTTTCAAGGAAATGGTCTTTGTCGAGTCGCTACCATAAACCTCATGGTTGATACCCTTAACAAGCTGTGTAGCCAACTGCTGTCCTACCTGCAAACCCATGATATAAGCATTTTTCTTCTTGTCATCACCTGCGTTTGCTCCTTCGTTGATACCTTTGATGAACTCATCAATATATGCCGTGTCTATGACCTGTCCTTGCTGAATGGCTTGGCGAACGTACTGTGACTGCGCCAAACCAATGGCATAACTCATGGTGTCCACGTCTGATTTCAAGTCAGCTTTTGGTGTTGACGAATTACCGCACGCACTGAACGTTGCGGCCGTGATGGCCATAACGGCCACGATTTTCAAACTTTTCATCTGTTCAATTTTACTTTTTATCTTAACTTATTTATTTCACTTTTATCAGCTCCACGTCAAAAACAAGTGTGGCGTAAGGTGGAATGGACTGTCCCGCGCCTCGCTCACCATACCCGAGTGTGTATGGGATGAAGAACCGGTACTTGGCTCCCTCCTGCATTAGCTGCAATCCTTCTGTCCAGCCGGCAATCACTTGGTTCAACCCGAAAGTGGCTGTCTCGCCGCGACGGTAGCTGCTGTCAAACACCTGGCCGTTGATGAGCGTGCCCTCATAGTGACACTCCACTTGGTCCGTAGCCTTTGGTTTACGGCCGTTTCCCTCTCGCAGCACTTGATATTGCAATCCCGATGGCAGCGTTACGACACCCTCCTTGCAACCATTCTCGGCTAAGAAATTCTCGCCCTCGGCCTTCGCGACCTTGGATTGTTCCTCCGTCTTGCGCTCAAAGAACGATTGAACCAACGCCTGAGCGTCAGCGTCAGACATTGATGCCTTGCCGGCGAAAACATCTTTGACAGCCGTTGCGAAATCTTCCACATTCAGCTCGGTCGCGTTCATATGCATAAGCTGGTGGCCTATGCTCATACCTAATGCGTAGCTTATTTTATCCATTCCAATTATTGTCTTATTAATGATAATGTGCAAAGATACTTATTTTTAATTGTTCGCAACAGAATTATTCCCGAAAAAATATTATTTTTGTGGAAAATAGGCGTCGCCTTGGCAATTCAAGCCAAACTTGATCGCGGCCGGCTCGCCCTATTTGCGTCTCTAATGAGTATTTAAATCGATTGGGCATGAAGAAGAAAATCGTGTTTCTGACAGGCGCGGGAATGTCTGTGGAAAGTGGCTTCAAAACATTTCGAGGCAACGACGGGCTGTGGGAAAATTATCCCGTGCGGCAGGTTGCGTCACACGAGGGTTGGCTCGCCGACCCTACGCTCGTAACAAACTTTTACAACATGTTGAGAAAAAAGCTGTGGAACGCACAGCCCAACGAGGGCCATCGCCTCATAGCCGAACTGGAAAAAGACTATGAAGTGGCCGTGCTTACACAGAATGTAGACGACTTGCACGAGCGGGCCGGCTCATCAAAAGTAATACACCTGCACGGCGAGCTGTCCAAGGCGTGCTCCGCGGACGATCCCTACAACGAGCGATTTATACAGCGGCTCACGCCGGAGAATAGCGAGATAAAACCCGGAACCAAAGCGGGGGACGGCTCGTTGCTCCGCCCGTTCATTGTCTTTTTTGGCGAAAGTGTGCCTATGCTCGAGCCTGCAGCGAGGGAGGCGATGACGGCCGACATATTCGTCATCATCGGCACGTCATTGATAGTCTACCCTGCCGCAGGCTTAGTGAACTACACCAAACGGCAATGCCCCATCTATTTGATAGACCCCGACGACATGGACAACTACCGCATGCCCTATCTCACGCACATACAAAAAGGAGCTTCGGAAGGCATGCGAGAGTTCATAGACTTATTAAAACAAAACAAACTATAAAACAAACACTCGTAGGTAGCACATTTTCAAACGGTGCTACCTACCCTTTCGTTAATATCCAAACCATCTATCCAAAGACAGGCAGAACCCCAAAGCACGTCCTTGCCAACTTTATTTTCGGCGCGTTTAGCCTTCAAAAGCGACTGCAAACTCTTCAATCTATCAATCCAGCACCCCACCCCACCAGCATGTTAGCGGCTCAAAATGAAACGTCCTCATACCTTTGGAAAGACAAAGGCGCGAACATTGAAAAATAATTCTGTTTAATTGACATAGAAGAAAGGGCAAGAGGCCAACCTGAACAACTATAATATATTAGTTTATAAATCATTATATGTATAAAAACAAAATAATTTTATTCAGATAATACTTTACACTTTTTTGTCGCACTTCGCTTATTTCACGATTGAGACATGTCGTCATCGTGACAAGAGAACAAACGTTTTGGCAAGTGATTTGCCAAATTTTGGTCCATCAAAAACACCACACTCTTACATGGCACGCACGCTTTGTTTTCAAATTTTGAACAAAAAAAGCATTCCGCGAAAGCTTTATCTGCAAAAAAACATATCTTTGCACAAAACCACAACACAATCATGAAAAAGAAACTAATGCTCTCCGCCATGCTGTTGGCCATGCTACCAGCCTGCGCGCAAAAGCGCGCTTTCACCATAGAAGACGTGTATCGCGTCAAGCGCGTGTCCTCACCCACCGTAAACAAAGACGGCGTATTGGCCTATAGTGTTTCGCGCCAGGACCTCAAAGCCCAACGCTCGTACAACAACATCGTGCTGAAAGCGCCTCAAAGCGGCAGATTCGCCGGTTTGCCAAAAGGCCAAACCAAACAGCTCACAACAGACAACAGCAGCTACTCGCCCTTTTGGTCGCAGGATGGCAAGACCCTCTACTATCTCTCCTACGCCGATGGCACGCCGCAAGTGTACCGATACGCCAATGGCTCAACAAAGAAAATCACCGACTACGCGCTCGGCATCCAAGGTCCAACGCTCTCGCCAGACGGCAAACTCATAGCTTTCGCGGCGGAGGTTTTCCCTGAGATTGGCGGCTCGGACGGCAAAGCCAACAAAGCGGCCATGGACCAGAAGAAAAAGAACCCCATACAAGCGCACGTGGCAGACGAATTGCTTTTCCGCCATTGGACAGAATATGGCGATGGCAAATATTGGCACATCATCGTGTACGACATAGCCCGAGGCACCTACACCGACGTCACGCCCGGGCGTTATCACAGCCCGGTGTTCTCGCCCTCCGGCCCCACCGGTTTCGTCTTCTCGCCCGACTCCAAGGAGATATGCTACACAAGCAACCACGATAAACACCCCGAGGCATCCACCAACTGCGACCTTTGGGTCGTGCCCGCGACCGGAGGCGAGGCCCGAAACATCACCGCCGACAACCCCGCGTGGGACGGTTCGCCACAATACTCACCCGACGGCCGCTACATAGCCTACCGATTCCAGCGCACGCCAAGCTACGAGAGCGACCGCTTCACACTCGCCATTTACGACAGGAAGACTGGCGAGAAACGCGCGTTGACCGAGAAATTCGACAACTGGGTGGACGATTTCAAATGGGCGCCCAACTCCAAAAGCATCTATTTCCTTGGCGAGGAGAGAGGATATGAGCCGCTCTTCCAAGTGGACGTCAAAACACGCGCCATCACAAAAATAATCGCAAGGCGCGCCATCTCAAGTTTCGACATTGACGGGCAGGGGCACGTCTACTACACATGGTCGTCCACTGGGCGACCTACCGAACTTTACCAAGCCACCATTAGCGCAGCCAAGCGTAGACGCGCCAAAGCCGCGCTCGATGAGCAAAGGCTCACCACGCTCAACGACAGCCTACTGCGAGCCGTAGACTTCAGGCCGTCTGAACAGCTGTGGGTGCGTGGCGCCAAAGGCGACAGCGTACACGTTTTCATCGTCAAGCCACACGGTTTCGACCCCAACAAGCGATACCCATTGGTCATCAACGTGCACGGCGGCCCTCAAATGCAATGGATGGACTCGTACAGGGCGGATTGGCAGGTGTACCCCGGGGCCGGATACGTGGTGGCATACCCCAACCCACACGGCTCCACGGGGTACGGACAGCGGTATTGCCGAGACATCAGCGGCTCTTGGGGCGGCATGCCATACGAGGACGTGATGGCGGTGACCGACAAGCTGGCAACGCTCCAATACGTGGACTCCACGCGCATGGGAGCCATGGGATGGAGCTATGGCGGCTACTTCATGAACTGGCTACAGGGCCAGACCAAGCGTTTTAAGTGCCTGGCCTCAATGATGGGGCTATTCGATCTCGAGTCCATGTGGGGCACCACAGAGGAACTGTGGTTCCCCAATTTTGACCTGCGAGGCCAACCATGGAACTCCCCACTGTACAAGAAATGGAGCCCGTCTGAGTTCACCTCGCGCTTTGCCACGCCCACGCTCATCATCACCGGCGAGCGCGACTACCGCGTGTCATACAATCAGAGCCTGCAATATTTCACCACCTTGCAAACACTTGGCATTCCCAGCCGCCTCATCATCTTCGACAATGACGGGCACTGGCCAAGCGGACTAAAGTCCATGCCACTATACTACAACGCGCATTTAGAGTGGTTCCACACCTATCTCGGCGGCGCGCCCGCCCCGTGGGACACCAAAAAGATGGTGATGGCCAACCCTTACATGGCAGCTCCCACCCAACCTTGACACACTACCCACATCTTGACCAACGATCTACCACCACAAAGGAAAACCGTTGAAAAGATCTGACAAAAGCATCCTGAAAATTCGCGTATAAGCAAACAGCTCTCACATTGCTCGCAAATACGCGATTTTTCAGGGTTTTTATCAAATGCCTATAAATCAGCATTTTCTGCACTTTTCAAGCCCATCACGTCAAAAAAGTTTTCTCCACGGCCTGCGTATAAGCCCTAATCGCACCTTGATTAAAGCCCAATGCCGCCATCATCTCGGCCTAATCGGCACATCATGAGCGCCTAAACGCTACGCCATTGAGCGCCAATGGGAACATGATGATAAAAGAAATGGGTGAAAACAACAAATTCATCGTATTCTCTCCCTTTGCCACTTTCTAAAACAGGCCATTCGAACCGAGCTATTTTTGGTATTTATTCATTACAAAAATACACGTTGACCCAAATATGAAAACAAAAAAAATGGCAATAAAAAAACACGAAAAACTAAACCATATCGGATTTTTGCACTACCTTTGTAAAAAATAGTGGGCACACAGGCCACACACACACTATGTAGTTGGGCTTGGCTCCTGTCACACTTGCAGGAAAAAGACCTAAGGCGACACGTTATGGCAACACACACGTTATGGCATGATGAGTATTGGCTATTGCTCATGCAGCTCTATCTGAAGCGACCGCAAGGCGTAAAACCCATGTACAGCAAAGATGTGGTGAACCTTGCCCTCGAGCTGCACATAGCCCCCGAATTTCTATACCGGCAACTGTTAAAGCTCAGGCAGATAGACACCCCGAGCATGCAACAGCTATGGGACACTTACGCCCACTGCCCCCAAAAACTCAAAAAAGAGGCCAAGCTGGTACGCGGCATGAAAGGTTTTGGCAATTTCAAGGCATTCTACTCGGGTGTAAAACTGAACGAAACGTGGGAGACAGACTTCAAGCCTTTGGATGCGTCCAAGGGCGACAACTCACTGTCGCCCGTGAAACTCATCATGATACTCGACCTCTATTTCAGGCTCGTCCCTCATACCATGGTGCCACAAACGCCCGAGGTGCGACAATTGGCCAAGCTCATCCATTCCTCGCCCAAGGAGGTGTCTAAGGTGATGGAGGTGTTTCGCTTCTGCGATCCACTGCTCTCCAAAGAAGACCTTACGCTCCACCCGTTAGTCACGCCGTGCATGCAAGTGTGGCAACGATTTGGCAACAAAGACCCCCAAAAGCTCACCGCGCTGGCCGCGCAGCTCAAGGATTATTGGAAATAAAGGCTCAAAACACCCTCACGCTATATGGCACAAAAATTAATTCAAGCCCAGACACAGCAGCAAGTTCAGCAGCAACGCCTCTCGCAACAGCAGTTGTTGCAGGTGCGGCTGCTTGAGATGCCATTGCCAGAATTGGAAGAAAACATCCAGACCGAGCTTGACGAGAACCCAGCTTTAGAAGAAAAGCGAGACGACCTCGACTCTCATGGTGACGAGAGCGACGCGGAAATGGAACCCGACGCGCCACATGAGGACGAGCCTTTCGAGGCCAAGACAGAGCGAGAGGAGCGCGAAGAGGCACTTGACACGGCGCTCGAGAGCCTTGGAAGCGACGACGAGCTACCCGAGCCCAACACTTACGCTGGCTCACAAGCCAATACCAACGCCGACTACGAGGAGATGGTATGGGGCGACACCACCTCGTTTTACGACAAGCTAAAAGAGCAAATGGGCATGCTCGAGCTAACCGAGCGGCAACGCGACGTGATGGAATATCTCATCGGCTCATTGGACGACGATGGACTGTTGAGAAAACCTTTAGACAGCATAGCCGACGAATTGGCCATCTATCACAACATCGACGTACCCGAAAGGTATGTAGAAGACACGCTGCGCCTGTTGCAAACGTTCGATCCCGCAGGCATAGGCGCGCGTTCGTTACAAGAATGTCTATTGCTGCAAATAGACCGAAAGGAAGACGGCCAACTGAAAGAGCTGATGCGGGAGGTCGTTGAAAATCATTTCGACGAGTTCACCAAGAAGCATTGGGACAAGATAGCGCAAAGCCTCCTGCTCACCCAACAACAAACCGACGTAGTGCACGAGGAGTTGCGCAAGCTCAACCCCAAACCCGGAACGGCGCTGGGCGAGACGCTCGGGCGAAACACCCAGCAGATCACCCCCGACTTTATCGTAGACACGGACGAGGCGGGCAACGTAACCTTCACCATCAACCGTGGACGCGTACCAGAGCTGAAAGTTTCGCCATTGTTCAATGAGATGGTGGACAATTACAAGGCCAACAAGCGCCAAATGAATAGACAGGAGAAGGAAGCCCTGCTTTACGCCAAGGACAAAGTAGACAAGGCGCAAGGCTATATCGAGGCCATCAAGCAGCGCAGACACACACTCTATGCCACGATGAAAGCTATCGTCAACTGGCAGAAAAGATTTTTTCAAGACGGTGACGAGTCTGATCTCAAACCTATGATACTCAAAGACATAGCCGAAAAGACCGGGCTGGATATATCGACCATATCTCGCGTGAGCAACATCAAATACGCACAGACACGCTGGGGCACGTTCCCGCTGCGGTTCTTCTTCACGGACAGTTATGTCACCGAGGACGGAGAGGAAATGTCCACGCGCAAGATCAAGTTGGCATTAAAAGAGGTAATAGAACGGGAGAACAAGCAAAAGCCCCTGAGCGACGACGCGCTGACCGTCGAGATGAGAAAAAAAGGGTTTCCCATCGCTCGCCGGACGATAGCCAAATATCGCGATCAATTGAACATTCCGGTGGCCCGACTGAGAAGAGAGCAATAGCTTTATAAAGAACAATAAAACATGGTAGCGAAAAACATCATATTGACAGCGCGTGTGATCAGCATGGTCTTCACGCCGTTCTATTTGTCATTGGTGGGACTTGTGGCACTCTTCATCTTCAGCTATATGAGCATGATGCCGTGGCAATACAAGCTGATGGTACTCACGATGGTATATTTTTTTACCATCTTGTTGCCCACGCTGCTCATCCACGCCTATCGTAGGTACCAAGGATGGTCACCGGCCGAGATAGGCAAGAAAGAGCGTCGCATGATGCCATACATCATGGCCATACTGTGCTATTTTGCCTGTTACTATGTCATGAGCGTGATGCGCATACCCCAGTTCATGGCCAACATTCTCGTGGCGGCGCTGATGATACAGGTGATTTGCGCCGTCATCAACGTTTGGTGGAAGATATCCACGCATACCGCTGGCATTGGAGGGTTTGTGGGTGGACTGTTGGCATTCTCCATCCTTTTCTCGTTTAACCCCTTAGGATGGTTTTGCGCCAACATGATCATAGCCGGCATGGTGGGCACCAGTCGTATGATTTTGCGCCAACACTCACTGGCCCAAGTGGTGGTCGGTTTCTTGGTGGGCGTAGTCACGGCTTTTTGGATGATCATTTGAGAACGCCTATCAAGTGCCTGCCCCTCATGTTGGCAACAAGCATACAATAAAATGTACATATTATAAAACATAAACAATATGAAGCCAATTATCAGTATTATCATGGGTTCGACAAGCGATTTGCCCATTATGGAAAAAGCTTGCAAGTGGTTAAACGACCAAAAGATACCCTTTGAGGTCAACGCGTTGTCGGCTCATCGCACCCCCGACGCCGTGGAAACCTTTGCCAAGGAGGCCAAGGGACGCGGCATCAAAGTCGTTATAGCCGGTGCCGGCATGTCCGCCGCGTTGCCCGGCGTCATCGCGGCGTGCACGCCGCTGCCCGTAATCGGCGTGCCAATCAAGGGAATGCTCGATGGCCTTGACGCCATGCTGAGCATTGTGCAAATGCCCCCCGGCATCCCCGTGGCCACCGTTGGCGTCAATGGCGCGCAAAACGCCGCCATCCTCGCGGCGGAAATGATAGCCCTTGGCGATGAGGACATGGCCCGGAAAATTGACAATTGGAAAGCCGGACTTGGAAAAAAAATAGAGAAAGCCAACGCCGACCTGGCCGCCATCAAAGACTATGAGTATAAATGTAACTGAAAGGTAGGGGAACTATGATAGACCTTTTCAACTATCATCGACGCGCCACCACTGAGGTACGGGTCGGCGCCCTCAACATGGGCGGCGACAATCCGGTGCGCGTGCAGTCGATGACCACCACAGACACCAACGACACGAAAGCTTGCGTGGCCCAGGCCGAGCGCATCATCAAGGCAGGGGGAGAACTGGTTCGTCTCACCACGCAAGGTGTCAGGGAGGCCGAGAACCTTCAGAACATCAAAGCGGGCATACGCGCCAAGGGATATGACACACCCTTGGTGGCCGACGTGCACTTCAACCCGAAAGTGGCCGACGTGGCCGCGCGCCATGTGGAAAAGGTGCGTATCAATCCCGGCAACTATGTGGACCCAGCCCGAAAGTTCGTCAAAATGGAATATACGGACGAGGAATACGCCCATGAGTTGCAAAAAATTGAAGCGCGCTTAGTGCCATTCCTAAACATTTGCAAGGCCAACCACACGGCCATTCGCATAGGCGTAAACCACGGGTCGTTATCAGACCGCATACGTAACCGCTATGGCGACACGCCAGAGGGCATCGTGGAGAGTTGCATGGAATTTCTGCGCGTGTGCAAGAAAGAGCATTTTGACGATGTGGTCATATCCATCAAGTCGAGCAACACGGTGGTGATGGTACGGTCGGTACGCCTATTGGTTGAGGAGATGGAGCGGGAGGGCATGCGCTATCCGTTGCACCTCGGCGTTACAGAAGCCGGAGAGGGAGAGGATGGGCGTATCAAAAGCGCCGTCGGCATAGGCTCGCTGCTTGCCGATGGAATAGGCGACACCATCAGAGTCTCGCTGTCTGAAGCACCCGAAGACGAGATACCCGTGGCACGACATTTGGTGGATTACATAGGCACGAAAGCGGGACAACTCGTCATTCCGGGAGAGCCGTTCGACGGTTTCGACTGGCTTCACCCCACGAGAAGGGAGACCACGCCAGCTGGAAACATTGGCGGCGAACGCCCACCGGTGGTCATCGCGACACAAAAAGATGCGGCCGAAAAGGGAGAAGCACTCTCCCCCAAAACTCACCCCAACACCGACGCCCCAGCTTCGGGCAAACATAGGACGGACAAACCCAAGGCCGACTATATATACATAGGTGGCAAGCTGCCTCCAAACAGGGAGCAAGACCAAGGGTATATCGTTGACTTTCAAGTTTACGCACAGCTTCAAGCTGACAAAAAAACAGGGCAGGGGAGTGGCAACGAGAACGTTTACCCCATCTTCCCAGTGTCGGCCATGCCATTCATCGCCATGATCAAGGCCGACGTGAAATTCTTGGTCTTGAAGTTTGGAACTCCCGCTGAGGAATACATCGCATGCTTGAAGCATCATCCAGAAGTGGTGGTGGTATGCACCTCCAACCATCAAAACCGACTGGGTGAACAGCGAGCGTTGGCGCACGAGATGATGGCGGCAGGGCTGAAAAATCCCTTGGTCTTCGCCCAAATGTACCAACTCGACGACAAGGCGGAGTTCCAGCTCAGAGCGGCGGCTGATATGGGCGCGCTGATGATGGACGGATTGACCGACGGCGTGTGGCTCATGAACGAGGGAGCCATTGCCTTTGACGACATCGAGGATACCGCTTTCGGCATCTTGCAGGCCGCGCGGCTACGCACCACCAAGACAGAATATATCAGCTGCCCGGGGTGTGGGCG
Organism: Prevotella sp. S7-1-8; assembly: GCF_000758925.1. GTDB lineage: Bacteria > Bacteroidota > Bacteroidia > Bacteroidales > Bacteroidaceae > Prevotella. The sequence goes on from NZ_JRNC01000032.1 coordinate 79,474, forward strand.
AACGCTCTACGACTTGCGCGAGACCATCGCGAAAATCAAAGCCGCCACCCAAGACCTCAAAGGACTGAAGATAGGTATCATGGGATGCATCGTAAACGGACCCGGAGAGATGAACGACGCAGATTATGGATACGTAGGGGCGGGGCCCAACAAGGTGTCACTCTATCGCAAGCAAATATGTGTGGAACACAACATTCCAGAGGAACAAGCCGTGGAAAAACTGCTTCAACTTATCAATGCGGATAGGTCGCGGAATGGATAGCATTGGCCAGCAAACCCCATCGTATACCAGTTTGTTCTCAAGCATTCTTCGGTCACCAACCAACACAACTCTAAATAATTGAAATCATGCAAAGACTTACTATCAAGCAAACGGATTTCAAAGGCGTTTATTCGCCCTCGACAAATAGGTACGACGATGCCGACAACTTGTACACACGCTGCGGTAAATCTGGCGTAATGCTCCCGAAAGTGAGTTTAGGATTTTGGCATAACTTTGGAGGCATTGACCCATACGAACGCTCGAGAGCCTTTCTTCATATCGACGAAAGCCAGATACGACATGCGCCCTGAGGCCTGTGGCAATTAGGGCTCAAAAAATATCTCATGGCCAGCATCGAGCAAAGCCTTCGACGCATACACTTGGACTACGTGGACTTGTTTTATGGGCACCGTTTCGATCCAGACATACCCTTGGAAGAGACGTTATAAACATTGGCCGACATAGTGCGACACGGCAAGGGTCTCTACATTGACATATCTCGACAGCATACCAAAACACTCGAGAATGGCCAAAAAACAAGAGCTTGACACATGACAAACTCACACCAGAGCTTTTGGCACAACCGCCCGAACTGAACAAGGAGGCGGCCTACAGGGGCGAGACAGTGGCCGAAATGGCATTGGCATGGACACTCCACCAAGCTGGCGTCACAAGTGTTTGGGTGGGCGCCAACGGTGTAGGGCAGTTGGAAAAAACATGAAATGCGCGTAGGCCAAACCATTTTAACATAGTAGATAGAGTTTGGCGGTGAAAAGAAAAAACCAAGTTCCGCTCACATCTACATGGGTTATGGGTTAGAGACGGTTTGTGTTTGTGCCATCCCAACCATACTCTTTTAGCGACAAAAACCTGGCAAAATAGTAAAAAACATTGTAACAAAACCCTAAAAGCCACGTCTAACGAATAGAACAAGGATGAATGCCTCCGATTTCAAACAGATTTTTCTTCCCTGCCACCGCCGAATGTACACCGCGGCGTGGCGACTGACAGGCAATCAGCAAGAGGCTGAAGACCTCGTTCAAGACGCTATGACGCGACTATGGATAAAACGCAAAAACATAGAAAAGCCCGATAATGCAGAAGCCTTTGCAGTAACAACACTTCGCAATCTTTTTTATGATCAACACCGCAAGAAACAGCTGAAGCAGAACGATGAAGAGCCTAAAGACCATCAGTTGCGCACAGAACACGATGCCAGCGACGCATTAGCCGTGAAGCAAGAAATGATGATGACGCAACAGTGCATTAATGATTTGCCCGAAAATCAACGGCTCATTATCACACTTCACGATATAGACGAACTGAGTTACGAGGAAATAGAAAAACAAACGGGCCTCAACGCGGTCAATATCAGGGTTACACTGAGTAGAGCCAGAAAGGCTGTTAGAGAAAAGCTACAAGCCATCAGACAACAATAAAGAATGACCATTTTGCCATGACAACAAATGATTTCAAAGAATTGCTGGATAAATTTTATAACGCTGAAAGCACAGCGGAAGAAGAGTCCAAACTGAAAAAGCTCTTCAAGGATAACGCCGTGCCCGAAGGATTTGAAGTGGATAGGGCACTGTTCGACACTCTAAATGCCACCGTCCCAGCAGTTCCACAAGACATGAGCAAACGCATTGAACGAGACATGGACCGCTGGAACACCTTAGAGGCAGCAGTAGCGCACAAAGCTCGAACAATGAATATGCGATGGACTGTTGGCGTGGCGGCTGGCCTGTTGTTACTGTTCGGTATAGGCAATTACTATAATCAGCCGAAAATGAAGCCTCAACCATACGCAGGCAACTTGATGGAGACCTACGAAAACGTGGATGACGCAGCCGCGGAGACGGAGCGAGCGCTCACCAAATTCTCTACAGCCATTAACAAAGGATTGCGTAAAATAGACAACACAAAAAAATATTAAGGCAATGAAAAAATATTTTCTCGTAGCCATCATGGTGGCCATGACCACCCTCGGACACGCTCAAAGCACACTGTTCAAAAAGTATGAGAACACCCAAGGCGTGAGCATCGTGACCGTTTCAAAGGCAATGTTTCGCATGATGCCAACCATGAAAGTGGGCAACAAGAATCTCAAGAAGATAGCATCCAAAATAGACCACCTGCAAATATTGTCTTGCGAACGACAAGTTCTGAACGCGAAAATCAACAAAGACGCCGTCTATATATACGGCAAAAAGCCATGGGAGGAAGTGATGAGCTATCGGGAGAACAGCGGTAACACCTATATATATATGCGAACGATAGGCAATGGCAAATACGAATACGCTCTTTACACCACAGAGAAAGGCGAGCTGCAAATCATCAGTATTACCGGAGACCTCACGCTGAGAGACATTCAGGCCATCGCCAAATAGCCCTCTGCCAATCCCTAAAAAACACAATGGCTATGCCTTTTCTTGATAGCAAAAGCGTCTTCCGAACAATTACAGCCATTGGGCTAAAGCATATTTTATCTTGTCCTTGCGTAGCACGGAGCGCCTATACAGATTATACAGCTTCGTCGCCCATTTGGATTGATAGTCTTTTTGGTACAAACGGTATATCAACGCGGCCATCAAGTTGATGGGATGATAGTCCAACAGTGCGTCTATCTCAGCCATTTGCTCACGCGGCAGCTTGAATTTATAGCCATAGGTAAGCGCGTCAAGCATGCCCAAGTTGCGGTATTTGGCATAGACACCCTTGGTGTCGCGCTCTTGAAAAAACTTTTCCAACACCTTGTTTGCCTTTGTCAGCGACCTCAACGATTTCAAAGATATGCTCGCACAGTACGACTCTGGCCTTATGGCCCTGTACGAATAAACAACCCTGTCTGTCCACACGCGCCTGCCCACAAGCAACAAACGAGGTGTCGTGGCATAGTCCTCACCGTAGTCAACGCCCTCCTTAAACCTTATTCCATAGCTTGTAAACAACTCGCGACGATACAGTTTAGCCCAAATATGACCTGCCGCCTTATGCCAAAGAATATGTTTTATCAACAGTTCATTGGACCAATGCCGTGGCGGTGACACCACCGTCCGGTCGTCAAAGATATGTTCGCTGGCACCTGACACAATACAAGCGCCCGTCTCTTCCATCTTTTCCACCAATGCCTCGATGGCATCCGATGGCATGAGATCGTCACTGTCCACGAAACAAACGGCATCGCCCGTAGCGGCGTCAAGCCCTGTTTGCCGCGCGGCGCCAAGCCCACGGTTAACCTCATGGCGCACAATCCTCACTTTCGAGGCCACCAACGGATGCGCGTCAACGCACCGTTGCAATATCTCCATGCTGCAGTCAGGACTACAATCGTCCACAAATATAAACTCAACGCATGGATAAGTCTGCGCGAACAAACTCTCCGCGCACTCTTTTATATATGTCTCTACCCCATATACAGGTACCAAAACCGAAACTTTTATCATGCTAATCGTGTGAATATATGTATTAAACTTTTCATGGGTGTTGCAAAATTAACACCTTTTTTTGACCTATTGGATATAAAGTATATATATTTTCGTAATATGAACATTAAGAGAACAAAAAATATATAGCCAAGATGACCATTTCTTAATAATTCGAATTACCTTTGCAATAGATATGTAACGAGCGTAAGAAAGGAATAACAAGCATAGCGTACATATAACATCAATTCTTGGCTTGCGTCACACAATAATCATAAAATGAAAGAGTTTCTACAAGTATTGCGGCGCTATATTCCTCCATATAAGCGTTATATCGGCTTTGCGGTGATATTCAATTTGCTGTCATCGCTACTAAATATATTCTCATTCGCGGCCATCATCCCCATTCTTAACATCCTTTTCAATGTCAGTACCGCCACGGTAAAGACGCTCATGCCATGGCCGGCTTCGCTAAAAGACGTGCCGAACATGCTGGCAAACAACGCCAATTATTATGTACAAGAGATGATAGCGCAATATGGAGAGAGCGTGTCGCTGCTACTTATCGGCTTGTTTTTAGCCGTGATGACCTTTTTTAAGATATCCGCTTATTTCTTGGGGTCAGCCAGCATCATACCCATACGCACAGGTATCGTGCGCGACATGCGCAACCAATTGTACCATAAGATAACAAGTTTGCCGCTGAGTTTCTTCTCCGAGGAGCGCAAAGGCGACATCATCGCGCGTATGAGCGGCGACGTGCAGGAGATAGAGGGATCTATCATGGCATCCATAGACATGCTGTTCAAGAACCCAATATTGGTCATTGTCTATTTCATCACGCTGCTTTGCATCTCTTGGGAGCTTACATTGTTCACCATTCTCTTCGTGCCCCTGTTCGGATGGATCATGGGATTGGTAGGAAAGAACCTGAAACGGGGCAGCATAAAAGCGCAAAGCACATGGAGCGACACGATGAGCCAAGTAGAGGAGACATTGGGTGGGCTGCGCATTATCAAGGCCTTTTGTGCCGAGGAGAAGATGAACAAGCGCTTTAGCAAGATTAACGACGACTACCGAGACATCATCCTAAAAGTTAACATGAGGCAGCAGATGGCCCATCCGATGAGCGAATTTCTCGGTACCGTCATGATTGTTATCGTGCTGTGGTTCGGCGGATCGTTGGTGCTGAACGGCCAAGCGCTAAGCGGCCCCACTTTTATCTATTACTTGGTGATACTCTACAGCATCATCAACCCGCTCAAAGAGCTGTCCAAGGCCGGGTACAGCATTATGAAAGGGTTGGCCTCCATAGAGCGCGTGGACATGATATTAAATGCCGAGAACAATATCAAGGAGAGCTCCTCGCCCGTCCATATCAAGTCGTTCGAGCACCAAATAGAGTTCAAGGACGTGTCGTTCAAGTACAAGGACCAGTGGGTATTGCGCCATATCAACCTGACAATACCCAAGGGAAAAACCATCGCCCTTGTGGGACAGAGCGGCAGCGGCAAGTCTACTTTGGTCGACCTCATACCGAGATATTACGACGTTCAGGAGGGAGCGGTGCTCGTGGACGGCGTGGACGTGCGCCAAATAGGCATCCACGACCTGCGACAGCTGATAGGAAACGTCAACCAAGAAGCCATCTTGTTCAACGACACCTTCTTCAACAACATCACCTTCGGGGTGGAGCGAGCCACCAACGAGCAAGTGGAGCGCGCCATGAAGATAGCCAACGCCTACGACTTCATCATGGAATCGGAGCGTGGCATGGACACCTGCATTGGCGACCGGGGCGGCAGACTAAGCGGCGGGCAGCGTCAACGCGTGTCGATAGCGCGCGCCATTCTCAAAAATCCGCCCATACTGATACTCGACGAGGCCACCAGCGCCCTTGACACGGAGAGCGAGCGATTGGTACAAGACGCCTTGGAACGACTGATGAGCACACGCACCACCGTGGCCATAGCGCACCGCCTTTCCACCATCAAGCACGCCGACGAGATATTCGTGCTGCATGAAGGCAAAATAGTGGAGAGCGGCACGCACGACCAACTGTTGGCCTTGGACGGCTATTACAAGAGACTTCACGACATGCAAGAGGTATGATATCCATGAGAAAAAGAAACCAAGAGGGACTAAGGAAATCTTAAAGACTGATGAAAATTTACCGTAATTCACTCGCGAGATACCTCGAGCCGGCATGGACCACGCTCATCAACATCTGCGTGGCCTTTGCCATCTACGCCATCGCACGCCTCGCTTTTCTCCTCGAAAACTGGGATTACTTTGCCCACGACCTGTCTTTCAGACACCTATCCACCCTTTTTTACGGTGGCTACATCTTCGACCGATCGGCCATCGTCTACACAAACGCACTGTACATCGTGCTCATGCTCTTTCCGTTATGGTTGAAAGAGCGGAGGGGTTACCATTTATTCTGCAAGTGGTTGTTTGTCATTGTTAACGGCTTGGCATTGGTCATTAATCTCTGTGACGCCGTTTATTTCCCATTCACCCTGCGCCGCACCACCACGAATGTGTTCAGCGAGTTCAGCCATGAGAGTAATTTAGCCGACATATTCCTCACCCAGACACTAAACCATTGGTATTTGCTGCTCTTGGCCATCGTGGTAATCGGCTTGACGTGCAGGTTGTATCGCATACCCCGTTTGAGCCACGAGCAGTTTAGCTCCACGCGCCATCGCGTGCGGTTCGCTGTCTCGCAGATAGTGATATTGGCGCTCATTGCGCCACTGTGCATAGGCGCTTGCCGGGGTGGTCTCAGCTCAGGCATCAGGCCCATCACAATCAACAACGCCAACCAATACGTGCAACATCCCACCGAGTGCGCCTTGGTGCTCAACACCCCGTTCTCGCTTATCCGGACCATTGGCAAGAATGTGTTTGACATTCCTAACTATTACGCGAGCTTGTCGTCCGCCGAGCGCGTGTTCTCACCCATCCATCAGCCCAAGCCCACGCACGCTTTTAAACGCAAAAACGTGGTGATACTCATCGTGGAGAGTTTCGGACGGGAATATATCGGCGCTTTCAACCATTGGTTGGAGAATGGGCAATACAAGGGCTACACTCCCCATGTGGACAGCCTCATCGGTAAAAGCATGGTGTTCAAACACTCGTTTTGCAACGGCCGTAAGAGCATAGACGGCATGCCATCGGTGTTATGCGGCATTCCAATGTTCAAGGAACCATTCGTCCTCACGTCGGCCTCCATGAACGATTACACAGGGATAGCCGGACTGTTGCGCGCCGAGGGCTACTCCACGGCTTTCTTCCATGGGGCCAACAGGGGAAGCATGGGATTTCTCGCGTTGGCCAACAAGATAGGGTTCGAGCACTACTATGGCCGGCAAGACTATGCCCAAGACCCGCGTTTTGGGGGCGACGCCGATTTCGATGGCCATTGGGGAATTTGGGACGAGCCATTCTTGCAGTACTGGGCCACCAAGATAGGCGAGATGCGGCAGCCTTTCATGACCGCATGTTTCACGGTGTCGAGCCACACGCCGTTTGTCATTCCAGACAAATACAAAGCCGTCTATCCAGAGGAAAAACTCCCCATACACAAGTGCATCAGGTACACCGACATGGCCATAGGCCGATTTTTTGAAACCGCCAGCAAACAACCTTGGTACAAAAACACCATCTTCGTCATCCTCAGTGACCACACCAACCAAAGTGACCACGCCGAATATCAAACAGACATAGGTGGCTTTTCCTCGCCGTTCATCCTCTTCGACCCAAGCGGAGAGATCAAACCGGGCATGCGCGACGGCATCGCACAGCAAATAGACGTGTTGCCCACGGTGCTCAGCGCGCTGGGTTACGACAAGCCATTCCTCTCGTTTGGTTGCGACTTGCTAACCACTCCGACAAACCAAACTTACGCCGTGAACTATCTCAACGGTATCTATCAATATTGCAAATACGGCTATGTGTTGCAGTTTGACGGACAGCGCACGCGTGCCATCTACGCTTTGGACGACCGCTTGATGCAACATAACCTGATAGGAAAAATAGGCCAGCAAGCCCAAATGGAGCGCGAGCTGAAAGCCATTATCTACCAATACATGTACCGCATGGCGAACGACAAACTCCAACCACAGGGCCACCAAGCCAACTCAACCCACAAACCGCAGCCATGAAAAAACTGTTACGCAACACCGCGTACGCCCTGGGCTACGCATTATGGTACGCCTTGTCACTGTTACCACTACGGGCGCTGTACGTGTTGTCAGACATTTTATATTGGCTCATCACCCACGTGGTGAGATACAGACGCGACATTATTCTCCAAAACCTAACCTCAAGTTTCCCTGAGAAAACCGCACCCGAGATACAAGCGATAGCCAAGGAGTTTTACCATTGGTTCTGCGACTACATCGTGGAGACCATCAAACTGATGACCATGAGCCAACAGCAACTCAAGAAGCACATCCAGTTTGAGGGCATGGACGAGTTTAACAAAGTGCTTGCCGAAGGCCAATCATGTGGCATTTACCTCGGGCACTACTGCAATTGGGAGTGGATAACATCCTTGCCCTATTGGATAGACTCCTCGGCACAATGTTGCCAGCTATACCATCCTTTGGAAAACGAGAGCTTCGACCGGCTCTTCAAGCATGTCAGAGAGCTGCGCGACGCCCGATGCATACCCATGCAGGAGTCTATCAGAAAGATTATAGACCTGCAACGCAAGCACCAAACGGTGGTGGTGGGCTACATAGCCGACCAAGTGCCAATGTGGAACAACATTCACCATTGGGTAGATTTTCTGAACCACGACACGCCCGTCCTTACCGGTACCGAGCGCATCATCAGGCACATGGACCAAGCGTGCTTCTACGGCGACTTGCGTAGAGTGGGGCGCGGGCACTACGTTTGCCGCATGCAGCTCATCTCCCGCCACCCCAAAGACTGCGCGCGGTGGGAACTCACCAACCGCTATTTTGCCCTCTTGGAACAAACCATACGCCGCCAACCGGCACTATGGCTGTGGAGTCACAATCGTTGGAAACGCACACGCGAGGAGTATAACCGGCGATATGGCATCGCGCCCGAATAGCCGGCCAACGATTTTCTTCTCGCCATTCATAGAAGATGGATCATCAACAAACACCACCCACCAACATGACCGACAACCCAAACCATACCACCATTGGTTTTGACGCCAAGCGCATCGTGAGCAACTACACGGGCCTGGGCAACTATGGGCGCACGCTTGTCAATGCGCTCGCCGACGGTAACCCACACCTTAACCTCAAGTTGTATGCCCCCGACAGTGGACATGAAGACCTGCGAGCACAGCTAAGCAAGGCCGACAACGTCACGTTTTGCTATCCAGAAAACGCGCGTTGCCGCCTGCAAAAAGACTGGTGGCGACATCGTGGCATCACGAAGCAACTCGTATCCGACGGCGTGGGCATCTTCCATGGCCTCTCCGGCGAACTGCCCGTAGGCATCAAAAATAGCGGCATCAAAAGCGTCGTGACCATACACGACCTCATCTTCATGCGCCATCCAGAATATTACAAGCGCATAGACGCTTATCTCTACAAACGAAAATTTCTCGCCACATGCCGCGAGGCTGACCAAATCATAGCCATCAGCGAATGCACCAAGCGCGACATCATGGCCTTCTCCAACTATCCGGAGCGTCAAATCAAGGTAATATACCAAGCCTGCGGAACCCATTTCAAACAACCAGCCAGCGCCGACCACCTGCAAAGCGCTCGGCAAACGCACCACTTGCCCCAACGATACGTACTCTACGTTGGCTCCATCGAGGAACGGAAAAACCTGCTCTTGGCCGTCAAGGCCGTGCGACACCTACCGACAGACGTGTCGCTCGTAGCCGTGGGTAGGGCCACGCCATATCTTCAAAAAGTGAGAAAATACATCCATGCCCACGGGCTTGAGCCTCGCGTCCGCATGCTTCACGACGTGGGCAACGATGAGTTGCCGGCCATTTACCAGCAAGCGGAATGCTTCGTATACCCCTCACGGTACGAGGGTTTCGGCATTCCCATCATTGAGGCCATACAGAGCGGATTGCCCGTGGTGGCTTGCACAGGGTCGTGCTTGGAAGAGGCGGGAGGCCCTAACAGCCTATACGTGCACCCTGACGATGAGGAAGCCTTGGCCCAAGCCATAGCGGCATCGCTCCAAGGCAGCCCCGGAAGAGACGAGCGCATAGCCCAAAGCCAAGCCTACGTGCGCCGTTTCGAGAACGCTGACGTGGCCAACCAAGTGTTGGAGGCCTACCGCTCTTTACGCCAAGCCGGCATACACTGCTAAAGATCATATCACCCATGAACCATCATTCATTACCCACGGTTACGGTCATCACCGTGTGCTACAACGCCAAAGAAGCGCTCAAGACCACCATGCGCAGCGTCTTCGCGCAACGATACGATGCCTTGGAATATGTCATCGTGGACGGCGCGTCCACAGATGGCAGCGTGGAGCTAATCAAACAGAGCGCAAACAAGGTGGACCATTGGGTCTCAGAGCCAGACAATGGCATATACGACGCCATGAACAAAGGCGCGCGCCAAGCCTCAGGAGAATGGGTCATGTTTTTGAACGCTGGCGACGAGTTTGCCAACGAAGACGTGTTGCGGCGTATTTTCGAGCATGACATTCAGGCAGACATCGTCTATGGAGACGTGGTAAAAGACGGCATCGTCAAGGAGGCCGAGCCACCGCACGTCGCGCACCGCATGTTCTTTTGCCACCAAAGCTGCCTCACCCGCCGCTCGTGCCTGCTGCAAACACCCTTCGACACGACACACAAACTATCCGCCGACTTCAAATTTTTCAAGCAAATGTATCGCGAGCGCAAACGGTTCAAACAACTACATTTCCCCATCGCGGTGTTCGACACCGGAGGTATATCCAACCGCAAACGCTCCATGGGCCTCAAAGACAACATGCGAGTGATAGCCGAAGTGGACGACATACAAACACAAATCAGGCTGTTACCGCGCTTGTGCTTCGTCTACTTGCTATGCAAGCTACGAGGAAAATAACCCGAAAAACTCTTAACACCTATCCAACATGAAAAAAATAGTGCACATCAGCACAGCCGACACGGGTGGGGCAGGGCTTTGCGCCTATCGCATCTGCAAGGCACAACGCGACTTGGGCATGGACGCTCACCTCATAGTGACGCACCGAACGCACACTGACAACTTCGTGCATCAGGTTGGTGCCGTGGCATATTTCTTGCAAAGCGCCCGCCGAAAGGTGAAAAAACTGCTCGGAATGCCTGACGAGATCAACACCTGCAGAGAATTGGGACGGCAGCGCCAAGCCACTTATACCCTGCCCATATCGCCCATAGACCTAACCCACAACCCACTGATAGCGTCGGCCGACGTGATACACCTGCACTGGATAGGCGGATTGATAGACTATCCCTCGTTTTTCAAGGCATACAGCCACAAAACCATCGTCTTCACGCTGCACGACGAGAGCATGCTTCATGGCATCGCGAGCGTGAAAGACCAATGCCTGCGAGACCATCCGCTCGAACAAAAATACTACCGTCTCAAACTGTCATACACGCGAGATATAGAGCGATTGGGTGTGGTGTTCTTGTCAAAAGCCATCTACGATGAGTATCACGACCACGAGATGCTGGCGCGCGCCCACAAAACCATCATACACAACTTGGTGGATTGCTCGCTATTCAAGCCATACGACCGAGCCTACGCTCGACGGGCGTTGACACTGCCCGACACCAAGCTGTTCGGCTTTTGCGCCTACGCCATCGGCGACCCGCGCAAGGGTTTGGGACAATTGTCAGAGGCCCTCACGCGCATGAACCCACAATATCGCATATTGGCCATTGGCAAAAATCGTGGCAAAAAGTCGTGGCCAAACGTCATGGAGATGGGCTTTCACACCGACCCGGGAAAAATATCGCAAATACTATCAGCAGCCGATTTCTTCTGCCTGCCCAGCCTAAAAGAGGATTTTGCACAGGCCCCACTCGAGGCGTTGGCATGCGGCACACCCGTCATCATGAGCCCATGTAGCGGCTCAGACGAGCTAATCACCCCTGAGAATGGCGTCAGATACGCCGATTTCAGCACAGAGGCGCTAATCGAGGGCATTGGGCAAGCCATGCAAAAATCATACGACAGGACCGCGCTCAGGCAAGACGTGACACGCCGTTTCTCCCCCCAAAAGATAGCGCGAGACTATCTGCGCTTCTACGACACACTCACATCATAACACAAACAACCCACCATGACCCATTTGCGGCAAAATATCAACGGATTGTTTCATCGTGACAAAAACTCCAAGTTGGCCTATTACGCCACGGCATACTCACAGATAGCCATGCCACACGCCGTGCTGCGACAGCTCTTGGCACGCGACATGAAAGCTTTGGCCAAGCGCAAGGACCAAACCTATATCCACGAGAGAGTGAGCTATTATAACCGGCTCACCAACCTAACGCCCATAGACCATCAGGCTTTCAGCCGGCAGGCCACGCCCATCGGCCGGCAGCCCGTGGTGCGACCCAAAGTGTATTACCTTGACTCCTACCGATACGCCAAGGCTTTCGACCCTGCGCTCAAATGGCTATTGTTGCCCGGCGACATCACCAACGTGCCCACGTTGCCCTCCATCACCAAAAGTAGGCCCATTGGAGGCGACAACGCCAACTCCGTGCTCATGAAACTGGACAGGGTGCGCCATTTCATCTTCGTGAACGACAGCAAGCGTTTTGAGGAAAAAAAAGACATGGTGATATTTCGTGGAGAGATAGGGCAGAAAGAGGGAGACTGCATCAAGCAAAACCGATACGATTTCATACGAAAATACTTTGGGCATCCCATGGTGGACGCGGGCGTGGTGGATGTGCGCTTCAAGGAGTGGCACAAGCCCAAGATTAGCTTGCGCAAACACTTGGACTATAAATTTGTCATGGCCCTCGAGGGCAACGACGTGGCCACCAACCTGAAATGGATTATGTCGTCAAACTCCATCGCCGTGATGCCGCGCCCAACGTGTGAGACATGGTTCATGGAGGGCAAGCTCATCCCAAACTATCACTACATTGAGGTGAAAGCCGACTTCTCAGACCTGACAGAACAGCTCAACCACTACATAGCGCACCCTGACGAGGCCCAACGCATCATAGAGCACGCGCACGAATTTGTAGCGCAATTCAAGGATGGGCGACGCGAGCGCATCATATCGTTGTTGGTGTTGCAAAAATACTTGGATATAACCAACAAGCCGCTATGATATGACAGAAAACAAATATTGTCGGGAAAAAATCACAAAAACAGGGCCTTCGGAAAGTGTCGTTACAGAGAGAAAATACAGATGATTTTGGCTTCGCCCCATTACGCCCGGCGATTTATTTGGGCAACACAACGCGATGAGTAGCTAATGGCTGTGCCTTTAGGTCGTAAAGGCAACGCGATGGGTTGTCAATGGGAGCGCGATGAAGGCCTAATCGCCATACGAATAGGTAACAATGGCAAACTATATGGCATTTTTTTGGATGCAAAAAAATACTATAAAGGTATAAAATGTTGTATTTTAGCTTATTATAAAAAACGCTCATAATTCGCGTATTTGCTGCCAAAGGGGCATTCGTTTGCAAAAACGCGAGCCATGAGCGATACTTTGTCAAAAGTTTTCAAGAGTGAGAAACGCACTCAACCGTGGCGCGCGGCTATGAGCTAAACGACGTGGCGCGCGCGGCTGATGACACCGATGCCCAAGCATGGGTCACTCCAACGGCTCACCAATGAGCGTGGCAGAGGTTGAGCGTGTGACGCGCACACGCACTCGTTGGCCTATGTGGTGACGGCCCCGAGGTATGATGACGGCCTTGTTTTGCGGCGTGCGACCCATGAGCTGGTCATGGCTGCGCTTACCGAAACGCTCAACGAGTATCTCAAACTCTTTGCCCTCGTCTTTCTTGTTCTGCTCGGCGCTGATCTCTGTTTGCAGCTTGATAAGCTCGTTCAAGCGTCTCACCTTCTCCTCCTCGGGCACATTGTCTGGCAAATGCTTGGCCGCATATGTGCCCGGCCGCTCGCTATACTTGAACATGAAGGCCGAGTCGAAGCCCACCTCGCGCACCAAACTGAGCGTCTGCTGGTAGTCGTCCTCCGTCTCGTCGTGGTAGCCCACGAAAATATCCGTAGTCAGTCCGCAGTCGGGTATGACGCGCTTGATAGCCGCTACCTTTTCCAAATAGTCTTCTCGTGTGTACTTGCGGTTCATGAGCTTGAGCACCTTGCTGCTCCCACTCTGTGCCGGGAAATGTATATGGTTGCACAGATTTGGCTCATCGGCCACGGCATGGAGTATGTCCTCGGTCATGTCTTCCGGGTTTGAGGTGGTGAAACGCACTCGCATGTCGGGCACCTCGCGCGCCACTTGTCGCAGCAATTGCGCAAAAGACGTGCCGTTGTCCGGTCGCTTGCCATTAGGAAGCAGGCCATAACTGTTCACATTTTGTCCCAACAGTGTCACTTCTTTGAACCCCTTGTCGCGCAAGTCGCTGACCTCGCGCAGTATGCTATCCACATCACGGCTGCGCTCTCGCCCCCGTGTAAAGGGCACGATGCAGTAATGGCAAAAGTTGTTGCAACCTCGCATGATGCTCACGAAGGCGCTTACTCGGTTGCCACCGATACGTCGGGGCATCACGTCGCGATACGTCTCGGTGGTGGATAGCTGCACGTCTATGGCCGGTTGGCCCACCTCCACGGCCGCGATCATCTCCGGAAGGTTGAGGTAAGCGTCTGGCCCACACACCAAATTGGCGTGGTGGTTCTTCATCAAATCGTCCTTGACGCGCTCCGCCATGCAGCCCAACACGCCAAGAATGGGGCGCGGCGCCAATGTGTCGGGCTGGGCGGCCGCATGCTTGCGCTGCTCGGCGTGCAAGGCGTCGAGACGATGATAAATTTTGTTCTCCGCGTTCTCGCGTATAGAGCATGTATTCAGGAAGATGGCGTCTGCCTCTGCCTCGTTGTCAGTGAGAGTGTAACCGGCCATTTGCATCACCGAGGCCACAACCTCCGAGTCGGCCACGTTCATCTGACAGCCGTAAGTTTCGATATATAGTTTCTTTGTCATTATCGTAAAACGTTATGGTGTGCAAAGTTACGAATAATATCATTCTTATTCGCAACCTTGCGCCAAAATAGAATAGCGTGACGTTTTTTTACCCTCAAAACCGTGGGTAATCATCCGCGAATGGCGTGAAAACGTTTGGACACACGCGACCACCCACAATAAAACGCCAAACCGACCACCAGCCCAGCCAGCACGTCGATGGCATAATGGGCACGCACATACATCGTGGCAAGGCAAATGAGCATGGCGAAAGGCAGGAGCGTGAAAAACAACTTGCGACTGCCCGTGCGCCAAGCCAACAACATACAAACCACCGAAATACCCACATGCGAGCTGGGGAAGGCGGCCGTGGGCCGCTCGCCCGAATCGTGGGCCATGGTGAGAAGGTTGTAGAATATGCCATTTTTGTATCCCGGCGACTGCATCATGTCGAGATGGGTGCGGAAATAATAGCCTAAATTGGGGAATACCCCCTTGGCGATTTGGTCAAGCCCGACGGCGTGGTAATAATACATTGGCCCAGTGACGGGAACCAAGTCGTAAATGACATAGAAAGCGAAGAACGAAGCAAGAATGACAAACGAGGCATGCTCGAAATCGTTGTACCGCTTAAAAAAATAATATAAAATGACCGTGGTTATGATGGGAAAATAGCTCACGTAGGCCATGTCCATGAGCTCACTGAAAAACAGTTGCGGGTAAAGCTGGGCAAAGAGGAGAGCCGGTTGGCACCCGAAGACCGCCTGCTCGGCACGAATAAAGACGTGGTCGAGATTGGGAAAGAGGCAATTGAGCAGGTAAGTGTCTGTGTACCACCAGCTCAACAACGCCATCTGCACCGCCACACGGAGCAGGCGAGTGGCCCTGCAAGGAATGAGCCTGTAAACCATCCATATACCCACGGTAGTGGCTCCCACACGCATGCGGCTCCAAATGGCAGCGTCTGGATTTTCAAGGCTTGTCCTGCCAAAGAGCACCACGAGCAACGTGAACGCCATGTAGGTGAGCACTACCCACTCTAACGGCATTAACCCACGGGCGGGTTTCTTCTCCAATATAAAGTATTTTTTTAGTTTCATGCTATGTAAAGGCTGTTATAGCCATTTATTTTTTTTATACCAAGCCACCGTCTCCTTGACTCCCTTGCTCAAGTCATAATGCGGATGATAGCCCAACTCGTCGCACGCGGGCTCGATGTCGCAACGCCAATTACGTTGTTTCATTATATTGTACTTGTCGTTGTTCAAAGTCGATACCGTACCAGTCATGCGACCTATCCACTCGCCACAAGCCGTGACGAGCCTGAGCGCCCATACCGGAACCCTTATCCTGACCCACCAATGGTTGCCGAGCTCCTCGCGCAGATAGTCGCTGAAAGTGCTGCTTTGATATACCTTGCCATCGGCAAGGAAATATTTTCGCCCCGACATGCCACGGTCCAGCGCCAAGAAAACGGCCTGGACCACATCCTTGACATACACGAACGTGATATCCTGTCGCTTATAACCAACACTGAAATCCAAGTGCCTCTTGATGGTTTTGGCCATTAAATAATAATCCTTCTCGCGCGGCCCGTACACGCCAGTGGGCCTGAGGATGATATAATTGAAATCGTTGCCTATGCTGTCCAAGAAACGCTCGGCCATCAGTTTGCTCTTGCCATAAGCCGTATTGGGCTTGGGAGTATCATCTTCTTTTATTTCCTGATAAGGCATCTCCTCATGAATGGCTCCATAAACACCGAGCGTACTGATATAGACAAAACGTTTGAGAGGCATGCGAGACCTCAAGATGGCATGCACGAAATTGGCCGTCCCCTCATAGTTTATCTTGAAAAAATCATCGGCATGCAGACATTTGGTGATTCCGGCGGCATGCACTATATAGTCGAACGCATACCCATCAAGCTGCCGCACGAGCATATCTTCCGAGCTAAAGTCAAGCTCCAAGAAGTGGATGCGCGCGTCTTGCAGATATTGGCGCGAGCTGGTAGGGCGAACGCCAACCCATGTTTCAAAGCCCTGGCGCAGCGCTTCTTCCACAATAAAACTGCCAATGAACCCACTGGCACCAGTTATTAATATTTTCATAATTATCAGGTTACAAAGTTAATACAAATCGAATGATTTGCAAAATAATCAAAATGAAATTAGGTTTCCTCAATTATTTTTTGTTAATTTGCATATATAATAACGAGGTTTTGTCAGGCACACTGACAGTGTAGACGCTAATACAGCAGCCGTTTACGATTTGAGGCCTATCAATTTGACGCTTTACGCCAAGAATTGAGGATATCGGTGCCTCCCAAAAGATTTTGAGACGTGAAGCCAAGCGTATTAGCAGATACCCCATACGGCCTAAACCCATGACAATTTTAAAAAGGCAAACTATGGCAAAAGGAAAAAAAAACATCAAGAGATTGTCCAAGAAGCAATTGGCTGCCATGCTCGAAGAGTTTTTCTCGGCGCGACCGGGAAAGACGCTATCGTTCAAAGAGATATTTCGTAGCCTGCATCTTTCCACTCACCCCATGAAGATGCTGGCCATTGATATCATGGAGGAGATGGCATGGGACGACTATATCAATAAAGTGTCAGAAAACTCTTACACGCTCAATACCAAAGGGCAGGTGCAGGAAGGCAAGTTTATACGCAAGGCCAACGGCAAGAACTCGTTCATACCTGATGGCGACGAGGAACCTATCTTCGTGGCCGAGCGCAACTCGATGTCGGCTCTCACGGGCGACCGTGTGCGCGTATCGTTCAATGCCCGAAGGCAGAAACACATCAAGGAGGCGCAGGTGATCGAGATACTCGAACGCGCCAAGGACGTATTCGTGGGCAAACTGACCGTGAGCAAGGATATCGCGTTTCTCAATCCTCAAAGTGGGGTTTTCGTGCACGACATACTTATTCCCAAAAACAAGCTCAAGGGAGGCAAGACCAATGACAAGGCTATGGTGAAGATAACGCAATGGCCAGACGAGGATCATCGCAATATCGTGGGTGAGGTGATAGACGTGCTCGGCGCGAGCGGTGACAACGATGTGGAGATGAACACCATCCTCGCCCAATTCGGATTGCCCTACAAATACCCCAAGAAAGTAGAGCGGGCGGCCGAGCAAATCAAGGCGGAAATCACGCCTCAAGACGTGGCCGAGCGCGAGGATTTTCGTGAAACGTGGACTTGCACCATAGACCCGGCCGACGCCAAAGACTTTGACGACGCGCTGTCCATCAAAAAATTGGACAATGGGTTATGGGAGGTGGGCGTGCATATCGCCGATGTCTCGCACTATGTGAAGGAGGGAAGTGTCATTGACAAAGAAGCCGCTAACCGAGGCACGTCGGTTTATCTCGTAGACCGCACTATCCCCATGCTGCCCGAGCGACTGTGCAATTTCATCTGCTCACTACGCCCGGAAGAGGACAAACTCACCTATAGCGCCGTGTTTGACCTTGACGAGGACGCATACGTGCGAAATTTTCGATTGGTGCACGCTATCATTCGCTCCAATAGACGTTATGCCTACGAAGAAGTACAACAAATCTTAGAAGACAACGGTGTGGTGGATGGCACTGGCAAGCCAGCTCCAGACCCTAAAAACCGAGGCTACAAAGGCGAAAACGGATGGCAATTGTGCATGCTTGACAGATTGGCCAAGCAACTGCGAGAACGCCGTTTCAAGAACGGATCGGTGAAGTTCGACTCTGAGGAACTGCATTTCGACATTGACCAAGCGGGACATCCCACCCGCGCTTACTATAAGCGTTCTAAAGACGCCAACAAGCTCGTCGAGGAGTTCATGCTATTGGCCAATAAGACCGTGGCGGAGACTTTTGGCAAAAAAACAAAAGGCAAAGCTGCCAAAACGCTACCTTATCGCGTGCACGACAACCCCGACCCACAGAAGATGGAAAACCTTCGCGAGTTTATAGCCAAGTTTGGCTACAAGGTGAAAACCGATGGCACCAAAGCCGCCATGGCTCGAAGCATTAACAAACTGATGGACAGTTGCGAAGGCAAGCGAGAGGAAAAGGTCATCCAAAGCGTGGCTCTACGCGCCATGATGAAAGCTAAATACAGCGTACATAATATTGGGCACTTTGGACTTGCGTTTGATTACTACACGCATTTCACATCGCCCATACGTCGCTATCCAGACACCATGGTGCACCGTTTGCTCACAAGATACCAAGCCGGGGGACGCTCTGCCAACGAGAAACGATACGAAGAATTGTGCGAGCACTGCTCTGACATGGAACAAATAGCGCAAAACGCCGAACGCGACTCTATCAAATACAAGATGGTGGAGTTTATGGGCGACAAGATAGGCGAATGTTATGACGCGCACATCAGCGGCATTACCAGCTATGGCATTTACACCGAGATAGACGAAAATCACTGCGAGGGCATGGTGCCAATGCGCGATCTTGATGACGACTACTACGACTTCGACGAGAAAAACTTTGTGCTGCGTGGAAGAAGGCATCGCCACAAGTACCAACTTGGCGACCCCATTCGCATACAAGTGGCCAGCGCAAACATGCAAAAAAGGCAGCTCGACTTTGTCATAGCCAAAGAAAAATAAGCCACATGGCAACGCGAAATAATCCACATGGCAACGCGTGGAGCCACCATAGCCCGCCAAAACAATCGGAAACGACACCCCGCGGCGAGCGGCACGATAGCTCTATTTTTGCGCATGCCACCTTTGTTCGTGTTTGGCTCACAAAGAACATGGGGTATATAAAAACACAAATTCCCAACTCTCCTATGCGGAGATGGGGATTTGTGCTAACCTAAAAACTAATCTTTAAAATTACCTCAAATAACTAACAACCTAATTGAAAAACCTAAAAATCTAATCTTAAACCTAAAAACTAAAAACCTATATGAAACAATCTACTAACTTTAAACCTATTGAATAAATTGCCGAAGGAACATCTCTTCACAGAGACCTTGTCTCCTTTTGACATTGCAAAGGTAGGCCGAAATATGGGACGCCACAAATATTTTAAACCCATAATCCACGAAACAAACCTTTTCTTGACCTAAATCAACGGTTTGTGTACGCACACAATACGTTTTTTGCTTTAATGTCAAAACTGCGTTCTCTATTTGGGTATGGCCTCGGCATGAAATGATCGCCTACCAACGTTTACCAAATAGCATCCCTGCCTCACATTCCGCGATTACGGAAAATAAAACCGCAAGCTTGCCATGAAAAGGGGCCGGGGTGTCGCACAGAAACAATCCGCGTGCGGCAGGTCGATAGCGCGGTAAACCAAGGTCAAAAAAATAAGTAGAAAGAGATTTTATTACGCTTATTTGTTGTAATTTTGCAAAATCTTAAAATGGGCTGCGCTTCCACTTGACATCACCATCATTGGCACGCGTACCAATAGCCGACGTTGCAATTTGACAACTCACAACAGGGCACAACATAACATATATCATGCACATACAATATTTAGGCGAAATCATTTCCTTGGGCGTAGCCTTCTCATGGACCATCGCTGCCATGACATGCGAGGTGGCCAGCAAGCGCATAGGCGTCACCGTCACCAATGTGTGGCGCATGGCGTTGGCACTCATTTTCTCGCTGCTCATGATGTGGTGGTTTACGGGCGAGGCATGGCCCACGCATGCAAGTGCGACCAGTTGGGCGTGGCTCATGGCCTCGGGCATGGTGGGATATTTTCTCGGCGACTGGTGTTTGTTCAACAGCTATATAAGCATTGGGTCGCGCTACGGCCAACTCTTTATGACACTTGCGCCCATGTTCACCGCCATCTCGGCTTGGGCCATGCTCGGACAAGTGATGAGCGTGGGCAGTTTGATAGCCATGATGGTGACCATGCTTGGCATAGCCATATCCGTACTGAGCAAGGGTGAGAACAAAGGGCGTTTTCTTTCGCTGCAATTGCCAGTCAAAGGCGTACTCTTTGGCATCGGCGCAGGGTTAGGACAGGGATTGGGATTGGTGCTCAGCAAGATAGGCTTGGACAACTACACGGCCGACATTCCACAAACGATGGTGGCCGATATGGAAAGCTATCTGCCCTTCAGCGCCAACCTTATCAGGTGCGTCTCCGGCCTAATTTGCTGGGGAGTGTTTCTCGTAGTGACTGGGCAAGGACAAAAATTGAGACAAAGCGCACACGACACCAAGGCACTGTGGGCACTGCTCATCGCCGTATTCTCTGGTCCGGTGATTGGCGTGGGCTTCTCGCTCATGGCCGTGCAATACACCGCGGCAGGCATCGCGAGCACGCTAATGGCCACAAGCCCTATCATGATATTGCTTCCAGCCCACTATTTCTTTCATGAGAAAATCACGCTCAAGGGCATTGTCGGAGCCATTATCTCCGTGGTAGGCGTGTCTCTTTTCTTCTTGATTTGAGGCTACGAAAGGAAAAACAAAAGTTCGAAAACATCAAATACATGTGTTTTATGAACTTATTTCGAAAATTTATTGTTGCTGTTTGACTATGACGCCCAACGCGAAGTTCGCGTTGGGCGTTTGCCGTACTGACCTGCAATCCAGAAACTCAACTTATATGTTGAGCTTCCACGTGGCCCCATCCTTGGTATCTTTTATCTCAAAACCTGCCTCGGCGAGAGCGTCACGGATCTGGTCGCTGGTAGCCCAATCCTTGGTTTGCTTGGCTTGCTGGCGCAACTTGAGCACCATCTCCACCACCTTGCCGTAAGCCTCCTCGCGAGCCTCGTCGCTCTGTCCTTTCTCGTCTCTCAGTCCGAGCAGGTCAAACGCGAATAGACGCATGGCATCGCCCAACTCCTGAAGGTCTGCCGCGGATATATTGGCCTTGTGGTCCACAAGCATGTTCACCATGTGGCAAGCCTCAAATAGCGCGCCGATGACAAGTGGTGTTTGCAAGTCATCGTTCATGGCGTCGTAGAGACGTTGGCGCAAAGCCCCCACGAACTCTGATATTTCAGACGAACTTTCCTTAGCGGCCTGTACACGAGAAAGATCGGCCATGCCATTCATCAGACGGTCATAGCCTTTTTTAGCGGCCTTGAGCGCATCATTTGAAAAATCTACCGTGCCCCTGTAATGGGCCGACAAAATGAAAAACCTGATGGTCATGGGCGAGTACGCGCTGTCCAACGATGCGTGCGATCCATTGAAAAACTGTTCCAATGTGATGAAGTTCCCGAGCGATTTACCCATCTTCTGGCCATTGATGGTAATCATGTTGTTGTGCATCCAGTAACGAACCATCTGGTCACCTTGGCTTGCCACGGCCTGCGCTATCTCACACTCGTGGTGCGGAAACACCAAATCCATGCCGCCACCGTGTATGTCAAAGTGGCTGCCCAAATACTTACGCCCCATCGCGGTGCACTCGCAGTGCCAACCGGGAAAACCCTCGCTCCACTCACTGGGCCATCGCATGATATGCTCGGGCATGGCTTTTTTCCACAGCGCGAAGTCGGCTTGGTTTCTCTTTTCAGTCGTGCCGGCCAACTGCCGGCTGTTATTGATGATATCAGTGAGGTTTCTACCGGACAGGATGCCGTACTTGTGATCCTTGTCATACTTGGCCACGTCAAAATAAATGGAGCCGTTGCTCTCGTAGGCATAGCCGTTATCCATAATCTGCTTGACCAGTTGTTCTTGCTCGATGATATGCCCAGTGGCATGCGGCTCGATGCTCGGCGGCAGCACGTTGAGGGCTTCCATGGCCTTGTGGTAACGGTTGGTATAATGCTGGGCTATCTCCATGGGCTCCAATTGCTCCAACCGCGCTTTCTTCTCTATCTTGTCGTCGCCGTCGTCCGCGTCATGCTCGAGATGGCCCACGTCAGTGATATTGCGCACATAGCGCACCTTATAACCCAAATGTCTGAGGTAGCGGAAGAGCACATCGAACGTGATGGCTGGCCGTGCGTGGCCGAGATGCGGGTCGCCATAAACCGTAGGACCGCACACATACATGCCCACATGTGGCGCGTGCAGGGGCTTAAAAAGCTCCTTACTGCGTGTAAGCGTATTGTAAATCAATAAATTCTGTTCCATAATCATTAGCGTGTATTACATGCAAAGGTAACTATTTATCGTGAAAAAGATAGTGCAAAAGTATGGTTTTATTTGTTCTTGAGACAAAAAAAACAAATAATAGATATGAAAACGAAATAAAAAAAAGAGCGTTTTCTTTCTTAGTACTCAATTAATTCGTACATTTGTAAAATATAAACAATCAATTATCAAACCCTTAAAATATTTTTACTATGAAGGTACATGAGTATCAAGCAAAAGCTTTCTTTGCCGACTATGGTGTCCCTGTGGATCGCAATATCGTGTGCAGCACACCTGACGAGGCCGTGGAAGCTTACAAGAAATTGGGTGTGGATCGTGCTGTGGTCAAGGCTCAAGTGCACACCGGAGGTCGTGGCAAGGCCGGCGGCGTGAAACTTGGCGGCTCCGAGGCCGAAATCAAGAGCCACGCTGAGGCCATACTTGGCATGGACATTAAAGGTTTTACTGTTAACCGCGTGCTGGTGAGCGAGGCCGTAGACATTGACTCGGAGTACTACGTGAGCATCCTCGTAGACCGCAAATCGAAATGCCCGCTTATGATGTTGAGCCGCGAAGGTGGCATGGACATCGAGCAAGTGGCCAAGGAAACGCCAGAGAAAATAGAAAAAATTGTCATCGACCCCGTTATAGGCATGACCGATTTCTTGGCTCGCGAGGCTGCCTTCAAGCTCTTTGACAACATGGCCCAGGTGAAACAAGCCGTGCCATTGTTCAAAAATTTGTACCGTCTTTTTATCGAGAAAGATGCCTCTTTGGCCGAGATCAACCCATTGGTAAAACTCAAGGACGGCACGTTGAAAGCTATTGACGCCAAAATGACGTTTGACGACAACGCGCTGTTCCGCCATCCTGATGTGGCAGCCCTGTTCGAACCTACCGAGGAGGAGCGCAAGGAGCGCGAAGCCAAGGACAAAGGTTTCAGCTACGTGAACCTCGGAGGAAAGATAGGATGCATGGTGAACGGAGCCGGATTAGCCATGGCCACCATGGACATGATTAAACTTTACGGCGGCGAACCGGCCAATTTCCTTGACATTGGCGGCAGCTCAAACCCGGAGAAGATAGTGGAAGCCATGAAGCTGTTGCTCTCTGACAAGCACGTCAACACGGTTCTAATCAACATATTTGGCGGCATCACCCGTTGCGACGACGTGGCCAAAGGATTGATAGAAGCGTTCAAGATAGTGAAGACAGACATCCCAATCGTCATCCGTCTCACCGGAACGAACGAGGCCGAAGGTCGTAAACTGCTCGAGGGCACACAGTTTAAGGTGGGATCAAGCATGGCAGACGCAGGCCATCGCGCCGTGGAACTGAGTTTAAAGCACAATGCGTAACGCGCCATTCATAATGGCCAATCCACATGAAGAAACCATAGCGATTTGATCAATCGTAAATTGTGGGCTGCGAACTCGTGTATTATCAATCATAAATTTTGAATTATAAATCGTGAATTAAAAGATGAGTATTCTAATCAATAAAGACACCAAACTGATCGTTCAGGGCATCACTGGACGAGATGGAAGTTTCCACGCTTCCAAGATGAAAAAGTATGGGACCAATGTAGTGGGTGGAACATCGCCCGGCAAGGCCGGCCAAGAAGTTGGCGGCATTCCCGTGTTCAACACCGTGAAAGACGCCGTGGCGGCCACCGGAGCCAACACTTCTATTATCTTCGTGCCCGCTGCCTTTGCCAAAGATGCCATGCTTGAAGCCATAGACGGTGGCATCAAACTGCTCATTTGCATCACCGAGGGCGTGCCCACGATAGATGCCGTGGAGGCACAACGCTACGCTCGCATAAAGGGCGTGCAGGTGATTGGCCCCAACTGCCCTGGACTTATCTCGCCAGAAGAGAGCATGGTGGGCATCATGCCTACCAACGTGTTCAAGAAAGGGCACACAGGCGTTATCAGTAGGAGCGGCACACTGACCTACGAGGTGGTTTACAACCTCACGCAGGCGGGCCTTGGCCAATCCACGGCGGTAGGCGTCGGTGGCGACCCCGTGGTTGGATTGTACTTCGAGGACTTGCTCAAGATGTTCCAAGACGACCCTGATACCGATTCCATCGCGTTGATTGGCGAGATTGGTGGCGACGCCGAGGAGCGCGCCGCAAAATACATCAAGGAGCATGTCACCAAGCCAGTGGCCGTGTTTATTTCAGGCCGTCAGGCTCCCCAGGGCAAGCAGATGGGCCACGCCGGAGCAATCATATCGGGCGGTTCAGGCTCCGCGGAGGGCAAGGTAGCCGCGTTTGAGGCCGTAGGCGTGCCCGTGGCCAAGGAGACAATCGAAATTCCGGAGATGCTGAAAAAGGCGTTGGGCAAATGAGCCAACATATAGAAATAGCCACATCTCGGTAATTCTTGCCTTGAAACGACAAGGGAAAACAAGAAAAATATGTATTGACTTGACAAAAATACAAGTGACAAGAAGCCTGACTTTTAACGGTCAGGCTTCTTTTATGAATTGCTTGGCAAACTCCCAAATCACGATGCCCGCGGTGACGCTGACATTCAACGAGTGCTTGGTGCCAAATTGAGGTATTTCCAAGCAGCCGTCGCACATGTCGACAACGCTCTGTTTCACCCCCTTCACCTCGTTGCCAAAGACCACTGCATGAGGCCGAAAAGCTGAACACTCCAATTTTGATGGGCTTATGCCATTTACGTCATGGCTATCTTCTCTCATGCCAGCCAATTGCGAATTTTGAATATCTTGCAGTTTCGTCGAGCCTTCCACTTGCTCCACACCATACACGAAATAGCCACGATTGCGCAATTCTCGCACCGCGTTCTCCGTATGCTCAAAATACCTCCAATCCACTGAATCCTCGCCGCCGAGCGCCGTCTTGTGTATCTCCGCGTTGGGTGGGGTGGCCGTGATACCGCACAGATAGACCGCCTCCACGCGAAAGGCGTCGCACGTGCGAAACACCGAGCCCACGTTGTAAAGGCTTCTTACATCGTCCAGCACCACCACCAAAGGCAGTTTTGGGGCCTCCTTAAACTCCTCCACGGTGAGCCTTGACATCTCTATGGTCTTGAGTTTACGCATGTCTATCCGTTGTTTTCCTTAGCCATGTATGCCAACGCGTAGGCTTTCACCTGCTTGACCATAGCCAACAGGCCGTTGCTGCGCGTGGGCGACAGGTGCTCGCGCAGTCCGATGCGCTCAATGAAATAGAGGTCGGCGTCGATGATTTCCTTCGGCGTATGGCCGCTTACCACCCTGAGCAGCAAGGCGATGATGCCCTTGACGATGAGCGCGTCGCTGTCAGCGGTGAACCAAAGCGCGCCATCTCGGTAGTCGCATTGCAGCCATACACGGCTTTGGCAACCATCTATGAGATTTTGCTCGTTCTTGTACTTCTCGTCCAAGGCCTCAAGGTCGTTTCCAAGGTCAATAAGCATTTGGTATTTGTCCATCCAGTCGTCCAAATCGGCGAACTCATCAACAACCTCGTCTTGTATCTCGTTGATGGAACGAGCGCGAGGCGTCTCATGGCTTGAAATATTTTTGCTTGTCATCATTTTTGGTATAATTAATAATGGAAAACTTATAGTCTCGTCTTTATGGCGTCACGCTCACGAGCTTGAACAATTTGTCGTTGCGTCTCACCTTGCCTGTCACAGGAATGGAGACGCGAGTACCTTGCTCCGCGCGCTCCACCGGTTTGAGGTCGTAACGTATCTCCGTGGCGTCGAGATACATCACGCCAGTGGTGTTGCCGGTGATGAGCAAACGGTCTCCGAGCTTGAAATCGGCGGCCTCCACGGCCACCTCAGCCACGCCAAGCTTGGCAAAATAGTTCACCACCTTGCCCACTTGCACCTTTTTCTCCGTGGCCATGGAGCCGTAGCCCCTGTTCCACTCGCCCATGGTCTGCCCGAGATAGTAGCCATCCCAAAAGCCACGGTTGAACACCTTGGACAGCCGCTCGTCCCACTCGGCCTTTCTCTCCTCGGTGAACGAGCCGTCGAGCACGGCCTGTATGGCCTCCTTGTAACACGTCACCACGGTATGGACATACTCGGGCCCGCGCGCCCTGCCCTCTATCTTGAACACCCTCACGCCAGCGTCCATCATGCGATCCACAAAACGAATGGTCTTCAAGTCTCTCGGACTCATGATATATTTGTTGTCTATCTCAAGCTGGTTGTCGGTCTCATTGTCGGTCACGGTGTACGACCTGCGGCATATCTGCGTGCAAGCCCCCCGGTTGGCCGATCGGTTTTGAGCGTGCAAACTGAGGTAACACTTGCCCGATACCGCCATGCACAGCGCGCCATGGCAAAACATCTCTATGCGCATCAGTCCGCCCATAGGTCCGCAAACGCGCTGCCGCTCTATCTGCTGGTGTATCTTTTTCACTTGATCAAGGTTCAGCTCGCGCGCCAACACGCTCACGTCGGCAAACTGAGCGTAAAACTTCAGCGCCTCGATATTGCTGATATTGAGCTGGGTGGAGAGGTGAACCTCCACGCCCACCTCACGGCAATAGCTCATCACCGCCACGTCTGAGGCAATGATCGCACTTATACCGGCCGACTTGGCAGCGTCCACTATCTCGCGCATCAAATCGATATCCTCATCGTATATCACGGTGTTCACCGTGAGATATGTCTTGATGTCGCGAGCGTTACAAGCGTCGGCTATCTCCCGCAAATCGTTTATGTCAAAATGATTGGCGCTGTGCGACCGCATGTTGAGGCGACCAATGCCAAAATACACAGCGCCAGCGCCAGCCTGCATGGCGGCGGCAAGCGACTCGCGCGAGCCGACAGGAGCCATGATTTCAAAATCCTTAGCGTTTAAATCCATACCGCAAAGTTACGAAAAAGTAAAGAGCTTATGGCCTTAAAATGGAAAAATAACAATGGATAGGGCTCGGCGGCCCTGATGTTTGGTTTGTCACAAGCGCACCCAACGCAACTTTTCCGCGTTGCGTTGGGGCATGCCACGCTTTGCGGCAAAACATGAAAAAATGCCAAGACCAAGCGTGATATCACCGCTCCACAAACGCATGGGTGTATTATAAAAATCATAAAAAAAGAACCGTCAACATTGACCGCTCCACGACAGGATTTCCGATTTTTGGGCGGAAAGGCAGGGCAGGAGATCGCGTTATTTTCCGGTCGGCGTACCATTAATACTCATTGGCGCACCGTTTAGAACCTAATCGCGCTCCAACTAATTAAAGAAAATGAAGATAAATCTAAGTTTGTGCAAACTTACTGATAATAAGGAGGAAACGAAATAATTTGCATAAAACTGCTCTATTTATAAAAGGCAGGAAAGTGCGGATTTAAGCAGAAGTTCAGTTACTAAATCATTACCAAGATTGGGAATAGGTAACGAAATGCAGATATAGGTAACTGAAATTATGTGGTTCGTGTGTTTGTTGCTTTGGTCGGCAGTTTTCTGCATAAGTAAAGAACGCTTTAATTCGGGTAACTTTGCCCATAAAAATTAAAGCGTATGAAAACAGAAAAGATGAAGGTGTTGCTCTACCTCAAAAAGAGCAGCATTGACAAGTCGGGTAAGGCTCCCATTATGGGACGTATCACGCTTGGAAGGAGTATTGCACAGTTCAGTTGCAAACTGTCTTGCAACCCCGATTTGTGGAATCCCCGTGAAAGCAGAATGGACGGAAAGAGTCGTGAAGCAGTGGAAGTGAATGCCAGATTGGAAAGTCTGCTGCTATCCGTCCAAGCAGCCTACCAATCTCTGCTGTCCAAAGGTTG
>NZ_JRNC01000033.1 GCF_000758925.1 Prevotella sp. S7-1-8
ATAAAATTATAGATACCAAAGCAGCTGCATTACCCGCATAAGATTTTATAGAATACGTAAAAAATGCCCAAACAAAAAAAATGGATAATCCTACATTGCCAAAAAGATAGAAAGGCAAATGAAAAAATTGCCATATTGGAAAAGGAGAACCATATCCACCAAGATGCGTTTGAGCCATATATGGATATTGGCCACATAAAAAATAGTGCAAAAAATTATGTATAGCTGACCATCTGTCTACCTGAATTTGATAAGGGTCTACAGTATATTGAAAAAAAATCATAAAACACAAACATCCTGCAAAAGCAAAAGATAAAAAATAATTTGATACTTGTAATTTAGAGAATAATAAAACATTAATAACTCTAAAAATCACAAGACTAACAAAAAAGTAAAATGTAGATGCCAAAAAGAAAACACCTAAACTTATTCGTAATGAATACTTCATTACAAATAATAAATTTACTAATATATAAATAAAAATTAATATTCTTGGCACACCTTTTATCATAGTACTTTAAAATAAAATTTAAACTGTCAATTTCCAAATTGTTTTTATATAGAAAATCACATGTATTGTCAAGTGCAATATTACAAATAATTATTTGTAATATAATATGATATTTATTTTTTTTCTTTTCTTAAAATAAGAAATGTAAAAAATCTCCATTATATACATACATACTTACTATAGTAAACTTAGTTTACTATTACGCTATACTAATCATGTTTGTAGTGGGATTATTCTTGATGACAAGAAAAAAAGCTGTCACTGCACTGCTGTTGCCCATGACAATCATTGTCGCCACAACGGCCATGCTGCTACTCCTTGGGCATGGAGAGGCTCGTTTCCATCAATCGCTCATGCCATTTTTTATGATGATAGCGGCGGTGACAATAATGAAAATCTATAAACGTCTCAATAAATCCATTTCAAAACGATAATTCCATTTTCTGCCATCGTTATCCCCACCACTTTATATTATTCTTCTATTTATTTAATATTTAAAAAATATAAGAATAAGATGATGGGGTGTGGATAAGTGCAAAACTTTCATGCTTATTGTTTTGATATTTGTTTATCCCATTGAAATGATAGATTGTGAACAGTGGGGTATGATAATTTTTGTTTGATAATCAGGCATCACGCACATTTATCAACAATAGTGCATAACTATCAATTAGATGTGTATGCACAAACTTTGATTGGGAATATTTGTTGAGAACGTGATGACAACCCTTGGAAAAACATGTGGATATGCACTGATTTTGAAAATTTGGCGGGTGGTGTTGATAAGTGGTAAGTTATGAGTAGGGTTATACAATGGGTTACGAACATATTTATAAACAGTATTCAAATAACAATATGAGTGATATTGCCATATTTGTTATTTGTTTTATTATTTTTGCAATAACATTAAGATTTAAGGCTATGAAAAAAAATATCAATCAGTCTGATTATAAAGAAAACAGATGGAGTGGTGGTATAACAAGAGAATTATTGATACTGCCGCAAGGTAGCAGTCTATCTGAGCGAAACTTTGATATAAGGATTTCCTCGGCTGTAATTAATCTCACGAAAAGTGTTTTTTCTGATTTTACCAATTATAAACGCTACATATTGCCAGTAGAAGGCAGTATTACATTATATATAGATAACAAGGAATATCCACTCAACAGAGATGTTCCTTTTGAGTTTGACGGCAGTGAAAGTGTCTGTTCTCAAAACAGTGTCAATGCCGTGGATTTTAACGTTATTTGTCGTAAAGATTTAAATGTCAATGTAGCCGCGCTCTCAAAAGGCAAAAGTAATAAGCAAAATGCTACTTTTATTTTTGCGCTTGAAGATATTGTAATAAATAATATGAAAGTAAATAAGTACAACTCAATCATATTGGATGAGCCATATCAATTTGAGGGAAAGGCTATTGTAGTGGAAAATCTTTTAAAAGGATAAATTGACAATATTCTTATTGGTATACAAAAAAAAATAAAAATAAGTTGTATTTGTGCATTTCTTAAAAATTTATGGCATGCCATAAATAAAAAAATGGGTATCATTAAAATTGATTATAAAAATTTCTACCGTATGCAATACTAAAAGAAATGTGAAGCGTGTGGATCATGTTGTCGAGCGTGACGCATAACAATGCGCTATTGCAGGTTATTTTCCACGCATTTCACGATGGTGTCTGGGTCTATGTCTCGTAAGCAAGCGTAGTCTCGACGCATGCAGTCTTTGTTTCCGTATATGGAGCATGGCCGGCACGGCATGGGTATCTGTACGGCATTTTCCATTTTTTGGTTCCAACCCATAAAGCCTGCGTAGGGATGCGTGGCACCCCAAATACTTACCACGGGCGTGCCCACCAATGAGGCCAAATGCATGTTGGCACTGTCCATGCTGACCATGACATCAAGGTGTCTCATCAAGATTAGCTCTTGATTCAAGCCGTTAAGAACGGATGATACATTGACGCAACGTTTGTGATGGGTGGCTATGTCGTCGATGATACTTTTTTCTTGATTTCCACCCCCAAACAAGAAAACGCGACAAGAAGGGTGCTGACGAATTATCTTTTCGATAACTTGAATAGTTAAATTGATAGGGTAGGTCTTGGTTTTGTGGGCTGCGAATGGCGCAACGCCTATCCATTGGCTAAATTTTTTCTTCTCTCCGATAATATCTGGAAGCAATCTCAGATTGGCGTTTTCGTTGGTGAGTATTGACGAGAACGATGGAGTGACGGGATAGCCCAATTCCTCGAACACTTTGCAATAGTTCTCAAACGTGGTTGGAAGTGGCTTCAATACCTTGTCGCGCATGTTGGTGAGCTGCCTGCGCATGGCTCTGTGTTTCTTGAGATGTGCCACTTTGCACTTATCCATATTGAACAATATGCGTAGATAATTAGATCTAATCACATTGTGAAGGTCTGCTACGGCAGTGAAGCGTTTGGCCGTTAAGCGACGATAAAGTGCGTTAAGCCCAGTTATTCCATTGTACTCTTTGTTAATATCGGCTTCCATAAAGCTCACGTTTGGAGCCAAATGATCATAAAACGGACGAGCGAACGGACGCGATAGAAATGTGATTCTCACATGCGGATATTGCTTGGCAACGGCATAAACAATAGGTACCGTCATAGCAACATCACCCAAGGCAGAGAACCTGATGACCAAGATGTGTTCTGTTTTCATGGCGATGCAACAGAAATAAGAACGTCTTTATTTTTTCTTGTATAGTATGGGGTTGGTGCTTGGGTCGTTATACATTTTCATTTGCCTATAAACTTTCATGTATATTTTTCCAGCCTCAATGTCTTCCAACAGTTGGTCTATGGCCAAACCAAGATCTACTTGCTGTTCCAATAGCACGTTGAGTTTTGCCGAGCATTTCTGTCGGTGCTCATCTGTGGCATCATCACGCTCTGCCTGTTCGCGCATGTGGTATATCTTCAAGGCCAAAATGGAAAGCCTGTCTATGGCCCAAGCTGGGCTCTCGGTGTTAAGGCGGGCTTGTGGCGCGGGATTTATGTCACTGTATTTTTGTCTGAAATAAGAGTCTATTTGTTCCACAAGGTCAGTGCGATCTTGATTTGATCGATCTATGCGGCGTTTCAACGACAAGGCTTCTCCCGGGTCTATGTGAGGGTCTCTAATGATGTCTTCGAGATGCCATTGCACTGTGTCTATCCAGCATTTCAGGTACAAGCGGTTTTCGATGGAATTGCGCTCGTAAGGATTGTTGATGGGTTTGTTAATATCGTTCGTTACGTGATAATCTTCAATCGCTTTGTTGAAGATTTCGTTGCATAGCTTTGTGAATGACATTTTCAGGTATTTAATTTTTTGCAAAGTTAGTAAATGATTTTGAATTTAACAACTTAATAATATATAAAAAGGTAACAAAAAATGCACAGTTATAAGGTCTTTGTGCAACTTTTATTCAATTTTAGAGCAAAATATTTGCATAATTGGTAAAAAATTTGTTTCTTTGCAGCCGTTTTGTAGTAATTCATTAATTATAAAAAAGTTATAATCATGTCAGAAATTGAAGCAAAAGTTAAGTCTATTATCGTTGATAAGTTGGGTGTTGATGAGTCAGAAGTAAAAGCAGAATCAAGCTTCACCAATGATCTTGGCGCCGATTCATTGGATACTGTTGAGCTCATCATGGAATTTGAGAAGGAGTTTGGCATTTCCATTCCTGACGACAAGGCTGAGACCATCCAGACTGTACAAGACGCTATCAAGTACATCGAGGAGAACGCAAAATAATTAAGCGTCAATTGTTTAGCGTTTTAATAAAGAAACGCTAAACACTTACACTTAAATTTATTTCAATGGAATTAAATAGAGTCGTGGTAACAGGGTTGGGAGCTGTTACGCCAATTGGTAACACACCCGAAGAGATGTGGAAAAGCCTTTTAGCGGGAAAAAGCGGCGCCGCGCCTATTACCTCGTTTGATACTACCAACTTCAAGACCATCTTTGCTTGTGAGGTGAAAGACCTTAACGTCAATGATTACATTGACCGCAAGGAGTCTCGCAGGATGGATCGTTGCACGCAGCTTGCCATGATAAGTGCCATGCAGGGCGTGAAAGACGCCGGTCTCGACTTGGAAAAGGAAGATAAAAACCGTATTGGCGTTGTCTATGGCATTGGCATTGGCGGTATAAAGACTTTCCAGGAGGAGGTGGTGAACTATGGGAAACGCGCCGAGGAAGGCCCAAAGTTCAATCCTTTCTTCATCCCCAAGATGATCTCGGATATAGCCGCTGGCCATATCAGTATTCACTTTGGATTTCATGGTCCCAACTATGTAACCACAAGCGCTTGCGCGTCGTCAACCCATGCGCTGGCTGACGCGTTCAATCTTTTGCGTCTGGGCAAGGCGGATGTCATTGTCTCCGGTGGTGCCGAGGCGGCTATTTGCGAGTGTGGCTTAGGCGGGTTTAACGCCATGCATGCGCTCTCAACCCGCAATGACAACCCGGAGGGAGCCAGTAGACCATTTAGCGCCAGCCGAGATGGTTTTGTGATGGGCGAGGGTTCCGGGTGCTTGGTGTTGGAGACATTGGAGCATGCCAAGGCTCGCGGCGCCAAAATTTACGCTGAGATAGTGGGTGAGGGAATGAGTGCGGACGCATATCATATCACGGCATCCCACCCTGAGGGGCTTGGCGCCAAATTGGTGATGAGCGAAGCTCTTAAAGACGCAGGTATGACGGTGGAGGATATAGATTATATCAACGTGCACGGAACGTCCACTCCAGTGGGCGATATTTCCGAGGCCAAGGCCATCAAGGACTTGTTCGGAGAGCGCGCGTACGATATTAATATCAGCTCTACCAAAAGCATGACTGGCCATCTCCTTGGAGCGGCTGGAGCTGTGGAGGGTATGGTATGCGTGTTGAGCGTGCAAAACGATATTGTTCCGCCAACAATCAATCATGCCGAGGATGACAAAGACCCTGAGCTTGACTACAACATGAACTTCACTTTCAACAAGGCCCAAAAGCGCGAAGTGCGCGCGGCACTGTCAAACACGTTTGGATTTGGTGGCCACAACGCATGTGTAATTTTTAAAAAGTATGCTGAATAGAGTAAGTGTACTTGGAAATATCATTGATAGAATAAAACTCCCGTTCCGCAAGGAAAAGGAGTTTTATTCTTGTTTATATCCTATTTTGGGCTTTTATCCACATGAAATCAGCTATTATAAATTAGCGTTGATGCACAGGAGTGTCACCAAACACAACGACAAAGGCAAACCCTTGAACAATGAGCGATTGGAGTTTTTGGGCGATGCTATCCTTGACGCCGCTGTGGGCGACATCGTCTACCGTCATTTTCCCGGTAAACGCGAGGGTTTCTTGACCAACACTCGTTCTAAGCTCGTGCAGCGGGATACACTCAACAAATTGGCCAAGGAATTGGGAATAAACAGTCTTGTCAAGTCGAGCGGCCAAACCGTAGCCCACAATAGCTACATTGGCGGCAACGCGTTTGAGGCGCTTGTGGGGGCCATCTATTTGGATAGAGGTTACGATGCCTGTATGCAATTTATGAAAAAACGCATATTGGCGCAAATGATCAATATTGACAGGATGGCCTACAAAGAGATGAATTTCAAGAGCAAGCTCATCGAGTGGAGCCAAAAAAATCGTATAAATCTCTGTTTTGACCTAATTAAAGAGACCAAGGACGAAAACGGCAGCCCTATGTTTACATATAGGGTTAAGCTTGAGGACATAGAATGTTGCGAGGGACGTGGATTTTCAAAAAAGGAAAGTCAGCAAAAAGCAAGTAAGCTCACGCTTCAAAAACTCAAGCACGAACCGTGGTTTCTTGACAAAATTTTCGCGGCAAAAACAGATCGGACAAAAATGGAGGAAGAGCCCGTCATGGCCATTCCAAGCGCTGACGATGCCGATAATTTCTTGAAAATGACTGGCGTCCCAGTGGAAATTGTCGAAAATAAAGAAACCGCTTGCAGTGAAATAAACCTCACTTAGCGTGCCATTTTCTTTTTTTACCTATTGCTAATCACCACATTTCGTATCCAGTATTAAAATAACTAAATATTGGTACATTCTCGATAAATTAAGGTACTTTTGTAATCTAAACAGATATATTACAAAACATGAACTTAACTAAGATAGCCGGCAAATTTTTTCTGCCTCGTCAAAAAGAAATTGAGAGACACTATACAGAGCCGGAAGCACTGCAACACGAAGTGCTCAACTATCTGATTAGTAAAGGTAAACAGACAGAATACGGACGTAATCATCTGATGGGAACCGTGGATAATTATGATGATTTCCGCGACAGATTGCCTATTTGCACGTACGAAGATTTGAAGAGCGACATTGACCGTATGCGTCATGGAGATGAGGATGTGTTGTGGCCAGGCCAAACAAGGTGGTACGCCAAGTCGTCCGGAACCACCAACGACAAATCTAAATTTATACCAATATCTCCGGAAGGACTCAAAAACATACACTACAAAGGCGGCGCCGACGTGGTGGCGCTGTACTTGAGAAACCACCCCGATAGCCGTATTTTTGACGGCAAGTCACTTATTCTTGGTGGAAGCCACTCACCCAACTACGACCAAAATGGCTCGTTGGTGGGCGATTTGAGCGCCATTCTTATAGAGAATATCAATCCGATAGTCAATTTTTTCCGAGTGCCAAAGAAAAAAACGGCGTTGCTCTCTGATTTCGAGGTAAAGAGGGATCGTATCGCCAAAGAATGCATGGGCAAAAATGTCACCAACATCTCGGGTGTCCCATCGTGGATGTTGAGTGTCTTGGTGCGCATTTTGGAACTTTCGGGTAAGCGGCACTTGGAAGAGGTTTGGCCCAATTTGGAGGTGTTTTTTCATGGTGGCATAACTTTTACGCCTTATCGCAACCAATACGAGAGCCTCATAACATCGGCCAATATGCGCTACATGGAGACTTACAATGCCTCTGAAGGTTTCTTTGGCATACAAGATGACCCATCAGACAAGTCAATGCTCTTAATGCTCGACTACGATGTTTTCTATGAGTTTATACCTCTCGAGGATATTGGCAGTGACAACCCTCGCATCGTTCCATTGGAGGCCGTCGAACTTGAGCGCAACTATGCGATGGTAATAACCACCTCGTGCGGATTGTGGCGATACATGATAGGCGACACCGTGAAGTTCACATCCAAGAAACCTTACAAATTCTTGATAACTGGACGCACCAAATATTTCATCAATGCCTTTGGAGAAGAGCTTATCATGGACAATGCCGAGAAGTCCTTAGCATACGCTTGCGAGCACAGCGGCGCGCAGATAAGCGAGTATACCGCCGCGCCCGTTTATATGGATATGCATGCCAAATGCCGTCATCAGTGGCTCATAGAGTTTACAAAAGACCCGGATAGCATGGATCATTTTGCCAGACTGCTTGACCAAAAGCTCCAGCAAATAAATTCTGACTATGAGGCCAAGCGGTCGCACGACGTTACCTTGCAACACTTGGAAGTGGTCAAGGCACGTCAAAATCTCTTTAACGATTGGCTCAAGTCCAAACAGAAATTGGGCGGACAGCACAAGGTGCCACGCCTTAGTAATTCCAGAAAAAACATGGAGGAGCTGTTGGAGATGAACCAATGACCCAAACTCCTCGATGGATTTCGCATGATGACAAGGCACTGTACGTTCAACCATATAAATGCGTTTGCCCATCAATCTGCGTTAACCGTCCATTTAAATAAGCGATAAAGATGACAAGAACATTCCTCCATAAAGTGCCCGGCATCGTTTCTCCTTACTCGGTAAGGAGAGCTTTCAGTATGTTATTGGTATTGTTTGGAGCCTTGTTCTTATTGGCATCTTGCGCTAAAATGGGAAGTCCGGATGGGGGATGGTACGATGAGACACCGCCCAAGGTTATAGGGGCCACACCCATGGACAAGGGAACTAACGTGAATAGTCGCCGCATCATCATCCGCTTTAACGAGTATATCACCATTGACAATCCCACTCAAAATGTTGTTGTGTCACCCCCACAAATGGAGATGCCAGAGATTAAGGGGCAGGGCAAACGCATCTCCGTCCATCTTTTAGATTCGCTCAAACCCAACACCACGTACACCGTGGACTTCTCCAATGCCATTAAGGACAACAACGAGGGTAACCCGCTTGGCAACTACACATACAGTTTCTCCACAGGAGACCATATAGACACCATGGAAGTGTCTGGCTATGTGTTGCAAGCCGACAACTTGGAGCCCATCCAAGGCATGCTCGTAGGCTTGTATAGCAATCTCTCAGATACCATTTTCAAGAAAAAACCCATGTTGCGTGTCTCACGAACCGACTCGCGAGGGCATTTCGTCATTAAAGGCATAGCACCCGGTAAATATCGCGTTTACGGTCTTCAGGACGCTGATGGAGACTATGTTTTTGGCCAAAAAAGCGAGATGATAGCGTTCAATCACGATATTATTGAGCCATCGCTCAAACCAGACACACGACAAGACACTACTTGGATAGATAGCTTGCATATCAAAAACATCGAGCGCGTGAATTACACTCACTACCTGCCCGATGATATATGCCTGCGCGCTTTCAATGAAAAAAACACTAACAGATACCTGCTTAAAACTGAGCGTAAAGAGCCCACGCACTTCACATTGTATTATAGTAGTGGCTCGGACACGCTGCCACAGTTGCGTGGACTCAATTTTAACGCGGACAACGCGTTTGTGATAGATGCTACCCCTGCCAACGATACGATCAACTATTGGCTTCGAGACACGGCATTGGTCAATACCGACACGTTGAGCGTGGAGATTAGACATCATATCACCGACACCCTTGGCGTGCTGCGTCTGCGTACAGATACCATCACGTTGCTCTCCAAACAGCCTTATGCCAAGCGTCTTAAGGAACGACAAAAAGCTTTTGACACATGGCAAAAAGCGCAAGAAAAAAAGAAGAAGAAAGGTGAGCCATACGATACCGTCATGCCAAAGGAGCCGCTCAAATTGACAATATCGCCATCTGGAGAGATGGATCCAGACCAAAATGTCAATATACAATCAGACGTTCCTTTGCTTGAGGTAGACACTGCCATGCTGCACCTTTACAGCAAGCCCGAGGGCGACACGCTATGGTATCGAGAACCTTACGAAATGTCGAGGCGCACGTCTCTAAACTATGTTGTCAAGGCATCGTGGCGGCCTGGCAGCGAGTACAGCTTTGAGGCTGACAGCGCCGCCTTTAAAAACATTTACGGGTTGGCGAGCGATCGTTTAAAACAAGGTTTTAAGGTACGCGCCAATGACTCCTACGCCACACTCTTGGTGACACTCGATGGAATGTCAGGAAAACATGTCATAGGACAATTGATAGATGGCTCTGACAAAGTGGTGAAACAAGCGTTCACGTCAAACGGCCAATTGGAATTTTACTATCTTAGAGAGGGAAAATATTACATGCGTCTCATAGTTGATGCCAACAATAATGGAATTTGGGACACAGGCAGTTATGATGATAACATACAGCCAGAGGAGGTTTACTATTATCCCGAGGAGATAGATTGTAAAGCTAAATGGGATGTAACCAGAACGTGGAATCCTACGTCTATGGAATTGTATAGACAAAAACCAAATGCCATCACCAAGCAGAAGGGGGAGAAGGAGAGAACCATTAAACACCGAAATTTGGAACGCGCGAAAAAACTTGGTATAGAGTACATTCCAAAATTATAAGTTGGGCGTTTTTCATCAATAGCCATCAAGCGGTGTCTTTTTCATCTGCCGGAGCGTGTCGTCTTTAAAAGAGAGTGAGTGCGCGTGTGCCGCGTTACTGGCGATAGACGGCAGATTGACGAAATGGCACATGCGATGGACGCTAAGTGAAATGGAAAAAACACGCAGATCAATTGTTCGTTTAATTTTGAGCACTTACTTAAATAGAATGAAGAATTTTCTTAAGACCATACTGATGACATTATTTTTCGTCATCGGCCATGTACCGGCCAATGCCCAGTGCGGTTTTCAGAACACCGCTTTCAAATCAGGAGAACACCTTTCATACAATCTTTATTTCAATTGGAAGTTTGTTTGGGTCAAAGCCGGTACGGCCACCTTCTCCACTGTACGGAGTGTCTATAACGGCCAGCCAGCCTATAGGGGCAGCCTGATCACGCGAGGCAGCCGCAGGGTGGACAAGCTTTTTATGTTGCGCGACACGCTTCTTTGCTACAACAGTCTGAGGCTTGAGCCACTCTATTATCGCAAAGGTGCGACAGAAGGCTCGCGCTATACGGTAGATGAGGTGTTTTATTCATATTCCAATGGAAAGTGCAACACCAAGCAGCACAGGCAGCGACATGATGGCACGCGTACGTGGAACAAATACGTGTACAACGAGTGCGTGTTTGACATGATGAGCATTTTCATGCGTGCCCGCTCTTTTAGCGTTGATGGTTGGAAGCGAGGCAAGGATGTCAATTTCCGTATGGTGGATGGTAGCGCGAGCTATCCGGCTAAACTAAGGTACGATGGCAAACGAAAAGTGAAAACAGACGATGGCCATATATATCGATGTTTGAAGTTGAGTTATATGGATAACGAGAATGGTAAGGGTTATAAAAAGATAGTGGATTTTTATGTCACCGACGACGCTAACCATGTGCCTGTTATGCTCGACATGCACTTACGCTTTGGATCCGCCAAGGCATATATGGTCAATATGCGTGGCCTGCGAGGCCCTGTGGGCGCACTGTTGAAATAATGTAGGGGTATCTTTGTTAGGCTATGACAGTCTCTGTTTGATGATTTTCATGTATAGCTCATCGGGAAAATCCAATAATCATGACATGATACGAGAGACTGCATCCACTCTATGCGCCTCTGTACGATTGATATTTTTCGTCAACAGGAATAATATATCATAGTGCATAAACCCTTGGCAAAGATGCTTCAAAAGCGTCTATGAAAACAATCTTATGGAGGCATGTTTATTTTCTCATAGTTTTACCCGTATTTGCACTTCCAGGTCGGTTATGTTTTTACCCTCCACGGTTTGTAGTCCACTACCCATTTTCGTGACATCGAAATGATGCGTGGTACCCAATTTGGCCATCACCATGACGCTATGGCCGATGTCCGCGCGCGCGCTCAATGCTACGCGCATGCCTTGGCCAAAAAATGCCGGGAATGACAATGTGTACAGCATGCCCCTTTCGTACGCGTAGATACGTGATTGGAAATCGTCCGTGTGGAAATATCCCACCTGGGCGTTCAGTTTAAGCCATTGTTGGTTCAAGCAGACATTCTCGGTCAGCATATAGCCGAGACTGCCGTCCTTAAACCTCGTATAGCTCATGTCGGCTTGCGTGCGCGTGGTCCAATGGGGTCCAGTATGGGTCACGGCCAAGCGTCCGCGATGCTCATAGCGCATGGTCAGCGATGTTTTTTCGGCGTTGTCGCGCTCACGCGCTTTTAGCCGGTATCGCCCCAAGAAACTGAGTGCCCCGCGCTCGTAGGTGGCCTGGACAAAATGGTCAAAACAGCGTGAAGACCGGCTCGCTTGGTATTTGGGCCAAGCGAAATAGGCCATGTCTGTGTAAAACGTCATCAACAAGTGCCTCATGGGCATCCAGTTACCACCAATGTACAAGCCGCTCTCATTGTTCACAGCCCTCCCCTCGGCAAAGCTCTCGCCAAAAATGGCCTCGTATTGATAAGGATAAAATCGCTGAAGGGCAGTGAGCGAAAGGTTGTTTAGCAGTTGGTAACTTATGCTGTTGATGGTGGCGATTGTCCCCCGGTTGCCTGTCGCGGTCTCTCCCGCTATGTTGAGGCGTCCGGACACGTAGCCATAATCCACGCTCATGTTCCAAAACGATTTGCCACTTGGGCGCCATCTTCGAAAACGTTGCGACGTGTTGGGGCGCAAATCACGGTCGAAGGCAGTGCGCGACGCGGTGATGCCAACGTGAAAACCGTTTCGAAAGAAATTCAGGTTGCCACCTATTGTTGTCTGCGAAGTGTTGCGACGGCGCCGCATCTCGCTGGGTGTGCGGTGATAACCCGTGGTGAGCAGCGAGGCCACCGAGATTGAATCTGCGTTGAGCGTGGCGTCTACACGTCGCCACGAGACAAAGGCTGACATGTCGAGTCCACGCGAGAGGGTCACGGTGGCTGCCACCCCTTGCAGATAGTTGGCTTCTAATCGACTGCTGTGCGCCATAATATGGTTGGTGTTTCGCCCAATTGTGGCTAAGGTGTTGATTTTGCCAAGTCCAAACGAATTGTTCATCACTAACCCCATGCCAAATCGCAGTCGATACCTTCCCACTACCAATTTGCGCAGCCTGCCCACGTTTGATAGCAGTGCGTAAGCTGAATAGAAATCGTAGCCAATGGCGTTTTGCCCGGCGAAAAATGGTTCGCCGGCATCTTGTGAGGCCACAAAACCTGCTTTGACGCGCTGGCCGGCATGGAAAGTGTAGCGCAACCAGTGCTTATACTTGTAACCCAAATATCCATTGCGGTCGCCCCTGCGCTCATAAAACGGTATCTTGATGGCACCTACCATCTCGTGCTGGCCGTACTTCAAGATGTTTCTGAGCGAGGGTAGGGAGTCGCGAGCCACCTCGGGCACTATCGTGACAAATTGCATGAGCATGTCTACGTCCGTGCGCTCCAAGGAGGAAATCATGCGAAGCTCTATGGGAGTCTCGATGCGCCCCACCTTGTCGCGATACTCCATGATGTCCATTATTTGTTGATTGGATAAGAAGGGCAAGCGGCCAAGGTCCTCGCGCGTGCATCGGTTCAGGTCCATTTTGTTGGCCGCTATGCTTTGCAGCTCCTCGATGGTTTGTTCCCAGCTACCCGATTCTATGTCTTCCATCTGTCCCATGCGGTTAAGATATTCTTCCCACGAGCCAATGTCTTGGGCGTAAGACACGAGGGATAGCAGCGCGAGAAACAACGAGATGACTACTTTTTGCATGGATTGGCATTGAGGTTGGACATTCCAAAAGTAATCATTTGCCTGATAATATCCAACGAATGCTCTCGTTAAATGTCCGAAAGCGTCATTTTTGGTTCACTTCGCTTTGTATTTTTTTAATGAAATCTCTTTGCCGTTGACCAAATAGATTGTAATTTTGCCGGTGAGATGAGAATTATTTTGTCCTTGTTCCTGCTCTTGGCCATGTCTACGGCAAGCCTCGCCCAGACAGACAGGCCTGGTCATGTCAACCCGGAAGATCGCGAGGTCGACATGGACAATCCCACTTTTGTGCCTATGATAAGAGTGGGAAAGGTGAAGGTTGGCGGCGACTCCATTCAATACATGGAGATGAATGACATCTGGGTTTTTGCCGAGCCTATATTCAAGGACGCGCGTCAGCGTGCCGCTTACAATCGTTTGGTTTACAACGTGAAAAAGGTGTTGCCCATTGCCAAGGAGGTAAAGCGTATCATTATAGAGACGGGTGATTATCTCGAGACGTTGCCTAACAAGAAAGCTCGGGACGAGCACATGAAGCTTGTGGAGCGCAGCATTAAGAAAGAATATACGCCACGCATGAAAAAACTGACCTACAGCCAAGGCAAACTTCTCATCAGGCTTGTCTACCGCGAGTGCAACAGCTCGAGTTATGAACTCATCAACGGATTTCTCGGACCAATCAGAGCGGGATTTTATCAAGCTTTCGCATGGGTGTTTGGCGCAAGCTTGAAAAAGCGATACGATCCCAATGGCGTGGACCGGCTAACGGAGCGCATAGTGTTGCAGGTGGAGGCGGGGCAGTTGTAGTTCACGATTCACAATACTTAAATTTGGGATTTACAAAATGTCGCGCGCTAAAATGTTTTGACAAAGCATAAAACGGGTGACGGCGTGTCTCGCCAAGCATATTTTTTTTTATCCATACTCTCCCATTTGCCTGTGCAATTCCAAATCCTTGTTCCAAATTTATGACAAAATATGCTTTTTTTTAAAATACTATGGCAATCAAGACTTTTATATTAGATTTTTTACTAAATTTGCAAAACGAATAAAATTTATAAAAAAAAATAATATAATTACATATCGCGGATTATTCATCATTAATAAAAATTGCTTAGTATGAAAAAGTTTATTTTAGCCGCTGCAGTGGCATTGTTTAGTGTTGTCGCTAACGCGCAAGAGGGTAAGTTTGCCGTAGGCGCACAGGTGTTGTATCCCACAGACGTGAAAAGTCTTGGTGTGGGAGCAAAAGCTTCTTACGGTTTCACCGACGCTATTCAAGGCCAAGTCTCGTTCAACTATTTCTTAAAGAAAAATTACACCACCGTATGGGATGTGAACGCCGACGCTCACTATCTTTTCAACATTGGCAACAACGTCAAGATATATCCCTTGGCAGGTCTTACCTACATGAGTGTAAGCATTGACAACAACAGTTTGACAAAAGAACTTGCTGGCGCAATATCTGACATCACAGGACAAGACGTTGGCAAATCGCTCCCCCAAGTAGGCTCAACAACCGATGGAAAGTTTGGCGTGAACCTTGGCGGTGGCATCCAATACGCTCTCACCGAATCACTGCTGCTCAACGCCGAAGCCAAGTTCCAAATTGTCAGCAACTACAATCAAGCCGTGCTCTCAGCTGGCATCGCTTACGCTTTCTAAAGACTCGTGTTTACGATCCATCATAACGAAATCCCGAACCATCTGCGTTCGGGATTTTTTTGTTGCGCACTTTTGATACCAAACGGCCTCGCGAGCATTTGCGCAAGCGCGCGATAAAGGCACCAGGCGCGTGCCTCGCTTCAAATATCGCGCCAAACACATGGAGCGTTGGCATAGACAAACCAAACTTGTCCCTCCAAAATCGCGAATACGGCAACCTGCATGAAACAAGCGACAAACGTCTTTCCTGCAAGTGAACAACAGATAAAGCTGTGCTTGTAAGAACTTGACGGAAACCTCAATGGCGCACCGTCTGCGACACGTGCCACTATGGAAACGGCTCAAA
The DNA here is from genome assembly GCF_000758925.1 of Prevotella sp. S7-1-8. Lineage (GTDB taxonomy): Bacteria > Bacteroidota > Bacteroidia > Bacteroidales > Bacteroidaceae > Prevotella. Next base: position 15,532 of record NZ_JRNC01000033.1, read on the forward strand.
ATAAATATTGAAAATATCTGACAAGGCATCGCTCATATCTCGCCTATTCGCAACCAACAGAGCCATCGCGCGCAAATACGCGAAATATGAGCTTTTTAACAACACGCTGACAATCATGGATTTAGTATCTTTTTGCCTCTTTCCCTTAAAATAATTCTCTTTAAGGGCTTGCGTTCAGTACTTATTCATCATGCGATTAAAGTCTAATCCTGACGCATCCGCAACCTAAACGCGCGGCCTATACGGCCTAATCGCGCCGCCAATGGATAGCAATGGTAAAAAACAAGTTTGAAAATCGCGCCGCAAAAGAGAAAAAACGCAAGTGCGCCCTCTTTTTCCCCTGTGGAACAACCGGCGCGCAAGGCGTTTTTTTGTGACTTTTATTAGACAATCATATCCCTAAAAAACAAATGCCAACCAGTTGGAAATCTACGCTCCCAAGCGGTTGGCATGCAATGTCACAGCCTAAACACGATGACATGTTCACATCAAACGTGAATTGAAAATTGTGAGTGGTGAAATGAAATTACATCATCAACGGCACTAAATATTTGGCCATGCAATAGCCGCCTCCTATCAACCACACATAGAGCATTGCCGCAAGCAGGAATGGTTTGAAGCCTGCCTTCTTGAATTTCTCAAAACTTGTCTCCGCGCCCAATGCCGTCATGGCCATTGTTAGCAGGAAAGTGTCTAACGTGTTAATCATGTCTACCACACACGTAGGCAGCAAATTCAGGGAGTTGAACGCTATCACCACCAAGAACAGCACCGCGAACCATGGTATGTTTATTTTGCTTTTCCCTTGGCTTTCTCCGCGTTTGGCCACGTCTTTGGCCACGAAAAAAGCGATGACCAAAAGCACGGGCACAAGCATCATCACACGAATCATCTTGACGATGATGGCCGAGTCGCTCACGTCGGCCCCCATAGCGTTGCCGGCTCCGACAACGTGCGCCACCTCGTGAACTGTCGCGCCGGTGAAGATGCCCATTTGGCCAGGGTCTAAATCAAAGATGCCCGCACGGTAAAGCACGGGGTAGAGAAACATTGACAGCGTGCCAAAGATTACTACCGTGGCCACCGCCACGGCTGTTTTATAGGGTTTGGGCTTGATGGCTCCGTCCACGCCCATGACGGCCGCGGCTCCGCAAATGGCGCTGCCCGATGCCGTGAGCAAGGCGATGCTGCGGTCCATCTTTAAGATTTTGCCCAAAGCGATGCCTATAAGAATGGTGCTCACCACGATGATGGCGTCTATCACGATGGCCGGAATGCCCACGGCCATGACATCTTGGAAGGAAAGTTTGAAACCGTACAAGATAATGCCGAAACGCAAAATACGTTTCGAGCTGAACACTATACCTGGCACCCATGTGTCTGGCAGGTTGTTGCGAAGGCTGTTCGCGTATACCATGCCGAGGATAATGCCCACCACCATGGGGCTCAACGACAAGGCTTTGACCCAGCCCATCTCGCCAATGTAAAATGCGGCACACGCGAATAGTGCCATCAGTAGCACGCCATGAAGCATGCTGCCTCTTTCTTCTGATAATTTCATTGTATCTTTTTTATATAAAAACCGCATGCAAAAGTAGTGAAAAACAGATAAATTGGGGGACAATAATAGAAGAATTTTTTAATGCGTTTACGATAATGGCAATTTGGAAATCAAGTGGAAAAAGCGTTAAATACACATAAAATAGTTGAATATTAAGTGTTTGTATACAATGTTTCGTTCTGTTGCGCTGACACATGAAGATAGTCTTCCTTAAAGGAAAAAAATGGCGCGACGCAACTTTGCAACTGGGTTGCAACAGTTCTTTTATAACTTTGCCATGAGTACAATCGCATGCATGTGTGATGCGAGCCATAAGATATAAAATTTCAAGACCATGAATAAAAAATTATTAAGACTGATCGCCTCGGCAATTCTGCTTTTGGCGGCTTATCTGTTGACGGAGAACGTGCAGATGCCAATGGTCGCACGGTTGGCTATTTATTTGGTGCCTTACCTGCTCGTGGGCGGTGGCGTGCTGCTTGAGGCCGTGGAGGGCATTATGGATGGGGACCCGTTTGACGAGAATTTTCTCATGTCGGTGGCCACCATCGGCGCTTTGTGCATAGGCTTCTTGCCAGGCGCGGAGCCTCAGTTTGTCGAGGCGGTGTTCGTGATGCTCTTTTTTCAAGTGGGCGAACTGTTCGAGGACTACGCTGAAGATAAAAGTCGCGACTCCATCGCGAGTTTGATGGACATTCGCCCCGACACGGCCACGGTGGTGCGCGAGGGGGAGACTATCGCCATGAAACCCAATGACGTGCGCGTGGGCGAGATTGTATTGGTAAGGCCTGGAGAGAAAATACCATTGGACGGCGTGGTGGTGGACGGCACGTCAAGCCTCAACACTGTGGCGCTCACGGGCGAGAGCGCGCCACGTGACGTGAGCGTGGGCGACACGGCGCTGTCTGGCTGCGTCAACCTGTCGGGCTTGCTCAAGGTCAAGGTAAGCAAGCCCTACGAGGAGTCGACGGCGGCGAGGATTATCCGTCTGGTGGAGGATTCGTCCGCCAACAAGTCGAGAAGCGAGACTTTTATAACGCGCTTCGCGCGCGTGTACACGCCCATCGTGGTGTTCTTGGCATTGGCCATCGCCATCGTGCCACCTTTCTTTGCCAATGGCTACAGCGAGGCTTTCCCCACTTGGCTCTACCGGGCGTTGACGTTCTTGGTGGTGAGCTGCCCGTGTGCGCTGGTCATATCGGTGCCACTGACGTTTTTCGCCGGTATCGGCGGCGCCTCCGCCAAGGGCATCCTGATCAAGGGCGGTGGCTACATGGACACGCTCTCCAAGACCAAGACCGTGGTATTCGACAAGACGGGCACGCTGACCAAGGGTGTGTTTGCCGTGGACGCCGTGCACCCAGGGTTCCTGAATGATACAGAGCTGTTACATTTGGCGGCCCATGTGGAGCGCCATTCCACGCACCCCATCGCCGCCGCGCTGCGCGAGGCCTATCCCAACGAGCGCGACAACTGCTCCATAGAGATGGTGGAGGAGATGGCGGGACATGGCGCGAGAGCCGTGGTAAATGGAAAAAAAGTGTGCGTGGGAAACGAAAAAATGATGGCGGAGGTTGGAGTGAAGCCCACTCATTGCGACAAATGCGAGTCGATGGTGGGCACGGTAGTGCATGTGGCGGTGGATGGAAAATACGCCGGGCACATAGTCATCTCTGACCAGATAAAAAGCGATGCCATGGAGGCTGTCGACCAATTGAGGAAGATCGGCGTGAGCAAGACCGTGATGCTGACGGGAGACCGTGAGGAAGTGGGACGCTTCGTGGCCGGCAAGACGGGCGTGGACGAGGCGTATTGCGGCCTTCTTCCTGACGACAAGGTGGCTCACGTAAAACGGATGTTGAACGCAGGAACATCTCGGGAGCGCGTCGCTTTTGTAGGAGATGGCATCAATGACGCGCCGGCCTTGGCGCTCGCCGACGTGGGCGTGGCAATGGGTGCGCTCGGAAGCGACGCGGCGATAGAGGCGGCAGACGTGGTGCTCATGGACGACAAGCCGTCAAAGTTGGCGCAAGCCATTCGTATAGCAAGGCATACCATTGGCATAGCGCGGCAAAACGCGTGGTTTGCCATTGGCGTAAAGGTATTGATATTGGCGTTGGTAGCCATCGGATTGTTGGGCACTTGGGCCATGCCCGTGGCCGTGTTTGGCGACGTGGGCGTAATGGTGCTGGCCGTGCTCAATGCCATGAGGGCCTTGCGGGCATAAGGATTGCGCCGAACAAGCGAAGCCATGGGATTGGCTATGGCAACTTTCGTCGCGGCGCAAGCCAACGTAGTGTAAAAAACTTCTCTAAACGAACCAATACGCGCGGATATATAAAGGCATATTGGTTCGCTTATTTTTTGCGTATAATGGTTAGTCCATCTCGTATGGGCAGGATCGTGACCTCCACCCGACTGTCCTGTATCACATAATCGTTGAAGTGGCAGACGCCTTGTGTTTGCTGGTCTTTAGAATAGGCATTGTCCACTACATGCCCATCCCACAAGGTGTTGTCGGCCAGCATAATGGCACCTTTTGACATAATAGGTAGCAGCTTGTCGTAAGCCTCTACATAATGGCGTTTGTCCCCATCTACAAAAACCATGTCGAAAAGCACTCCTAAGCGTGGAGCCTCCACAAGGGCGTCGCCAATGCGGAAATCGATGAAACGCGCCACTGAGGAGCCTTCAATCCAAGGGCGGGTGAAATCTTCCATCTCATCGTTTATCTCAAAAGTGAAAAGCTTGGGCGCGCCACCGTTGTCGCCCCGCGCGCCCATGGCAGGCGCTATCTCGCTCAATCCCTCGGCCATGCAAATGGCTGAATAACCCGAGAAGGTACCCACCTCGAGGACATAGCGTGGCCTTTGCATCATCACCAACATCTTGAGCAGTCGACCTTGCAGGTGGCCGCTGGCCATTCTGCCGTGGATAGTGTGAATGTTAGTGGCTCGATAGAGGCGGTACAGGTAGTCGCCCTCCGGCTCAATATGGTTGAGAATATATTTTTCTAACTCAATATCCATCATTCAAAATCATTTTTTTTGCAAGCGTCGCGCTCTTCGTCTCGTGGCATGTGCCCACGGTCTCGACAGCGCGACGCAATGTCTCGCGGCGCGGCCAATTGGAATTGGAAATCGTGGGTCATGGGTTGAGAAGCGCCTCTATGGCCAAACGGTAAGAGTCGAGCCCGAAGCCGCATATCACGCCCTTGCAACCGGCCGCTATCACGGACCGATGTCGAAACTCCTCACGTTGGTGCACGTTGGAAATGTGTACCTCGACAACGGGCGTCTTGATGGAGCGAATGCAATCCAGCAAAGCCACTGACGTGTGCGTGTACGCCCCGGCGTTGAGCGCTACGCCATCGTAGCTGAAGCCCACTTCCTGCAATTTGTCAATGAGGCATCCCTCGATATTGCTCTGGCAATACTCGATGGCTACCGCGGGATATTGAGCGCGCAGCTTGGGCAGATAGTCGTCAAACGAGGTTGAGCCATAAACGCCTGGCTCGCGAATACCCAAAAGGTTGAGGTTGGGACCGTTCATTATCAATATCTTCTTCATTTTCCTTGGACGTTTGGTCGTTTTAACGTAAATTTGCAAGTAAAGATTTGCGGAGCTTTATTAATAAATAATGTGTAAATTGGTTGGGCGTGGTCTATGCGATGCAAAGATAACGCAAAACAAAGACTATGCAAAGCATTCTAATAAATAATTCTTGGAAAGTCGGCCAAAGTGCCGTTCATGACATGGAGAAATCAGAATTTTCGAATATCATCAAACGCTACACGCGTTATCTGAAACTGCAACGCAGCTACTCGGAAAACACCATCGAGGCCTATCTGCGAGACCTTGCCCATCTGTCATTTTTCCTTTCAAGACTCAATATAGCTCCGTTGGAGGTGAAATTGGAAGATTTGCAGACCTTCGCTGCGTCTTTGCACGACCATAACATCGGTGCGAAGTCACAGGCCCGCATACTTAGCGGAGTGCGGTCTTTCTACCGTTTCCTTGTCATGGACGGCTATTTGGAGGTGGACCCTACCGAACTGTTGGAGTCGCCACACTTGCCCAAGCACCTGCCAGAGTATCTGACCACCGACGAGGTGGACGCTTTGGAAGACGGAATAGACCTCTCCACCAACGAGGGACACCGCAACAGGGCTATTGTCGAGACACTGTTCTCGTGCGGGCTGCGCGTGTCGGAGCTCACCGGATTGAAACTCTCAGATCTCTATTTGGAAGATAAATACATACGCGTGTTGGGCAAGGGTGACAAGGAGCGGTTGGTGCCTATCTCCGATAAAGCTATCCACGAGCTGGAACTGTGGTTTGACGACCGTCGGCAAATGTCCATCAAGCCCGGCGAGGAAGATTACGTCTTTCTCAATAGGAGAGGTCATCACCTCACCCGCACCATGATCTTGATTATGATTAAACGACAAGCGGAGGCGGCGGGCATTAAAAAAAACATATCGCCGCACACACTCCGGCACTCGTTTGCCACCGCATTGCTGCGCGGAGGGGCGGACTTGCGTATCATACAAGCGCTGTTGGGGCACGCCGATATCGGCACCACCGAGATTTACACACATCTTGACGATTCGATCCTGCGGCGGGAGATACTCGAGCATCACCCACGCAACATCAAATACGAAACCGAGAAGCACAACTGACGCGCATGGCATGGAAACGACGGAAAAGAAGAGCGAAAGCTATTGTTTGCGCTTGGGCTGACATCGTCTGTATGCGCGCACACCTATTTATAATAAACACATGGCGCACTGTTTCATAACTTTAACGATGATAATCATTGTTAAATGCTCCAAATAAACTATCTTTGTGGAAATATTATACGAATCATTTAATTATAAATCAACGCTTATATGAAAATCAAGAACATTGTCATCGCATTGCTGCTGCTTGTTACGGCAGGCGCCAACGCGCAAGTTCCAGGCATGCAACTCCCCGTGGACAAGAATGTCAGAATGGGTAAACTCGACAACGGATTGACTTATTTTATCCGTTACAACAACTGGCCGGAGCACAGGGCCAACTTCTATATAGCCCAAAAGGTGGGTTCCATACAGGAAGAGGAAAGCCAGCGAGGATTGGCTCACTTCTTGGAGCACATGGCTTTTAACGGGTCTGACCATTTCAAAGGCAACAACCTCATTGAATGGTGCCGCTCTAAAGGCATCGAGTTTGGCGGCGACCTGAACGCATATACCAGCATAGACCAAACGGTGTACAATATTGACAACGTGCCCACGAAGCAACCAAGCACCATCGACTCTTGCTTGCTCATCCTGCGCGACTGGTCTTGTGGGTTGTCGTTGGAGCAAGATGAGATAGACAAGGAGCGCGGCGTGATACACGAGGAATGGCGCCTGCGCACGTCGGCCAACAGCCGCATGCTGGAGCGCAACTTGCCCAAACTATATCCCGGGTCCAAGTACGGGCTGCGCTTCCCTATCGGGCTGATGTCCGTGGTGGACAACTTCAAGCGCCAAGAGCTCGTGGACTATTATCACAAATGGTATCACCCTTTGAACCAAGGTATAATCGTGGTGGGAGACGTGGACGTGGACCGTGTGGAAGCGGAGATTAAACGGCTATTCGGAAGTATCAAAGTGCCACAAAACCCAATGCCCATCGTAGACGAGAAAGTTCCCGATAACGACAAGCCTATTGTCATCATCGACAAAGATAAGGAATTTAGAAGCAGTGTCATTGAGTTGATGATCAAGCACGACGTGTTCCCAGACAGCATGAAGCAAAGCGTCGATTACATGATGTGGAACTATGTCAAGAGCGCGGCGTTTGGCATGCTTAACAGCCGCTTCGTAGAGGCCTCGCAAAAGGCCGACTGCCCCTTCGTGAGCGCGAGCGCGGACGACGACACTTATATTTTATCCAAAACAAAAGACGCGTTTGGCCTGAGCGTATCGCCCAAGGATATCAGCCAGTGCGCCGCCTCGCTCAGAGAGGCTTTCAAAGTGGTGAGACAAGCCGCTAAATTCGGTTTCACTCCCACAGAGTACAAACGTTTCCAAACAGACATGTTAAGTTCGCTCGACAAGGAATATTCTAATAAAGACAAACGCTATAACAGCCAATTTTACGGCAAAATATTGGGATACTTCCTTAACAACGAGCCTATGCCAGGTATCGATTTCAAGTATCAGACCATGAAAAAGGTCATTCCGGCCATACCATTGGAGGTGGTCAACCACGTGCTGCCAGAGCTAGTGACTGAAAACGACAGCAACTTGGTCATCTTGAACTTTAACAATGAAAAGGCAGGCAATGTCTATCCTACCGAGGCCCAGCTACTCGGCGCCGTGCACGAAGCTCGCAAAGCCAAGCTTGAGGCTTACGTGGACAACGTGAAAGACGAGCCTCTTATGACCACGTTGCCTAAACCGGGAAAGATTGTCAAGGAAGAGAAGAGCAAATTGTTCGATTATGATATTGTCAAGCTCAACAATGGCGTGACAGTGCTGTTGAAGAAGACTGACTACAAGAAAGACCAAGTTGTCATGCACGGCGTGGGTGGCGGCGGACAGTCGTTGTACGGAAAAGCCGATTTCGCCAACATGAAAGCATTCGACGAGGTGATTGACATTTGCGGATTGGGCAACTTCTCCAACACCCAGCTCACCAAGGCCTTGGCCGGAAAAATAGCCAATGCGTCGCTCTCCATGGGCAACCGCCGCACTGTCATCAACGGCAACTCCACGCCCAAGGATGTGGAAACGATGCTGCAATTGACACACCTCTATTTCACTAACATCAAGAAAGATCAAGACGCTTACAACAAACTCATCCAGCAATACAAAGTGGCGTTGAAAAACAGGGAGCTCTCTCCGGAGACCGCTTTCGGCGACTCCGTCACAGCCGCTATATATAATCGCGGATGGCGCGAGGCTCCTTTCTTGGCCAAAGACATCAAGGACGTGAGCTACGACCGCATACTCGCCATGGCCAAGGAGCGCACAGCCAACGCCAACGGATGGATATTCGAGATCGTAGGAAACTTTGACGAGTCCACCATTCGCCCCCTCATCTGCCAATACCTTGGCTCACTGCCATCTAATGGCAAGAACGAAGCCAGCCCACGCGTTTCAATACCGACGACCAAGAGCGTGGACAACACGTTCCATCGCAAAATGGAAACACCCAAGGCCAATTCCTTGGTGATATGGTTCAACCACAAGATGCCTTACTCTTTGGACAACGCCATCAAGGCCGACGTGGCCGGACAGGTGCTCTCCATGGTGTATCTCAAGAAGATTAGAGAGGAGGCAAGCGCCGCCTATACATGTGGCGCGCAAGGCGAGTTGACCGTGGCGGACGACGGATACCATATCGGACAAATCTTGGCCTACTGCCCCATGAAACCCGAGAAAAAAGACGAGGCGCTTAGAATCATCAATGAGGAGATAAACAACTTGGCCAAATCGTGCGACGCCGATATGCTCGCCAAGACCAAAGAGCTCATGCTCAAGCAGGTGGACGACAACGCGAAGACCAACGCTTATTGGAGCGATCTCGTCATGGACAACTATATGATGAACCTTGACGAACATACCAATTACAAGCGTATAGTACAGGCTCTCACCCCAGAGAGTATCTCCACGTTTATAAAAGAATATCTTAAAGATGCCAACAAAGTGAGCGTCGTGATGCTCCCGCAAGAATAAAAGAGCGCCATGCCAATAACCGGCACTGTTTAACAATGGTGCCGAACAACTTAAATCCCCGTTTTTCCGCATTGGCAAAACGGGGATTTGGCATGTCCTAAAAGCTGTCATGCGGCAAAAACTATCGCCTTTTTCTTTGCCCATACTCATTTTCTTCGTAACTTTGCACCATCAAGTAAGCGGCCGGCTGCATACGGTCGCGCTTCCCCTCAGAATATAAATCAACATTGTATGGGCACGGCATGCAGGCTGACCACGTTTTAATCATTGTATTTATGTCATATTTATTTTCATCAGAATCAGTGTCTGAGGGGCATCCAGACAAGGTTTCGGACCAAATATCAGATGCCATTCTCGACCAGTTTTTAGCCTACGACGACACGGCGCATTGCGCTGTCGAGACTTTCGTCACCACTGGACAGGTGGTCATTATGGGAGAGGTGCGCTCGGAAGCTTACATCGATCTTCAGACCGTGGCACGCCGAGCCATCAAGCGTATAGGCTACAGCAAGGGAGAATACCAATTTGACTACAACTCCTGCGGCATCCTGACGGCCATCCACGAGCAGAGCGACGACATAGACCGCGGTGTCTCGCGCGAGGAAGAAGACCAACAAGGAGCCGGCGACCAAGGTATGATGTTCGGCTATGCCTGCAACGAGACCGACAACTACATGCCCGCCACGCTCGACCTTGCGCATCTCATTATGCGGACGTTGGCGCAAATTCGCAAGGAGGGCAAGCAGATGACCTACCTGCGCCCCGACTCCAAGAGCCAGGTAACCATAGAGTACGGCGACAACAACGAGCCTTTGCGTATTCGTACCATCGTTGTATCCACGCAGCACGATCCATTCGTAGAGCCAGAGAACGACACCCGGGAGGCGCAGCTCAAGGCCGACGAGGCCATGCTGTCAAAAATTCGCGAAGACGTCATCAATGTACTCATGCCACGCGTAAAAGCTGAGGCGGGAGACAAAATGCGCAAGCTCTTCAATGGCGACATAGAATATTTGGTCAATCCAACAGGAAAATTTGTTATCGGTGGCCCCCACGGAGACACCGGCCTTACGGGTCGAAAGATTATCGTCGACACTTACGGCGGTCGCGGAGCGCATGGTGGTGGCGCCTTCTCGGGCAAAGACTCGAGCAAGGTGGACCGTAGCGCCGCCTACGCGGCGCGGCACATTGCCAAGAACATGGTGGCTGCGGGCGTGGCCGACGAGATGTTGGTGCAGCTGGCCTACGCTATCGGCGTGGCTGAGCCGGTGAGCGTTTATGTCAACACTTACGGCCGCGGACATGTCGGCATTTCCGACGCCGACATAGCCAAAAAAATACAACAGCTTTTCGACTTGCGGCCAAAAGCCATTGAGCGTGAGCTCAAACTGCGCCAACCCATGTATTTCGAGACAGCCGCCTACGGACATGTAGGCCGTCGAAACGAGGTCGTGAAAAAGACTTTTGACAGTCTTTACCACAAGACAAAAACCATCGACGTGGAACTCTTCACATGGGAGAAGCTCGACCAGATAGACCGAATCAGGCAAGCTTTCAACCTTTAAGGCTCGCCTAATCTCATGCTATCCGCAATAGTATCATAGGTTGCCGCCTCGCGGCAACCATCTTTTTTCAATATCCATGACCCAACAAGATACGCTCTCCACAGCACAAACCGCCCCGCGGGAAACGGCAAGCCAAGTTCCCGCGCACGCTCATGGTGGCTACCACACCCCCTGGGAGATTATCAGTTGGCTTCCAAGCACGGCCACTCCATGGCAACAAGACTCTGCCATTAGGGCACATTACCAATATCAGAGGATTGATTGGGCCAAGCGTCCCAACCCCATGCGCACGCCACGGACACGCGCCGACGCCGTATCGGGCTTCTCGTTGCGCAGGCCCATGTACCACGACAAGTCGCTCGTGCAGCCAGACTCCATCTATCGCCCGGAGTATGCGGTGTATCATCAGGGTGTCTCTGGCGACCCCGTGCCTTACAATATTGCCAATGACAACCTCATCACGTCCATCCTGTTGGGGAGCTTCATTTTAACGGCAGTGTCCATAGCCGAGTCCGGACATTTCATACAGCGCCAGTTCAAGAACTTCTTCCGCGTCCAACGAGAGGGCACCACTGTTATCACCGAGACCGGCAGCGAATGGCGCTTTCAACTGTTTCTCGTTCTGCAAGCATGCTTGCTGCTTGCCCTTGTCTTTTTTTTCTATACCAAGACATTGGGCAATGGCGTATCAACATTGCCCAATTATCTTGTCATAGGCATCTACACAGGTATTATCGCCACCTATTTCATCGTGAAAAACCTGCTTTACACACTGACGGGATGGGTCTTTTTTGATAAGAAAAAAAATGAACAATGGACCAAGTCGCACCTCTTCCTTATAGCCTTTGAGGGCATAGCGCTTTTCCCTATTGTCATGCTCTTGGCTTATTTCAATTTTTCTATAGAAAGCACGGTCGTTTACACCATTTTTGTTATCGTATTGGCCAAAGTGCTGTCATTGTATAAGATCTTTAATATCTTTTTCAAAAGAAACGCCGATATTGTGCAAAGTTTTTTGTACTTTTGTGCCCTTGAAATCATGCCACTTGGCATACTATGGGCAGTACTTGTGTTCATGAATTATTATTTAAAAGTAAATTTTTAATATAAAAGATGATAAAGAAGATCATGGTGTCGCAGCCTAAGCCTGCGAATAAGAAATCTCCTTATTATGAACTCGAAAAAAAACACGACATACAATTTGTGTTTCGCCCTTTTATCAGAGTCGAGGGACTTTCTGCCAAGGAGTTTCGCCAGCAAAAAGTGAGCATTCTTTCGCACACGGCTGTAGTCTTCACATCGCGCCATGCCATAGACAATTTTTTCAATCTTGCCAAGGAGCTTCGCATCACCATCCCCGAGGATATGAGATATTTCTGTGTGACAGAGACCATTTCGCTTTATATCCAGAAATATGTACAGTACCGCAAGCGCAAGGTTTTCTTTGGCGCCACCGGCAAGATAGACGATCTTATCCCCGCCATGGTGAAGCACAAGACCGAGAAATACTTAGTCCCTCTGAGCAGTGTGCACAACGACGATGTCAAAACGCTGCTCGATTCTAAGGGCCTCGAGCACACCGAGTGCGTGATGTACCGCACCGTAAGCGATGCGTTCACGCAAGAAGAGGTGGACAATTTTGATTGTGACATGCTCATATTCTCCACTCCCACGGGGGTGGACTATCTCACCAAGTCGTTTCCCAACGTCAAGCAGGGCAAGCTCAAGTTAGGCGCTTTTGGTCCCGCTACAGCCAAAGCCATTGAAAAAGCCGGTCTCAAACCGTCATTGGTGGCGGGCACCAAGGAGTATCCATCGATGATTAGCGCGTTGTCAGATTTCCTGGACAAAGAAAACAAAAAGTAGTTGCCCGTTTCAATGCCAGCATTACCCTCCACACTTCGCAAGGAGGAACGTATATATAGCAAGAAGACTATAGACGCCCTCTTCCAGGGAGGCAAGAGCCAGTCCATGCTGGCTTTCCCCCTTAGGGTGATTTACATGCCCCTGCCAAACGATTTCGGCCGGCAACCGCGCCGCGACAAGGAGGAGACCATGAGCGTCAAGGCCAAATTCCTGGTCAGCGTGCCCAAGCGATGTTTTAAACGCGCCGTGAAGCGCAACAGGGTGAAACGGCAAGTGCGCGAGGCTTACCGCAAAAACAAAGCCATCGTCGCTCGCCACAATGTGGCCATGGCTTTTATATGGCTGTCAGACAGTCTTTATAACAGTAACCGCGTGGAGGCCACTGTCATCAACCTTTTAAATCGAGTCAACGAGCGTCTATCGGGGGAGGAAGCCCTATGAAAGACGCCGCTCAAAAGATGCTTCGCGCCATTGGGCGTGTTTTGGCTTGGCTATTGGTTCAGCCCATAGTCTTCTATCAAAAGTTCATCACGCCCTATACACCACCATCGTGCCGCTTCACGCCTACATGCTCAGAGTACGCCCGACAGGCTCTTCTCAAGCATGGACCTATCAAAGGGCTGGCGCTGGCGATATGGAGAATACTTAGATGCAACCCTTGGGGTGGAAGTGGGTACGACCCCGTCCCGTAAGTCGTCCAACAGACATCCCAACATTTTCAATACATCCGGCCAAATCATTGTATCGGCCGGAGATAACCCAAACAACAAGAACAACGCATATGAAAAACTTTGTCGAAGAACTGAAATGGCGCGGCATGTTGGCCCAAATCATGCCAGGTACCGAGGAATACCTCATGGAGAACATGGTATCGGCCTATTTGGGCACTGACCCCACGGCCGACTCGCTCCATATCGGCCACCTTTGCGGCATCATGATGCTACGCCACTTGCAACGCTGCGGCCACAAACCCTACCTGCTGGTGGGAGGAGCCACGGGAATGATAGGAGACCCATCTGGCAAAAGCCAAGAGCGAAACCTGCTCGACTCGGAAACGCTCTACCACAACCAAGAGGCCATCAAGAGGCAGTGCGCCAAGTTTTTGGATTTTGACGGCCGTGAGCCCAACAAGGCAGAGTTGGTGAACAACTACGACTGGATGAAGGATTTCACTTTTCTCGACTTCGCCCGCACCGTGGGAAAACATATCACCGTAAACTACATGATGGCCAAGGAGAGTGTGCAGCAACGCCTCAACGGTACGGCTCGCGACGGCTTGAGCTTCACCGAGTTTACCTATCAGTTACTTCAAGGTTACGATTTTTTGCATCTGTACCAGCACAATGGCGTGCGGCTTCAGCTTGGCGGCAATGACCAATGGGGCAACATGACCACCGGCACGGAGCTTATACGCCGCACGCTTGGCAACGAATCCCAAGCCTACGCCCTGACCTGCCCGCTCATCACTAAGGCCGACGGCAAAAAGTTTGGCAAGACAGAGAGCGGCAACGTATGGTTGGACCGCGACCGCACCACGCCCTACACCTTTTACCAGTTCTGGCTTAACGTGTCGGACCAAGACGCCGAGCGCTACATCAAGATATTCACGGACCTTGACCGGCAAACCATCGCCGACCTCGCCGCGGAGCACGCCCAAGACCCTGGCCGCCGCTCGTTGCAACGCCGACTGGCCGAGGAGGTCACCACTATGGTGCACTCCAAGGAAGACCTCGACATAGCCATTGCCGCCTCGAACATACTTTTCGGCAAAGCCACCAAGGACGAGCTCGCGCGGCTTGACGAGGCAACGCTCAACGACGTGTTCAAGGATGTACCTCATTACGACGTCGACAAGTCGCAACTTGGCGCCAAGGCTATAGACCTGTTTTGTGCCGACGGCATGAGCATCTTTCCCAGCAAGGGAGAGATGCGCAAACTTGTAAAGGGTGGTGGCGTGAGCCTCAACAAGGAGAAACTCACCGCTTTTGACCGCCCTGTCACCACAGACGACCTTATAGACGGCAAGTATCTCTTGGTGCAGCGCGGCAAGAAAAACTATTATCTCATCACCGTGAAGTAGTCCATACACATTTGAGATACCAGAAACGATGTCCCGCAAGGCTTTTCGCCGATGCGGGATGTCGTTTTTTTATGGTTGCCCGAACTGCCCCCAAAGCCACGGTGGCTGCCATCTCATTCACTCCCCAAGTATCGTCACCTCTCATTTTTTATCAAAAAATAATCACAAATAAAGTGATACTAAAATTCATCATTCCGCACAAAAAAAATGTATTGTCGGGCATAAAACACACGATCGCTCACCCTTTTTTACATGCACGAAACGCCATTGGCGCCTTTTCAAGCTACGTTTAAGGCGTATACGCGCGCCGTTTGCGCGCTATCCGCGCTGCGTGTAGGGCCTAATCATGACGTGAATAGTGCCCAATGGCGAGCATTTTAGAAAACTTATTTTTAAAAATAATATATTTTCTTTATTATTATATTGCATTTCAATACTTTGCAGAAAACCCTCATTTTCCTCGTTTTTGTGCGCAACCATTCGTTCGCTTGCGAATAAGCGAAAGATTAGAGGGTGTTTGTCTTGTATTTTCAAGCACATTTAAATTTAACGTTTACCGTTTTTCGTGTCATTGTGCCTGTATCGTACCCCCGTTCTCGGGCAAGGCTCAATGGCTCCTCGGGTATGGCATGCCGGTATGGTCCGAGCCGGCGGGCAAGATTGCTCGGCGCCATTCACTCCATGATACGGACGTGGCGAATGGTTGCCAAACATGCGCCATTATGAAGATTTATAAGCGTGGCAAGAAAAGATTTTGATTAAAAATTTGGTCATAGACCAAAAAAACACTATCTTTGCACCGCTGAAGTAGACAGCGCTATCTATGCGATTGTCCTATGGTGTAATGGTAGCACTAGAGTTTTTGGTTCTCTCAGTCGTGGTTCGAATCCGCGTAGGACAACTCACAAGCCGCAACAAGCGTCAACGCTTATTGCGGCTTTTTGCTTGTAAGCCTCTGTATGGGCATAGATGCGCTTGTAATCATGGCATATTTTATAAGGTTCTCGCCAAACATTCCGACCTCGTTACAATGCCATATAAATCATGATTCCCCCTTCAATATTACAAAAATTACAAATATTTCATTTTGATATAATTTATTATCACGAATAGTTTGCGTAAATGAGAAATAAAAACTATTTTTGCAATATAACATTATGAAAATTTAAACACTATGGCAAAAAGAAACGACATTTACAAGAATACCAAAACCGGTAGTATGGTTGAGGTGATGGCTGCTGGCGAGCTAAACCTTGATGGTGACTGGAAAGCAATGACCGAAAACACTGTAGACGCAGCCAAAGAGAAGCATGTGCCTGTTATCGAGGCTATCGAAGGTGGTTATCGTGTAACGGTGGGCTCGGTGGAGCATCCCATGACTGAGGAACACTATATACAGTGGATAGAGCTGATGACAGAAACTGAGGTGTTGCGCAAATATCTCACCCCCAACGACAAACCTGTGGCCGAGTTTAAGACAGACGCTAAAAAGGTTTGCGCGCGTGAGTATTGCAACCTGCATGGCGTGTGGAAAGCCGATCTTTAAGCCACTTGCAAAACACGGTGGTATAATGTTTACACCATAAGCCGCTCGAGCCGCATAGCCCTGAGCGGTTTTTTTATGTGTCATATACGTGAGACAGGAGTGAAAGATTTTGATAATTAACATTCATTAATCATAACAATCGCATGCTGAAAGAAAGTTTTACAATATAAATAGTCTTTATCATAAATAAATCGTTAACTTTGCAAAGTGACGAAGGCAAACACTTTGTGATAACAAACTATAATCTTCGCTATGCGGCAAAACTCGCTGACACGAAGCGCTATGATACTAAAAGACTATGCCAAGACTCTCTGATAAAACTACTTTCTGCCCAAAACGAGATGAACATGGTGTACTCGATATACCACCGCATGATTGTTTGAGACGCTGTATCCATGGGATATCCGCTGCCATTAGATCGTATTGACACGCTGAAAACCGGTCGTTTCGCGCGCTTGGGGGAAATGGGCGCGCTCAACGCGGGGCCCGAGGCCGAATGGAGCGCGCACGGCGTGGCGGACGTGCGCCACTATACGTTCGTTTAGCCAAAGGGCGAGGAGAGCGTCGACTATGGCGACAAAGAATTTTTCGGGATAACAAACTTGAGATTACAATTTGTAAAACTATATTAATCCCCTTAATAAATAATAAAAATGGACAACTTAAACATTTTCTCACTGAAAGGCAAGAACGCTTGGATCACGGGCGCTTCTTATGGTATTGGTTTCAACATCGCCAAGGCTTTCGCGGCCGCTGGCATTGACCACATTATCTTTAACGACATTAACCAAGACCTCGTGGATCGAGGCATGGCCTCATACAAAGAGGCAGGCATAGCCAACGTGACCGGTTATGTGTGCGACGTGACCAAGGAAAACGACGTGAAGGCACTCGTGGAGCGCATTCACAAGGAGGTAGGCAACATAGACATTCTGGTGAACAACGCCGGAATTATCAAGCGTATACCCATGCACGAGATGAAGCGCGAGGAGTTTCAGCAAGTGATAGACATAGACTTGGTGGGCCCATTCATTGTCTCTTCTGCCGTGCTGCCAGAGATGATGGAGCGCAAGGAGGGTAAAATCATCAACATTTGCTCGATGATGAGCGAGCTGGGACGCGAGACGGTGTCGGCTTACGCCGCGGCGAAAGGTGGGTTGAAGATGCTCACGCGCAATATCTGCTCGGAGTATGGCGAGTACAACATACAGTGCAATGGCATAGGCCCGGGCTACATCGCCACACCTCAGACGGCTCCGTTGCGCGAGCGTCAGGCTGATGGCAGCCGTCACCCATTTGACAGTTTCATCTGCGCAAAGACCCCGGCGGGTCGTTGGCTCGACCCATCAGAGCTTGGTGGCCCGGCGGTATTCTTGGCCTCTAAGGCATCTGATGCCGTGAATGGGCACGTGCTCTATGTGGATGGGGGTATCCTGGCCTATATAGGCAAGCAGCCAAAATGACGGGAAAAATCTCGCGACAACCCATAAAAAAAAGGTTTACGCATGGCGTAGACCTTTTTTTATAACTGCAAAATAAATTTACATTATTTGTTTAAAGCGTCTTCAAATTCAGAACCTGCGTTAAACTTGACGACAGTCTTGGCAGCGATTTGAATCTTTTGACCGTTAGCGGGATTGACACCTTGGCGCGCGGGACGCTCTTTGGTGGCAAAAGTGCCAAAACCTACAAGCTGTACTTTTTCTCCGGCTACCAAGGCTTCTTTGATAGCGCATGTTGTGGCGTCAAGGGCTTTTTTTGCGTCCGCGGCGGTCAAGCCAGCAGCATCAGCAATCTTTTTAACTAATTCTGTCTTGTTCATAATATTTGTTTTTAAAATGGATATAATCGAAAGATAATTTGTTAATTACTCGCAAATATAGGCTATTCATTTCACAATCCAAAGAAAAAGGATGGAAAAGTTATACACAAACTAAAAAATTGCCGCAAATAGCTTGCTTTATGATAAACTAACGGAGTTTTTTTGTAATTTTGCATCAATTGCAAACGATTTAGAACGATATTACAAACATATGCTAAAAATACCACCTGTCACCAAGAATTTGCTCATCATTAACGTCTTGGCATTTCTCGGCCTGCTTGTGGCGCAACAAGTATGGGGCTACGACCTGAACTATGCGCTTGGCCTGCACTTCTTCATGGCGTCTGACTTTCATCTCTACCAATTGGTTACCTACATGTTTA
The DNA here is from genome assembly GCF_000758925.1 of Prevotella sp. S7-1-8. Classification (GTDB taxonomy): domain Bacteria; phylum Bacteroidota; class Bacteroidia; order Bacteroidales; family Bacteroidaceae; genus Prevotella. Next base: position 34,067 of record NZ_JRNC01000033.1, read on the forward strand.
TGCACGGTGGGTGGGAACACATTATCTTGAACATGTTCATGCTGTGGATGTTTGGTTCGGTGGTGGAGAGAGCGTGGGGAGAGAGTCGTTTCCTTTTTTATTACATTTTGTGCGGTATCGGCGCGGGTGTCATGCAAGAGATAGCACAATTTTTTTATGTGTATTTTATGCTCGACGCGCAGCAGTCGTTGGGCATCGTCGAGTCTTTCTCGGTGATGCGCCAGTTGGGCGACCAGCTCAACAATCTCACCACCGTGGGAGCGTCGGGGGCCATATACGCGCTGTTATTGGCTTTTGGCATGATGTTCCCAAACGAGAGGATGTTCATCATACCCATCCCTGTCCCCATCAAAGCCAAATGGATGGTGATGGGAGCCATAGTCGTGGAACTATTCTCCGCCATGGCTGTGTCCAATTCGAACGTGGCCCATTTGGCTCATTTGGGCGGCATGATATTCGGATTTTTTCTCATTCGCTATTGGCGGAGACATCCTGAAAATTACTATGACAATGGCAATGGCACTTCGTTTTTTGACAATTTGAAGTCTAAGTGGGAACAACGAGGTGGAAATCACTCTTTCGGCAAAGGCTCCCGTTATCATGGCACGGGCAATCCCGACTGGGATTACAACGCTCGCGAACAAGCCGCGCGGGAAGAGATAGACCGTATTCTCGACAAGATAAGGAAAAGTGGGTACGACAGTTTGAGCAAAGAGGAGAAACAGACGCTCTTTGACCAAAGCAAGAAATGATCAAAAAACTGAAAAAATTTACGTTGCAAACTATAGCCGGGGCAAATATTGTCACTGTTATCGTGATGCTCGCCATGGGCTATTCGGATAGGCTCGATCCAGCGTCGTTCCCCATCTTGAGCAAGGGAGGGCTGGCGTTTCCTGTTTTCTTGATGCTCAACTTCGCGTTTCTCGTGTTTTGGATATTTTTTAAAACGAGGTGGGCGATTATCCCATTTGCCGGATTTTTGCTGTGCTACGGACCGATTAGGATATACTGCCCACTCAACATTACGCATACGCCACCCCACGATGCCATCAAGGTGCTGTCTTACAATGTATGGCTATTCGCCGGATGGGAAACCCCGGGAAACAAGCCCAACCCCATACTGGAATATATCAAGGAGCAAGACGCGGATATCGTTTGCCTGCAAGAATCCAATCTTACGGAGATAAACAAAGCCAAGGTTGACTCGGCCCTCAACCCCATCTACCAGTATCGGGACACCGCCATGCACCAAGCGGGCGACTGTATATCAATTTACAGCAAGTTCCCAATCCTGTCAAAGGAGCGTATCATGTACGAATCTAAAGGAAACTTGAGTGTCGCTTTTAAATTGATGGTGAAAGGGGAGGAGGTGTTGGTGGTGAACAATCACCTGGAAACCACGGGGTTGACAGTGGAGGACAAAGACCGATTTAAAACGATGATGAAAGGTGAGATGAAAGTGGATACGGCAGGGATGACATCCAAAACGCTCATCAACAAACTCAGCAAGGCCATGTCCATACGAGCGCGCCAAGCAGAGGCCGTGGCGCGCTACGTGGCCTATCACGGCGACATGCCAGTCATCCTGTGCGGCGATTTTAACGACAGCCCCATCTCGTACGTTCGAAGAACTATCGCCAAGGAACTGACCGACTGCTATGTGGAGGCAGGAAACGGCCCAGGTATCAGCTATCATCACAACGGGTTTTATTTTAGAATAGACTATATCATGTGCTCGGCTCATTTTGAGCCAGTTGTCTGTCGCGTGGACAATAAAATAAAGACATCCGACCATTATCCTATCATTTGCTGGATGAAAAAACGCCATAAACCGTAAAAAATGAATAAATAAGACCTTAACCTTGCTTAAAAAGTCAAAAAAGTAGTATCTTTGCATGTCATCTATGCAAAGTATCTTTATGCGTCATCAAAGTGAAATAATAGAAAATAAATATCAACAATAAAATGCAAAACAAAGGAATTGTAATTGTAACCGCCGTCTTACTGACGCTTGCAAGCATCTTTTATTTGTCTTTCTCGTTCGCCACGAGATACTATGACAAGCAGGCTGCCAAGCTCGGCGACCCCATCGCGCAACAGGATTATAAAGATTCCGTGAAGTATTTGGGAATTTACAGCTATCAGAAGTGTCTCGAAACGCAAATTGGTCTCGGTTTGGACTTGAAAGGAGGAATGAACGTTATCCTCGAGGTTTCCGTACCCGACGTGGTGGACATGCTCGCCGATCACAAGACCGACGCCGCCTACGCCAAGTCCATGAAAGAAGCTCGCCAAAAGCTCGAGACAACGCAAGGTGACTTCATCTCGCTGTTTGTCGACGCCTATCACAAGAATGCCCCCGGGCGTAGATTGGCGGAAGTGTTTGCCACGCAGCAGTTGCAAGGCAAAGTATCGCCCACAAGCACTGATGGCGAGGTGGAGAAAGTGCTGAGATCGGAGGTCGCATCGGCCATCGACAACTCTTTCACGGTGGTGCGCACCCGTATCGACCAGTTTGGCGTGGTGCAGCCCAATATCCAAAAAGTGCAAGGCTCGGAAGGACGCATCATGGTGGAAATGCCAGGCATCAAGGAGCCGGAGCGTATTCGTAAGTTGCTTCAAGGCAGCGCCAATTTGGAGTTTTGGGAGACCTTTAACGCGGCTGAGATAATTCCGTATCTTACGCAATTGGATACACGATTAGCCAATGGAGACAACGCTTCTTCAGACGTGGCGGACTCTGCCAAGGTGGAAAACAAAGGCAATGTGGCCGCAACAACAGCCAAACCTAAGTTTCAACTCAAGAAAAAGAGCAAAAAACAGGATATAAATACTACGCCCGACGCCCAGTTGGAGCAAGCCAAGAAGGTGCATCCACTGCTCGCCATGCTGCAAACGGCAGGTGGACAGAGCCTTAGCGTGGTGGGATACGCAAGCGTTAGGGACACCGCGAATATAAACAAGATTATCTATAGCGAGCTTGCCAAGCAAGTGTTGCCGACCGACTTGAAACTCCTTTGGAGCGCGAAACCAGCCGATGGCATCTCCGCAAAAAACATATTCGAGTTGCACGCCCTCAAGGTTACGACCACCAATGGACGCGCGCCATTGGAGGGCGATGTGGTGACGGAGGCGTCAGACCAGTTTAATCATCTTACCGGCCAACCGGAGGTGAGCATGACAATGAACTCTGAAGGCGCGCGGCGTTGGGCCGAGTTGACCAAGGCCAACGTAGGAAAAGCTATCGCCATTGTGCTTGATGGCGTGGTTTACTCCGCTCCGCGAGTGAACGGAGAAATATCCGGCGGACAATCGTCCATCAGTGGCAACTTCACAGTGGAGGACACCAAAGATTTGGCTAACACCTTGAAGTCGGGACGTATGCCCGCCCCTGCACACATCGTACAGGAAGAAGTGGTTGGGCCTACGCTTGGAGCGCAATCCATACAGCAAGGTGTTATATCATTCATTATAGCCTTCGTGCTGCTCATCATCTACATGCTCGCCATGTATAACGTGATACCTGGCTCAATCGCCGTGGGTGCATTGCTTGTCAATGTCTTTTTCACGCTTGGCATTCTGACGTCTTTTCAAGCCGCGCTCACCATGTCGGGTATCGCCGGTATGGTGCTGTCCCTCGGTACCGCGGTAGACGCCAACGTGCTGATTTACGAACGCATAAAAGAAGAATTGCGTGCCGGCAAGGGCATGAAACAAGCTGTCAGCGCTGGATATAGCAATGCGTTCTCAGCTATTTTCGACTCCAACTTGACATCATTGATAACCGGTGTCATACTCTACGTGTTTGGTACAGGTCCTATCCGCGGCTTCGCCACAACATGGATCATCGGCATTGTATGCTCATTCTTTAGCGCTGTTTATCTCACTCGTCTCGTTTACGAGTACAAACTGAACAAGGACAAGTGGCAGAACCTCAAATTTTGGACTGGCATCTCCAAGAATTTGATGCAAGGTACGGACTTTAAGTTTATGTCAATGTACAAAACCACCTTTACGGTAGCCATCGTTGCCGTGGTGGTATTCTGTGGCAGTTTCTTCGTTCGAGGTCTTGCCAAGAGCATCGACTTTACCGGTGGTCGCAACTATGTCATCGTATTCGAGAAGAACACCCAGCCCGAACAAGTGCGCGATGTGTTGACAAAAACCTTCCCCAAGGCCACTACCAGCGCATTGTCATTGGGTACCGACAATAAGACTATTCGTGTCTCGACCAACTACAAGATAGAGTCCAACAGCCCTACCGTGGACGATGAGACGGAAGAGATGCTCTATAAAGGATTGAAAAACGCGGGATTGGTGACCCAAAAGAATGTCAACGATTTCAAAAATCCTGATATTAGACAGGGAGGTTCCATTATAAGCTCATCCAAGGTAGGACCCTCAGTGGCCAAGGATGTGACGTACGGGGCTATCATCAGTGTGCTCATAGCCTTGATAGCCATATTCCTTTACATACTGCTTCGTTTCCGTAACGTGGCCTTCTCCGTGGGCTCCACCGTGGCATTGGCTATCGACGCCCTCACCGTTATTGGTTTGTTCTCGTTGCTACAAGGCTTGTTGCCATTCTCGCTTGAGGTCGACCAGACTTTCATTGGCGCTGTGCTGACCGTTATCGGCTACTCTATCAATGACAAAGTGGTGGTGTTCGACCGTATCCGAGAAAACCTAAAGCTACATCCCAAGCAGGATATCCAGATTCTGTTCAATGATTCTATCAACCAGACCTTGGCTCGTACAATCAACACCTCGCTATCAACGTTGATCGTGTTGCTCTGTATCTTGTTCCTTGGTGGCAAGAGCATTCAGCCATTTGCCTTTGCTATGTCGTTAGGTGTGGTGTTCGGAACTTTGAGCTCCATCTTCATAGCGTCTCCCATCGCATATCTCGTGATGGGCAAAAAAATACGGAATCGCCTGCAAGGCCAAGAGGCGAACGCGGTGGCGCAGACCGTATAAGCCAATGCTATGATAGTTTAAACGCACTTCTTTCCAAAAAGTGCATCATATCAATAAAAGCCATCTCCCACGTTTTCAAATGAGGTAGATGGCTTTTGTTTTGATTGTTGGTAGTCTGATAATTTGCTCATTTTTTGCGCTTTATCAAGGCAAGCAGAAGTTATTTCCGTCTCTTGCCAAGATAAACAGGCAAAACACAATGGTATTTAGTGGAATTAAGCTAATGTAGAAACATATATAGCTTGAGAATAAAAATGGCTTTACATTAAAAGACAATGTAACGAAGCCTATAATTTGGTATCTCTTTTAATATATAGATATAAAGAGATTTTAGTGCCAAACTATTGCCAATTTCATACAAAAAAGCCGTAATAGCTTGACAAACAAGAAACATGCACGAGACGATTATGTTTCATGTCACATGCCTTTCAGATGCGCTGCTAACATTCTTACGGCTTTCGCGCGATGGCTTATTCGATTTTTGACCTCTTCGCCAAGCTCTGCGAAACTCTTGTCATAGCCCTCTGGTATGAACAACGGGTCGTAGCCGAAGCCCTCTGTGCCGTGTTTTTCGGTGTCTATTCGGCCACGCACCTCGCCCTCGAATTGATATTCCCTGCTACATAGAGCGTTGTCTCCCTCCATCGTTATAAGCGATATAACCGTTCGGAAGCGAGCCTTGCGATTGGCTTTACCATCAAGCTCACGCAGCAATTTGGCTATGTTGGCCTCGCTGTCGTGGTCTGTTCCATCGGCATAGCGTGCCGAACGCACTCCTGGCGCTCCCCCGAGAGCCTCCACCTCAAGTCCCGTGTCATCGGCGAAACAATCAAGATGATAATGGTCAAAAACATACTCGGCCTTGAGATGCGCGTTTTCCTCAAGGGTGTTTCCCGTTTCTGGAATGTCCACGTGACAACCAATGTCAGCCAATGACACTATGTCAAATTCATGGCCGAGTATTTCTCTTATTTCTTGCAATTTATGCTCGTTATTCGTGGCGAATACTATTTTCATATCTATTTTAACGCTTAAAGTTTAGAGATGGTGGCGATGGACAAGTGGCATAAGTCCATCATTCCAATGGAGGAGCTGTTTTTTGCCCTTGCCTTTTCTTTGGAATTTTCACCTTTATATTTTCAAACCCCTCGCCGTAAACGCCAATGACAGAGCTTTGGCTCACAAAGGCGTTGGGGTCGGTTGTTTTAATTAGCCTGAATATCAATTGGCTCTCGTTCTTTCGGGCCAGCAAGCATATCACTTTGATTTCTTGACCGGTGTACCATCCGTGTCCATCGAGTATGGTCAGACCATGATCGGTCTCCTTGGATAATATCGTGGCGATCTCCTCGTGCTTTCTCGAATATATCATGAACTGAACCGATTGCCGTTGCCTGCTGTGCACGAAGTCGAGCATGGAACATTCTATAAAGATAGTGCAAAAGCCGAAAACCACCTTGTGAGCCCTTTGTGCCATATCGCCAAACTGTGGAAAAAAGAAGCAGCTGCTTACTATAAACACGTCTATTAGGATAAGTACTTGCCCTAATGAGAGGTCTTTGTATTTATTCACCACGGCCGCTATGATGTCCGATCCACCTGTGCTGCCATTGTTCAGAAACACGATAGCGAGCGAGCTTCCCGTCAAACAGCACCCGATAACCATAGACATGAAGTCCTGTCCTTCGCCTAACATCTTGATGAATGAGCCGTCAGGGTTCACTGGCATAAGCTCTTGCGCATATTTAAGCATGAAGTAAAGCGCGAAGATGGCGTATATCGTTTTCATCATGAACCTTACCCCAAGCACTATCAATGCCATGATTAGGAGTGACAGGTTGATAATTATATACGTGTATTCTATCTTAAATCCTGTCGCGTAGAATATGATGGCCGACATGCCAGTAACGCCACCCGTTACTATTTCATAGGGCATCAAAAAGATGGTAAACGCGCTGGTGTAAAGCAACAAGCCAAGAGTGATGAACACATAGTCTTTTACTTCACCGATGATAAATTGTTGTCGACTGTTCATTTGAGTACGAAATTTATTATTTTTTTAGGGACAATGATGGTCTTCACAATGTTTTTTCCCGCTATATATTTTTGTGTTCGCTCATCTTTCATCACTTGTTCCTGTATAGATTCCTTACTGTCATCCACGCCAAATACCATTTGAAAGCGAGCCTTGCCGTTGAAGCTTATGGTCATTTGCATCTCATTTTCCACCATGAAGGCCTCGTTCCATTTCGGCCATTCTGCGTCACAAACGCTGTCCTTTTGGCCCAGTCGCTCCCACAATTCCTCGGCTATGTACGGTGTGAAAGGCGCGATGATGGTCACGAGCAGCTCCAGCAGTTCCTTGCTGTGGCACTTTTGCTGTCCCAGCTCGTTCACGCAGATCATAAAGGCGGATATGCTCGTGTTGTACGAGAAAGTCTCTATGTCGGCCGTCACCTTCTTGATGAGCTTGTGCACGCTTTTCAAGCTGTCCTTGGATGGTGCCGAATTGTCCACTAAGCACTCACCCGTGCGGTTATCGAAAAACAAGTTCCAGAACTTGCGTAAGAATCTGAAACAGCCATCTATACCGTTTGTATCCCACGGTTTGCTGGCCTCCACGGGTCCCAAGAACATCTCGTACAGGCGCAGGGTGTCGGCACCATAGTCGCGGATAATGTCGTCAGGGTTCACCACGTTGTACATGGATTTCGACATTTTCTCCACCGCCCAGCCGCACACATAGTTGCCATCCTCGCAAATAAACTCCGCGTTTTGGTATTCAGGTCGCCATTGTTTGAACGCTTCCATGTCGAGCATGTCGTTCTTCACGAGGTTTACCCACACGTGTATGGGTGTCACCTCTTTGTATTCTCCGCGCAGGTTGTAGCTCACGAAGACAGGTTTGTCCGCGGCGCTAAGCTCTTCCACGCGATACACAAAATTGCTTCGGCCCTGTATCATGCCTTGGTTCACCAATTTGTGGTAAGGCTCTTCCTCGAAGCTCACGCCCAAATCAAACAAGAATTTGTTCCAAAACCTGCTGTATATCAAGTGTCCGGTGGCGTGCTCGGTACCTCCCACGTACAAGTCAACCTGTCGCCAATATTGTGCGGCGGCTTTCCCTACCAACGCCTTGTCGTTCCGCGGGTCCATGTATCTCAGGTAGTATGCGCTCGAACCGGCAAATCCCGGCATGGTGTAGAGGTCTATCGGGAACACCGTACGCTCGTCAATCTCACTATTAAGCGTCACTTGTTTCCTCTTCGTGTCCCACGCCCATCGCTCGGCTCTGCCCAATGGCGGCTCGCCCATCTCGGTGGGTTTGTACTCCTTTATCTCCGGCAACTCGATGGGCAGGCACTCCTCAGGTATCATCTTGGGCATCCCATGGTCATAGTACACGGGGAAAGGCTCTCCCCAATAACGCTGCCGGGAGAATATGGCGTCGCGTATGCGATAGTTCACTTTCACCCTGCCTATACCCTTGTCGCTCACGAATTGCTTGGTCTTGGCTATCGCCTCGCTCACCGTCAAACCGTTTAGCGAGAATCCGTCCATGCCCCGTTTGCCCTTCATGGGCGAGTTTGTCACGATGCCTTCCTTGGCGTCAAAGCTTTCCTCCGACACGTCGGCGCCCTCTATAAGTGGTATGATGGGCAGTCCGAAGTGCTTGGCAAAAGCGTAGTCGCGACTGTCATGGGCTGGCACTGCCATGATAGCGCCCGTGCCATATCCAGCCAACACATACTCAGACACGTAGATTGGTATTGCCTCTCCGGTAAGCGGGTTGATGGCGTTGGCGCCCGTGGGCACGCCAGTCACCTTGTGGTCAGACATCCTGTCCACCTCGGTGCGCTTCTTCACGTATTCCAAATATCTCTCCACCTCGGCTCGCTGGCTGTCCGTGGTCACTTGTCTCACATAGTCAGACTCTGGCGCGAGCACCATGAACGTCACGCCAAACATGGTGTCGGCGCGTGTGGTGAAAATCGTGATGGTATCAGTTTCTTGCGCCGTGCCGTCCTCGTTCTTTTGGATTTTGAATTTCACCTCTGCGCCCTCGCTGCGTCCTATCCAGTTTTTTTGTGTCTCGGTGATAGAGTCGCTCCACTCCACGGTGTTCAGACCATCGAGCAGTCGCTGCGCGTAGGCCGATACCCTGAGGCACCATTGGCTCATCTTCTTCTGCACCACCGGAAATCCTCCGCGTTCAGACACGCCGTCCACAACCTCATCGTTGGCCAGCACGGTGCCCAGTCCGGCGCACCAGTTCACCGTCATCTCACCCCTGTAGGCTATGCGATAGTTCATCAGCGTCTCGGCTTGCCGTGTCTCGTCCATGGCGTTCCATTCCTCTGCGCTAAAAGCGATGGTGTCGTCGGTCTGCGCGGCGTGTATGCCGTTTGTCCCATCCGTTTCAAAATGCTTCACGAGAACGTCTATAGGCATGGCCTTCCGCAACTCCGTGTCGTAGTAAGAGTTGAACATCTTTTGGAACGCCCATTGCGTCCAGTGGTAGTATTTGGGGTCACAAGTGCGTATCTCCCTGTCCCAATCGAACGAGAACCCCATCTTGTCCAACTGCTGGCGATAGCGATTTATGTTTTGTTCCGTGGTGACAGCCGGGTGCTGCCCCGTCTGTATGGCGTATTGCTCGGCCGGCAATCCGTAGGCGTCGTACCCCATTGGGTTGAGCACGTTGTAGCCTTGTTGCCGCTTGAAACGCGCGTAAATATCGCTGGCGATATATCCCAGCGGGTGTCCCACGTGCAATCCTGCCCCCGATGGGTAGGGAAACATGTTCAGAACATAGTATTTAGGACGGGATTTGTCTTCGTTCACATGATATGTTTTGCGTTGCGCCCATCTTTGTTGCCATTTCTCTTCTATTTCCTTAAAATTATAGTCCATTTGTCGTTTTCTTGGTTTGGGTTTATGCTTTCGTCGGTGTTAGCCAAAGATTAACACAAGTTTTATCTTTCACCATAAAATAAAATATATGCAAAGTTAATGCAAATAACATGATTTTCAAAGGAAAATCACAAAAATAAATCTATCGCGCGTCGATAAAACAACCATGTTTTTCAAGCGTGAGCGCATGTTTTTCAATAAAAATATAGGGGCCGTGCGACTGTGAGACTACATCTCGGGTATACTGTGACACCATGGTCACGTCAAGAATGGCAAGTTTGATATTCCTCCTTTTCTGTTAAAGACGATAAAACACACACACTTTCCGTATGATTTTTCATAAATGTTATTATACTGTTTGGCTATATATTAGCTTTCGTATATTAATTTTTTTCAATTCAGCGTTGCCTTTAAACTGTTCCTCCAGCATGTTCACCCATGAACCAAACAAGTCTGTTTCGTTGTACTCAAAGTCCCAATAATCAGAGATGTCTTGTAAAAGATCTTTATCAGGATTGTCCAATAAAGATTTTATTTCATCAACTCGCCTTAAAAGATTGCCAACAATTTGGGGCAGGGGAGGGTTGAAAACAACGCCTTTGTATTCTTTGATTTTCCCGCCAGCGGAATAAAAGTCTCGCATGTTTGAGCATAGCAACGAGTAATGTGAGCACAGCCATATCGCCACGTATTTATATTTAAGATTTGGATTTGCGCTGTACATGGATTTAAATAAGATAAAAGATCGATTGATCAAATTTCTTTTTATATCACTATCAATATCTGTAATAAACTTAAGGTTGGGTTCTACGGTTTCTCCCATCCACCAAGGCATTTGTATTTTATGCGATTTTTTGCCCTCCGCGATAAAAAACTGCCTAACTTGTTTTATCTTCTCTTTTTCTGGTAGCGATTTGGATAGATCGTATTCAGTGTGCGTTCGCGTCAATTAAACGGTCTGTGTCATGTGTCCCTTCTGTCTGAAATGCTATGTAATTGGAATCCATGTTCATGTTTTATCCAAAATAAACAGGCCACAACTCTTGTATTCGCATAGCGATGTTGTAAGCCAATACAGGTGGCACGGCGTTTCCAATAATTTTATATGCTCCCGAGGAACTTAACAAAAAGCCTTGGGAGCCTTGTCGCTTTATCACAAAACGATAATCCGGAGGAAACGTCTGGATGAGCGCGCACTCCCTTGGAGTGAGCCTCCTCTCTATCATTCCGTTGGCCAACTCCACTGCGTGCTTTCCGCCATGCTCGGCCGACAGTCGCCTGAACTCGATGTTTCCGTGGTGCTCCGAGCGAATGGTTGGTCCCAATCCATCAAGTTTTATCTCAATTTGGCCTTGACTGCCGTTGGACAAGTATTTCGCTTTCGAATATACTTGTTGCGCTGGGTCCACGCTGTACGCTGGCTCCTCAATATCTTTCAACACGTCAAACGTCGCGACTGGAGCCAACAGGTCCTTGCCCTTGGCCGTGTAAGAATGGGTAGGAGTAGGGTATGGGTTAAGAGCGTCTGGAATGTCGTCGGAAGTCAGTGCCGCCAAGGCTTCGGGCCTGAGGGCGTCCCGGCGAATGCCAATGAAGATGACGCGCTCTCTCGATTCGGGCACTCCATAGTTGGCTGCGTGCAGCACTTGTGGGTTTAGCACGATGTACCCATTGCCGTCAGCTGTTGAGAAATCACGCTGGATGATATCCTTGACATTGCCAAGGTTGGCCAATCCCTTGACATTCTCGGCTATGAACATCTTGGGCCTAACTATGTCGACGACTTGTTTCATCCAGTAATACAGCTTTCCTCGGCTTTCCTCGGATGGCTTTCCGTCACCGCGAGCTTTCCCCCAGTCGTCTTTTTGCGAGTCGAAGCCTTTACGTTTGCCAGCCACGCTAAAGTCTTGGCATGGGAAGCCTCCGGTTACAATATCTATGTTGTCGGGGAAAATGCCAGCCCCAGCCTTGTGCATTTTGACAAGCTCCACGATGCTTTCTAAATGGTAAACATCTGCGTTGTGCCCGAAACGACTCATATAATGAGTCCATGCCGTGGCCGCCTCTGGTAGTATGTCGTTGGCAAAGACTGTGGTGAAGCGAGTCTTTTTTAGCAGACCCCAATCTTGGTTTATGCTTTGCTGAAACCCAAACTTTGGGGATATGGATTTCTTGTGCGCTATGAAGTTTCCCTCAAACCCAAGGTCCATGCCTCCACAGCCTGAGAATAGCGACAAAACCCTGATTTGGTTTCTATCCTTGGGTATAGGGCGTTTGAACACAATGGGAATTTGTGATTCGCGTACTAAATCCGATTCGGAACATAGAAGGCTGTGTCTGTTTTCTTTCAATGCTGGCGGTTTTATGGTGAGTGTTAAGACAAAGATACCACTTTTTGGTTGTTATCCGAAAGGTTTCTTGTTTTTTTTATACTTTTGTCGGTACGAAAACATCCTCGAAAAGAAAGTGAAAGAAAATGTAAGGAGTAGAATTATGGCCTCTGTACACAGTTCGGGAACGAAGCCCGAGATGATCGTGAGAAGGTTCTTGTTCTCGCGAGGGTACAGGTATCGACTGAACAGCCCTCGTCTGCCGGGACGTCCTGATTTGGTACTTCGAAAGTATCGGACCTGCATTTTTGTAAATGGTTGTTTTTGGCATGGGCATGATTGCAAGGAGTTCAGGATGCCCAAGACCAACACAGACTTTTGGATTAGGAAGATTACAAGAAACAAGCAACGTGACAAAGAGGTGCAAAAGAAACTCGCCCAAATGGGCTGGCATTGCGTCACGGTGTGGGAATGTGAGCTGAAGGGCGAGTCGCGCGAGGCCACCTTGCGCTCCTTGGCCTTCACGCTTAACCATATATTCTTGCAGGACCGCGCGACGCGTTATCCTACCTTGGAAGAAGATGGGCAAGTGGGTATGGCGGCCGAGCCAGCTCCAGATGGGTCTGTGACTAATGGAACGATGCGCGGGTGATATAATGTTGATACGTGTCGTCAAGGTTTCCCAATCCGTGAATATTGCCAGGCTGTATATAAAAAATCACAGAAAAAGGTACGTTCGATAGGCGTGTTCTACAGCGATTAAGAGGAAAGATTTAATGTTTTCTTTGTCGTCACGAGTGGCTCGCCGCGGCTTCGTGACGCCATTGGTGTCTATTCGTCTTGCGTGTGAGCGTTAAAGGCATTGCCTTTAGGTCTCAATCGGTTCGCGTTTAGAGCCTGATCGATAGGCGATTGAGTGCTTAAGACAAATCGAGGAGTGCCTTGTTTTCAGAAAATTTCTTAACAAAGATTGCAACATGTTGCGTGATAGCGTGTTGCGAAAATCGCTTGTTTTTTGCCTATTTGCGCACAGGGAGCCTCACGCTCGCGAATAGGCGAGTTGTGAGCGGTGTTTTGTTAGATTTTTTCAACGTTTTTACAAGTGATAAAAATGGGTGTAAGCGTCAACGATGCCAGGTTAATGATGTACCCAGCGTAAGCGAATGACGCTCAGGAGGTTTTGCGACCATCCGAAATACGATCACCTTGGGTTATGGCGCCGTGCATGATCGTGGCGGCCATGTTGTACGCCATGCGTGGCGACGCTTCCACGGCACTCCGTGTGGCCGCCGTTTATGGGATGGCGTGGGGTGTGACGCCATTTTACCGCAGGTCCCGTTGGTAACCGCGAGCGTGGAGGAGCAACCCACGATGGAGCCAATGGAGGCGGCGGGGTATGGTGGCGTCCACAAGCGTAATTAAACATTGTTAACTATGATGCGGCAAGATAAAGCATGGCGTTGTGGTATATTTTCATTATATTTGCGAGACGTAAAGGCGATTGACACGCTGCGCGAAAGGTCGGCAATCTCGATTTTACTTATTCATCTTATTATTTGTCATGCTTACATTCACTACCGAGAATATATTTCTCCTTGGCTCGTTGCTTGTATTGGTTAGCATCATTATCAGCAAAACCGGGTATCGTTTTGGCATTCCAACGTTGCTGCTGTTTTTGTTCACGGGCATGCTTTTTGGAAGCGATGGCATGGGCATGCAGTTTGACAGTCCGAAAGACGCGCAGTTCATAGGCATGATAGCGCTGAGCGTCATTTTGTTTTCGGGTGGCATGGACACCAAGTTCAAGGATATCAAGCCCATCTTGTCTCCCGGCATAGTCCTTGCCACGTTGGGCGTGGTGTTGACAGCCGCGCTTGCTGGCTTGTTTATTTTCGCGCTCTTCGCTTGGTTTGGCATGGACACTCGGTTGTCGCTGATGGTCTCGCTTTTGCTGGCCGCCACGATGTCCTCCACTGATTCGGCCTCGGTTTTCAGCCTGTTGAGGACGCAAGAGATAGGCCTTAAACATAAGATACGCCCCATTTTGGAGCTTGAGAGTGGCAGCAACGACCCCATGGCCTACATGCTTACCATAGCGTTGATGAACGTGGTGCTCTCCGGAGTAGACTTCAGCGCGCGAACGTTGCTGTTCGAACTGGGCGAGCAGTTTCTTTTGGGAGGCGCCTTGGGCTATGGCGCCGGCAGGTTTGCCGTGCTTCTCGTTAATCGCATCAACCTGCCCAACGCCGCGCTCTATCCGGTGTTGCTGCTGAGCATGGTGTTTATCACTTTCACGCTGACAGACACGCTGCATGGCAATGGTTATTTGGCCGTGTACGTAGCCGGCTTGGTGGTGGGCAACAGCAGGCTCTCTTATCGGCAAGAGATGGAGACGTTTCTCAACGGTTTGACATGGCTTTTGCAGATAGTGCTATTTCTCACGCTCGGCCTGTTGGTCAACCCGGTGGAGCTGGTGGGGGTGGCACCGTTGGCATTGGCTATAAGCGTGTTCATGATTTTGGTGGCGCGGCCGGTGAGCGTGTTTGTCTGTTTGTTGCCCTTTCGCAAAATACCCACGCGCGGCAAGGTTTTCATTTCTTGGGTGGGACTTCGCGGAGCGGTACCCATCATTTTTGCCACGTACCCCATGATCAATGGGGTGAGTGGCGCCAACCTGCTGTTTAATATCGTGTTTTTCATTACCTTGGTGTCGTTAATCGTGCAGGGAAGCACCATCGGCGTGATGGCCAGGAAGCTGCGTTTGGACATGCCGATTGAGAAAACGGGCAACGAGTTTGGCGTGGAGATACCCGAGGAGCTTGGCCCGAGGCTCCATGAGATAACCCTTCGGGAGGACATGATTGTCAACGGCAACCTGCTCTCGCAGATGGATATAGCCGAGGGCACGCTCGTGATGATGGTGAAAAGAGGCAAAAGTATCATCGTGCCCAATGGCCAGTTGCCCATGGAAGTGGGAGACATATTGCTCTGCCTGACCAACAACGCGGCGCAAAAAACGCGCGGAGAAGCTGGCGTCACGACCCGAGTGAACAACCCTAAACAAACTTAAAAATTCTCCTACAAATCAATATTTTGCATAATTAAGAAACAAAATAGATGATAAATTGAATAATTCTAAGTAAATTTGCAGCTAAATTCAAAATTAAACGTGCAATGATTAAGAAGTTATTGTCATGTGTACTTATGGCATCGGCCGTGGCCTCTCTCTCTTCGTGTCTTAAGGATAACGATGATGAGGTGAGATATTACGATGACACGGCTGTGACTTCATTCGCTATCACTACGGTCAACAAATACACGCACACCATGGCGAAAGATGGTGTCACGGACTCAGTGTACAAATCGAGCTATGACGCCAAGCGTCACTCATTCTATATCGACCAAGTGCGGAAGTTGGTTTACAACCCCGACTCGCTGCCATGTGGAGTGGACGCGTCCAAGGCCATTTGCGCCATCGCCACCAAGAACGGTGGGGCCGTGGTGCTGATGATGGCATCCAAGACAGGCAAGGACAGCATAGTGTATTACAATCCAAAAGACTCTTTGGACCT
Organism: Prevotella sp. S7-1-8; assembly: GCF_000758925.1. Taxonomy (GTDB): domain Bacteria; phylum Bacteroidota; class Bacteroidia; order Bacteroidales; family Bacteroidaceae; genus Prevotella. Next base: position 49,860 of record NZ_JRNC01000033.1, read on the forward strand.
GACGCGGGTTCATAAGTTGCGGGTGTACAACACCAACGCCAGCGCGTACAGGGAGTATGCGCTCAAGGTGAACGTGCATCGCCAAACCGGCGAGGAGCTGACGTGGAGCCACTCTGGCGCGGAGAGCCTTGCGGGCGTGGGCGGTCGCCGGTTGGTGACGCGCCGTGGCGATGTCTTCTTGTTTGGAGTGAAAGATGGAAAGACCAGAGTTTGGAAGGGTGTGAACGGCAATTTTCAGCAGCTTGACGCCACGTTCTCAGGGTCGGCCTATAAGAACGCCGTGGCCATGGGAGACTATCTGTATCTGCTCGACGGGGGCAAGCTGACAAGGTCTGCCGATGGGACAAGCTGGCACGAGGTGTGCGAGGGAACGCGACTGGAACGGCTGGTTGGAGCGAGCGAAAAAAAAATGTACGCTTTGACGGCAGACGGCATTGTGGTTTCTGAGAACGAAGGCTCAACGTGGAAAGTGGCTACGTTGGACGACTCTCCTGACAACTTGCCGACGGAGAACGTCAACTTTATAGTGATAGCGTCTAATATAAACCGCCAAGCTTATAACCTGTTTGTCATAGGAACGCGCGACGGCAAGACCAAAATATGGCGAAAGGTGGAGGAAAACGCCAAAAACTCACAAGAGCAGCCGTGGGCTTACTACCCCCCAGACGACTATAATAAGCTGGAGCTGCCCGCGATTGCCAACCTGCAAGTGATAGGATACGATGGCGGGCTGCTGGCTTTGGGAGGCCATTTCGACAAGTTCTATTTCAGTGAGGACGAGGGCTTGACATGGCTTGGCAAGAAAGTGTACGACCTGCCCAAGACGTTCGGAAAGTCCGCGCGGCCGTTCAGTATGGCTCGCGACGATAAAAATATCATATACATCACCAAGGACGGCGAGCCGACCGTATGGAATGGACGGCTCGCCCGGTTGGGATGGGAGCGAAACCAAACGGAGTTCACGAAATGATGAGAACGCTCCCGCTGGTCTTTATGATGGCGATGGGCTTTGCCGCTCCGCTGAGAGCGCAGGACGATCCGGAATATCGCATGGAGATTGGGGCGGGAGTTGGCGTGGCTGGATACCTTGGAGACTTCAACGGTAGCCTTGTTAAAAACCTCCAACCATGTGCCACCGCGTTGGGACGGTATGTCATAGACCCATACATGGCGCTCAAACTGAACGTGGCATGCGGCAAGATGAAAGGCTCGTCGGCCAACGCGGGAACATACTATCCAGATTTTGCCAACGCGCCTTACACGTTTGCCAACACGCTGTATGAAATGTGTTTGACCTATGAGTACAATTTTTGGCCCTATGGCACTGGACGCGATTATAGAGGCGCCAAGCGGATAACGCCGTTTGTCTTCGCGGGCATCGGCACTACGTACGTAGATCAAGCTGGCAAGAGCGAGATGGCCATGAACGTGCCATTGGGGTTCGGCGTGAAATACAAGGTGGCGCGCCGGCTGAACGTGGGGGTGGAGTGGGGTGTCCATTTTGCCCAAACCGACAGGATAGACGGTGTGAAAGATCCTTACCATGTGGTGAGTGGAGGACTGTTCAAGAACACTGATTGCTACCACGCGCTGACGATTACCGTGAGCTATAGTTTCATGCCAAAGTGTACAACATGCAATAAGGAATAGAAATATGGCACAACTCGATATGACAAGGATACCCCGCCACATCGCCATCATCATGGACGGCAATGGGCGTTGGGCCTCGGAGCGAGGCAGGGAGCGAAGCTTCGGCCATCAGGCTGGCGTTGACACCGTGCGCCGCATCACCTCTGAGTGTACCCGATTGGGAGTGAAATACCTCACCCTTTACACTTTCTCGACAGAGAATTGGAGCAGGCCCGAAGACGAAGTAAGCGCGCTCATGGGGCTCGTGCTAAGCTCTTTGGAAGACGAGATCTTTATGAAGAACGACGTGAGGTTCCAAGTTGTGGGTGAGATGGAGCGTTTGCCCAAGCCCGTGCAAGACAAATTGCGCGAGACAATGGAGCATACCGCCCAAAACTCCGCCATGACAATGGTGGTGGCCTTGAGCTACAGCGCGCGTTGGGAAATCACCAAGGCCGTGAGAGATATAGCCCGGTCGGTCAGGGATGGCGAAATGAATGTCGATGATATAACCGAGGATACGGTGGGCCGGTACATGGCAACCAACTTCATGCCAGACCCTGAGCTGCTCATAAGGACGGGTGGAGAGCTGAGAATCTCAAATTTCCTGCTTTGGCAAATAGCCTATTCCGAACTGTATTTTTGTGATACATTCTGGCCTGATTTTGGCGAGGAGGACTTGCGTGAGGCCATCGCCAACTATCAAAAACGGCAGAGACGCTTCGGGAAAACAGAGGCGCAGGCGGAACTCGCGAATGACAATAAATAATGAAAACAAGATTATAAAGGTATGATAGGTGCTTGCGCCAGTTACAAACGACCATCACCTGAGACCTAACACCTATATATCATGCACTATAACAAGAATAGTATACTTGCGGCTGTCATCGCTATGACTTGCTGCGCAGGCGTGAAAGCTCAAGACAAAATAGTTTTTCCCGACATCACTTACGCGGGAACGCCACGAAACGCGGTTATTGGCGGCTTTAACGTTAGCGGTATGGACGGGTACGAGGATTACATGCTCACAAGTATTTCCGGACTTACCGTTGGACAGCACATCACGTTGCCGGGCAGCGAGATAACCGAGGCGGTGAAGCGATATTGGAGGCATGGCCTGTTCTCGGACGTGCAAATCTCTGCCGACTCGTTGGTGGGCGACAAGGTTTACCTGCATATAGCCCTGAAACCAAGACCCCGGGTGTCGCAAATCAACTATATTGGCTTGAAGAAAAGCGAGCGCGAGGACATGGAAAAAAAGCTCGGAATGATCAAGGGTGGGCAGATTACCCCCAACATGATAGACCGCGCGAAAATCCTCGCCAAGAAGTATTTTGACGACAAAGGCTTTCAAAATGCGGATATAGACATACAGCAACGGGAGGATATCACGGCTAAAAATCAGGTGATACTTGACGTGATAATCGACAAAAAACAAAAGATCAAGGTCAAGAATATTATTATAGAGGGTAACGAACACCTCAAGGATGCCAAAATAAAAGGAGGGCTCTTCGCCAAGGGCGTGTTCTCAAAGACCCACGAGGCGGGCAAACTGTCATCATTCTTGAAAACGAAAAAGTTTACCCCGGAGCGTTGGAAGGAGGACAAGGAAAAACTTATCAGCAAATATTACGAGTTGGGTTATCGCGATGCCGTTATCTTGAAAGACAGCGTGTGGAACGCCGACGACCGGCATGTAAACGTTTATGTGAAAGTGGATGAGGGGCAGCGATACTACATTCGTAACATACACTGGGTGGGAAACACGGTGTACAACTCTAATTTCCTGAACGATGTGCTGCGCATGAGGGCCGGCGACGTGTACAATCAGAAGTTCTTGAACAAGCGCGTTAACGAGGATGATGATGCCGTGCACAACCTATACTATAATAATGGATACGTGTTTTCCAATGTGCAACCTACCGAGGTGAATATCGTGGGCGACTCCATCGACCTCGAGATGCGTATCGTAGAGGGGCCTCAGGCACACTTGAGCCACGTGCGAATAAATGGCAATGACCGCCTGTATGAAAACGTGGTGCGCCGTGAGTTGCACACCAAGCCAGGCGATTTGTTCTCGAGAGAAGCCCTCATGAGGTCTGCTCGAGAGCTGGCTTCCATGGGGCATTTTGACCCGGAAAAGGTCTCGCCCGACGTGGTTCCAAATATAGAGAACGGCACTGTGGACGTAAACTGGAACCTTGTGCCGAAGTCTAACGACCAAGTGGAGTTCTCCTTGGGTTGGGGACAGACTGGCGTCATTGGGCGAGTGGGCCTCACACTGAACAACTTCTCCATGGCCAACCTCTTCAACAAGAACAAGGAGCATCGCGGCATCTTGCCTATTGGCGACGGCGAAAAGCTGTCTCTTGGTGTTCAAACCAATGGTACGTACTATCAAAGCTATAACGCCGGCTACTCCACCAACTGGTTTGGCGGTAAACGACCAATCCAATTGTCCCTCGGAGTGTACTATTCCAAGATGACTGACATATCGAGCAATTTCTACAATCAGGCTTGGAACAACAGCTATTACTCTTACATGATGGGCAGTAGTAGCTATGGTTACAACTATACCAACTATGAGAACTATTACGACCCGGATAAATACTTAAAACTCTTCGGCGCCAATTTGGGGTGGGGAAAACGCTTGAGATGGCCCGATGACTATTTCATGCTCTCGCTTCAATTGTCTTTCACTCGTTACATGCTGAAGAATTGGAAGTATTTTATGATGTCTACGGGAAGCTCCAACAGTCTTAATTTGAGTATCTCGCTGAACCGGTCGTCTACCGACAACCAACTGTTCCCGCGACGTGGGTCGGAGTTTACGGCCAGCGCTACAATAACGCCGCCATGGTCAAAGTGGGACAACAAAGACTACAAGAGCCTCGCCAACAATCCCTATTCGCCTAATTTCCAAAAAGAGCAACAAGAGAAATACCGCTGGATAGAGTATCACAAGTGGAAATTCAAGGCTCGTACATTCACGGCATTGACCGCCTCGCAGAAGTGTCTGGTGCTCATGACGCGTGTCGAGTTGGGGCTTCTTGGCTCTTACAACAAGTATAAGAAGAGCCCATTCGAGACTTATTACATGGGTGGCGATGGCATGAGCGGCTACTCTTCAAGCTACGCCACAGAGACCATAGGGCTTCGTGGCTATGAGAATGGGTCGCTAACGACGGGCAACGGGGGCTATGCCTACGACCGGTTCACCCTCGAATTGCGCTATCCGCTCATGCTTGGCAATACCACGATATATGCGCTCAGCTTCCTTGAGGGTGGAAACGCGTGGACGGAAACAAACAAGTTCAACCCGTTCGACATGAAACGCTCCGCTGGAGTGGGTGTGAGAATCTTCCTCCCGATGGTCGGATTGATGGGTATTGATTGGGCATACGGTTTCGACAAAGTGTCCAGTGGCAAGATAGGTGGCAGCCAATTCCACTTCATCCTTGGCCAAGAGTTCTGACAATTCATCGGCGACACGGCGCTGTGGCACTGTCAGCTTGAGCACATCAAATGCCTGCCACCGCGCCAAGGCCGACCATAATTCATGGCGTGGGAGCATGGCGCGACGACATGTTAATAAAAAGTAAAACCAAACGCACGCGTAACTATATGGCTCGTACGCTCGTCTTGAAAGGAACATGGGCACTTTAAAACAATAGCATGATGAAAAAAACAATGAACAAAACAATATCAGGAGCGCTAGCGAAAGTATTTTTGCTCACGTTGACGCTCACCTTTGGCACCATCAAGGGCAACGCTCAGAAGTTCGCCCTCATAGACATGGAATACGTGTTAAAAAACATTCCCGCGTACGAGCGTGCCAACGAGCAGCTCAACCAAGTATCAAAGAAATGGCAGGCGGAGGTTGAGGCCCTCAACACAGAGGCTGCCACGATGTACAAAAACTATCAAAACGAGATGGTGTTTCTCTCGCAAGAGCAGAAAAAAGCCAAGCAAGAGCAGATCATGGCCAAGGAGAAGCAAGCCGCGGAACTGAAGAAAAGGTATTTCTCGCCAGAAGGAGAGCTGTTCAAAAAGCGTCAAAGCTTGATGACCCCCATACAAGAAGAGATATACAACGCGGTCAAGGAAATATCCGACCTACGTGGTTACAGCTTGGTGCTCGACCGCGCTTCCGATACCGCGATTATCTTTGGCTCGCCCAAAATAGACATATCGAACGAGGTGTTGGACAAATTGGGCTACGGCAGATGAGCCGACATTTTCAAAACAACAACAACAAAGGCGGCCGGGACAAACAGGCTGTCTCCTGCCTCAAAATAGAACAATTAACAATTAAACAATAGAAAAAGAAATGAAAAAACTTATTTTAATGTTGATGCTGATGGCACCTTTGGCTACGTTCGCGCAAAAGTTTGGCAAGGTTAATACCAATACCATCATGCAGACATTGCCTGAAATCTCAAAGATCAATGGCGAGCTTGAGGCCACGGCCAAACAGTACGAGAACGAGTTGAAGGCCATGCAAGACGAGCTGCAGCGCCAAGCCGAGGCGTATGATAAAGGCAAGAGCACGATGAACGCGACCGCCCAAAAAAACAAGGAGCAAGAGTTGCAGCAGCTCTACCAAAAGTACCAACAGACACAGGTGGACAATCAAAAAGCCCTTCAGAAGGCACAGCAAGACAAGATGCAGCCCATCATCAACAAAGTGCGCAGCGCCATCGAGAGTGTTGGCAAGGCTGGCGGTTACACCTATATCTTTGAGGACGGTGTAGCCATTTACACCGGCGCCAACGTGGAAGACGTTACCTCCAAGGTTCAGGCGGCGCTTACCAAGATGAAGTAACGCGTCGCGTTAAGCCAACCCAAGTTAAGAAGCCAAGAATGCCAATGGAGGCCACTGACGCGAGGTGGCGTCCGTTGGCATCTTGACCATTTTACTTTTTATCAATCTTATCGCTCAATCTCACAAAGTGATTATCCACTATGAAAAAACTGTTCCTATCCTTATTTTTTGTCACGGCAACTCTGTGCGCTATGGCGCAAGATATGAGCGTGGCATCCCAAACCTCGGCCGTGTCAAAACAACAGGTGCAGACTTTCCGTTTTGGGTATTTAAGCTATCAAACGGCCCTGCAATCCATGCCCGGCTACGCCTTGGCGCGTCGCAAGCTTGAAGATTTGCGCATAAAATACGATGCCGAGATGAAGCGAGTGGAGGAGGAGTTCAACAAGAAATACGAGGATTTCTTGGAGGGACAGCGAGATTTCGCGCCATCCATCCGCCAGAAACGCCAAGCCGAGTTGCAAGAGCTCATGGAAAAAAACATTGCTTTCAAGAAAGAGGCCCAGCGCCTTTTGGCAAAAGCCGAAACCGAGGCTTACGATCCTTTGAGAGAGAAACTCGCGAATGCCATTCTCGTCGTCGGCAAGGAAAAAGGCCTGGCCTTTATCCTTAACACTGACAACAACGCGGTGCCATATATCAATGTAGAGATGGGCGAGAATGTGGCGGAAGCCGTAAGCGCCGCCATGCGTTAACCCACCAAAGACGACAGCATGTTCCAAGCGTTGCCCATACAAGAAAATGGAGCCATTGGCATTTTTGATTCAGGCTATGGCGGGCTTACCATACTGAGCGGCATACGCCGCCTGTTGCCTCAGTACGACTATCTATACCTTGGTGACAATGCCCGCGCCCCATACGGTGTGCGCTCGTTTGAGGTGGTGTACGATTTCACGAGGCAAGCCGTAGAAAAACTTTTCAGAATGGGTTGCCAACTCGTCATTTTGGGATGTAACACCGCTTCGGCCAAAGCGCTGCGCTCCATTCAGCAAAACGACTTGCCCCATTGGGCGCCAGACCGTCGTGTGCTTGGCGTCATACGCCCCACGGCCGAGATCATTGGCACCATCACCCGCAACGATCACGTAGGCTTGCTTGCCACGGAGGGAACGGTGAGAAGCCATAGTTACGAACTCGAGATTGCCAAGCTGTGGCCCAATATCAAGCTCACGGGGCAGGCATGCCCCTTTTGGGTGCCTCTCGTGGAGTACAACGAGGCCTCCTCTCCCGGCGCCGACTATTTTGTAAAAAAACGCATAGACCAGCTCATGGGGCAAGACCCCGATATTGACACCATCATCCTCGGGTGCACCCACTTTCCGCTACTCATGCCCAAGATCAAGAAATTTGTGCGTCCGGACGTCCGTATCGTCTCGCAAGGCGAATACGTGGCCGAGAGCTTGAAAGACTATTTGGGCAGGCACCAGTCTTTGGAAAAACGACTAACCAAGGGGGGAGGAGCCAAATATTTCACCACGGAGAACCCGGATAAGTTCAAGGAGCGTGCCGCCATCTTCGTCAAAGAAGACGTAAGCGTGGGGCATCTTGACCTCGAATAGCTCGCGTGGGAGCGTCCCTGCGTAGCCTTGGCCCATGACACTGCCCCGAATTTCCATGTCGGGCAATCGTAAAAATGTCACATTCGACATTTCCGGCAAAACGCCTATAACCCTTTAAATACACTATATCATGCAAGAAACCAGACAAAACAAAATAGCTCGACTATTGCAAAAAGAGTTGGCGGAGATTTTCCAAAGCCAGACACGGCAGATGCGTGGCGTGTTGATCAGCGTCACGCGCGTACGCGTAAGTCCGGATCTCAGCGTTTGCACGGCCTACCTGAGCATATTCCCGTCTGAAAAATCAAAGGAGCTTTTGGAGAATATAACGGCCAACGAGAAAACCGTGCGATACGAACTTGGCAAGCGCGTGCGCAACCAGTTGCGCATCATACCGGAGCTTCGGTTCTTTATAGACGACAGCTTGGACTACATTGACCACATTGACGACCTGCTCAAAAATTCTTGACACGCTTGCCACCCACCCTTTTCCATAAAGTCTGCCAATCGTCACGCTCGCACAGGGAAGGGTTCAAGGAAAACTATGGGCAGCTTTTTGAACTATAGAACAAACATACAAACATGAGTCAGGAAAACCAGAGGGGCATCCCACGGCGCGAAGAAGTTTCTTCCGCCAACCGGCCATTTACCGTCGACCAAGGCCTTGAGCCATCCCGCCGAGGCGACAGCGGACGTGCTTTTTCTTTTTTTGTGGCACGCCGCTATTTGTTTTCCAAGAAAAAAACGCACGCCATCAATGTCATATCCCTTATTTCCGTTATTGGCGTGGCCATCGCCACTATGGCGTTGGTAGTGGTGTTGTCTGTTTTCAATGGTTTTCATGACCTTGTGGCTGGCTTCTTCACCAACTTCGACCCACAGCTCAAGGTCACGCCCGTCAAGGGCAAGGCGGTGCCTGCCGACGACCCCGTTCTAACCCAAATCAGCAAGATGCCGCAGGTGCAAGTGGCCACGCGAACCATGCAAGACATAGCCTTGGCCGTTTACCAAGACAAGCAAGCCGTGATCACCCTCAAAGGAGTGGATGACAATTTTGACGCTCTCACCCACATCAACGAGATTCTTTACGGCGATGGCGAGTTCCAGTTGCGCACAGCCAACTTGCAATTTGGTACACCGGGCATACGCTTGGCGCAGACTCTTGGCACCGGGACGTGCTGGCCCAATTTTATGAAGCTGTACGCACCCAAGCGTGACGGGCAGTTGGACCTTTCCAATCCGGATGATGGGTTTGTGGTAGACTCGCTCGTTTCGTCGGGTGTAGTGTTCGCCGTGAACCAAGGCAAGTACGACAAGAACTACATGCTCACCAGCCTTGGATTTGCTCAAAACCTGTTTGGCGCGCCCGGTATGGTTTCGGCTTTGGAGATAAGGCTCAAGCCGGGGGCTGATATCGATCAGGTGAAAGCCGAGATGCGTAGGGTGGCCGGAGATCGGTTCAAGGTGCAAGACCGTTTTGAGCAACAGGCCGACACGTTCAAGATCATGCAGATAGAAAAGCTCATGGCCTACATATTTCTCACGTTTATCCTCGTGGTGGCGTGTTTCAACATCGTGGGCTCTTTGTCCATGCTTATCATAGACAAGAAGAAAGACGTGGGCACCTTGCGCAATTTGGGGGCTACGGATAGGCAGATCAACCGTATTTTCTTGTTCGAGGGGCGTCTCATCAGTGTCATAGGCGCCATCGTGGGCATATTGCTCGGCCTGCTGATGTGCTGGTTGCAGCAAGAATATGGCTTGGTCAAGATGGGCAAGGCTGACGGCACTTTCGTTGTCAACGCCTATCCCGTGAGCGTGCATTATGTGGACGTGTTCTTCGTTTTCGTCACCGTCATAGCGGCTGGATGGCTCGCCGTGTGGTATCCGGTGAAAACATTTGCCAAGCGAAACCTTACTGTTTGAGCGCAAAAATGGCAGGTGAAAATACCTGACAAAACCTCTTTTGAGAATCGCGTGTTTGCAAATGACAGGCATCTTGGCCGCAAATACGCGATTTTTGAGCGTGTTATTTATTTCGCTGTGAATAAGGCAGATGTGCCATTCTTGCCATTTTTGCGTTCAAAAAACATTACGCGGGGTTTGCCATTGAGTATCATTCGCCTTTCGATCAGTTACCAATGGGCATGGCGTTCGCGCTTTGTCGCGCAGCCATCAAGACCTAAACGGAGCGCGATTAAGCTGTTATCGCATGGAATAAGGGGTTCGATTTAGGCAAGAGCTACATGCGGAGCTCGTAAAAATAGCTAAATACCGTCCTAAAACGCCCATGTCGCACCATGCGTTTTTAGTGACTATTGTTTTACATTTATTTTGCTTCCAAAACACTTTGGTCGTTTATGCCCATGGAATGGCACTCGCCATTTATGTCGCGAATGTAATCGCGCATCCGTTCTTTGGGGTACTCGGCCAGGTTGTGCCGCAATGAGAGAAGGCGGTCGGCGTGCTTGAGGGCAAGCTCAAGGTCGTGGGTTGAGAGCAACACAATCTTGTCGAGTTGGTTGGCCAAGCGTCTAAGCATGACCATTGTCCGCACTTTGCTTGGATAGTCAAGGTAGGCCGTGGGCTCGTCAAGGATGATGATAGGTGTTTGTTGGGCCAATGCCTTGGCAATCATTACTTTTTGTCGCTCGCCGTCACTCAGCGCGTCGAACTGCCGATTGGCGAAGTGTGCCAATTCGGTTACTTGTAGGGCCTTGTCCACGACCGTCTCGTCCGCGGTGGTTAACCGGCCGAAAAATCCAGTGTAAGGCAGTCGGCCCATGGCCACCACCTGCCGAACGGTGAGCAGCCGCGCGTCGGGGCGCTCGGTAAGCACCACGGATACCGTTCGCGCCAACTCTCCCGGCGTGAGCGTGTCAAGGTTTATGGCGTGCCCGGCGTCAGCCTTGAAGGTCACGCGCCCTGCTTTGCTGGGTTGCAAGGCGGCCATCGTACGCAGCAGCGTTGACTTGCCCACGCCGTTCGTGCCAATCAGGGCTGTGAGCTGCCCGCTTCTTATCTCAGCGGCGAGACCGCTCTTGACCACCTTGTTTTTGTAACCTATGGCGAGGTTTTCAAGCGTGATGAGGCTCATGTCGTGTTGTCAAGGCGGGCGGCTAATTGGCTGGGAAATATTTGCTTACAAACTCCCTCACAACATTGGTGTATTCTTTTTTGTGGTCGCGGTAGCTCTGCGCGTGGGCGGAGCCGGGCGCCACGTACAGCCGTTTGGCGCCAGGCTTGGCCCGGTACAGGTCGTAAACCATCGACGTTGGCACATAGGTGTCTTTGCCACCATGAATAAAGAGCATGGGCTTGTGGCATTTTCTCACTTGGTCTATGGGCGAGTTCTCGCCAAAAGACCATCCGTATTTCAGCTTGCAGAGTGTCGAGGTGGTATACATCAAAGGGAACGGCGGCAAGCCAAACTGCTCTTTTAGCTGGTAGGCGAACAAGTCCCAAGCCGAGCTGTAGCCACAATCGTCCACGAAACACCTGACCGCGGCCGGTGTCTCGTCGCCCGATAGGTTCATCGTGGTGGCTCCTCCCATGGACACGCCGTGCACCACGATGTTGGCGCGTCCGGCGCTGTCGCGAAACAGCGAGTCGGCTATGATAGCCCACCGCAACACGTCACGGCGCTCCTTCCACCCCATCTGCACGGCCTTGCCCTCACTTTTGCCGTGGGCGTGAAGGTCGGGCAGCAGCACGTTGAAGCCCAAGTCGTGATTGTACATATAGCCCAAATGGAGCATGCCCATGGCGTTGTCGGTATAGCCATGCACCACGATGGCCACGCGGTTGGTCTTCTGGCGCGCGCGCATGAAGATGGCATGGTGACGCTCGCCGGTCTGCATGGTCACGAAAGTGTCGCGCAGGGCCTTGACCCGTCGCAAAGAGTCCATCCATGGTTTTGTCTCTGGGTAGATGGCTTCCATCTGCGCGTACTTGGCCTCGTAGCTGCGCATGCCATTGCTCTCTGGCGTGAGGGCGTAAGACAACATATACACGCTGCCTGCCAAAATGACGAGGAAGAGCAGCCCAACCACGAGGGCTGCGCAACCTATGGATTTACGTTTCATGTGGAATGTTTTTTTCTAATTCTTTGTTAATGTCGTCCAATGTCATTTTCTTGGAATTTCTCATCCGGTCAAACCCCTGCCCGTACACGCCGATTGCGGCGCTTTGTGCCACGAACGCGTTGGGGTCTATATTGTCTATCAGGTCGAAAATGAAAGCCGATTCCGATTTCTTGGCGATACAAAACACCACCTTGATATTCTTTTTGGAATAGAAACCCTCGCCGTGCAACGTGGAACAGCCACGGTCGGCGAGTTTGTTGATGGCCTCGCCTATCTCCTGATAATGGTCGGATATGATGAAAAACAGCACGCTCTGGCGTTGCAAGTTGACCACGTAGTCCACGCATTGCGCTATGATGAAAAGCATAACGTAGCTGTATAGCACTTTCTCCCAATCGCGCAACACCACATAGCTCGATGTGATAATGAGCATGTCGCACAGCAAGATGACCTTGCCCAACGACACGTCGCGGTACTTGTGGACGATGGCCGCCACGACGTCGGAGCCCCCCGTGCTCCCGCCGCTGGACAATCCGAGCCCCACGCTCACACCCATGAATATGCCTCCAATCATGCAAGCCATGAACTTTTGGTCGGCCAGCAGGTGCAGGTCGGGGGGCAAAAAGATTACCAAGACCTTGGAGGCGATTGTGAAGACCACGACGGCGAAGATGGTCTTGGCGCAAAATCGCCAGCCCAATATCTTTAGCGCCACAAGGAACAACAAAAAGTTGAGGACGAAATATGTGTAGTAAACGGGTACGCCCGTACCCCAATTCACGATTTGAGCTATACCCACGATGCCCCCCATGGCAATATGGTTGGGTTGTAAAAATAGGTAAAGGCCAATGGCGCCAACAATCATGGAGAGGGCCAACACGCAATAATCTCGTATGATGTGGTAGGTGGCTTTACGCTTTCGCTGCAAGGTTTTCATAGTAAAAATTTATGCGTTTCGTAATATTGTCCGGTTGTTACAAACTGGACGCCTCGACCAGCCTGACGCCATACTTGTGTCATCTTGGTGGCTTGGTAAGTAAAAACCGTATACAAATTTACATAAATGTTTTGTATATCCATCTCTCGGAATGTCTTTTTTTGTGTAACCAAAATAATAAAAATCGTAGGTTCGCGAACTCCATACGGGTTATTTGGCTCTATGGAGAAAATGGAATAAGGAGAGGATAACATAAAGTTTGTCACCATTTGTTTGGTTCTTATGATAATTTGCGCGTGCGTGCGCCACAGGTACGAGACATGAAAAAATAGCGCATGAATATCTAAGGCGCAAGCATAAAGGCAAAAATAAGCTCCTGTCACCCCATAATCTATAATCTTTTTTGTAAATTTGCATCACACATTATAATATTATATATACAGGAAGCTATAACGATGAATATAGAAAAGCATATCTTCGACGCGGCGTGTCGAGCCATACAGCAACTCTACGGACAAGACGTGCCTGCCCAAATGGTGCAGTTACAAAAAACCAAGGCAACGTTTGAGGGACATCTCACCTTGGTGGTTTTCCCCTTGTTGAAAGTTTCTCACGCCAAACCCGAGGACACCGCGCGCCAGATAGGCGAGGTGCTCAAGCGCGACTGTGACGCTGTGCAAGATTTCAACGTGGTGAAAGGATTTCTCAACCTCGTCGTATCTCCCCAAGCGTGGGCGAGCCTGCTCAACGATATCAACGCCAATGATCGTTATGGCGAGACGCCTGTCACGGCCGACAGTAAGCTCTATATGGTGGAATACTCATCGCCAAACACCAACAAGCCCCTGCACTTGGGGCACGTGCGAAACAACCTTTTAGGTTGGAGCTTGGCGCAAATACAGCAGGCCAATGGGCGCAAAGTGGTAAAAACCAATATCGTGAACGACCGGGGCATACACATTTGCAAGTCGATGTTGGCTTGGCAAAAATGGGGAAATGGAGAGACGCCAGCCTCAACAGGTAAGAAAGGAGACCACCTTATTGGCGATTATTACGTGTCTTTCGACAAGCACTACCGTGAGGAGGTGGCCGCGCTCAAAGCCAAATACACGGCGGCCGGCATGGACGCGGAGCAAGCCGAGGCAAAGGCCAAGGTCGACGCGCCACTTATCAAAGAGGCGCATGACATGCTCGTGAAATGGGAGCAGGGCGACGAGGCGGTGCGCCGGCTGTGGAAAACCATGAACAGCTGGGTGTACGAGGGCTTTGACGAGACCTACAAGGCGCTTGGCGTGGGCTTCGACAAGATATATTACGAATCGGACACTTACTTGGTGGGTAAGCAAAAGGTGGAGGAAGGGTTGCGCAAGGGCCTGTTTGTTCGCAAGGATGACAATAGCGTATGGGCCGATCTCACCAGCGACGGACTTGACCAAAAACTCTTGTTGCGCGCCGATGGCACCAGTGTTTACATGACCCAAGACATTGGAACGGCCACATTGCGTTTCAAAGACTATCCCATTGACAAGATGATCTACGTGGTGGGCAACGAGCAGAACTACCACTTCCAAGTGCTATCCATCCTGCTTGACCGTCTCGGTTTCGCTTGGGGAAAGGACCTCGTGCACTTCTCATACGGCATGGTGGAGCTTCCAAACGGCAAGATGAAGAGCCGCGAGGGCACTGTGGTGGACGCGGACGACCTCATCGACACGATGATAGCCGACGCGCGCAAAACCAGTGACGAGCTTGGCAAGTTTGCCGACATGAGCGAAGAGGAGAAGAATGAGATAGCTCGCATAGTGGGACTGGGCGCCCTGAAATACTTCATCCTCAAGGTAGACGCACGCAAAAACATGCTGTTCAACCCCGAGGAGTCGATCGATTTCAACGGAAACACCGGCCCATTCATCCAATACACCTACGCCCGTATACGCTCCGTGCTACGCAAGGCGGAGGCCGATGGCATCGGCTTGCCTGCCACCCTACCGGAGGATACCACACTCAACGAGAAGGAAATAGCGCTTGTGCAAAAGATGGACGATTACAAGACGGCGGTGAAAGACGCTGGCGACAACTACAATCCGGCGGGTATCGCCAACTACTGTTACGAGTTGACGAAAGAGTTCAACCAGTTCTACCACGACTACAGCATACTCAACGCCGCCACGCCCAAGGAGAAAGTCACGCGTCTGGTATTGGCCAAGAACGTGGCCAAGACCATCAAAAACGGCATGTCGCTGCTTGGCATAGAGGTGCCCGAGCGCATGTAGGCAGCTCGTTCTATCTCAAACACATTGATTTGCCCATGCTTGTCAACCCTCCTGATTATCGCCAAGACACCGTGCTTCCCCTCCCCCCAGAGGTGGAAGCCAATGCTTGGGCGGTGGATGCCGCTTGCTCCGGCAACCCCGGGCCTATGGAATATCGCTGCGTGGACCTTGCCACGGGAGCCGAGGTGTTTCGTTTCGGCCCCATGCGAGGCACCAACAACATAGGCGAGTTCTTGGCCATAGTGCACGCTTTGGCACTGATGGACAAGCGCGGCATCAAGGACAAAGTGATCTATTCTGACTCATACAACGCCATTTTGTGGGTGCGAAAAAAGCAATGCAAAACCAAGTTGGAGCGCGATGCCAATACCGAGACACTCTATAACATCATCGACCGTGCGCAACATTGGCTGCGCGCTCACAACGTGCAAACTCGCATCATTAAGTGGGAAACCAAGCATTGGGGCGAGATTCCAGCCGATTTCGGCAACAAGTAATAAACCACTAATCAATAATTTCGTTCACAATATTTAACGTCAAGGCGTGAAAAATAGGGCGTTAAATATTTGGTTTATATTATAAACCTGTTTATCTTTGCAACATAAAGCATTGGGAGAGGTGATGGATCCAACCTGTTTACTCGTGGTTTACAAAATGAGAAAATAACAACAAACATTCTTTAACCACCTAAAAAGCAAAGATTATGGAAACGATGAACGAAAAATTGACTGCGGAACAAAATCTCAACCTCATCCGCAAGACCATTGAGGAAAGTCGCCTTGAAATTACTCGGGGCATGTGGCGAGGCTTGTTGCTTTGGGGCTTGAGTGTCACGGTTATCGCCCTTGTAGTGGGACACTTGTGGCAAAACACCTCAATGGGACCTCGCGCCAATGGCTTTTGGGGACTATTGGGATTGGTGGCGATTGTGGATAATCTCGTCAACAAGAACAGACCCC
Source organism: Prevotella sp. S7-1-8 (assembly GCF_000758925.1). Lineage (GTDB taxonomy): Bacteria > Bacteroidota > Bacteroidia > Bacteroidales > Bacteroidaceae > Prevotella. The sequence goes on from NZ_JRNC01000033.1 coordinate 66,127, forward strand.
GATTGCCACAAACATTCGTTAGCAAGACTATCTTGCAGGTTTGGAGCAGTTTTGGCATCACTGCCAGTTGCATAGGTTTTATACTTGGCGTGTTTATGGGCTTCTGCCAAAACCTGATCATCGACACATCTTCGTGCGTCGCCCTCGGTGCCAACGCCTACATACCCATCACCGCCATCATTATCATGTCGATGGGCGTGGCTGGAATGATTACGGGCAAGGTGCTTGCCAGCAAGGCCATCACCATATGCAGCTTCATAACGGGCACTGTGGGCAGCGTGCTCGCCTTGTTTTTGATTGGTCCAATGGAGATGGTTGTGTTGGCAGCGGCATCGCTCGTAGGGTTGGTAGTGCCTGGCATTATCATCAAATTGAGGGAGGCTTAATTATGTTCAGGCCATTAGACCCATTATTGCACAGCGAGTTGCGCTTGGCTGTTATGTCCATTCTTATCGGCATCGATGAGGCCGACTTCCCTTATATCAAGGAAAAGACGGGCAGCACGGCGGGCAATCTCAGCGTGCAGATAGACAAGTTGCAGAAGGCGGGCTATATCGACGTTGAAAAAACATTTCGAGGTCGCAGGCCGTCCACCATCTGCCGGATGACGAAAAAAGGCCGCGATGCCTTTTCGGAGTATGTCGAAGCGCTTGGCAGTTACATCAAGGATGTTGCCAAGTAGTCACTACAAACGTGAAAATGGCAAGGCCATTGACCAATGGTCTTGCCGTTTTTTCTAATTTTCCAAGCCTCATCATATAGAACGTCGCTGGCAACGCGCGACCCACGTAGCGCGTCATGCCAAGATCGGAGAAACGGATGCCGTTTGCCGTTGCCTCGCCATCAACACCTATCAAACGCCCAGAAGAGAGCGGTGTGACGCATAGGATGTCTTGCCTTTGCGACTGGCTGAAATGTCATGGATGGATGAAATACACTCGAACAAGCTGCGCATAGAGTATAGGTCAACTGTAAATGCCGCGCGACACTCACTGTTGTGCGTCGTCTTTTTTAAATTCTGACATGGCATTGGTGGTTTGACCGCGCGATTTACATATCATTTTTGTGGCTAAAAATGTTTTACCTCAAATAAATTTCATATATTTGCGAAAAGAACCTAAAACTCTCAAGACTTATGATGCAGGAACTGATAGACACGCTACACACCGAGCGATGTTCGCTCGCTATTTTGCACGAGGGAAACATTCGCGCTTTCGACGGTCATGGCGTGCGCCGTCTATACAATATCATCAATGACGAGCCAGAGCTATTTTTGGATGCCAAGGTAGCCGTGAAAGCCGTTGGACGGTCAGCGGCCAGAATGATGAAAGAAGGAAACGTAGCCGAAGTTTATGCCGATGTAATATCGCAACAAGCTTATGATGTGCTGCACGACGCTGGCATAGCGGTAAGTTTCGAGAAACGAGTAGACCATGCCACCTTCTTGCGTATATGGCAGAAGTTGGGCGAATTGGAAAAAGAAGAGTTGGCTATGTGCTGAAAATGAATGCTCTTTGAGCATTATGCCACAATAAAAACTATACCGTGCGAGGGTCGACTCCCCAGTATCGCTCAGTATAGTTTTTATTGTTAGCTTGTGCGTGCGGCCATTATGCCACGCCGTGTCACCTTCTATTCAGGCAAATTTTGTTTCACGCCCATGCGCGATTCCACCACGTTCACCACGTAGTCGCCAAGTTTCTCACACTCTTGTATAATGTCCATGTACATTGTGCCCACCGCGTAGGTGTACGCGTGGTTGTTGATGTCCGTGATGTTCTCGGAACGAAGTTGATTGCGATAATTGTTTATTTCGTTTTCTATGTTGAATGAACGCGTGGCATCAAGATCTTTTTTGTAGCCGTTAAGCAATATGTTCATTTGGGTAAGGGCGTCGTCTGTCAGCTCGAACATTTGGTGCAGGTGGTCGTATTGTGCCTCGATAAAATCTTCTGAGTTGGTTCTGCATCGCTGTATGGTGCGCGCGATGTTGTTGCACGAGTCGCCTATGCTCTCAAGCTCTGATATTTGTCTGAGCATGGATCTTATCTTTCCTTTGGTGTCATCGCTAAGATGGGCAGCGCTCACTTGGTCCAAGTATTTGGCTATCTCTATCTCCATGGAGTCGGATATGTCCTCATACTTGTCTATACGGGCATATATTTTCTTAAATTTGTCCATGTCTCGCTCCATCAACAGCTCTCTTACCATGCCAAACATGCGGTGTATGCGCTCCGCGAAACTCATGATCTCTTTCTGCGCCTCCAGCACTGAGAGCTCAGGAGTTTTCATGATACCCACTTGTATGAAACGCAAGCGGAAGTCTTCTTCCTCAACATTGGCGGTGGGCTTGATGAGCCAGCACACCACCTTCTCTATTTGAGGTATGAACCAAATGAGCAAGATGGTGTTGGTAACGTTAAAGCATGTGTGGAACGCGGCAAGCACTATGGGCAGTATGGCGGCTTTCTCGTCCAATGTGTAGCTGTTGCTTCCCGGTACGTATCCCACCAAATGGCATACCATGTTGACAAAAGGGTAAAACAAGCAAAGCACCCAAATCACGCCCACCACATTGAATACCAAGTGGGCCAACGCCGCGCGGCGAGCTTGCGTGTTGGCCCCGAGGGCCGCGAGGTTGGCCGTGGCCGTGGTGCCCACGTTCTCGCCCATGACCAACGCGATACCCAAGTAGATAGGCAGCACTCCCGTGGAGCAGAGCAATATGGTGATGGCCATCACCGCGGCGGAGCTTTGCACCATGCAGGTGATGGCGGTGCCGATAAGCAAGAAGATGAAAATGGAGAGGTAACTGCTTGTGTCGAAACTGGAGAAGAAATCGATAGCCCCTTGGTTGTGGGCCAAGTCAAGCTCGTTGCCGGCCTCGCTAAGCAGCACAAGGGAGAGGAACAGAAAGGCGATACCAAACAAAAAGTCTCCCACGTACCTGCTTTTCTTGGTGTATATCAGCACGATGCCGATGAGAAACGCCGGGAAAACAGCCATCGTGAGATCCACTTTGAACCCAAGAGACATAATCCATGCCGTGAGCGTGGTGCCAATATTCGCGCCCATGATAACCGAGATGGCTTGTGCCAAGGTGAGCAATCCGGCATTGACAAACGACACGGTCATGACCGTCGTGGCTGATGACGACTGTACGGCGCAGGTGATAAACGTACCGGTGAGCATGCCGGTGAAACGGTTTGTGGTCATGGCCCCAAGGATATGTCGCAGTTGCGACCCGGCCATTTTTTGAAGGGCCTCGCTCATTACCTTCATACCGTAAATGAGAAGGGCAAGCGAACCGAGTACCTTCATAAAGATTAACAAATAGCTTTCGCCTATCATGTTGATACTATGAAATAGGTAATACAATTATATTGCAAAGTTAATAAAAAGTGTCATAACCCCTCGCTTTTATCGTTTTTATTTAACGCGAGGGTATACAATAAAGTGAATTTGATGAGACAAAGTCTCTATTTAGTGGTGTTTTAACCTTTTTATGATACAGGGCAGTTGGCCATTCATAAAAGATTGCATACCTTTGGAGAAACTAAAAGAAAAAAACGATGAGACCAAGCATACTGATACGCTGCAAAAACAATCATAAAACGATAGCGGTACCCATTGGCACCACGTTGTCCGAGGCTTTCCGCATGATGAAACTAAGCATGGACTATGGACCAATTTGCGCCAAGGTGAACAACAAAGTGGAGGGCATGCACTACCGGGTGTACCACAACAAGGATGTGGAATACTTGGACATGACATCGGGCTCGGGCTCGCGCAACTATGCGAGGACGCTGTTTTTCGTGCTGTGCAAGGCGGTTCACGATTTGTATTCGGGCAGCGAGGTGGTCATAGACATACCCGTAAGCAATGGCTATTACGTGGATTTGCAGATAGGCCGGCCCATTTCGCGGCACGATGTTGACAACATTCGCGGCCGCATGCAACAGATTATCGATGCCAAAATACCTATTGCCCGTCATCAAGTGCCCACGGAAGACGCTATCGGCATGTTTGAGAAAAAAGGGGATGAGGCCAAGGTGAAGTTGCTCAAGAGCGTTGGAAAAATCTACACCACATACTACTCCATTGACGATTACGTGGACTACTACTACGGTTCACTGCTCACCAACACTTCAATGATATACCTTTTCGGGTTGGAAAAATATTACGATGGATTGCTATTGCGCGTGCCTGACAAAAGCAATCCGGGCATATTGCCGGAAATTATACAACAAGACAAGATGTTCGAGATATTCAAAGAACACCACAGATGGCAGAAAATAATGGGGGTAAGAACAGTGGGCGATTTCAACGAGAAAGTGCAAGAGGGGCATTCCACCGACTTGATACACGTTTCCGAGGCTCTCCAAGAAAAGAAAATAGCGCGGATCGCCGACGACATAGCGGCGCGCGAGGATGTCAAGTTGGTTTTATTGGCAGGACCATCATCATCGGGAAAGACCACCACCTGCAAACGGTTGAGCATACAATTGTTGGCCAATGGCATGAAAACGCTGCAGATATCGCTTGACGATTATTTTGTGGATCGGGAGCGCACACCGATAGACGAGAACGGCGATTACGACTATGAGAGCATCCATGCCTTGAACCTTCCGCTCATAAACGACCAGTTTAACGCCCTGTTCAATGGCGAGGAAATAGAGCTTCCTAAGTATAATTTCCAAACAGGAACAAGCGAGTCGAGTGGCAAAAAAATAAAATTGGAAGACCACCACGTGCTCATCGTGGAGGGCATACACGCCCTTAACCCGGAACTCACGGCCGCGATACCCGAAAAAATGAAGTACCGCGTCTATGTATCGGCGCTAACCACCATCCTGCTTGACGACCACAACTACATCCCGACCACCGACAACCGATTGCTCAGGCGTATTGTTCGCGACAACAAATATCGTGGAGTGAGCGCGCAAGAGACTATCAGGCGATGGCCCTCCGTACGCGCTGGCGAGAACAAATGGATTTTTCCCTATCAAGAAAACGCCGACGCCATGTTCAACTCGGCGATGATTTTCGAGCTTGCCGTCATTCGCCAGCAGGCCCAACCACTGTTGGAACTGGTGCCCGAAAACTGTGAAGAGCACGCCGAAGCCTACCGCCTGAGCAAGTTCTTGCAGTATTTCCATCCCATTCCAAACAGAGACATTCCGCCCACAAGCCTGTTGCGGGAGTTTCTTGGAGGTAGCTCTTTCAAATATTAGAGAGTGCGACAAGCTCTGGCGAGACCATCTCTCGCCAACCAGAGAGCGACCCATGCGCGAGGAGTGCTACCGAGATGTGGGCACCATACGCACGCGCCACGGCCGATAAGGAGCGTTGCGGCAACTACGCTTTTGCGGAACCTATCTCGCGCGAGATCTTTTTCATCTTTTGTCGTCGGTCCAACGACATCACGCCAGAGTGCGAGTCAACGTATGAAAATAGCTTGAAAGCCTTGTCCATTAGCATGCCACGCAACGGATTGGTCTTGTACTCAGCTTCGGCATAGAGCAGCTCGGCCAAAAAATTAAGGCGTTCCACACGTTGGTCCTCGCGCCACCGCTCCTTGCCGTAAATCATCATCTCGTCAACGGCAAGGTTTCTAAGGTCGTCGTAATTGCCCACGTATTGGCGATAAAGATCGCGTATCATGTCGTCTCGCTTGTCGTCTTGCCTCACGTGGAGCAGGCGCGCGAGCGCGGCTTGGAACTCTTCGATAAGCCGAATGAAATAATCTCGTTGTAACATATCTTTGACTTTTTAAGGTGCATGGGATAGAACGCCATGCTCGTCATACCCATTTCACGCTCTTCAAATACTGTATCCCACGCTGATATATGGATATACCACCATGCCTCTATTCACGCCATCGTTCGAAACACCCAACTCGTCAGACTGCTTTACGGCGATGCCCGGGCTGATGCCAAGACGTAGAATGACGCCGTTGGCGTGCTGATAGCGATAGCCCACGTCTATAAAACAGAAGGCGCCATCACGGTCTTCTTCCACTATACAACCATTGGCGTGGCTGATTTTGCACTTGTACCAGCCATAACTCAAGCCCACGCCCAACTCAGCGTGATGATCTTTACAACCAATTAGATAATTGACGGCTACCGGAATACTCCATCCTGTGGTTTTGTCAGGCCCAACATTGAAAAAACGACGAGAGTTCGACGTGGCGTATGCCACACCCAATCGTCCACCCCATCGTGTGTCCGCATTAAACCTTGAGTCGTAATACAGTCCTAAAGTGGTGGACGCTCCGCCCACCTCGACCATCAGTCCACCATCGGTTTGGGCTTGGCACTCAATGACACCAAGCAAAGATAGCAAGGCGCAACAAACCGTTGACTGTATAAAAAACATCACTTTCATATTTTTATTTCTTTCCCATAAGACACAATGCCCACGTGTCACGCTCTGCCATTGATAGCTCACGTTGTCGACATTAGCCCAGCCGGCAAACCAAATGCCATGGGCAGGCTTGGTGTTTCCGCGCGCGCGACGGTTGGGGGCATGCTTTTTTTGCAAAAATAAGAATAATCGGCGGCATGACAAAATGATAGCGGCACAAAGGCGCTAAAACATGACAGGGTATGAGAGTGTTTTTTTTAAATAAACACCGTCAAGACGAGACACCGGCGGCGAACATACATAAATGTCAAAAAAACTAACCAAATTTTAACACTCCGGACAAGGTCGCTACAGAGATTGGAAATCCGAAAAAACACGCCCGAATGAACTTTTCTCGCATGGTCGCTCCAATCTGAATAGGCAATTGATACCTATTCGCGCCATGTATAGGACTTAAAGGCATGACGAATCAGGTTTGGTCGCACGGCGATTAATGCCGGAACATGTCATGATTAAGGCTTAATGACAGCCTGTGGGCAGCCAATGAGGGATTTCAAAATGCTCGCTTCCTCGTAAAATATTAAAACATAGGCAGTTGTGTACTTGGCTTGTTTTTGGCGTATTTGCGACCAAGCATGCCATTGTTTGAAAATAAGCCAAGCGTAAACAGCGGCTTGTCTTATCTTTTCAAAATAGACAACCTCCGCTATCCTTGCGCCTTCCCATCACCCTTTCCGCCATGCTACGCGCGCCGTCGGGTCAAGGCGCTGTCGGGCCAAGGCGCCGTCCCAATGGCAAAATAAAATTGGACGCTATGGGAAAACCGTAACGCGGCCTGTTTTTTATCAAGAGACCGGCGGCCTGTAAAACTTCCTAAGTATCACCATAAAACAACAATTTTAAGGTCAAAAGTGAAAACATGTATAATAAATACTGTTTTTATTTTGTTATCTCCGAAAGTTACCCTAACTTTGCCACGACCAAAGATGAAACATATACAACTTGAATGCGTGTCCGGCCTATGACAGGCGTAGAAGTTACACAAACATGCATGTAAACCTATAAATTAAAAAAATACTATGGCAGATGGATTAGAGGTGAAAGAACTGGAGAGTGTCGTTGTGAGATTTTCTGGCGATTCCGGCGACGGTATGCAATTAGCCGGTAACATTTTTTCCACAATTTCAGCAACAGTCGGCAACGATATTTCCACGTTTCCGGACTATCCAGCGGATATTCGCGCTCCGCAAGGCTCGCTGACAGGCGTTTCTGGATACCAAATTCATGTGGGAGAAGGCAAAGTGTACACGCCGGGAGACCAGTGCGACGTGTTGGTCGCCATGAACGCCGCCGCGCTGAAGACACAGTACAAATATCTCAAACCACAGGGAACAATTATTATCGACACCAACTCTTTTGGGCCAGACAACCTTAAAAAAGCGGAATTTAAAACCGATGACTATTTGTCGGAGATGGGCATAGACCCCGACAACGTCGTGGCATGCCCCATAACCAGCATGGTAAAATCGTGCTTGGAAGACACGGACATGGACAACAAGTCTAAGCTGAAATGTCGCAACATGTTCGCCTTGGGAGTGGTTTGCTGGCTTTTCAACCGCGACATCGACCTGTTGGCCGGGTACCTTCGCAAAAAATTTGCCAAGAAACCAGCCGTTGCCGAGGCCAACATCAAAGTGGCTAAAGCGGGATACGACTATGGCACCAACACCCACTCGTCGGTGCCCAACACCTATCGCATAGAGTCTAAACATAAAAGACCAGGCCGATACATGGACATCACCGGCAACAAGGCCACGGCATACGGCCTGATGGCCGCCGCCGAGCGCGCCGGCTTGAAACTGTTCTTGGGCTCATACCCCATCACGCCAGCCACCGACATTCTGCACGAGTTGGCCAAACACAAATCAATGGGAGTGATTACGGTGCAATGCGAAGACGAGATTAGCGGTTGCGCCAGCGCTATCGGCGCTGCTTTCGCGGGCGCCTTGGCCGCCACATCCACCTCGGGGCCGGGTATATGCCTGAAGAGCGAGGCCATGAACTTGGCCGTGATCGACGAGTTGCCATTGGTGGTGATAGACGTACAGCGCGGTGGCCCATCGACTGGCATGCCCACAAAGAGTGAGCAAACCGATTTGTTGCAGGTGCTATATGGCCGTAACGGCGAGAGCCCGATGCCCATTATAGCCCCAATCAGTCCGACCGACTGTTTTGAGGCCGCCTACATGGCCGCCAAGATAGCCCTTGAACACCTCACGCCCGTGGTGCTGTTGTCCGACGCTTACGTGGCAAATGGCTCGGGAGCGTGGCGCCTGCCACAAATGAGCGAGCTGCCGGAGATTAATCCGCACTATGCGACAAAAAGTCAAAAATACAAATACACACCTTATCATCGCGACCCTGAAAACTTCGTGCGCTATTGGGCTATACCCGGGACAGAAGGCTACACGCATATCCTCGGCGGACTGGAAAAGGATGGGGCTACGGGCGCCATATCCACGGAACCGACCAACCACGACAAGATGGTACGCCTGCGATACAACAAGATTTCAAGTATCAAAGTGCCTGACCTGAAGATTGAGGGCGACAAGGACGACGCGGAACTGCTCATTGTGGGCTTCGGCTCCACCTATGGGCATTTGCACTCGGCTATGGTGGCACTGCAAAAGAAAGGGCACAAGGTGGCGTTGGCCCACTTCAGGTATGTCAACCCATTGCCTAAAAACACGGCCGAGGAACTGAGCAAATATGAAAAGGTGGTGGTGGCGGAGCAAAATCTCGGCCAGTTGGCTGCCTTGCTGCGTATCAGGATAAACGAATTCTCGCCTTATCAATATAATAAGGTGATGGGACAGCCTTTCGTAGTGAATGAATTGGTAAAATCTTTTGAGGCGCTTATCACCAACGAAGACTCCAACAAGGTGAGCCTCGACTTTGAGACGCGCATGCTGCAATAGACCGATTAACACTTTAAATCTGAAGACACAATGGAAGAAAACATTCAAGCCGAGGCCATAAACGAACAAAAGGCCGAAGTAAAATATACATCCAAAGATTATAAGAAAGGGCAACCCCGTTGGTGTCCCGGATGTGGAGACCACGGCTTCTTGAACGCGCTGCAAAAGGCCATGTCAGAAATTGGAGTGGCGCCATACGAGACGGCGGTAATATCCGGTATAGGATGCTCAAGCCGACTGCCCTACTACGTCAACACTTACGCCATGCAAACCATTCACGGCAGGGCCGCGGCCATAGCCACGGGAGCCAAAATCGTGAACCCCAAACTGACTGTTTGGCAAGTCAGTGGAGACGGAGACGCGCTGGCTATCGGCGGCAACCACTTCATACACTGTATGCGCAGAAACGTGAACCTGAACATGATTTTGTTGAACAATCGCATCTATGGCTTGACAAAAGGACAATACTCGCCGACCAGCCCGTTTGGCTTCGTGTCTAAATCGAGTCCTTATGGCACGGTTGAGGAACCGTTCAGGCCGGCGGAGCTGTGTTTTGGCGCGCGCGGAAAATTCTTTGCGCGCACCGTCGCTTCTGACATTTCGCACACCGTCGAAATGCTCAAGGCCGCCCATCATCACAAAGGCGCCGCCGTGTGCGAGGTGTTGCAAAACTGCGTCATCTTTAACAACGGCATCCATGACTCCGTTTACTCTTCTACCGCGCGCAAGAATAACGCCATCTATGTGGAGCACGGCAAGCCGTTGGTGTTCGGCCCTAACAAGGAGTTTGGATTGGTGCAGGATGGATTTGCGCTAAAAGTGGTGGAAATAGGCAAGAACGGTTACACCATGGACGACGTGTTGGTGCACGACGCTCATCGCGAGGACGACACGCTGCAACTCAAGCTCGCCATGATGGATAACGAGCATGGATTCCCGGTGGCGCTCGGCGTGATACGCGACGTAGAGGCTCCTTGTTATGACGAAGCCGTGAATATGCAGATAGAAGAAATCAAACAGAAAAAATCTTACCACTGCTTTGAGGAGCTCTTGGAGACCAACGATATTTGGGAGGTGACAGAATAATCTGGCGGCAGACTGCCTGGCAGCCTTTCTCGCGGTTTTGAAAGATTTGAGAACTAACCAACGCAAGCTTTCGTTTAGTGCCCTGCAACAATATGTCGCAGGGCGCGTTGATTGAGGCGCCAAGTTTCAAGCGGCATGAAAGCGGCCCGTCCTTAAAACGCCCACGACAAGGACTGTCAAGGCAGGCCGGGCAATGTCGGCAATCCTGGCGATATTGCCAACGCGGCGAAAACGCAAATGGGAAAGGACAATTCGGCAGGAGACATTCGAAAAAACGCGAACGGGAACACCCATAACGCGCAGCCCCCTCCGCGCCAAGACGTTTTTAAGGCCACGCGCTACCGCGCGAGCCATTTGGCTTGATGGCCCGCCTCGATGTTGCCACCCTGTTGGATGGCATTAAAAAGAACATTGACAGCGCGCGCGACAATCAAAGGCCGATTGCGCCATTGTCGCGGCATGTCGCGGCGCGCGCTTATATCTTGTCGCCATAGCACAGGTCGCCGGCGTCGCCAAAACCGGGCACGATATACTTGTGCTCGTTCAGTCCGGGGTCGATGGCGGCGCACCAAATGGTGGTTTTGTCGCCGGGAAACGTTTGCTTGACGTGCGCGATACCCTCCGGGGTGGCTATCACGCAGCACACATGGATGCGCTTGGGCGTTCCCTTGGTGAGAAAAGCCTTGTACCCCAACTCCATGCTGCCACCCGTGGCGAGCATCGGGTCGACAATGACCAATGTCTTCTCGTCCATGCTGGGCGTGGCTAAATACTCCACGTGAATATCCACTTCGCGATGCTCGGCATCGGTATACTCGCGATAAGCGGACACAAACGCGTTGCCAGCATGGTCAAACACATTGAGAAAACCTTGGTGAAAGGGTAACCCGGCACGAAAAATGGTGCCCAAGACAATCTTGTCAGACGGCACGAGAACAGTTGAGATGCCTAATGGCGTGGCAATCTTCTTGGACGTGTAATCCAACTTTTTCGACACCTCAAAAGCCTCAAATTCACCAACGCGCATAATGTTGTTTCGAAATAAAAGACGATTTTTCTGATATTCGACATCTCGAATTTCGGCCATGTACTGCCCAATGATGCTGTTCTTGTCCGACAGATTGATAATTTCCATAATGTTGTGGTATTTTCTTTGGTGGAAAAGGCATAGAAGTCTCTGCCTTAATTTGTTTGCGATTGCAAAGTTAGCAAAACGGATTAATTTTGCAAAGCCTAAATGACAAATAAGTTCTGGGCATATTTATTTTTAATATCTTTAACCTAAAAAGGTTTGCGTTGTCGAAAAATTCACGGTTAATGCTTGTTCACACGCCCACTTTTTGTTAACTTTGCAAATAACATAACAAGGATATAATCACTTTTACAACTTAAATACATTTAACGAAATGGCAAAGTTTAATAAATCTGTGCTTGAAAAGTACGGTATCACTGGTACTACCGAGGTAGTTTACTGCCCCACTTACGAGACTCTCTTCGAAGAAGAGACAAAGGAAGGTCTTGAGGGCTTTGAAAAGGGTCAGGAGACGGAATTAGGCGCTGTATGTGTGCAGACTGGTATCTATACCGGCCGCTCGCCCAAAGACAAGTTCATCGTGGACGATGAAAATTCTCACGACACTGTATGGTGGACAAGCGACGAGTACAAGAATGACAACCACAAAATGACCAAGGACGCTTGGAAGGTTGTGAACGAATTGGCCAAGAAGGAGCTTTCTAACAAGCGTCTGTTCGTTGTCGATGGCTTCTGCGGCGCCAACAAAGACACTCGCATGAAGATTCGTTTCATCGTGGAAGTGGCTTGGCAAGCTCATTTCGTAACTAACATGTTCATTCGTCCTATCAACCAAGAAGAGTTGGACCAAGAGCCCGATTTCATTGTTTACAACGCTTCCAAGGCCAAGGTTGAAAACTACAAGGAGCTCGGTTTGAACTCTGAGACCTGCGTGGCATTCAACGTTACAACCAAAGAGCAAGTTATCTTGAACACATGGTACGGTGGCGAAATGAAGAAGGGTATGTTCTCCATGATGAACTACTATTTGCCATTGAAGGGCATCGCGTCCATGCACTGCTCCGCCAACACAGACAAGAACGGCCAAAACACCGCCATCTTCTTCGGGCTTTCCGGCACAGGCAAGACAACCCTTTCGACCGATCCCAAACGCCTTCTCATTGGTGACGACGAGCATGGATGGGATGACAACGGCGTGTTCAACTTCGAGGGTGGTTGCTATGCCAAGGTTATCAACCTTGACAAAGAGTCTGAGCCTGACATCTACAATGCCATCAAGCGCAACGCTCTCCTTGAGAACGTTATTGTGGACAACAATGGCAAGATTGATTTCACGGACAAGAGCCGCACCGAGAACACCCGCGTCTCTTACCCAATACACCACATCAAGAATATAGTTAAGCCTATCTCGGCTGGTCCCGCCGCCAAGCAGGTGATCTTCTTGAGCGCCGACGCGTTTGGCGTGTTGCCTCCCGTGTCTATCTTGAGCGCGGAGCAGACCAAGTATTACTTCCTCTCCGGCTTCACCGCCAAACTCGCCGGAACAGAGCGCGGCATAACTGAGCCTACGCCTACATTCTCCGCTTGCTTCGGCCAAGCTTTCCTCGAGTTGCACCCAACAAAGTACGCGGAGGAGCTGGTTAAGAAGATGGAAAAGAACGGTGCCAAGGCTTACTTGGTGAACACTGGCTGGAACGGTACCGGCAAGCGTATCTCCATCCGCGACACACGTGGTATCATTGACGCTATCTTGAACCACTCTATAGACGAGGCTCCTACCAAGACCATACCTTATTTCAACTTTGTGGTACCTACAAAGCTTGAAGGTGTGGCTACCGAGATACTTGATCCACGCGACACTTACGCTGACGCTTCCAAGTGGGAGGAGAAAGCCAAGGACCTCGCCGCGCGTTTCATCAAGAACTTTGACAAGTATACCACAAACGAAGCAGGCAAGGCTCTCGTGGCCGCTGGTCCCCAGCTTTAAGCTGCCGAATTTGTAATACATAATATAAAAAGCCCGTTCCATCGTGAATGGGCTTTTTGTATTTAGCCTAAATGTAACAAAGTGATATATTTATTAAAACTTGCAAAAATATTTTGTGTGTACGGAAACAATGTTTATCTTTGCATTGTCTTCGTGAGAAGATACACATAAAGTTTCATTAGGTTAGTAGTTTGATAGATTTTTAAGGTAAAGATTAGGATTATGTTATTAGATTTTGAATCAGCTGGAATATCAGTTTAGGTCATTTTTTATGACTGTTCTTAGTATTATTGCTTAGGCAATGCTGATATCCATTAACATTATTCTTCCTAAAAGACAGTGTGAGTGATCATATTGTCTTTTTTGTTTATATATGGGTCGGTATCGCGTACCCAACGTCGCCAAGCCCGTTAATGGCAAGTACGCTATGCAAGTGTACGGCATGGCTTTTCCAACCCCATACAAGCCGGCTATGCCATTGACCTAAACCATAGATTGCGCGCGTGTCAAATGGAAACGGTGGTTGTCGTTGGGCATCTATAATATACGTGCACGCTGCCTAATGGTAATTCGTGGGGTGTATACTTTGGCGCGCCAAAAACATCGCGCCAACGGCACATGAGGCGAAGTTTTTAAAATATACGGCGCCAATAGTGCTGCGTACAAAATAATTCAGTAACTTTGTCAACGCTTATTGATCATTCCGCCATGGTGCGTCGGGTATCGACTTTGCGCCCTGACGAAAACTTTCGACACTCATGACACCACCAGCCATTCACTTTTCTTTCCAATCGTTGTGGCGCTCCCTGATGCCTGTGTATGGCAATAGCGAGGGCGAGGCGAAAGCCGTGACACGGCTTCTGCTCGAAGACATTTTTGGCATGACGATGGCCGATATCTGTGCTGGGGCGTTGGAACGGATGAACACCGATGACAGGCGGCGGCTTGACTCCATGATGACACGCCTGCTACAAGGCGAGCCGGTGCAATATGTCATAGGCGAGAGCGTGTTTTGTGGGCGGCGGCTCATCGTGGAACCGTGTGTGTTGATACCGCGACCCGAGACCGCGCAGCTATGCCGCATGGTGGTGGCCGACCATGACAGACCTGTCTGTGCGTTACAACCGCCACTGCCCTTGAGGGTGCTTGACATTGGCACAGGCAGCGGTTGCATAGCCGTGACGCTGGCCATGAGCCTGTTTCGGCCGGAGGTGACGGCGTGGGACATATCGGCGGATGCCTTGTTGGTGGCGCGGGCTAACGCCAAGCGGTACGGCGCGCGCATAGATTTTAAACTGCAAGACGCACTCCGCGCGCCTCATGACGAGGAAAAATGGGACGTCATCGTGTCCAATCCTCCGTACGTCTCTGATAGCGAGCGTACTGACATGAGCCTTCATGTGCTCGACCATGAGCCACATACGGCTCTCTTCGTGCCCGACGACGATCCGCTGCTGTTCTACCGTGCCATCGCCACGTATGCCATGAGCGCCCTGAAAAAGGATGGCACGCTCTATTTTGAGATAAACCCACGCTTTGCCGAGCAGATGCGAGAAATGCTGCAATACATGGGATTTGTGGATGTGGAAATAATGAATGACGAGTATGGCAAGCGTAGATTTTGTAAGACGCGATTCGCCAAGGCATAAACTATTGCGCTTGGCGTGAGCGTCACCAAGAATGCCAAGCGGAGCGCAACAAATAGAAAGACCGAAGAATATGAGAGCATCGCATTCGATAACCGTCCAAGAAGCCGAGGCCAGGTTGGCCAAGCGCTGTATGCGTGGGGAGTGTTCCACGGGCGAGCTTGACGATAAAATGCGCGTTTGGGGACTAAGCGCGGACGACCGCCAAGCGGTGATTGACCGATTGATGGAACTCAAATTTGTGGACGACGAGCGGTTTTGCAGGGCCTTCGTGAACGATAAAGTGAAATACAACCGATGGGGACGGCGAAAGATAGAGCAAGCTTTGTGGCAAAAGCATGTGCCATCGGAGGTATCATCGCCTATACTCGACGCAGTGCCTGATGCCGATTACATAGAGGCATTGAGCTCTTTGCTCAACGCTAAATGGCATACTATCAAGGCCAATACCGATTATGAGCGGAGCATGAAGTTCATAAAATATGCCTTAGGGCGTGGTTTTGATATGGGTATCATATGCCAATGTATCAATGAGATGACCAACGAGGCTATGTTGGAGGATGAGAGTTAGTTTGCTGCAACGTTTTTTCGACCTTGTCGCCCCACGCACATGCTGTGTCTGTGGCCGACGGTTAGCGGCGGAGGAAGACACCATTTGCCTGTGCTGTAACTTGCGATTGCCCCGCACTAACTATGTGGACAGTCCTCGAGACAATGAAATGGCCAAATGTTTTTGGGGACGGGTGGAGCATCTGCAAAAGGCTGTGGCGATTTTTTTCCACGATGGTGGGTCGCAGGTTTCTTATCCCATCTACCGCTTGAAATATTTTCATCAACCCGATTTGGGATGGGCTTTGGGACGATTGATGGGACAAGAGTTGGAGGGGTCCGGTTTCTTCGACGATATAGACATCATCGTTCCGGTACCCTTGAGTCCCGATCGGCGGCGAGAGCGAGGCTATAACCAGAGCGAGCTCATAGCCCAAGGCATGGCGGACGTGTGTCACAAACCAGTGGCGCCGGGTGTGGTGGCCCGGGAAAACTTTGTTGGCAGCCAAACCAAGAAAGACCGTTGGGAGCGTAATCAGGGGGTAAAGGATGCGTTCAAGGTGGTCAACGCCGACAAAATAAGTAATTGCCACGTGCTCATAGTGGACGATATCGTAACGACCGGGGCCACCATAACCGCTTGCGCCAATAGCATGGAACAAGTTGAAGGTGTAAAAATCAGCGTGGCGTCGATAGCGTTTGTGTCACCCGGAATATAAATGGTGGGTTTCCTTTGCGTTTTCGCTATTTTACGTTAACTTTGCGTCGTGAACATCGTTCTTTTGTGCCTGATAAACAAGTTGGGGCGCAAAAGGCCATACAAAACAAACATTGACAGATGGACAACTACAAAAAAGATTTCGCCAAACGCCTGTTAGACATCAAGGCCATCAAGTTGCAGCCAGACGCTCCGTTTACATGGGCGTCAGGCTGGAAGTCTCCCATATATTGCGACAACCGTAAGACGTTGTCTTACCCAGACTTGCGCAGCTTCGTAAAGCAAGGCTTGGTCAATGTCATCAAGGAGCGTTTTGCCAATGCCAATGCTGTGGCTGGTGTGGCCACCGGGGCCATAGCGCAAGGCGCGTTGGTGGCCGACGCCCTGAATTTGCCCTTTTGCTATGTGCGTTCCAAACCCAAAGATCATGGCATGGGCAACCTGATAGAGGGCACGTTGCCTGCAAGCTCCAAGGTGGTGGTGGTGGAAGATTTGATATCCACGGGGGGAAGCTCGCTCCAAGCCGTCGATGCCTTGCGGCAAGCAGGTTTTGAGGTGGTGGGCATGGTGGCCGGTTTCACCTATGGTTTCGCCATTGCCGCCGAGGCTTTTCGCAAGAGTGGCGTGGAACTCGTCACATTGTCCGACTACGAGCATCTTGTGGAGGTGGCTCGAGAGACTGGATATGTCAAGGAGGGCGATATGGAGACGTTGCGCGAATGGCGCGAGGCGCCTGCGGAATGGCGCAAATGATACGTAAACTTGCACGCTTGTCTTGACGACCTTGCGTATGTTGCAAACAAAGAAAAAATAACAGAAATGTCAAAGTTAGAAAGCACGGTTCGACAGGTAAACTATCCCCAGCGGTCTGTTTACGGCATGTTGAGCGATCTCAACAATATTAATAAGGTGAAGGATAAGTTGCCGGAGGACAAGCTGGAAAACTTGTCTTTTGATAGCGACAGCATATCAGTATCCACGCCGATGGGAGCTGTGAAATTAGCGGTAGTTGATAGGGAAGAGCCTAAAACCATCAAGTTTGAAACCAAGGAAAGCCCATTGCCTTTCAATTTTTGGATTCAAATTTTGCCCGTTACCGAAACCACGAGCAAAATAAAGTTGACCATCAAGATAGAGCTAAACCCTTTTATCAAGGGCATGGTCAAGAAACCGTTGCAAGAAGCGTTGGAGAAGATAGCCGACGTGATTCAGATGATACGTTACGAATAGACATGGACGCATTTGCATGAAAAAGCGTTTGGGCATACTGTTCTGCCTTGTTGGCTTGCTTGCTGCTTGTGGTCCTGCCGAGGAGCAATATAGCAGGAGCTATTGCAGGCTTTATTTTGACAACGCCATACGCAACGATCCCACATTGGCTGCTGCGATGACGCGTCACTCGGGAGTTTTCGTCACCATTTCTATCGTGGGCAAACAGTTTGTTTTCGCAAGTAATCAAGGGGCAATTTCGCGTTGTGACATTTTGGCCGTGGACGAGCGGCGTAGAAACGTTTTGGGACAAAACAATGGCATTATCGTGGGATATGGCATGTCCGCGGACGCGTTTTTTTATGCTTACGACTGCGAATGTCCCAATTGCTTCGACTTGAACGCATTGCCGCGCAGGAGCCATAAGCTTGCCGTCAACGAGTTTGGCATAGCCACTTGCGGCGCCTGCAAACGCCAATACGACCTGAACAATGACGGGATAGTGCGTTTGGGGCCCGCCGGCAAAAAACTGACGCGTTACCGAGCTGCCACCACTGGACCGTATGGCGTGCTGAATATATGAGCCGAAATCTTTTCTTAAATAGTGTGAAACCTTTGGCATTCTGAATAATTAACAATATCTTTGCACAAGATTTTACGGTGCCAAGTGCCTCCAAGGCTGTTTCTCTCGCTTTCGTCGGGAAAGGGTGTTGGATGTTGGTGGTCGTTGTTTTTGATGGTTTAGACCGTTGCCGCAATGGTGGAATTGGTAGACACGAGGGACTTAAAATCCCTTGGCCAGTAATGGCTGTACGGGTTCGAGTCCCGTTCGCGGCACTTCCTAATTTTTTTTATTATGCGAAACCTTTTTATTAGCTCTCTTTCTGTTATCGCGTTGCTTGCCATTAGCTCATGTTCCAAGTTGGGACCGTTGTCGGCTGACAATTTCACGGTTACTCCCAATCCGCTTGAAACACAGGGCGGACAGGTGCCAGCAATCATCAATGGTGTGTTTCCAGCCAAATATATGAAGAGGAAGGCCGTGGTTACGGTCGTTCCAGAGTTGCGCTATGGCAACGGACAGGTTGCCAAAGGGAAAAGTGCCGTGTTCCAAGGTGAGAAAGTAATGGGCAACGACCAAACCATATCTTACAAGGTGGGAGGGCGTTACACCATGAAGACCTCATTCGATTATTTGCCCGAGATGCAACAGAGCGACATGTATCTAACGTTTGACGCTCGATTGGGCAAAAAGAAGGTGCAAGTGCCCGCGGTCAAAGTGGCAACGGGAGTGTTGGCCACATCGGAGCTGTACAGGCAGGCGTTGATGAACGCCGGAGGCTGCATCGCCCCCGATTCGTTTGAGCGCGTGAAAGCCATGAAGACCGAGGCCAACATCAAATTTCTCGTCAACCAAGCCAACTTGCGCAAGAGTGAGCTTAAGAACAACTCTGTGCAAGAGTTTGTGCAAATGCTCAAACAAATCAATATAGACCGCGAGGGGTTGAACCTTAGAAACGTGGAGGTGCGCGCCTACGCCTCTCCGGAGGGTGGTTTCAGTTTCAACGATAAGCTCGCGGAGAAACGAAAAGGCAGCTCGGAGAGCTACGTGAAGAGGCAGCTCAATGACGCCAAGTTGGGCGGCTCATGCGTGGACGCGCGTTATACAGCCCAAGATTGGGACGGCTTTAAGCGCTTGGTACAGGCCAGCAACATACAAGACAGGGATGTAATACTGCGTGTGCTTGAAATGTACAAAGACCCAGAACAGCGCGAGCAACAAATCAGAAACATGAGCGCGAGCTTCCGGGAGTTGGCCAATGGTATTTTGCCGGAGTTGCGTCGCAGCCGACTGGTCATCAACTATGAGACCATTGGGCGCTCTGACGAACAAATAAAGGAACAATATTCCAACGATCCGGCTCGCCTGAGCCCTGATGAGTTGCTTTACTTCGCAAGCTTGGAGGCAAGCGCTGCCGGCAAGGAAGCCATCTACAAGAAAACCGCGGAGATATACGACAAAGACTACCGCGCGTTCAATAATTTGGCCGCTCTCGCTTTTAACGAAGGCAACATGAGGCGCGCGAAAGATTTCATTCAGACAGCGTTAAGCAAGAATCCCAAGGCTCCGGAAGCCTATGCCAACCTCGCTCTAATCGATTTGAGGAACGGAGAGCTGCAAAGCGCCGAGAGCAATCTGTCCAAAGCCATTGACGCCAACGGTTTTGGCGAGCTGATAGGAAACTTGAATATAGCCAAGGGAAATTACGCCACCGCGGTGAAAAACTTTGGCGATGCCAGCTCGAACAGCGCCGCGTTGGCCCAAATTCTCAACAAAGATTACGCGGCTGCCGTGGCTACACTCAAAGGCATTAAGCATAGAGACTCGCTCACCGATTATCTCATGGCTGTGGCCCTCAACCGTCAAGGCAACACCGCCACCGCCAAAGATTATCTCCAAAAGGCCACTGCGGCAAATCCGGAATTGGCAGCCTACGCGGCCAAGGACCTTGAGTTCTCCAACTATAGATAATCCTTTTTCTCCATTTATGACTTGAAAGCCTTTTGCCGGATAGGCAGAAGGCTTTTTAAATTCAATCAATATGTATAAACGCTTGCTCCTGCTCTTTGTCATTGCGCTATCGCTGTGTTCTTGCGGAATAAACGGAAAACGCTTCAAAATAAAAGGGCACATACTCAATATCAACCAAGGCGAGTTCTACGTTTACGATGACATGGGGCTGATAAACGGCATCGACACTGTCAAAGTGGAGGGTGGGCGGTTTACCTACGAGATGGATTGCGAGCGTCCCACCACGGTTATGCTTGTGTTTCCCAATTTCTCCGAGCAGCCCATATTTGCTGAACCTGGCAAGGACGCAAGCGTGAAAGGAGACGCGTCGCACCTGAAAGAGCTGACGGTGGAGGGCACGAAGGCCAATGAGACAATGACCAAGTTTCGCTCCCAAATATCCAACGAGACGCCACCCGAAATCAAAAAACACGTGGAGCGGTTCGTGGAAGACCATCCAGAATCGCCTGTTGGCGCTTATCTCGTTAAGAAATATTTCATTGCCACCCCCCAGCCAGACTATCGAAAAGCTTATAAATTGATAGAAACGATGCTCGCCAAGCAACCCACAAACACGAAGTTGGCACAGTTGGCAAAGAACATCAAGAACATGAATAGCGCATCTGTCAATTCTAAACTCCCCATATTTACGTCATTTGACATGAACGGCCGTCGTGTGGCCTCATCAGATTTGTCGGTTGGTGTAGCCGTGATTTGCACGTGGGCATCATGGAGTTATGACAGCATGGACCAGTTGCGCGCCATCCAAAGGTCACGCAAGAAAGCCAAGGGCCGACTTAAAGTCTTGTCAATAGCCATTGAAGCAAGCAAGGTTGATTGTAAGAAAGCGTTGCAAAACGATAGTGCCTCATGGCCCAACATTTGCGACGGAGCGATGTTTGCCGGCAAAATCATACGGCAATTGGGCATGCTGAGCGTGCCCGACAATATACTTGTCAAGGATGGACGCATTATAGGCCGCTCGCTTTCCAGCAAAGAACTTGAGGAAAAAATAGCCCAGAGCTTATAGCGTTACATATGGATACCGATGAAAAAACTGTTCGATCATGCTTGTTAAAACATACAGTGCGGCTGTAAATGGTCTTGAGATCACGCCGGTTACGATAGAGGTGAGCCTGAATAAAGGTGTGATGTACCATCTCACTGGTCTTGGAGACGAGGCTGTGAGAGAAGGCAGGGACCGTATTGCAGCGGCCTTGTTGCACAATGGTTTTCATTTTCCGAAAGCTGATATCACAGTCAATTTGGCACCCGCCGACTTGCGCAAGGAGGGCAGCAGCTTTGACCTGCCCTTGGCGATAGCCATTCTCGCGGCTCACGGCCAAATCACCACCCCCGATCTTGACCGCTACATGATGGTGGGCGAGCTGAGCCTTGACGGCACCTTGCAACCCGCCAAAGGTGTGCTGCCCATAGCCATCAAGGCACGAGCCGAGCGCTATAAAGGACTCATCGTGCCACAAGCCAACGTGCGCGAGGCTGCCGTGGTAAACCATTTGGAGGTTTACGGCATGGAAACGATGATCGATGTCATCAAGTTTCTCGGAGGGGAGATAGCGCGAGAGCCTACTGTCGTTGACACGCGCAAGGAATTTTATGAGCGTCAGTACAATTTTGACCTTGATTTTGCCGATGTGAGAGGCCAAGAGAACGTGAAGCGTGCGCTTGAGGTGGCGGCTGCCGGTGGGCACAACCTCATAATGATAGGGCCGCCTGGCAGTGGCAAGTCGATGATGGCCAAACGCTTACCTTCCATCCTTCCACCGCTCACATTGTCAGAGAGTTTGGAGACCACGCAAATACATTCCGTCGCTGGCCAACTTTCTCGGCAGTCCACGCTTATCTCCCAACGACCGTTTCGCGCTCCCCATCACACCATTTCAGAGGTGGCTCTCGTGGGTGGTGGAACCAACCCTATGCCCGGGGAGATTAGCCTCGCGCATAATGGCGTGTTGTTTTGCGATGAACTTCCGGAGTTTAACAAGCACACTTTGGAGGTGCTGCGCCAACCGTTGGAAGACCGAGCCATTAATATCAGCCGAGCCAAATACACCGTCACATTCCCATGCAGCTTCATGTTTGTGGCCAGCATGAACCCATGCCCTTGCGGATATTACGGCGATCAGACCCATCATTGCGTGTGCTCGCCAGGGCAAATACAGAAATATCTCAACAAGATCAGTGGGCCGCTGCTTGACCGTATAGACATACAGTGCGAGATAGCAGCCTTGCCATTCAAGGATATATCAAAAGCCGCGCCGGGCGAGCCGAGCGTGAAAATTCGCGAACGGGTTATCGCCGCTCGTGGCATACAGACCGAACGTTTTAAGGATTGCAAGGATATACACTGCAACGCTCAGATGACTGAGCGCATGATCCATCGCTACGCCGAGCCAAACGCTGAAAGCCTCGACTTGCTGCGCATGGCTATGGAGCGACTGTCGCTCTCCGCGCGAGCCTATACTCGTATCCTCAGGGTGGCGCGCACCATCGCCGACCTTGCAGGCTCTGACCAAGTTAGCTCCGAGCATTTGGCTGAGGCCATCGGCTATCGCAACCTTGATCGTGGAAACTGGGCGGAGCGAGAGCTTTAAGTTTTTGGGTTAGGCCATGGGGCTTTGAAGACATGGACACGCTATTATCAAAAAGGACTCCGTAAGTTCCACAACAAGCCGATGGCGCAAAATCCAGTTCGTCAGCTGCCTGAAAAGGTTGTTGATTTTTCGATTTTCATGATTGCTTCCTTTATTTTGTTTT
>NZ_JRNC01000034.1 GCF_000758925.1 Prevotella sp. S7-1-8
AAACTTTTCTACACCTAAGTGCGAATTCTTCAAACACGTTTTGTAATTTTGCACTTGCTGGTTGACTCTACGGGCTATTTTTTGAATCTAATTTGTAAGTTTAGTTTCACATAAGCACAGCCATCACTTCCTTTATAAACATAACCAAAGCCATAGCGACTTCTGCTTGCTCGTTCAAAACGAGTATTGTTATAAAGATAATCTTCCACATCATTACGATTGTAGAAATGATAGCAAACAATCTCGCCATCCTTGCGTACGACAAGATAGCCTCCATTGGCATCATATCTGCCTGTCCATTCCTTGGCAGGTGTCATGCCGAGCGCAGCATCAAGGAGAAGTACTTTCATCTTGTGGGCATAAAACGCCTCCACATTTTTGCCATTAAATTTAAAAGGGTTATGCTTGGCTACTTCTGCCACACATTCATTGATGGAAGATTTGGAATTGGGCAAACTATCTATCAATAAGCAATCTGCTATAAATTGAGGCATACAACTATCCAAAAACAGAAGATTATTCTTGAAGATAGGATGCTCGATGTCGTTATACTCCAAGTCGCAACCTTTATTAAAAATAGCTTCCATTCTTGGAAGATGCCCCATGATGGCATTGATCTCCTCGATATCAACGTCA
Organism: Prevotella sp. S7-1-8; assembly: GCF_000758925.1. Classification (GTDB taxonomy): domain Bacteria; phylum Bacteroidota; class Bacteroidia; order Bacteroidales; family Bacteroidaceae; genus Prevotella. The sequence continues at coordinate 637 of NZ_JRNC01000034.1, forward strand.
CTGAGTTTGGTTCCGACAATCTTATACGTGATATTGGTTGTTGTTCCTGCATTCAAAAGTGTAGAGGCACTACCCAATTGGGATTTGATGCTAAATCCCAAGAGCGGAGTCATATTTGTACGCAAATCGTGGATAATAATATGAATGTCTGCTTTGTCCTTTGAAGGTGCTTTTAGCTTTGAACAACCTATCTCTGTCATAAAAGATTCTGTCGCAGGTAGTGTAAAGGCACGGTCATTTGCCGTTTTTATCTCTTCAAGTAATTTAGAGGATTCTTCCAAAAATTTGTTCATGGATATTCTTGCGAATTCACAACCGTCCTCATCTATAACTACTATATGTTGGTCTGTGTCGGGCTTGTACTCATATTTCTTGCTTTCTTCACGAATAATATTGAGAATAGGATAGTACAAATCCAACTTGTTCATGTCGGCACCACCAGCATGAACCTTTCCTTCTCCTAATAACTTGAACAAAGTGTATATTTCACTCCATTCACCTTTATTTCCCGATATAGCCATGTTCTTTCAATGTTTTAAGTAATTGACTTGCTGTAGCCTGAATAGCGGGCACAGCTACACTATTACCAAATTGCTTGTATGCCGAAGCATCAGCAACTACTATTCTAAAATTATCTGGATAGCCTTGCAGACGAGCCCATTCTCTTGGGGTCATCTTGCGCCACCCTTGCTTATTTACTTCTCCTTTGATTCTTGTTGTTGGTGTTAAATCTTTTTGGCGGAAGTCAATAACAAGATTGCACTCTCTTCCCATTCCTCCTACGACAATTGCATGTGCAATGCCATCATCAGGAATTATATCATAGCCGAAACCATGTCCTTTAGCTTCATGGCGAGCTTTATGCCGTATCAGAGTATCTATGTATGTTGTGGAAAGATAGTACTTGGCAGGAACAGGATTTTCCTCTCTAACATCAATCCATTTTTTCGTAACCTCTTTCTGTATTGGGTAAGAGAAATCTTCCTTCTTTATACCAAGGTCTTTCCTGAAACCTACAATGTAAATTCTTTCACGATGTTGTGGAACTCCAAAGTACATTGCATTTACTATCTCTGGATTTGGCACTACATAGCCAACTTCATCCAAAGTATTTAATATTGTTTTTAATGTTTTGCCTTTGTCATGAATGACAAGTCCCTTTACATTTTCAAGGAAGAAAGCTTTAGGTTGATACCTACGAAGTATTTCTGCGACATCAAAAAATAACGTTCCTCTGGTTTCTTCAAAGCCTAAACGTTTTCCTGCAAGAGAGAAAGCCTGACATGGGAAGCCTGCACAAAGAATATCAAAACCTTTAGGAATTTTATTCTTTGTGCTTTCTTTCGTTATATCGCCAAAAGGCACTTCGCCATAGTTTGCATAATATGTCTTTTTTGCTTGTTCGTCCCACTCTGATGAAAATACACATTCTCCACCCAGATTCTGGAAAGCCATTCTAAAGCCACCTATTCCTGCAAACAAATCAATAAATGTGAACTTTGGATTTGCAGGAGCTTGGAATGGAGCTTGAAACAAATCTGGAAACAAGTACCCTTGAATAGCAGCAGAAGATTCCCCTACGAAATTAAAGTTCTTTGGCTTCTTTTTCTGTTCCCCCTTTACAAATTCGTACCACAAATCCAATATACCCTTTGCTTGTTGCTCATAAGGCATATTTACATTTTTATTTCTTAGTTGCAAGTAATGTGTTATCAAAGCAGCTTGGTCAATAAAAGGAATAATATTCCTTTCTTCATCAAGTGTTTCTTCTCCGTATATCTGTAGTTTGTCTGCTCTCTTTTTACAAAAATCGAACAAAGAAAAAACATTATTTATTTTTGTCATTTTCTATTTGTCTTTTGAGGTATGCGAATCAGTTCTTTAACATCAACATTCAAAAGCTGTGCTATTTGAATTAATGTTTCCAGCGGAGGTTGTGAAGTGTTTGTGCACCACTTAGAAACAGTTGAAGGATTTACTCCTAACTGCTCTGCTAACCATTTACTGGTTTGTTTCTGTTCAACCAAAACTATCTTTAAACGATTTACATCCATTGTATGTTCTTTTTGCGTGCAAAGATAATGAACTATTATCATTTAAATGCCTAAATATAATTTTTTAACTCTATATTTTTGCTTTTCTCGGATACAGATATTACCTTTGCACATGAAAAAAGAGTTGTTAGGCAAGCAATGCTATGCGCATTGAAGAAATTAGCACCATTGCCAAATCATTACCTCTATTGAGGTGAAAAACTCATAAATTGCTCATTTTAAGCTATTCGGCAGATTTTAGCGTATTTTTTTAGAAAATCGCTGCAACACAACCCGAGCAACAAAGATAACCTGCGGCACTTGGCGCAACTCTATGTTAGGGTACGACTCAAATCGCAGGCCATCGCCATATACAAGCAATTGCTCCGAAAATATGACGATAGCTATCTTTACGCGGAATTGGCAGAGCTGATGCCCAACGCCGCCGATCGCGTGGCCCTACTATGCCAAGCCGTGGCACAACAGCCCAAAGAAAACTATAACATGGCCAACCGCTATCATCTGGCCGAACTGTTGCAAATGCCATCGCCCACCCGAGCGGCCTACGAGATAAGCAAAAGCGTGGAGGCTCGCAAAAAAGCCAAACAGCCTATACCCACCGACGTGGATCGCATGGCGCGCGTCTTGTCAGCCTACACACCTGTGACAGAAGCCGAGCAAACGCTTTTTTACCAAAAACAAAAAAATATCGCTAAACAGATTATCAACAGATAAAACACGCGCCAACGACGCGAAGATCGTTTAAGAAACACAACATCACCTATGAAATCGAATTTCACTATCGCGCCTGCCAAACCCGAGCAGGCGTCAGAAATAGCCACGTTGGTCATGTTAGCCATGAACCACGATTGCTGCCAAAACTTCTGCGGAAACCGACACACACTTGACGATTTTCACCGCATGATGACAGGGCTGGTGGAAATGGAAGAAAGCCAGCACAGTTATCGCAACACATTGGTGGCCATGGACAACGAGGGGAAAATCGCCGGCGCCTGCGTGGTATACGATGGCAAGGACCTGGAGCGTTTGCGCAAGGCTTTTTTCCAAGCCGCGCGCACGCATTTGGACCAAGATTTCGAGGGCATGCTTGACGAGACCGGCCCCGAGGAATATTACATTGACTCGTTGGCCGTCAAGCCTGAGTATCAGAAACGCGGCATCGCCACCCTGTTGTTACAAGCCGTCATCAAGCGGCATGGGGGACAAAAACCGGTAGGGCTTCTTGTGGACAAAGGAAATCCAAAAGCGGAGCGACTCTACAACCGAGTGGGGTTTGTGCACGTGGACGACTCCGAGTGGGGCGGTCACGCCATGAGACACCTGCAATACCCCACGAAATGTGCTTGGGCCAAGCATGACGAACTATCCGAAAAGTACCACGACGAGGAATGGGGAGTACCCGTGCACGATGAGCGAAAGCACTTCATGTACCTGATTATGGAGACCATGTCATGCGGTCTCTCTTGGCAAATGATGTTGCAACGCAGGGAAGTGTTCAGCCAATGCTTCGCCAACTTTGACGCGTCCAAGGTGGCTGAGTTTACGACAGACGACGTGGACCGCATCATGCAGACCGAGGGGATGATACGTTCGCGGAGCAAGATAGAAGCCATGATTGACAATGCCAAGGCTTTTATGAAGGTGGCGAAAAGGTTTGGCAGCTTCGACCGGTATGTTTGGTCGTTTACACAAGGGCGGTCGCTCATCTATCCATCACACCAGCGAGAGGTCCCCAAAAGCAACGACCTGTCGGACAAAGTGGCGAAAGACATGAAAAAAAGGGGCTTCAATTTTATCGGTTCGGTTATCATATACAGCTTTTTGCAGGCCATCGGCATCATCAATGACCATGAGAGCACGTGCTGGCGTTATGACATTTTGAGCCGCGACTGCACTATTGTGGACGACAGAAGCCCAGTGATGTGATCTGTTCCTAAATTTATTCTCATCTATTTTAGAAGGATGCAACTTGGAGCTGGCTTGAAAGAGCATAAGAAGTTGGGGGGTACGTGGAAGTTTCCGGACACAAGCCACATTGACCTTTATAACCTACCGCAAGGTTGACCAAACAAACTTTCTTATAAACTAACGCATTTGCCTGATTGAACGGGAAGCCGAAAGGCACAACAACAACTCCACGTTGAATGAGCATAAAAATTACGAAGCCACGACACTTTTATCAAAATGTCGTGGCTTCATAAAAACATTGTTGGATATTTATTTAAAATTGCTTTAGAAGAACAAGTAACGGTTGTCTACAATCTTACCGTTGATATAAAGCTCATTCATGTAATTTCCGGCGTATTGCAACGCTTTCTGGCGAAGTTTGGCCTCTTGTGCCTTCTCGTCATATTTTGAAGCGTTGCGGTTACGTTGCAATACTTGGAATTGGTATACACCTGCCTGTCCTTGCACCGGCCGCGCGCAGAACGCTCCAGGCTTTGTAGCGTAAACGGCGCCACTTAACGCCGGCTCGCTGGAACCCGTGGCCTGAACAAACACCGGGGCGGCAAATGTAACTTGGCTCACTTCTGAAACAAGCGCTCCTCGCGCTTTTGCGGCCGCGATGCTCTTCACATTTTTTATCTTGGCCAACAAAATCTCCGCTTTCTTTTGGCGCATCACGTCTTGCTTTACATCTTCCCTAACTTGTGGATCGCTGAGATCACGATAGCCTATTGGATGGATTTTATCACAGATTACTATGAGAAGGTTATTTCCATTCTCACCACACTCATACATCTGAGAGACATCGCCCTCGTGCGCGTCGAAGAGCCATTTCATGGCATCGCGCGTAGAGCTGATGCCTGCCAAATAGTGCTGGGCCGTGGTAACATCCTTGGCTTCCTGTACATTGTAACCACTCTTTGCCGCGTTTTTGACAATGGCTTCGGAGGTTTGGTTGGCACTGGCGAAAGAACTGAACTTGTTAAATATCTCGCCACGAGTCTCCTTGGAGTAGTCTATAGGCTTCTTGATAACCGCAACGGTATATTTACTAATCATGTTGCGACGATCAAGCACCTGCACGATGATATTGCCTTGGGCAAGCCGCACATTCTTTGTGCTGTTAACCCCCATGCTCATCAAGTCGGCGAGATAACCCTTGGTATCCTTATCCATGGATGGAGCGTTTTGATACTGGCGCGTAGTGAGCCACTGCTCGCCACCCTCCTGTCCATACCTCTTGGCAAGAGCCGCGAAATCGGCGCCCGCGTTGAGAGCCGTATAAATGGAGTCGGCACGCTTGTGAGCCTCCTCGACCGTGTTGCCACCAACCTGAATGGCGCGGAACTTGACAGAGTCGGGCAACTGTGTCTTGGCTACCAATTTCACCAAGTTCATCGTATTGTCTTGCTTATTCTCCACAGGACCCATGGTTTGGCCTACTGACATAGAATCAAGTTTTTCCGCAATGTCCGAGGGGAAAGCGTCCTTGGCGACAGGTATGCCGAGATAAGGTATCGCGGACGTGCTCTTACGAACCACATCCGATGGGTCCGCAGCTGTGGCAAGCTCCTTGAAATAGCCGTCAAACTGCTTACGAAGAGCGGCGCGATCGGCAGCGGAGGCATAGATTGGCACGCTTACATATTTAATGTCGCGACTCTCCACATACTGGCGATAGCGATCCTTGACCTCGTCATAGCGTTTTTTGAGGTCCGCGTCTGATATTTTCACCTTGGAGTCTTGAACGCTGGAATATGGATAAGAAGCTAACCGGATATGGCTTTCTATGCTCTCTTCGTCATAGCTCATCTTGGCCTCCACAGGGTTAGAGAGGAAGCAATGGGCAAACAATCCGTTGTATTTTTGCATAAGAAGCTGCTGGCGCAGGGTCTTCTCAACGTATGTCCAATATTTGTAAATGGCTTGCATTTGCTGCGCGACCTGAGGGTTGGATTTTTTTTGAACCTCATACTGAGCCAAGAATTGTTTCAACTGGTTAGCATCGAAACGCCCTGTTTGCTGATTGACAAAGGGTGTGGAAAGTAGCAATTGGTTAGTGCCGTCGCTAATAACATTCTGGAGCTCTGCATCTGTAACGGTGAGACCAAGCTTGTCGCACTCGTTCTTGATAAGCTCAAACTGAACATATCCTTGCCAAACTTGATCGCGAAGCTGGTTCAGCTGGGCGTCGTTGAGATTTTCTTGCCCCATGAGTTTCATGGCTTCTTGCGCCTCGTCCACAAGCTTGGCGAACTCCTCGTAACTGATTTTGTTTCCTAACACTTCGCCGACTTGCTGTCGTTGATTGTTGCGAGACGACTCACAAGAGCGAAAAGCTTCTTCGGCGATGAAAGCAAAAAGGCCAAAACCAATGATAATAATCAGGGTAACACCTCTGCTTCTTATTTTTCCTAATGCTGCCATTTGAATTTATTGTTTATTTTATTTGTATTTTCTATTTATTGACCAGTACACACATACTTGGTAAAATGTGTACAAATTTACTAATTAAATACCAAACGAGGGAACTTTCCACGAAGAAATTACAATTAGACTATTTATTGCGTATCAATATGTAGCCTTACAAGCTCTATCTTGGTCATGGTGTTTTTTATAATCTTGAAATTATATTTATCTATTTTTACAACTTCGTTAAGTTTAGGGAAACTGCGATAATGATGCAAAATCAAGCCTCCAAGGGTCATGTATTCGTCGCTCTTGGGCAAATCAAGGTTGAACATCTCATTGATACGGTCTATTTCAAGACGTGCCGAAAGAATATAATCACCGTCGCCTATCTGCTTGGCTACATAGTTGTCAACATCGTGCTCGTCTTGGATGTCACCGAAAATTTCCTCCACAATATCTTCAAGCGAGATGAGGCCACTGGTACCACCAAATTCGTCTACAACAATTCCGAGGCTCTTTTTTTGTTGTAAAAAAATTCGCATTAGTTTTTGGGCGGTCATGGTCTCTGGCACGAAAGGCATTGTGCGTACACGGTCTTGCCAACGACCTGGCTGCCTGAACATCTCCTGTGCATGGATGTATCCCACTATATGATCTATATCGTCTTTGTAGACAATGATTTTAGACTTTCCACTCTCGACAAATTTTTGTCTGAGCTCCTCGAGCGTACAGTCGTTCATATCGACAGCCTCTATTTCCGTTCTCGGCATCATGCAATCGCGCACGCGCGTGTCAGGAAAGTCAAGAGCGTTTTGAAAGATCTTAACCTCGTCTTCCACCAACCTGTCGTCTGGTGCGCTGTCAATGGACGATTGGACGAGATAATCGAGGTCCACCTTGGTAAATCCCTCGTCATCGTCGTCTTTTACAAGACGAATACCCACCAATCTCATGAGAACTTTTGAAAGGAGTGTGGCAAACTTGCTGATTGGCCAAAGAATAATATAAAACAAAAACGCTATGGGCGCAAAAAAGGCGAGCAACCTATTTGGGTTACTCTTGAAAAGCGTTTTAGGCACAAATTCTCCCGTGAAAAGAACCACGAGGGCGGAACATATGGTATTGAGCGTGACTTGCATGCCCGCGTCAAGCCCCCTGAAAAGGGTGTTGTCGAAAAATCGGGCGAACAGAATGCCATATATAACCAACACCACGTTATTGCCCACAAGCATTGTCGAGACAAAGCCATTGGCATGGCGATAAAAGAATGATATAAGTTTTTGGGAAATCCGATTCTTCTCTTTGTCCATTTCGGCCAACATTCTATTACTGGAGACAAAAGCTATCTCCATGCCAGAAAAGAAAGCGCTGAACAACATGCTAACCATTATTCCCAAAACGAGAGGTAAAGAAATCTGTTCCAAAATGAATATTTTAATTGCTTGAAATTCGAATTGGGGTGGCCTGGTGGCGCAGATTTTTCAATATACTGTCTTGCATAATACGAGCGGAATCCGAACCGTCCGTGGAACTGTCAATGTCACTCCGCTCAAAAGAACCCTTGGAATTTGATACGTAATAACGTGTCATCCGCTCATCTGAGCGAAAGTAAGTTCCCTCCAAAGTACGTTCTGGCGTGATAAGACGTGAATAAACGTTGGAATAAAGCTCATGGTTGGTTTCGTCCCAGAAAAGTCGTTCGCTACTGAACCTCAACCCATCTTTTGTCAATATGCGTACACGCGACCTCAACTCCCACAAATGTTGAGAGTCGTAATAATAGGCCGTATCACACTGTACATATGCATGCACATGGAATTTCTCATCAAACTGCGTGAGGAAAAGACCTTTGTCAAATATCCACCGAGATGGCGTGCGCACCTGATTTACCTCCCAACGCTCGGTTACGATACGATATTTAATAACGCCAGAATCAGAAATAAGAGTGTTTACACCCCATGTTGTCATGACCGATGCCGAATCTCGGTCATTAATGGCAGGAGCAGTGTGCTCCACTTGTTTCTCACACGAGACAAAAAACAAGATTGCGGCAAAGACTATTATATAATGTAAAATTGTTAAACGACGCACCATGGATTAATCCACCTTCCATTTAGCAAACCATCGCTCATTAAAAGTAAACCCGATATTAATGCGGAATGTATTGTCCTTGATATAGTTATTGGCAGCTTGTCGAGCCCATTGGAAACTAACATTCAAAATAGACCGATTATTGTATCCATTGGCAACAGGAATGCCTACGCCTACACTTGCGCCGATTTCTTTCGGACCATCCTGCCCGTTTATATAATAATAAGGAGTGGCATACGACGCTCCAATTCTATAGCGCATGCTCTTGGCCAAGTTGCGACTGGACGTTTCAGGACATAACTCAACACCAACGGTCATTTTATGGCGGTCTTTATATGCACCGGTTTGCATGGTGTAGGTGGTGAGATTGTCTTTGCCTACCCGCGTAATCGGGCTTGAAACCCTGCCCCATCGCTGCAATCTATAGTCAAATCCAAATTTGAAAACACTGTTATGATTATACATTAACCCGACGCCAAAGCTGCGAGGGATTTCCAAATACAATTTATTCCCATCCGAGCCTTGGTACGTGGCCGTGTCAGCGACTCCCGTTTGGCTGTTGGTGGTAATCAGCTCCATTTTGGGATTGCCGCCTATCCTGTGCCCCAAACCATATACCATGCCAAGCGTCAAAGCATCTTTCTTACCCAGGTTGGCAGTATATTGCACGCCAAAATCCAACTTGTAATTTCGCACATCCGCCGTGTATTTTTGAGTAAGGACATTGGCGTAGCCATCGCTATAAGCGCTTAACATGGTTTTGGCATAGTCGCCAAACAAGTAACTACCATTGACACCTATGGACAATCCACGGAAAATTTCCCAAGCCAAGCCCAGATAGACCTGCCGCAAGCCGCCATGACCTTGGTACGTATTGTTGGCCGTCGTCTTGTTTGCGTCGTCAAGTTGCTGACTTACAGTATAGGAATAGCCAACATTAGTGTAAGGAAGCAACCCAAAACTAAACCCCAAATGCCGAGCCAACCGAAAGCCCGCCACTATATATTCCACGTTAGCGGTTTTTGCATTGACCTTCTTGTTTCTCTCGATATAATTTGAAAGTTGGCCGGATATACCAGCGTCAAAAATAAAAGAGAGGCTGTCTATAGCCGAATATGCAGCCGGGTTCAGACTATTTACCTGATTGCGCTCTCGAAAGCCTATACCCAATCCGTCCATGCCTCGATTGAAACTTGAAGACTGATCTGCCTGCAACCCCAAACCAAACTGGCTATATGGCGACTTCGTGCCGCTCTGCGCAGATGCTCCATGAGCAATTACCGCCATCAGAAAAATGGCCATCACGTATCTGTTCATTGCAAGAATATTTCGTTTTATTTTCTTATCAAATCTATGCAATACCTATAAATGTTCGACCGCCAACCCTCGGTGCGCAGACAATTATCGCACATGGCACATCAAAAAAGACACTTGCCGTGAGCATAATCCAAGACACTTAATTTCCGCCAAACATCAAATAGCTTTGTTTTTATAAAAGTAACTGCAAAAGTATTGAAAAAAAACGAAACAAAAGCACGTTAACTAAAAATAATAAGGTATTTTTGCATCGTGAAACATTTCAATTTTTTTTCAAGAGCACTTTGCCTCGCGGCTTTTACAATTATGACCGCGAGCGTCCATGCGCAAAATTTCCCTTCGCAAGGAGTGCGTATGGACAGCGTGGAAATAAGTTTGCTTACCTGCTCTCCGGGAAATGAGGTGTGGAGCCTTTACGGGCACTCGGCCATTCGCATCCAAGACAAGAGCAATGGCGAGGATGTCGCCGTGAACTACGGATTGTTTGATTACAACCAAAAGAACTTTATCATTCGCTTCATTTTCGGGCTCACCGACTACAGTGTAGGAATAGCCCCATTCCCCATGTTTTTAACGGAATATGCCCGCCAAGGCCGCACGGTGGTGCAGCAAAGGCTAAATCTTTCGCCTGAAGAAAAAACTCAGATCATCCAAGCTATCGCCGAAAACTGCTCGCCAGCAAATCGAGTATACCGATATAACTACTTTTATGACAATTGCACGACAAGGGCACGCGACATGCTTGTCAATCATTTGAGTGGAAAAGTTGTCTACGTTGGTAGAACGAACTTGCGCTGCTCTTATCGGGAGATGGTTCATCAATGGACAGAGAATCATCGTTGGGCACGTTTTGGCAAAGACTTACTTTTAGGCGTGAAGGCAGACATGAGAAATGATTTTGCCGCAAGACAATTTTTACCAGATAGCTTGCGGGCTGACTTTGAGCATGCCATCGTTTTGGAGCCAACCCAACAAAAGCACGCCTTGGTGGACTCCACCTTCGAGGTGTTGAAGGGCAACGCGCAAGATTCCACAACAGAACAGAGCGTTTGGGACAGCATATCGCCTCGCATGCTCTTTGCCATTCTCGCTGTTGTCATATTCTTGACAACAGCGTACGAGTGTTATCGGCGCAAGACATTTTGGCTAATAGACGTGACATTGTTAACTCTCGACGGCATACCGGGGCTCATTCTTTTTGCCATGATTTTCTCCAAGCATCCGACGGTGAGCCTGAACCTGCAAATTTTATTACTTAATCCTTTGTCAATAATATTTGTATATTCCGTCGCGAGACAAGCCGCAAAACACAAATACCATTGGTTTTGGGATGTGTTAGGAGTATGCGTCATATTGTTTTTCATAGGATCTGTTTTTCAAAATTACGCAGAAGGAATGAACTTCTTGGCACTGGCTTTGCTTGCAAGAGTAGTGGCCAACAGGTTTATCTATAAATATCCCACACAGAAGACATGAGATATTTGGCTTTTATATTAGCGGCTATTACATCGGCTGAGATGCAAGCCTTCCAGCTTGCGCCCCGGCTTGTTGTCAATATCACCATTGACCAACTGCGTACCGACTATATAGACGCTTTCGCCCCACTCTATTGCGCCGGTGGCCTACGACGAGTTATGCACGAAGGATTGGTCTACGACGGGGCGGGCTATCCATTCTCGCCTGTGGACAGATCGTCGGCTACAGCCACGTTGTCGACAGGAACAACACCTTATTATAATGGTATCGTTAGCTCAAGATGGCTTGATCGAGAAACCCTCCAACCCGTTTTCTGCGTTGACGACACCAAACACGTTAATTCTCCAAGACGTTTACAGACATCCACTGTCGGCGACGAGCTAAAGGTAAGCACCAATGGCGCAGCCATCGTATATTCTTTCGCGGCGGAAAAAGACATGGCTATCTTGGCCGCTGGGCACGCGGCCGACGGAGCGTTTTGGCTAAACAAGGGTGGCACATGGCAAACCTCGACCTATTATCCCGGCATGCCCAAATGGATGAAAGCATACAACAAACTGAAAAGTGCCAGCTCCACACTTGTCAATCGCAACGACCAAGTGGTAGACGCGTCTCTCCATGCCATCACGGCGACAGCTATGGGCAAGGACAATGTGTCAGACATGCTCTACGTGTCATTGTCGGCAACCAAGCCAGATAACATGCCGGTGGCTCATTGGCAAACTGAGATGGAAAGCGTGTATATGCAGCTCGACAACAGTTTGGAACGACTTCTCACAGGTATAGAAAAACAGATAGGGCTTGACAAGGTACTCATTGTCGTAACCTCGACGGGCTACACAGATGAAAGCATAGCCGACTTGACGAAGTATCACATACCCACTGGAACATTCTACATAAACCGTACAGCCAACCTTCTCAACATTTATCTTGGCGCCATTTACGGCCAAGGGCGTTATGTCGAGCAGATTTACGGCAATCAACTGTATTTCAATCATAAGTTGATTGATCAGAAAAGGGTATCTATCTCAGAAGTGCTCAGCCGCAGCAGAGAGTTTCTTGCGCAAAACGCCGGCGTGGCAGACATATACACAAGCGACCGTCTGCTTGATGGCAATACAGACATCTTGAAAATCCGAAACGGATTTAATCCCACCATTAGCGGCGATATCATCATCGAGGTGGCGCCCGGATGGAAATTGCTTAACGAAGACACACAACAAACATTCACCAATCGCGCGGGCTTCATGCCATTCCCCATTGTATTCATGGGAATAGGCATCAAGTCTCAACGCGTGTCCACTCAAATAACCGTAGACCGAATTGCGCCGACTATCGCCAAGGCCATCCGTATCCGAGCTCCCAACGCATGCAATGCAGCCCCATTATTTTGAGGATGAATAAATGAAGGATAGAATACAAGAATTTGGAAGACAAGAACGGCAAGTTACACGCGTGTGAAATATCACGCACGACATTTCGCCTTGTCGCAAAAAATTATCTCGCAAGCCTTTCTACCAAGGTAACAGTCAAATTATCATTTGTTTATCCCTAAATAAACAAAACTTTTCGTAATTTTGCATCATAATCACATATATCACCACCGCAAAAAAATAATAAAACAGTATATGAACTTCAACAAAATTCTAACATCTCTCTTTGGCAACAAGTCAAACAGAGACATGAAACTTATTCAACCCCAAGTTGAAAAGGTTAAAGAAGCCTATCCCGACATTGAGAAACTCAGCAATGACAACTTGCGCGCCAAGAGCAAGGAAATACGCGAGCACGTGCAAGCCGCCGCCAAACCATTTCTTGAAAAAATAAAAGAACTGAAAGCCAAAATAGAAGAAACGCCCATTGATGAGCGCGAACCCATCTTCGCAGAAATAGACAAGCAAGACAAAGACATGCTTGAAGCACTTGAAAAAGTACTCGACGAGGTCATGCCCGTGGCATTCAGCATAGTAAAAGACACCGCCCGACGTTTTGCGGAGAACGAGGAAATAGTTGTCACGGCGACAGACTTCGACCGCGAGCTGGCCGCAAACCCAGCCAATGATTTCATTTCGATTGATGGCGACAAGGCCATCTACCACAACGAATGGACCGCCGGTGGCAACAAGACCAAGTGGGACATGGTGCACTATGACGTGCAAATTTTCGGTGGCATCGCTCTTCACCAAGGTAAAATCGCAGAAATGGCCACTGGCGAGGGAAAAACACTTGTAGCAACCCTGCCTGTATTTCTCAACGCCCTAACGGGCAATGGCGTACACATGGTGACTGTCAATGATTATTTGGCCAAGCGCGACTCGGAGTGGATGGGGCCGCTCTATCAGTTCCATGGCCTGTCCGTAGACTGTATCGACAAGCATCAACCCAACTCCGAAGAGCGTCGAAAGGCATATAGAGCCGACATCACTTTTGGTACCAACAACGAGTTTGGCTTTGATTATTTGCGCGACAACATGGCACTGTCTCCCAAAGATTTGGTACAGCGCAGACACAATTTCGCCATTGTCGACGAGGTCGACTCCGTGCTGATCGACGATGCCCGAACTCCCCTTATCATCTCTGGCCCAATTCCCAAAGGCGACGACCAAATGTACGAGGAATACCAACCTTTGGTAGAACGTCTATACGAGGTTCAACGCAAGCAAGCCACAGAATTGCTCGCCGATGCCCGGCAGAAAATCGCCGAGGGCAGAGAGAGCAAGAACCAAGATAAGATTGACGAGGGATTCTTGAGTCTTTTTAGGTCTTTCAAAGCTCTGCCCAAAAACAAAGCGCTCATTAAATATCTCTCAGAAGAAGGCATCAAGTTGGGTCTTCAGAAAACAGAAGAGACATACATGGAAAACAACAACCGCCGCATGCCCGAGGCTGTTAAGCCACTGTATTTTGTCGTAGACGAAAAACTCAACAGCGCAGATCTTACCGACAAAGGCACTGATTGGTTGGCAAAACAGGTTAAAGACAGGGATTTGTTCGTGCTGCCAGACATTGCGGCACAACTATCCGCACTTGAAAACGAAACCAATCTTTCCGACCAAGAACGCTTGGACAAGAAAGATGACATGCTAAATCATTACGCCGTACAGAGCGACCGCGTCCATACATTGCAGCAATTGCTCAAGGCTTACACCATGTTCAACAAAGATGACGAGTACGTCGTGATGAATGGAGAGGTGAAAATTGTGGACGAGCAAACAGGACGCATCATGGAAGGAAGACGCTGGAGCGACGGACTTCACCAAGCCATCGAGGCCAAAGAGCACGTGCACGTTGAGGCCGCCACGCAAACCTACGCCACCATCACGCTGCAAAACTACTTCCGCATGTATCACAAGTTGGCTGGCATGACTGGCACGGCGAGCACGGAGGCAGGCGAGTTTTGGGACATTTACAAGCTTGACGTAGTAGAGATACCTACCAACAAGCCAGTGGTTCGTCGTGATCTTGAAGACCGTGTGTACAAGACAAATCGCGAAAAATACCGCGCCGTCATCGAGGAAGTGGAAGAAATGAGGAAACAAGGACGTCCCTGTCTCGTAGGAACCACCTCCGTGGAAATCTCAGAGCTACTCTCCAAAATGCTATCCATGCGCAAAATCAACCACCAAGTGCTCAATGCCAAGCTCCATCAAAAGGAGGCACAAATCGTGGCAGACGCCGGACAGTCCACCAATGGACTTGGCGCCGTGACCATTGCCACCAACATGGCTGGTCGCGGTACAGATATCAAGCTGTCACCCGAGGTAAAAGAGGCTGGAGGTTTGGCCATCATTGGCACCACTCGCCATGAGAGCAGGCGTGTGGATCGCCAGCTCCGCGGACGCGCCGGACGTCAAGGCGACCCCGGTTCCTCCGTGTTCTACGTATCGCTTGAAGACGACTTGATGCGCAAGTTCGGCAGTGAGCGCATCGCCAAAGTGATGGACCGCTTGGGCTTTGAAGACGGTGAGCGCATAGAGAGCTCCATGATTTCAAAGAGTATCGAGCGCGCTCAGAAAAAAGTGGAGGAAAATAACTTTGGCATACGTAAGCACCTTCTTGAGTACGATGACGTGATGAACAAGCAACGTACTGTCATCTACGAAAAGCGGCGTCACGCCTTGATGGGCGAACGTATCGGCATGGACATTTCCAATATCATTTGGGATCGCGTGGTCAACATTATCGAGAACAACGATTACCAAGGCGCAAAAGAAGTTTTTTTCGAAGTGCTGTCCATGGAAATTCCGTTCAACGAGGACGAGTTTGAGAATGGCGACAGGCCCGCTTTGGAGGAGCGCGCTTTCCAAAGCGCGATGGCTTCTTTCAAGCGCAAGGCCGATCGCATTAAGGCCGACGCTTATCCCGTGATCAAAGATGTGTACGAAAATCAAGGCGACACTTACCAGTTTATCCTTGTCCCCATCACGGACGGCCGAAAAGTGATACAGCTTCGTGTCAACCTGAAAGAGGCTTACGAAACCGAGGGCAAGAACATCGTCAAGGAGTTCGAGAAGTTTGTCATGCTAAGCATCATTGATGACTGCTGGAAAGAGAATTTGCGCCAGCTCGACGAGCTTCGTCACAGCGTGCAAAACGCTTCGTACGAGCAAAAAGACCCACTGCTCATATTCAAGCTGGAAAGTGCCAAGCTTTGGGACAGCATGATAGACGACATGAACAATCGCATATCAAGTTTCTTGATGCGCGGACAAATTCCCATTCAGGTACAACAGCAAGTGCAAGAAGTTGGCGAGGAAGAGAGGCCGGCACAGCGTTACAATGAGCAAAAAGACGATTACGACGAGGTGCGACGGGCACAACAGCAAGCTGCCAACCAGGACACCCGCGAGCATGCCCAACAGCGCCACCAACCCATCGTACACGACAAGATGCCGCGTCCCAACGACCCATGCCCATGTGGCAGTGGCAAGAAGTTTAAGAATTGTCATGGCAAGGGACTGAGATAGACATCCCCTGACCTATCATCAAAAGAGATGTTGCCCACTGTGTAGCAACATCTCTTTTTAGTTTATTAAATTGGATCGGAGAACGCGCGCCCGCTCTTTCCGTTCAAAAAACATCGGGCTTCCATACCACCGTTACATGCCAAGGTGCCCTATCGGCTTCTTTTCGTATAATATTAGTAGACGTCCTTTCCAACAAGCTATTTATCATCCGATTTGTCAAAGAGGTGATTAGCCTCCGCCACTTCGTCCTCATCAAACCACTTGCTTAGCTTGGCGTAAGCCTTTTCCTTTATCTCGTCCGAAACACTTCCCCAAACTTTGTCCAACACATAGATGAGCACGGCCAGGTCATCGCTTAGTCCAGCTATTGGTATAGCGTCCGGAATAACATCCAACGGACTGATGAGATAGCCCAGCGCGCCCACGATAATAGCCTTGTCTTTTACTGACACTTTATCACTCTCCAATGTATAGTAAAGTACCAAAGCGCCATATACAAACTTGGCTCCCGCGCGCTTGGCCACATGCGAGATTTTCTCCACAAAACCATTATTTGTGAATTTATCCTTGTACTTCATAAAATCGGGCAAATCTACGTTTTTCATACTTACTCAAATGTTATCAGTTATATTATCATTTTTCCATTTCATTATCGCTTCCACATAGTTAGCCACGTCAGCATTGGCATTCCGCAGATTTTTGAGTCTCGATTTTTTCACGCCAATTCTGAAAGCCCTCATTATCAAGGCCAACGCCAAACCCACGCCAACACCTACCATCAACGAAATTGTTTCCGACCTCCATGGCAACGTCTCCATGGGAAAAGCGCTGAGCAATATTATGGGCAGCGATGCCATGAGGCCATACATGGTTTGCCGCGAACGTTGCGAACCCTCGCCATCCAATATGGCCTGATAGCCGAAAAGATAATCCTCCACTGATTCTTTGGTTACGTTATAAGCCTCCAATTGCGGAAAACCGGCAGTGTCTCCATACCGCTCCACAAGTGAGGTCACCACGTGATCATAGTCGTTCAATATATTGGGCCGCAACTCTTTCATACATGAAAAGACAACTTGTAAAACTAAGATTTATTGCGAATAAATAGTCTAAAAAAGTAAAACAGTGCCCTGATAAGCCGGGTTCTGTATCCCCCACAAGAGAGGAGCCCCATCATTTATCTACATTGCGAGTCACCTCGCAACTCCAGCGTTCTACCCTCCGTCGTTGCAGAGCATCGAGCGGGCAGCCCTATTGACGACGGTATACATGAACTTGCAGCCTCCAGACGGCACGGCATGGCGATCACCCGCCACCCGGTGGTCTCTTACACCACCTTCTCACCCTTTCCACTCACAAGGAGTGGCGGTTATTTTCTTCTGCCTACACCTACTGTCACCAATAGCTTCTACTTTCAGAAGTGGAGCGCCCTTTGCTGCCCGGACTTTCCTCTCGCATCTTAAAACGATGCCAGCGACAGAGCCGGGGCACTGCGTTACGATGTGCAAATGTAACGATTTTATCCGAGAAGGGCGCACTAAACAGTCATTTTTTTTATTTGTGTATAAACGAATGTAAAAACCATTCGCTTTCTGCTTAAGAGCCGTTAACCCCTAAAATACAATTGTTAAATACGGATAAAATGATAAGACAAATTGGCACATTCATGCTTTTTGATCCTATATTTGCAAAGACTATCATTGTATAATGACACATCAAGCCATTGTATAACATAGGATGGTCCATTGATAACAATTCGACATCAAATTAAACAACAAATAAAAATAGTAAAGAATGAAAAAAATCTCAAATTATTGGGTTGCCGGCCTGTGCGTCGTCGCATTGGTATTTTCCGCAAGTTCTTTTATCAAAGCAAGCGCTTCGACCAACGAGGTGGCAATGGCGGGACAACCTGTCGATTTAACTTACGCAGCCGACAAGGCGCTGCCAGCCGTGGTTCATATCAGATTCGTGCAAAACGCGAAGGACGAACCATCGCGCGTGCAAATGGACCCATTCTCTGACTTTTTCTCAGATCCGTTTGGGTTCTTCGGCCAACGCCGCCCATCAATGCCTCAAAAAAAAGAAGGCACCGGCTCTGGCGTCATCATTAGCAGTGACGGATATATCGTAACAAATAATCACGTGGTGAACGGCGCAGACGAGCTAACCGTCACGCTCGAGGACAACCGCGAGTTCAACGCTCGCATTATCGGCACGGACCCCAACACAGACCTCGCGCTAATCAAGATTAACGGCAAGAACTTGCCAACGCTTCCCATCGGCGACTCCGACAAAATCAAAGTTGGAGAGTGGGTCATAGCGGTAGGAAACCCCTTCGGCCTCAACAACACCGTTACCGCGGGCATCGTTAGCGCCAAAGGCCGATCGCTCTATCAGAATGGCGTGGAAAGTTTCATCCAGACCGATGCGGCCATCAACCGTGGCAACTCAGGCGGCGCATTGGTCAACACCAAGGGTGAGCTTATTGGCATCAACGCCATGCTCTATTCCGAGACAGGGTCATACGCTGGCTATGGCTTTGCCATCCCAACGGCCATCATGAACAAGGTGGTGGACGACCTGAAGAAATATGGCACCGTGCAACGAGCTTTCATTGGCATCAAAGGACAGGATGTCAACATATACCTTGACAATCTGAAGAGACAAGACAAAGACGTGCCCAACCTCGGAACCAACGAGGGAGTGTATGTCGTAGAGGTTGAGGACAATGGCGCAGCGGCGGAAGCTGGCGTCAAAGCAGGCGACGTGCTCAACGGCATTGACGGCAAGAAAGTGACCAAGATGTCAGAGCTGCAAGAGATCATCAACAACAAACGCCCCGGCGACAAGGCTACAATCAGTTGGATTCACAACAAGAAGAAGATGAGCAAGACCGTCACGGTGAAGAACCAGCAGGGCAACACCAAAGTGATGCGCACCGCAGACCTCGACGTGCTTGGAGCCAAGGTCATGCCCATTGATGACAACACGAAGAAAGAGCTTGGCATAAGCTACGGCTTGCAGGTGAAAGACGTGAAGAACGGAGCCTTTAAGAAGGGTGGCATTAGCAATGGCTTTATCATCATAAACGCTAACGACAAACCAATGAAAAAGATTTCCGATCTGCAAGAAGCTGTCAAGGACGCGTCGACAAGCAAGTCGCCAGTGCTCTTCATCACGGGAATGTGGCCTTCAGGCAAGACAGACTACAAAGCCATCAAAATAAGCGAAGACTAACAAGGTCAACAAACGCTAAACAATAAATTCGCTTGGCCATGACAGTCTAAACATATCGCATTGACACGAAAAAAGAGCCGCTCCGCATCAGCAAATGACGCGGGGGCGGCTCTTCTTTTTGCCGGTCGCATCATCGCGAACCATACTTGTTCCAATAAAAGCCATTTTTACTTGGCCTTGTTCAAAAAAAGACGTACGTTTGCATAACAATCAATTAAAAATCACATGAGTCGTTTTCTCAAGACAGTGTTTGTCGCGATGTATCTCATTTCCGAAAACATATCAGCCGCCTATCTTTTCAAGCACATAGACATCAACAATGGATTGTCCCAAAACACTGTGAGCAGCATACTGCAAGACCGGAATGGTTTCATCTGGTTCGCCACAAAAAACGGACTCAACCGCTACGATGGCACGCACTTCAGAATCTATTATCGCAAACCATCCCACGGCGCCTTGGGTAGCGACTATATCAACACACTATGCGAAACGCCCGACGGCGATATTTACATAGGTACAGACGAAGGTGTCTTCGTCTACTCATCAATCACCGACAACTTCCGGCCACTCACAACAAAGGCAGACGATGGAGTAAGCGTGCAAAACAACGTCACAGACCTAACACTCGTTGACAATGAGCTGTTTATCGCCGCCAACGAGCAGGGACTCTTCCGCTATAACCCGTACACGCGCTCCATGCGGCATTATCCCTTGCGACATTTACCCAACGTGGCAAGTGTAGCGCGCGACGCGAGAGGGTGCCTGTACATAGGGCTATATGGTGGCGGCCTGATGTATTCCATGGACAATCTTGCCACGCTACACCCTCTCAATAACAGGCATGGAACGCAAATGTTCAAAGACGAAGTAGTGTCGCGCGTAGTCCCCACCCCAAACGGCACGCTTTACGTGGGCTCTTCCGTTAACGGCCTATCCATCGTCAACACCGCGACACACGCCGTCATACCACTGCTCAAGCCATACGGCGACATCTTTGTGCGCGACTTGTTGGTACGGGGGCGAGAGATATGGGCGGCATCCGAGCGAGGATTGTTTGTCTACAACCTTGACACGAAACGCTTGGAACACTACCGCTACGAGCCATCCAACCCATTCTCGCTATCCGACAACCCGCTCTACGCATTGTGCATGGACCGCGAGGGGAGCGTATGGATAGGCTCTTATTTTGGCGGAGTAAACTATTACCCCAACTTGGAAAGCCATTTTGAGAAATTCATTCCCAACAGCGCCGGCACGGGCGGGCTGCATGGGCGAAGGGTTAGAGAGTTTGAGCAAGACCAAAATGGGCGTATCTGGATAGGCACCGAGGACGGAGGGCTTAACTGCATGGACCCGCAAACGGGTCAAATAGAATTTGTGAAAGAGAGCGAGGCTTTCAACAACGTGCATGCTTTGTTAGCCGACGGGAACACTCTTTGGGTGGGCACCTTCACCAACGGCTTGAAACAGATAAATATCAACACGCGCCGTGTGTTGCGTTCGTTCAACGCCACGGAGAGACCCGGAGACCTGCACGACAACAGCATCTTCGCCCTTTACAAAACACGAAGCGGCCAATTATACGTTGGCACGGTGCGCGGCCTTTACCTATACGACCAAGCCTCTGGCAAGTTCTATCTCGACAAGCGACTGCCACCGGTACTCATCTACGACATCCACGAGGACAGACGAGGTGCGCTTTGGGTCGCCACTTATTCCGATGGCGTGTTTCGGCGAGAGCCAAAAAGCAGACTATGGACTCAATACAAACGGCATCACAATGCCAGAGGCTTGACCTCCGACAAGGTTTTGAGCGTTTTTGAAGACTCCAAAGGGCACATCTATCTCACCACACAGGGCGGTGGCGTATGCCTATACCATGCGGCCACGAATAGTTTCACGACAGTGCCCATACCCCAACGCGAGCCTCGTTCCGTAGTTTTCCGCATAGTGGAGAGCGCGGACGGCGCCCTATGGCTCACCACCAACAAAGGGCTTGTGCGCTACAACACCTCGACAAGAAACTCGCGCACCTTCACGACCAACAACGGATTGCTCGACGACCAGTTCAACTACAGCTCGTCGCTCTTGGCCGCCGACGGGCGCATCTTTTTCGGAAGCCTTAATGGCTTCATAGCTTTCCACCCCTTAAAATTCACGGACAGCTCCAAGGAAAGGGCAAATATCGTGATTTCGGAATTGATGGTCAACAACCAGCCAATGAACGTCGTCACCACCACCGACGGACAGCAGAAAAGCATCATCACCGCAAGCTCACTGCGACTGGAGCACGACCAAAACTCCATCGCCTTCCGCATGGCCACGCTCAACTACGCCGTGCCACAAGTGAAAGACTTGGAATACAGGTTGAAAGGGTATGAAGACAAATGGCAAAACATCAGCGACAACGCCATAATAGCCTTTGGCAAGCTGCCTTTCGGGCACTACACTCTCGAAGTGAGAAAAGCGGGCGGACAAAGCGGGGCGCCCAACGATCGCCCATTCTCCATGAACATAGAAATCGAGCCTCCTTTCTACCTCTCCACACCAGCCATCATTTTCTATATCATATTCGCCAGCACCGTCATGTGGCTAATCATACGGGCTTACCATGCGCACCACGAGGCCAAACGACAGCTTAGCATCGAAAGCTTTGAGCGTGAGAAAGAGAAAGAGTTGTACCAGTTCAAGATCAAATTTTTCACCAACGTGGCACACGAGATCAGAACGCCACTTTCCCTCATCAAAGCCCCTTTGGAAAACATCCTAAACGGGCGATCGGTGAAAGACCAGCGTGTGTTGGATGACCTGAACGTCATGGAGCTTAACACCCAAAGGCTCCTGAACCTCACCAACCAACTGCTCGACTTTCGCCGCGCGGAGCAAGACACCATGCGCATGAATTTCGTGCGGTGCGACATCTGCCAAATCATCAACGACACGCTCAAGCGCTTTCGGCCCGCCATGCGCCAACGCTCGCTCACACTCAGCACCCACCTGCCAAGCGAGGGCTTGACGGCACATGTGGACAAGGAGGGGTTTACCAAGATACTCTCGAACCTGCTCAACAACGCCCTACGCTACGGCAGTACACACGTCTGGCTCACACTGGACACCCACCCCAACTCGTTCACGCTCCTTATCAGCAATGACGGCCCTGTGATTCCTCAGAACATGCGCCAGCGTATCTTCGAGCCTTTCGTACGTATCGGCAACAACGAGCAGGCCTCGGGCACAGGCATTGGCCTGCCCATGTCCAAATCGCTCGCCGAGTTGCACCACGGCCAACTGCTCATGGACAACAATGAGAAGCTTAACACTTTTATTTTGACATTGCCTACGCACCAAAACGGCGCCATCGAAATCGTGGAGGAGCAAGAATATCCATCGCAAGAACCCGAGGCCGTGACGCCATTGACCAAGCACAGGCACACCTTGCTCGTTGTCGATGACAACGCCCACATGCTTGCCTATTTGGAAACACAGCTTGGCAGACAATTCAACATCGTAACCGCCACAAACGGAAACGATGCCATCGAGCGATTGGAGCAAGACAACATAGACCTCGTCATATCCGATGTGATGATGGAGCCAATGGATGGGATAACCCTCTGCCAAAACGTCAAGAACGACATCAGGCACAGCCACTTGCCTTTCATTCTGCTAACCGCCATTACATCTGACAGCGCGAAAGTGCAAGGCATGGACAGCGGGGCCAACGCCTACATAGAAAAGCCTTTCTCGCTTGACTATCTTGTCAGCACGACTAAAAATCTGTTGCGCAACCGGGAGAACGCGCTAAGGGCGTACGCCAAATCGCCCTTCGTGAGCACAGGGTCGGTAGCCACCAACAAAGTGGACGAGAATTTCATAGACCAACTCACCGAAGCTGTTGCCGCCAACCTCACCAACAGCGATTTCAACGTGGACACGCTTGCCAATAACATGAATATGAGCCGCACCAACCTGAACCGAAAAATCAGAAGCACGCTCGACATCTCACCCAACGATTACATTAGGCTCGAACGCCTGAAAAAGGCCGCCGAGCTATTGCGGTCCGGCGAGTATAAAATCAACGAGGTGTGCTACATGGTGGGCTTCAGCACCCCATCCTATTTTGCCAAGTGCTTTGTCAAACAGTTTGGGATGTTGCCCAAGGACTTCATGGCCAAGTAAAAAACCACGGCGCGCGGCCCACGCGCCCCGTTCTTCAAGACATCAAGACATGTTGACATCGTGGGCACGAACATGGCCGTGATTAATCGATATTGCCAACGTAAATAAAAAATCACGAAAACAGGGCCATACGGCGCACTTGTTCTACGACGACAAAATGACATTTTAGGCGCAAAATCACTCTTCGCGACAGCTTGCGCGCGCGCGTCACATGACGATCGCACCTTTTTCACAGTGCGTCCAAGGCTTAAACGTAACACGTTTAAGCCCTATTCTTGCCGTCTTCAGTGTTTCCTCGCCTCACCATTAAGCCCTGATGGGACAACAAAAAAAACATCTTTCGGACACGTTGCCAGCTTTTTCCCCACAAAACGCTGACTGGCAACAGCTTACAAACGCTCGCCATTTTTCGCGTATTTGCGGACAGCGACACCACCATTTACAAATACACAAATTTCAAGAGCCTTCTTGTCAATGTTTTTCATCATTGTTTGTTACATTTGCCTCGCACGCATGTCACCCTCCGACACGGCCGGGCCGCATCCCGCCAAGGCCAAGCACGCCATTCTGAAAAACACCGTCCGCGGCTCAAAACGTGCCACATTTAGCCCATTTGGCCCATTTATGCTATTTTTTGAACGGTTTGTTGCAGTCATATCAATAACATAAAACTAAATTTGCACGTGAAATTAAAAACAGAATAGACATCTAAACAACTTGCCAACACATTCATGCCCGCGTTCCATCGCGAACGCCTACCTTGAACGCAAAAAAACAAACAAGCAATGACAGCCTCGATAATTAGACACGCGCGCCGCAAGATCATGGTATCGCTGGCGTTCTTGTTGCCAAACGCTCCGACGCAAGCGCGCGCACCTTATTCTTGCGTGTCCACAAACATTCTTTCGCCAAAGCGCGCCACTGACATGCGCACTCAATCGCCGCGCGGCCATGACAAAACGCACAGGTTGGCCAAGCAAGACGCAGGGGAGCTGTCAACGAGTCTCAAATTGCGAACCGTGAGCGTCGGCGCGAACTGCGCCACCTTCGAGCTTTCCGGGCTGACTGTTCACAAAGACGAAATAGTGGAATGGGGCTTCGCCCGGAACTATCAAGGAATGCCCATGAGCGCGCGCGACATGGCAAAGGTGGCCAACGCGGGAGCGATACCCACCACGAAAAGAGCCACTGTCAGTTGTCACGGCTTGCTACCTGGCGAGCGGTATCGCGTGACACTTTATGTCAAGACACGCAGCGGGGCAACTATTTACAGTCCTGAAAAAATCATCGAGACATTGCCCGGTCTACGCTGGGGCACTGAGAATTGGGTCATCACAAAGCATGCCGTACGGCCAACGTTCTACGTCAAAGGAGACAAAGCCACCGTTGGACAAGTGAATTTTTGTTTTGGCCCCAAGGGACAACAACGACCATACAGATCCAACCAAGACAACAAAGGCATGTTCACGACCGAGCTTATCACCGGATTGAAGCCAGCGACAGACTACGTGGCCACCGTGACAGCCAACATAAACGGACACCGCCAAACCATCAGCAAAACCGTTCGCACGCTCACCGATTACAGCTCGTACGCAGTGGACCACACCGTGAGGCCCGCGAGCCACGCCATTAGATGGGACACCACACGCATAACGCTATCGCCCGACAGCGTCCAAGCCGAGTACCCACGCCTGCTACGCGTGTCGGCCGACACCATCCTGCTGACCTATCACGGCGGGGACGGAACAGCGCCCGACACAGACCATTGGCACGACATATACCTGCAACGATCCACCGACAATGGCAAAACATGGTCGGCGCCCACCAAGCTGCTGAACCGCGACAGCGTCCTCTCAACCGACAGCCACGGGTGGCGACGATTCGCCGACCCCACGCTCACACGACTGAGCAATGGATGGATACTTTTGCAACTGATAGGCAACGCCCGTCCAGAAACCAACGAGAACTGCCAAGTGATGGTCTTCATATCAAAGGATGGCGGTGACACATGGGGCGACCCCATCACTGTGGGCAGAGGACGCACATGGGAGCCGCAAATCGTCCAACTGCCAGGAGGCGAGCTGGAGTTGCTGGTCTCGTCCGAGGCCTATTGGTGGGAGCGCCAACGAGACCATCTCCTCCAAGAGATACTATACGCACGCTCCACCGACAACGGACAAACGTGGACCGCCCTCAAACGCGCCGCTTTCAACCCCAACTGTCGCGATGGTATGCCCGTGCCCATATCGCTACAGGGAAACAAGGGGGTGCTCTTCTCCATTGAGAGCATTTACAGCGATGACAACCCTACCTTGGTGTATCGAGAGCTGAACAACGACTGGGACTCGGCAAGCTGGACCGGAACGAACACGCCACACAGATGGGTGAACGAAAACATACGCGGCGCATGCGCGCCATACCTGCTCCAACTGCCCACGGGCGAAACCGCGCTCATCGGATACAAGGACCAAAGCAGCCAAGTGTGGCAAACATGCCGCACGGCGGTGTCGATAGGCGACAACACAGGACGGGAGTTTAAGTATCGTACCCAGCCATTCGCCACGTTGCCCGCCGGGGAGGGGGCTTACTATGGCTCGCTATTCCTCAAAGACGACTCTACCATTTGGCTGGCCATAACCCACTCTCGCTACAAAGGCGAAACATGCGTAAAAAACGACATACAATATATCGAGGGAAAAATCATCGAAACAAAACTAAACAAATAACCAACGCCCATGGCATCAGCCACGGCTCCACATTCAAACTCTATGAAAAGAATAGCAAGACTCATTTACCGCGCCATCGCGCTTTTAGCCATTGCGCCACAAGCCCACGCCGCCAACATCGAGAGTGCCATAACGCTCAAGCAGCCCGGAAACAATCCATGCCGGTATGTTTTGAGACAAAATGGCAACAAGCTGCAATCCGACGCCACACTACCCATCGACATCCACATAGACGAGCGCCAAGAAGGCTCCGACAGGATGATTAGCGTGAGTTTCAAGGCGGAGAGACGGGTATACTTCAGCTTCGAGGCCAGCCTCGCGACGGGGTTCAAGACGGACGACAGCGAGTTCTTCTTGCCAGGCTTTTGGTATCACCGCAACCTGCGCTCGCCACAATCAGCCCCATCTTTCCACACCTCAAAGAGCTGGAACTTTCGGGAGGACCGCCTGTCCACGCCACTGACGTCGGCATTCGACGCCCAAAAGGGCAAAGGCGTGTCCGTATTGCGCGTGGTGGATGGCTCGGCCGAATGCCTCACGGCGCACACAGGGGGTGACGTTATATTGTCTGGCAGCACAAGTATTGGCTTCTTGGGGTTTGACAACGAGAGGGGCAACGCGCGCCTGACATTCGGATTTCCTTATATGGAAACGCCCAAGCGATACATCCGGAAACTGACATTGGCACAGCCCATTCGAACTTTCTTGAGGCTTGACGCTGGCCAAGAGCGAACCGTGACTTGGCGAGTACACCAAGTGGAAGCCAGCAATTACGGGGACTTCGTCGCGCGCACATGGCAGTACGCTTTCGACACGATGAACCCCAAGCTGTTGGAAAACTCGATGAGCCCCTATGAGATAAAGCGCCAACTGACCAACTACTTCCGCCAGTCGTTCGTGGACAAGTACCCACTAAAATACAATTCGGGCATCACCTTGGAGACAGCCACCTGCAAACCTTGCCCCGAGATACAGTTAGGCTTCTGCGGACGGGTTCTGCTCAACGCTTTCAACGAGCTGGAATACGGCGAGCGAAATGGAGACAAGAGTTTGGCCAAAATGGGCAAAGATATCTTTGACAGTTGGCTGGCCAACGGCTTCACGCCACGTGGTTGGCTCATAGACTGGCGAGACTACGCCCAAAAAACGCCCGAGAGATACGTACATTCCATACGCCAACAGAGCGAAGGCATATACGCCGTGCTTCATTACTTGAACTACGAGAAACAAAAAGGACGCAAACACAAAGAGTGGGAACGACGCACAAAATCTATCCTCGACAACCTTGTGAGACTACAAAAACCCGATGGCCATTTCGCTCGCAAATACGATGACAACGGCCATGACATTGACGCGTCCGGAGGAAGCACACCATCGGCAACCTCGACATTGGTAATGGGGTACAAATATTTTGGTGACAAGCGCTACCTGTCGGCCGCCAAGCGCACCGTGGACTACGTGGCACGGGAAATCATCTCCAAAAGCGACTACTTCTCGTCAACCCTTGACGCCAATTGCGAGGACAAGGAGGCTGCCATAGCCTCGGTGACGGCCACCTACTACTTGGCCATGGTATCCAAAGGGAAGGAACGAGCCAAATACACAGACCTGTGCAAACGGGCCACATATTTCGCCATGACTTGGTATTACACGTGGGACGTACCTTTCGCGCAAGGGCAAATGCTCGGAGACCTTGGCTTCAAGAGCCGCGGATGGGGCAACGTGTCGGTGGAGAACAACCATATAGACGTGTTTGTTTTCGAGCTGCCACACATCGCCCAATGGATAGCCAAGCAAACCGGAGAGCCGAGATTCGAACGCATGGTGGACGTGATGCGCTCTTCCATGAGCCAACTCATGCCCACTCCAAAGAGACTTTGCGGGGTGGCCGTTCCAGGATATTACCCGGAAGTGGTGCAGCACACCACATGGGACTATGGGCACAATGGCAAGGGATTTTACAATACCATATTCGCGCCAGGATGGACCGTCGCGTCTCTTTGGGAAATGTACAGCCCTGAACGAACAGTGAATTTCTTAAAATAGCGACAGAAGCAAGAAAAAGCGGCTTACCTTATCCCGATTGCTCCACTATCCATAAAAGCAGGACAAGGCAAGCCGAAAACACACAAGTTAAAACGAGACATTTTATGAAAAGATTAAGTTCGGCCCTATTAACGATTCTCACGGCCACCCACATGGCAGCTCAACCTGCCGAATACCACAACCCAATCATCAACACGAGTACCCCCGACCCCACGATAACGCGCGTCGCGGACGGTTCTTTCTACCTGTACGCCACCGAGAACGTGCGGAATGTGCCGGTGTACCACTCGACAGACCTCGTACATTGGAAGTTCGTCGGCACGGCTTTCAATGAAGACAGCCGTCCCAAATGGTTGCCGAACGGAAGCATTTGGGCGCCCGACATCAACAAAATAGGAAACCAATACGTGCTCTATTACTCCAAATCGACATGGGGCGGCGAGTGGGACGCAGGCATAGGGGTGGCTACCGCGACAACCCCGGGAGGACCTTTCACGGATCACGGTTGCCTATTCCAAAGTCGAGGCATCGGCATACAAAACTGCATAGACCCTTTTTACATTGAGGACGGTGGGCGCAAATACTTGTTCTGGGGATCGTTCAGAGGCATCTACGGCGCGGAGTTGAACGCCGATGGCCTGAGTTTAAAAGCCGGCGAGAAACCAAGGCAGGTGGCAGGCACGTTCATGGAGGGTACGTACATATACCGTCACGGAGGCTACTACTACCTATTTGGGTCGGCTGGCACTTGCTGCGAAGGCGAGCGAAGCACCTATCGAGTGACGGTGGGTCGCTCGCGCGATCTCTTTGGGCCATACGTGGACCGCAAGGGACGCCCCCTGCTTACCAACAATTACGAAGTAGTACTGCATCGCAGCGACAACGTGGTGGGGCCAGGGCACAACGCTGAAATCATAACAGACGACCACGGACGAGATTACCTGCTGTACCACGGATTCAAATCAGGCGACCCAGACGCCGGACGGCTGCTGTACATGGACCGGGTGGACTGGGTGGACGGATGGCCACACATCATGGGTAGCCAGCCATCCAACGTGGCCGAGGCTCCATTCATAGACCCGAGGTGGAGACTTACCGACAGCCAACTGGACCCATCGCGCTTCGAGGGTGACATAGACGGCAAGCCAACGCACCTATACAGGCTCTCCAACGACAAGGGCATGGAGGTTTGCATCACAAACTTTGGAGCGCGCGTGGTGTCAATCGTGGTGCCCGACCGAAACGGAATACGGCGCGACGTGGTATTGGGCTACGATGACATAGCCCAATACGCTGACAGAGAAAATTTCGGAAGCGATTTCGGCGCGACCATAGGCCGTTACGCCAACCGCATAAACCAAGGGAAAATAACGATAGACGGCAAGGCGTACCAATTGCCGCGCAACAATTTTGGGCACTGCTTGCATGGCGGATTCACGGGATGGCAATACCAAGTTTACCAAACCGTGGCAGCGGATAAGCGGCACGCAACGTTCAAGATATGTTCGCCCGATGGAGACAACGGTTTCCCCGGCAACGTAGAAGCAACCGTGACATACACTCTCACCGACGACAACACGTTGGACATAAGGTACAAAGCCACCACCGACCGCAAGACATTCATAAACATGACTAACCACTCATACTTTAACTTGAATGGGCAACCAGACCAAAACGCTGAAAACTTGACGCTGTATATCAACGCTGACAAATTCACGCCAACGGACACTACCTACATGACAACGGGCGAGACGCTCCCCGTAAAAGGCACGCCCATGGACTTCAGAAAGCCTACGCCACTGTCCGCCAACATTGACAACAAGGCATACGCCATGACAAAAGCGGCGGGAGGTTTCGACCATAACTGGTGCCTGAACACCTATCGGAACAACAAAGGCAACGACCACAAGGTAGCCGCAAGCCTATACAGCAAGTTGACAGGCATTTATATGGAGGTGATGACCGATGAGCCAGGATTGCAAGTCTACACGGGCAATTTCCTCAACGGCAGCTTCCCGGGCAAATTGGGCTACAGGTATCCTCGCCATGCCTCTGTATGCATGGAAACACAACACTACCCTGACAGCCCCAACAAGCCACAGTGGCCATCCACGACGCTTGCCCCCGGCAAATGCTACACAAGCCATTGCGCCTACCGTTTCTCCATAAAATGAGAAACAGTGGAAAAGCGCTCCGCCGCCATCAAGGAGGCATCCATCACGCCGGGATTTCAGTTACAAACGCGAGTGCCAACACTGCGAACATTTTAGAAACAGTTACAAAAAAACACACGCACTCCACAAAGGATATGCGCAGAGCTGAAAAAACGAATGTGACAAAGCGCATGCCAACCCACATAGCGCGCTTAGACAACGCCGCGCAAAAGCGAGAAAACAAAAATCAGCGTGGCTCACTTGTTTATTAAGATTTTTTAAGGAGTACATCTGTAAAATTTTCATACTATATTGTATCTTTGTATCGTGTTTTTCATGGTATTAGATTATTAAAGTTAATTTTTTAAAACCGGCCAACTCGTGAGAGCGCGCCGGTTTTTTTATAACACAATCAATGTCTCTCATATCAAAGCGCAAGGGATTGACGAGACACAAATGCCAAATCATATTTTGTTGACATATAAAAACCCCCATCACGCATTTTCAATTTAAAAATTATTATTTATCTTTGCACGCATTAGAAAGACAGTTTCAACCAATAGAAAAAATAATCACAACACGCTATGAATACGATCAAAAATTTCAACGAGGTGGTAGACCGACTGAAAGCCGCGGGCATTTGTCGACGAGTGGCCGTGGTTAACCCTCGAGACAAGGCGACGATCAAGGCCGTGAGCCAAGCTGCCCAAGAGGGTTTTGTAGATCCAGTGACGCTCGATGATGACAACCCCAAGCTTGCGGCCGAGAAAGCCGTGAGCTTGGCGCAAAACGGTGAAGTGGACATGATAATGAAAGGATTGGTACCGTCTGAGATATTGCTCAAAGCCATTATACGTTACAAAGGCGGCTTGTTGCCCGATGGCAACATGTTGACACACACCGCATGCGCCAGCTTTTCAGAATACCACAAATTGCTTTTCTATACTGATGCGGCCGTCATTCCGTTTCCCACCCATGAACAACGGGTACGACAAGTGGGCTACGTGGCAACCTTGTGCCACGCCATGGGCATCGAAGAGCCACGCATCTCGCTCATACATTGCAGCGAAGAAGTGGACGAGCGCCACTTCCCCTATACCGCAGGATACCGCGAGATAGCGCAGATGGCCAAGCAAGGCCAATTTGGCAAATGCGTCGTGGATGGGCCTTTGGACCTGAAGACATCATGCTCGGCTGAAAGCCTTAAAGTGAAAGGTATCGTATCGCCCATCAACGGCGAGGCCGACGCGCTGGTATTCCCCAATATAGAGAGCGGTAACGTGTTTCACAAAACTATCACCTTGTTTAACGAGGCCAAATTGGCCAGCTTGCTACAAGGCGCACGAGTGCCGGTGGTAATGACATCACGCGCCGACGCTCCAGAGACCAAATACTACAGCCTGGCCATAGCCGCCGCATTGGGCACGGTGAACGAATGAGCCCATTGCAGCGACACCAAACCTTGAAATTTTAAGCAATATGAAGATATTAGTTATCAACCCCGGCTCCACGTCCACCAAAATAGCCACATTTGATGACAACACCCCAACTTTCTCAACCAACATTCACCACTCGAACAGTGAATTGGCGGCGTTCGGCGACGTTCACGAGCAATACGATTTTCGCAAAGAACTCGTGCTAAACGAACTAAGCGCACATAACATTCCACTGAACTTTGACGCTGTGATAGGCCGTGGCGGCATTGCCAAGCCCGTACCGGGAGGCGCATACGAAATCAACGACTTGATGATACACGACAACCTGAACGCCAAATATCACCACGCTTGCAACTTGGGATGCAAGATAGCCTCAGACATTGCGAAACTCATACCAGGCAGCAGGGCTCTCATGGCAGAGCCGGGCGTGGTGGACGAGATGGCGCCAGTGGCACGCGTATCCGGTCGCCCTGAAATGCCAAGGTCGTGCGTATGGCACGCTCTCAACCAGCGTGCCGTGGCCAAACATTTCGCGCGAGAGCACGGCATGCGGTACGAAGACTTAAACCTCATAGTGTGCCATATTGGTGGCGGCGTGTCCGTAGCCGCCCATGACCACGGCAAAGCGGTCGACGTGAACAACGCCATCAGTGGCGAAGGACCTTTCAGCACAGAGCGGTCGGGATCTTTGCCCAGCTCGGACATGGTGCACCTGAGCTTCAGTGGAAAATATACCAAAGAGCAATTGCTGCGCATGATAACGGGCAAAGGCGGCATAACCGCCCATCTTGGCACAAACGACATGCGCGAGGTGATGAAGCGTGTGCACGCGGGCGACCAGCAAGCCAAACTTGTGGTGGAGGGCATGGTATACAATATAGCCAAATGGATATGCTCGCTCGGAGCCTACTTCTGTGGCAATGTTGACGCCATTCTCGTGACAGGCGGCGTGGCTCATTGCGCCGAGATCGTGTCAATGCTGCGACAGCGTGTGGAGTTTATGGCGCCGTTCCACTGTTTTCCGGGCGAGAGCGAGATGATAGCGCTCGCCGAGGACGCGCTCGCCGTGCTACATGGAGAAATGAACGCACAAGAATATAAATAAGAAATGCTTGGCTTTATACAATAAAATAAGTAACTTTGCCCTTGGCGAAGATACCACTCAAGCCACGTTGCCAATGAAAGAAATAAAGAAAATAGTCCTCACTGGTGGCCCATGCGCTGGAAAAACCACCGCCTTGGTAAAAATAATTGAGCACTTTTCGAGCCTTGGCTTCAAAGTATTCACCATCCCCGAGGTACCCACGCTGTTCTCACAAGCGGGCATGGACTATCTCACCGACAACCAACGGTTTTTCTATGAAGGAGAAAAAGCCACGCTCGAGGCCCAGCTTCTGCTTGAAGACAAATTTATGAAAATGGCAGAACAAGTGGAAGAGCCTGCCGTGGTGGTGTGCGACCGCGGCACCATGGATATCTCGGCATACCTCAAACCTGACGTATGGGAGGATATAATCGCGAGCATAGGCACCTCAGCGCAGCAACTTATAGACCGATACGACGCGGTGCTCCACTTGGTGTCGGCCGCTGACGGAGCGGAAAAATTCTATACCACCACGACCAACTCGCAGCGTGCAGAGCAAAAAAACGAAGAGGGATTGCGCATGGCTCGCGAGTTGGACAAGAAAGTTATTAACGCTTGGAGCGGGCATCCACACCTGAGGGTAATCAACAACCACGATGACTTTGACACAAAATTGAACCGCGTGCTCAAAGAAATCTCAAGTGTTTTAGGATTGGCGCAGCCCATCACCGAGGAACGAAAATACATAGTGGAAGTGACCGGCGAAATACCCAACACCATTGATAGCGACATTCTGCAAACCTATTTGGTATCAGACCCTGATAGCGAAGTAAGACTGCGCAGGCGTTTTTGGCCCAACGGCAAACGCGTTAACGTACATACCATGAAAAAGACTATCAATAACATGGAGCAAGTGGAGACTGAACGACAAGTGAGCAACGCACTGTACCAATCATTGCTGTCGCAAGCAGACCCCTACCGGCGCGCCATACACAAAAAACGCCGTAGCTTCATCTGGAAAGGGCAATACTTTGAGCTTGACACTTATTTGGAACAACTTGAGGGCATGACCATCTTGGAGACCAAAGGCATAACAAACGCCGAGGACGTGAATTTTCCACCTTTTATAAAACCTGTGAGAGATATCACGGGCAACCGGGATTTCTACAATTACAACTTGGCACTGAGAAAAGCATAACATGTACATCGCTATAGCAGGAAACATAGGAAGCGGCAAAACCACGCTCACCAAGATGCTCGCAAAACACTACGGATGGGAACCACGCATGGAGAGCGTACTGCAAAACCCATATTTGCAAGATTATTACGAAAACATGTCCCGATGGTCGCTCAACCTTGAGGTATTCTTCCTTAAGGAAAGGTTTCGTGATTTGTTGAAAATCGAAAAATCCACCAACACCATCGTACAAGACCGTTCCATATTCGAGGGCGTGCATATCTTCGCCGCAAACAACCACGAAATGGGCAACATGAGCGATCGAGACTACGAAACCTACATGGGACTGTTCGACTCCATGATGATGGTAGCGCGCCAACCCGACCTCATGGTCTACCTAAGGTCTACGGTTCCACACCTTGTGGAAAATATACACCGTCGAGGAAGAGACTACGAGCAAAACATACAATTGGACTACTTGAAGAACCTCAACAACCGATACGAGGACTTCATCATGAACAAATACACTGGACGCACGCTCGTCATTGACGTGGACAACCTCAACTTCTTGTACTCACGAGAAGATTTCGCAAGCATCATCAAACGCATAGACGAAGAGTTAGCCGCTCTACAAAACATCAGCAACACGCTGTTTGGCGACACTCTCAGATAATAACAAAAAAATCAACACACACCCAACTCTCACTACATCATGCACATCGCAATAGCAGGAAATATAGGAAGCGGCAAGACCACGCTCACCAAACTTTTGGCCAAACGATATGGCTGGCTACCCAAATTTGAGCCAGTGGACAACAATCCTTATCTCGACGACTTCTACAAAGACATGAACCGATGGTCTTTCAACTTGCAAGTTTACTTTCTCAACAAACGCTTCAAGGAGATCGTAGAGATTGCCCAAAGCAACGACACCATCGTACAAGACCGCACCATCTTCGAGGATGCGCGCATTTTCGCGCCCAACTTGCACGATCAGGGATTTATGACAGATCGGGATTTTAAGAACTACTCTGATCTTTTCGACCTCATGATATCACTTGTAAAACTGCCACAACTCATGATTTACATACGCTCTTCCATACCTACGTTGGTAAACCATATAGAAAAGCGCGGACGATCGTTTGAGCAAAGCATTCGCATAGACTATCTCACAGGTTTGCAAAAACGCTATGAGAACTGGATCAACAGCTACAAAGGAGACCTCATCATCATCGATGGCGACAATATCAATTTTGAGGACAACGCGGAAGACTTCCGCAAAGTGACAGACATGATAGACGCCAACCTTTACGGTCTCTTCCCCATGGATGGGAAGTAGGACAAGCAACGGCGCATTAGCAAAGATATATCGCTGTCAATGTTTACAAAAATCCACTTTATCATAAGGCGCGACATTGCTAACAAAAGCTCATCATGAAAATTCCATAAAACCAAAAACCATGACAGAATCAAGCGAAATCAAGACCTATGGTGTCAACATATTAGTTACTGACAAGATGAATGCACAGGATGTCTTGCTCGTTGGTATCAAGTCAGCCTATCGCAACAAACCGCAATATCTCCGTAGTTTGAAGCGAGAATACGCCCGTTGTCACAAAATAGAACATCCCAATATCATCAAATGTATTGGCGAAAGAGACTTTGAGAACTATGGACATTGCATTGTCTTGGAGTGGGAGCCAGCGCGCACGCTTGCCGATTACATGCGTGAAAATCATGACATGGAGGAAAAGAAAAACATTATTCACCAATTGGCAGACGCGCTTGGCTGTATTCATGCCAACTCATTGGTGCATGGCGCGATAAACCCATCATGCGTGTTCATCACCGACAAAGGCGACCAAGTGAAATTACTCAATATACGCCTACACTTCGCCGATATGCTCAGCGAGCCAGCCGAACTAACAAAATACCGCGCTCCTGAAGCCAAAGACGGAACCGTTGTTCTTGACGCTCGAACAGATATTTTCTCTCTTGGAACCATATTAAAAGAACTAAATATCAACGACGAATATAGTGACGTGATTGAAGGCAGCACCAATTTCGCACGAAACGACCGATTTCCAGACATAGAAACCTTTCTCGAAGCATTTGAGCATCGGCGTGTCACACTTCGAAAAAAAAGCCGACAAAATAGCGGCTCGCGCCACAACAAGCGCATAGCCGCGGCCATCGCGGCCATCGCGGCCATCGTTGGCATCGCGGTCATATTTATTTTCAATCGTAACCAGCCCTCAACAGAAGCACAACTGCCAACCAAAGAAGTGGCAGACACCATCAAAACAAATTCAACACGGACGACACCCCCTGTCCAAGCGCCCACAATCAACCAATTGGATAAATATTCGGGCGATCTTGAATTTCTCAACGATTTAGTTCCACAGATGCACGTTGACCTTGACAAGATATACGCCTCTGCCAGTGACAACGCAGCCATCCACGCAAAAGTGTCTCGCTACTACAAAGGCTTACGAAAGGCTTTAGGCAACAAGACCAACGAACAATTTGCCGCATACGACAAAGAGTTCGCAGATTATGTCAACAAGAAAAACGCAGGTTTGTAACCACGGCAAAAGCTTTTTTCCTGTGACACAAGATAAAGAAACACTACTGCATAAGCCCTTGAAATTGCAACAACAGGGAAACCGCAGTCTCACCATACACATAAACTATCAAGAAAAGGCCTTTGGGCAACTTTCACTAAACTATATTCGCGCAGACACAGGCTTTAAACGCGAATGGGAACACAAGTTCTTCGCCTCACCTTGCCGTGTGACATCCGAGATGGTGGCAACGCACGAAGCGCCAAATGCTTTAATGACCATTAAAGGGCGTGACGCTTTTCAAAAGCGCGAAACGCTCCGAGATCACCCTGAACACTTTGGAAATCCAGAGTTTTGGGAACAATATAATATTATCGCACCCACCGAGAGCTTAGAGAAAGGCATCGAACGCTTTAACAAAAAAATAGCGAGCGCTGCCCCGCTTATTCTCGCACGCACAAATTTTAACCCTTACTCACAATCTCACCTTGACCTTATGGCTAGCATTTAGCCATAAGGTCAAAACATTTTCAACCACTATTTATTTCGCAATTCATACCTATATTCTTGCCATGAGCGTTTTTTTATTCAAAATTGAACTGTATTAAATACAACGTTCAGATTATTCTTCGTATATTTGTACGATGTACGTGAGCAGTATTTTTAACATGGAAGACAAATATATCGAGATAAAAGGAGCGAGGGTAAACAACCTGAAAAACATTAGTCTGCGCATTCCACGCGACAAATTCATAGCCATCACAGGCCTGTCAGGGTCTGGCAAGTCTTCGCTTGCCTTTGACACTCTCTACGCCGAGGGCCAACGCCGCTATGTCGAGAGCCTCTCAAGCTACGCGCGCCAATTCCTTGGACGCATGAGCAAACCAGAGTGCGACTACATCAAAGGCCTTCCCCCCGCCATTGCCATAGAGCAGAAAGTAATCGCGCGCAACCCCCGATCCACCGTAGGAACCTCCACGGAGATTTACGAATACCTGCGTTTTCTGTACGCACGCATAGGTCGAACATTCTCTCCCATATCCGGACAAGAAGTGAAAAAACACTCCACAGATAGCGTGATACAACAGGTATTGCAATATTCAGATGGCACCAAGTACATGGTTTTGGCGCCTTTGCGCATCATGGAAGGCCGCACCATAAAAAAGCAATTGGAAATGAGCTTGCAGGGAGGGTACACGCGAATAATGATCGATGACGAGGTAATGCTTATCGAAGACGCAATCACAAACAGTCAATTCGCCAAGAATAACAAAAACGACAGCTCCTTGTTCCTTGTAGTTGACCGTTTGAGCGTGTCACGAGAACATGACGCCTTGACCCGTCTCGCCGACTCAATCGAGACAGCCATGTATGAGGGTCATGGCGCCTGCAGGCTGGTGTTCCCTCCCTCCAACATTCATTACGATTTCTCCTCGCGCTTTGAGGCCGACGGCATCAAATTTGAAGAGCCCAGTGACAATATGTTCTCTTTCAACTCTCCCCTTGGGGCTTGCCCCACCTGCGAAGGCTTTGGCAGTGTCATTGGCATAGACGAGAAACTCGTCATTCCAAACTCAACGCTCTCCGTCTATGACGGATGCGTGCAGTGTTGGCATGGCGATAAAATGGGCAAATGGCAAGAGGAATTCTGCCGACGCGCCCAAAAGGACGAGTTTCCCATTTTCAAACCATACATGGACCTATCCACCAAGGAGAGAGACATGCTGTGGCATGGTCTGCCCAGCGACTTGAAAAAGAATGGCGAACGGCGAGCGGACAGCGTGTGCATAGACTCTTTTTTCCAAATGGTAAAAGAAAACCAATACAAGATACAGTATCGTGTGATGATGAGTCGCTACCGTGGCAAAACCATCTGCCCAGACTGCAAGGGAACCCGCCTGAAAAAAGAGGCACAATGGGTAAAGATAGGTGGGCGCGCCATCACGGATCTTACCCAAATGCCAGTGTCCGACCTTGCCAAATGGTTCGAGCGGCTTGAGCTTAACGAGCACGAGCGAGCGGTGAGCGAGCGGCTGACGACCGAGATCAGGTCACGACTCAAATTTTTGTGCGAGGTAGGCTTGGGCTACCTCACCCTCGGCCGATTGAGCAATTCCCTGTCAGGCGGAGAAAGCCAGCGCATCAACCTTACCACTTCGCTTGGGTCATCGCTCGTGGGCAGCCTATACATTCTCGACGAGCCGAGCATAGGCCTACACAGTGCCGACACCCACCGTCTCATCCAAGTGCTGCGCGAGCTTCAGGCCATTGGCAACACCGTCATCGTGGTGGAACACGACGAGGAGATCATGCGAGCGGCCGACTGGCTCATCGACATAGGCCCGGACGCAGGCAGCCACGGCGGAGAGATAGTATACGAGGGAAAAGTGCCCGACAACACCGCGAGCGCCAACACCCCAGCCAGCCGCGACCTCTTGAAGAAATACCCACGCAGCCATACCGTGCGCTACCTCACAGGGGCCGAGCGTATACCCGTTCCCCAAAGCCGCCGTGCGTGGAACCTATCCATCAAGCTCAACGGCTGTCGCATGAACAACCTGCGAGGCATAGACGCACGAATACCCCTCAATGTCATGACGGTTATCACGGGCATGTCCGGCTCGGGCAAATCCACACTCGTCAAGGGCATACTCTACCCGGCCATCAAGCGTCGGCTCAACGAGGTGTGCGACGCCCCGGGCGAGTTCCTCTCGCTCGATGGAGACTGGAGCCACATACGCCATATAGAGTACGTAGACCAAAATCCCATTGGCAAAAGCACACGTTCCAACCCCGCCACTTATATCAAAGCGTACGATGCCATACGCCAACTCTTCGCCGAGCAACCCCTGGCCAAGCAGCTCAACCTCACAGCGCAGCATTTCTCATTCAACACCGACGGAGGTCGCTGCGAAGAGTGCAAGGGGGCAGGCGTCATCACGGTGGAAATGCAATTCATGGCAGACCTCGTGCTCCAATGCGAGGAATGCCATGGCCAACGATTCAAACAAGAGGTGCTCGACGTGCGTTTCGAGGACAAGAATATAAACGACGTGCTCAACATGACAGTAGCCGAGGCAATAGACTTTTTCGGCTCGCATGGGCAGAATAGCATAGTCAACCGCCTCAAGCCACTGCAAGACGTGGGATTGGGCTACATCAAATTGGGGCAAAACTCGTCTACACTGTCGGGCGGTGAGAACCAACGCGTCAAATTAGCCTACTTCATTGGCCAGGAGAAACAAGAGCCCACCATGTTCATCTTCGATGAGCCTACCACCGGACTGCACTACCATGACATCACGCGCCTGCTCCAAGCCTTCGACGCCCTCATAGACAGGGGGCACAGTATCGTCATCATTGAACACAACCTCGAGGTTGTCAAGTCGGCCGACTGGGTCATAGACCTTGGACCGGGTGGTGGCAACGCGGGTGGCAACATCGTGTGCGCTGGCACCCCTGAAGATATAGCCGCTTGCGAAAGCAGCCTCACGGGGCGTTTTCTCAAAGACAAACTGGCATGATTTCCATACTCATTCCCACCCACAACGACGACTGCCTGAATTTGGCCACAAGTATCGCCCAGCAGGCCTCAGCCATAAAAGGGCTGAGCTGGGAGCTGATAGTGGCAGACGACGCGTCGACGGACGGCACGGTCGTCGAGCGCAACTCACGCGTCGCCAAGTTACCTAATTGCCATGTATTCCGCCAAGAAACTAACGTGGGGCGAGCCGTCATTCGCAACCTTTTGGCCGAACACGCCAACGGCGAATGGCTGCTTTATATTGACGGCGACGGACAAATCATCCTTGACGACTATCTGTTGAGATTTATAAAAGCCTCTCGTCATGCCACCGTATGCTACGGAGGATACCGCATGATGCCAGGGCCCGAGGGCAATTTGCGATGGCGTTACGAGCGCGCGGCGGCTCCGTCGCTGACGGCCACGCGCCGACAAGCGCACCCGTACAGGTGCTTCAACATTTCCAACCTGCTCATCAGCAGGAAACTGATACTGGCACACCCCTTGGACAACAGGTTCGTGAACTATGGCTACGAGGATGTCATGCTCGGGCGCG
The DNA here is from genome assembly GCF_000758925.1 of Prevotella sp. S7-1-8. Classification (GTDB taxonomy): domain Bacteria; phylum Bacteroidota; class Bacteroidia; order Bacteroidales; family Bacteroidaceae; genus Prevotella. The sequence continues at coordinate 41,582 of NZ_JRNC01000034.1, forward strand.
ACTTGCGCAAGGCTGGCGTGGACGTACTACATATAGATGCGCCCATCGGTTTTTACAACTATGAAGACAACGTGCATTTTGTGGCCAAGACAGAGGAGGGAGTGCGCACACTGTACCATTTTCGCCATGAATTGACAGAGTATTCGCACCTGCTCCAAGTCGTTGGCAAACTCAACAAGGCTTTCGTGACGTTATATTTACTTGTGTTTCGATTGCTAAAAAGCAAATGGAGAAAAAACCTTATAGGTCCGTCGCCATCCTTATGGTTGTTCAAATGCTATAAATTGGGCTATTATCTCAGTCTTTCTCAGCGCGCAGGGGAGCCGACAGCCAAACCTTCCACACGCCGCGAACCAACCTTGCCGAGATGAGGTACCGAGCCTTCTCCACCCACCTGCCAGTTTTTCCTATCGTGTCCATCTCGAGAAAATCGCGCGCCTCCACATCCGCGACGGCCACGCTGTCTCCCTTGTAAAAGCGCATGGAGTTTATCCTTACAGACGCACCCTCGGGCAAAGCTCTCAGCGTGTCCACGTCGCGCTGGGTCACTTGCGACGCCATATAAGCCAACCAGCGTTCGGAGCCAGGCGCGCAAAAACGCACGGCCTTGTGATATTGCCAATTGAAATAGGCGGTGGAAAAATCGCTCACCGTATCCCTCAATTGTTTTTCTTGATAATGCTCGCACGACGACAGAGCGGCCATGCCTACCAAAAGCGTCAAGACCGTCACCGTCAAAACATGGCATTTTGTTTTCATCGTTTTGTAATTTTTCTTCATTAGGCCACACGCCCTGACGCTCGACGAGCGTCAGCCACGTATCCTCCCATCACTCGAGAGCTATAGATAACTCTCTGCAAAAATAAGGATATTTTCGTGAATGGGACACGCTTTATTCCCTTTTTCACACAATAATGGCTACCTTTGCAACAAAATTTGGACAGCAATGCTTCACTATATATCATTCGGCAGCGGCAGCAGCGGCAATTGCAGCTGTCTGTACACCGAGCGCACAAGGCTTCTCATAGACGCGGGACTGGGGACACGCACTTTGAAAAAATGGTTTTGCAACTATAACATCCACCCTTCTGCCATCGACGGCATACTCGTAACGCACGACCACACTGACCACGCCAAGTCGGCGGGAAGCCTGAGCCACGATTTCGACATACCCGTATACACCACCGCACAGGTGCACGCCGGCATGGAGAGAAACTGGTGCCTGCGTCGGAAAATAGCATCCGAGCAAGCCCATAACATAGAAAAAGGTGTACCATTCCACATAGGAGACCTCACCGTCACGGCTTTTGGCGTACCCCACGACAGCGCCGACAATGTGGGCTACTGCGTGGAGCACGAAGACGTAACATTCGTGCTGATGACCGACATAGGCCATGTCACGGAAGATATAAAGCACTATATTTCAAAAGCCAACTACTTGGTGATCGAGGCCGATTACGAAACGGAGATGCTTGACCATGGCCATTATCCCGAGCATCTGAAACGACGCATACGCGGCCCATACGGGCACATGAGCAACGACGAGTGCGCGAAAGCCATCATAGACAACGCCACGCCTTGCCTCAGGCATGTGTGGCTATGCCATCTGAGCAACGAAAACAACCATCCCGACCTTGCGGAGACCACCGTGAGGCAAACACTCCGCGCGCACGGCATCGTTGCCGGAGACGACCCGGCTGCCGATTTCAAATTGGACGTGCTGCGCCGCAAGACACCATCCCCCATTTTCAACTTGCAGCCCTAAACTTGCTCTTTCCTCAGTACGCTGGCCGGCGAGGACAAGAAAAGCCACGCATCTGTTGATTACGAACTACTGACAGAACGAGTCGTGAGCTTAGCCAACTTCTTTCTATCAGGTAATGAAAACAGAAACGTCGAAGTGTTTTTTCAACCTTGTTGCCAAAAGTTTCCGACAAACAAACATTTCATGGTCTCCAAACACGACACCCATCCATCAGAACGGCATGCCGACAGCGAAATGAAAACAGAAATCGCGACTGAACTTGGGATATAGCAACGGCCAATGCTCCCTGTGGGTGTCGTAGGCTGGGTTGACGGCTTTCATGCCCATGTCGAAACGGAGGATGAAGAAATTGAAGTTGAGGCGCAGGCCAAGACCATACCCCACAGCTACCTGCTTGTAAAACTCGTCTATCTTGAACTGTCCGCCCACCTGCTCAGCATAGTCGCGCAGTGTCCAAACGTTGCCCGCGTCGACAAAAAACGCGCCATTCAACTTCCAAAAGAGATACGTGCGATACTCGGCACTCAAGTATAGTTTCATGTCGCCAGTCTGGTTGATAAAGTCTATGCGTCCGTCTGTGCCACGATATTTACCCGGTCCAAGCGATCTCACGCTCCAAGCCCGCACGCCGTTGGCCCCACCGGCAAAGTAACGCTTCTCAAATGGCAGTATGGAGCTGTTGCCATAAGGCCACGCGAGGCCAAAATCGCCATGAAGCGCCAACTCGTTTCGGCTGTCAAACCGTATCAAGTGCGTGTAGTCAAAGTCGAATTTGAGATATTGCGCGTAAGCTATATTGAGAAAAGTGTATTGCCCACGGCGATTTTTGCCACTGCCCATGAGGCGCGACAAAACGCTCAGCGCGCCGCCCGCCGTCTCCACATTGGCCCTCAAGGCATCCACGCCATCGCTATACGAGAGGCCAAAACCAGCCCTCATGATAAACAGATCCTCATAGTTATAACGAAGTATGGCATTGCGGTTGGACGCGTTGTCAAGATAATCGCGCTTGAAAGTATCGCTTATCCAAGGCATATACACATAGTTGAGATCCGGAAAATCCACCCTGTAGGATATGTTTCGGTGAGGCATGGCCCATCTATAGCGCCAAGCTGACGAAAACACCCGGCGGTGAAACTCCGGCCGGTTCTGCAAGTCCCATGTCAACGACAGCTCGGAGGTGGCATTGCTTCGGCGGCGGGCAACGGTGGAAATGAACGGCGCGATGAACCGGGGAAACTGCAATTTAGTCTCGACGCCGTACTCCTCGTAGTTCTTGTCACGATAGCCCTCCAACCCCGTGATGGCCTCGAAAGCGCCGCGCAACTCCACGCTGAAAGTCTCGGCGCCACGAAAAATATTCCTGTTCTCATAGCTCAACGAGGCCGCGGCACCCAGGTTGCCGGCCGTATTGGTTCCCTCAGGCCGAAAAGACACAGACCGAGACTTACCCATGCCAATATTGATGTCAACATCAAGGAGCGACGTGTCTGGCACCTCTTGGAAACGAATATCGGTATACCTCACCGCTTTCATACGGCCAAAACGGTTATATGTTTTTTGCAAATCGGTGGCACAGAATAGCGCGCCTCGCTGAATGTACGTGTTGTTCTCAAGCACCCGCCGACGCAAGGGTAAGACACCGCCGTCGCTATTCTGGAAGTTTATGTTCCTGATGGTGTATCTCGGGTGGAGCGTCTCCACCGAGGACCCATCGGCCTTAAAGCCCATCAGGTGGAGCGTCAAGCCTATGTCGCGACTGTTTGCCGCGGAGTCTGCTTGGTATTGTATGAAATCTTTGTGAAAACGGTAATAGCCCGAATCTTTCAATATCTTGGTGATGCGTTCCCGTTCCTCGTCGAGCCTGTCCACCGTGAAGCGGTCGCCGACGCGAAGCATGCTACCTTTGCTGTTATTTGGCGTGGCGCGCGCATAATTTCGAAGGATGGCTTTGATACGCTCGTCCTTGATATCATAATCAACCCTGCTGATAAAATAAGGATCGCCAAGATGCAATATGTAGATGGCTTTAAGCTTCTTGCCGCTGACCTTTGTTCTCAAATCGACGCCAGCGTGCATGAATCCCATATTTCGCAAGGCCGTCCGCAAGTCGTCGACAGACCGCGCCGCTTGCTCCGCGTCATACAACACGGGAGCCTCCCCGGCGCGCCTAAGCGCTCGGTTTATCCATTTGGCGCTGTCATTGCCAGCCAACGCGTATGTGCCAAGCGGAATCTTGAAGAGCGAGAACCATTTAGAATTGGCGTGTTGCCGTATATATGGAGTCAGCGACGATACGTCAACACGCTTGTCATCGCTTTTGATCTCCACGCTTTCCAACAAATAGCTATTGTCAGGTATGAGCCTCGAGGAGCCGCACGCCGATAACAGGCATACCAAAACGGACAAGTATAAGATATATTTTGTCTTCAATGACACGACTTTTAAAGTCACAAAGGTAATAGTTTTTGTCCACAGATAGCATCTATTAACATAGATTTTTCCACGTCTTACAAAAGTATTAGGTATCTTTGCAATATGATAAGCAAGGCTGTCATCAAATACGTGCGCTCGTTAGAGCTGAAAAAAAACAGGCTGCGCGAGGGGCTCTTCGTGGCCGAGGGTCCCAAGGTGGTGGGCGACATCGGCATGGCGACCGCCCCCACAATGATCATCGCCACGGCCGAATGGTTAACCAAACATCCTGACGCACGCGAGAAATGGCCTCGTGCCGAACTGCTTGAGGCGAGCGAGACGGAGCTGAGCAAGGTGTCGCTCATGCGACACCCACAGCAAATCGTCGGCGTGTTTGGCATGTTTGACCAAGAAGACAGCGAGCCATGTGGCAGGCTTCCAAACTCAGAATTGTGCTTGGCGCTCGACGACATACAAGACCCCGGAAACCTCGGCACCATCATCCGGGTGGCTGATTGGTTTGGCATTGGGCATATTTTCTGCTCAAAGGACACGGCCGACATGTACAACCCTAAGGTGGTACAAGCCACCATGGGCAGCATAGCCCGCGTGAGACTGCGATACACAGACCTCAAGCAGCTCATTGGCGCCCTGCCACCAAGCACGCCGGTCTATGGCACCACTCTCGACGGCCATGACATTTACGACGAAGACTTGCAACCACGAGGGCTCATCGTCATGGGCAACGAGGGTAAAGGCATATCCCCCGAAATACGAAAAATGGTGAGCGGGCGTCTCCTCATACCAAATTATCCAATAGGCAGGCAAACGGCGGAAAGCCTCAACGTGGCCATTGCCACGGCCATTGTTTGCGCCGAGTTCAGAAGAAGAAAAACATTATAAGATATGGAAACAGAGCTATATAAAACGCGTGGCTTGGCCAAATGTGTCAAAGCCGCGTACGAACTTTTCTGTGGCAACCTGAAAACCATCATTCGCCTCACGTGGATGCCGGCCCTGCTGCTGGGCGTCTGCGCAGCGGCAGGCCAACTGCTCGCGTCAAGCGAAGTGTTTGCGAACATGGTTGGAGGACATACCCCAAAATTATTGACAATCGCGCCTATCGGCATAATCTTGGCCATAGCCATCTTGACAGGCGTCACATGGCTGGGGGCGAGAATGGCAACGCTACTAAACGACGCGACATTCAAGACAAACCTTGCTCGCATGGCAAAACTCGTGGGCCTGATAACAGTAATAGCTATAGCCCTCGCCATAACGCTATTGGCCATTGGCTCCATGCCTCTCATTGCGCCCGACACCATCGTGACGCCACAAAAAGTCTGGTTAGCGATGGCACTACCTACGCTCGTGGCGATGGTGGCATGCGTCGTCTTGCTTCCCATCGCTTACACCATGATGAAGTATTGCATAGAGACGGAAACAAAATTAGGAGCTATTTTTGGCAAGCCTTATCGCCAAGGATGGCGATATTGGGCGTTTTTGTTCACACTATCGCTATTAGTGTCTATCATTATGGGCATCATCGCCGCGGTCATAAAAATGCCAATAGTCATCACGGTGATGGCAGACGCCATTAGCTTGCAAGGACAGGCGATGGGCGATGAGAGTGGGCTACCCACCTATTTCAGCGCGATAGTTGTCTTGGCCAACATCATTGGCGCGTTCGTGTGGTGCTACGTCGCGACATGGGGGCTATTGGTCTTTTACTACGCCTATGGCTCCATCGAGGCTAAATTAAAACTAAAAGATAGTTCCGAAAATTAACGACGCACACAAAAGCAAGCGAAGCTAAAATAGCATATCGCCGTCTTTTGCTCTCTTTTAGGCTCAAGGCTTGAGCTCGCTCAAGCGGCAGGCATGTCGCGCTTGCTCCCCAACATTACAAACCAACCGAAAATGCAAGCGTGGCATAAAGCGCGCCCACCAAGCGACGCAATGGCTTGTGTCAATAAAAAATCATAAAAACAGCCCCCTTTCAACAGTGCCTTTTAGAACCGTTTTTATTGTTCCGGCACTCCTCTCCCACCAATCATGGCGCGTGTTCCATGCACCGCGCAATGCCTTTGATGTTTATTCTCACGCCATACAGGCCTTTACCGCCACGCGTTTAAGTGCTCTTCGCCACGTGTTTAAGGCCCAACGGCATGGCCATTAAGCGTCAAACACAACACACGACGCCAACAATCAAGACAAAACCAAGACATGCAAACGCATACAATCCTGATTGACAACGAAATGGCGAAAACATGAATTTTGGCCGTTTTTATCAACAATGGGCTTCTATTTTTTAAATACGCTCTGTATTTTAAAGATTGAGTCATTTTTTTTCACAAAAGAAATTGTTACATACCCCAAAATCATGCCATCTTCAACATGGCACGCCACGACGCGCTTTTATTGCCATTTTACCGCGTATTGGCAGGGCGCGGCAAATGTACACGCCACCTCTTCAAACCAACAGACAGGCAGAGGACGCCAAGATGATGGTGGCGGCGGCTAACGCTGGATGCCTGTTTATAATGCCAGGCAAGCGATGAGTGGAAAAAACAATGGTTAAAATTTGGGACTTTCAAAATTAATCATTAATTTTGCACTTGCTTTAACACAAAGTCTTGGTGCCTTGTCCGAACGGTCAGGTAACGGTCTGCAAAACCGTTCAAGGCGGTTCGACTCCGCCAGGCACCTCCAACGGAAATCCAACTATTGGATTTCCGTTTTTTTATCAACGCCACCCTATAAAAAGAAAACGCAAGAACGCCATAAAAATGACATTCTTGCGATTAATAATTTTATTTGGATTAAATCTGACAATAGCTTTACAGCTCTATGCGCTTACTGGCTTGTTGGTACAATTTCTTGCGGAATGGCTGTGGAAATCCCGGACGTTCCACGCGTGCGCCAGTACCCTCCGGGGTGCGCTTGAATTGTCCATTCACCTCTGGCTTGACAGCCATGTCATTGTATTTGACAATGAGATAGTAAGCCAAACGCTGCCAACGGCTCAACATTTGAGCGGCCTTGGCGTTGCTATAGTCGTTGAGGTATTTGATAGCGGCATGGGGATTGTCCTTATACAGCGCCACAGCCTTGTCCTCAACAGATTTTTGAGCGGCAAAATAACTTTGCTCAAGCGAGTCGCGCACGGCCTTCAAACTGGGGAACATGAGCGAATAGCGTGGATAAACCATGTTGCTCACCCAGTTGCAAACCCAAAAAGCATTGTCCATAGAGAATGTGACAGCGCCGGCGCCCGGCGTGTTGTAACACTTGGGTTGCACGGTGTTACCACAATAAACAGGAGTGTAAGCCACCATGTTGCCATCATCGTTGCCAAACCAAAGCACACCACCTATCTCGCGAGGAAGCCAGCCGCGCATCTGGGACACATAGCTAAAGGCTGTTTGTTGCGTGCTGGTAGGACGCTCGTTGAAGCATTTTTTCCCGTCAACCTCATAGAACAGGGGAGTTGGCCGATATGGCATTTGCCAAATACCGCCACCTATATCAGCACTGTCAAGCGCCATTGGCGTGCCCTCGTAGTGGTCGCGCATGGCCGTCTCAAGATCTTGCACGCTGAGTTTGTGGTCGGGGACTATCCACAATGGCATGTCCTCGGCATTCTCGTCCCTGCCTAAAGCCCACGGCAAATAACGGTCCATCCCCTTGACAAAACGATTGAAAAAAGACCACACACGAGCGTCGCAAATGCGCCTTCCGGAGAAGTCGGGCTTGGCATATGCCATTTTCCAGCTGAAATCGGCATCCTTGCCCTTGTACCACCCTTTTTTGCGAGCAAAGCTAACCACATCCTTGGAATACATCACGTTGGCCTTGTCTTTCATGTCAAACTTGCCTATACGGCTCTGGTTGGCATGTCCGCAGATGGCATTGTCGGGTACGCGGAGCGCCACCCAAACCACACTCTTGGAGTTTGGGCCCTTGCCCATCATCTCCATAATCCACGCTTCGTTGGGATCGCATATAGTGAAGGTCTCACCACTGGAATAATAACCATAAGTCTCGGCCAACGTGGTCATCACCTTGATGGCCTCTCTCGCAGTCTTTGAGCGTTGCAAAGCAAGGTAGATGAGAGAACCGTAATCGATAAGACCGGAAGGATCTACCATCTCCTTGCGGCCTCCATAGGTGGTCTCGCCAATGGTAACCTGATACTCATTGATGTTGCCTATGACATTATAAGTTTCTGAAGCCTCTGGAATTTCGCCAAGATACTTATGTGTATCCCAATCCACGATTTTCCGCATCTCACCCTTGGCGTGCTTGCCAGCGGGGAAATGACACAAGCCTATGAACATGCCATAGTCGTCAGCGTTATAAGTACACATCACCGAGCCGTCGGCAGAGGCTTTCTTGCCAACGATAAAATTGGTGCAGGCCGATGCGTAAGAGACAACGGCGAGCGCAGCTACTGTTAATAAATATTTTTTCATAGCGTGTTGAAGGTTTAAAAAATATTAGTTGTACAAAATTATATTTGTTATCGAAAATCTCGCTCGGCAAGGGAGGCCGGACGTTTAGTGCGTCGCGCGGAACGCGTACTTTGCGAGTCGCGGCTCAAACTGTCGTATGGCGAAGGCGGCGCAAGCCCATCCCCCTTGGCTTTACGCTTGTCAACTCTGCATTTGAACAAGTGTATATGGCTCACGCTCATGAGTTGCATAGTGGACATGGACGCGCCCGCCTGGCAGTTTTTATTGAGAAGGAAAAAACCGACAATCCGCTTGATACCCAACGTGTCGTCGTCCGCGATGGAGAGCGATTGCGTCGAGGATGAGGAAAGGTGGAGCACATTGGATGCGACACTGTCGTTTTTATACACCACCGCCATGTTCAAGATACCGTCCCTTACGCCATCTTGAAAGATAAAGTCCGTGTTGCAAGCAAGCACAAAAGAGTCTCCTTTGCGAAACGTTGAGTCTGGGGTATAAGTAAACGTATAAATATTATAAGGAGAGAAAGGTATCAATGCGAGAGAAGTCTCACCCTGCCAAATATCCACGGTGTCTCCAGAGGCGCTTGCTCTCCCAAGCCCAGCCAAAGCACCTTCAGATGACCCTAGCTCTCGAGCCTTGTCCTCCATACGTTCCGCCAAACGTTTATATATGTCTTGAAGCCTACTCGTATGGCGCATGTAATAAACCATCGAAGAGTCGAAATCGGCTTCGCTGATACCATATTTCTTCAATACGGCAGCACGATAAGCCACAAGATTAAAGTCGTAATTATTATCGTCTTGACGTGCCATGGCTTCTGCCAAATGAAAATCGTAGAGCAAATTTTCCATCTCTTTTTCCGAAAGATACTTTGAAGGCACAGACGGTTTGCACCCCAAAAACAGCCCCATCGCGAATAGAGCTATGGCCAAGACGAATGTCGCTCCACGCTGTTTCATATTTATTCTTCTGAGTCTATGGTTTGATTGGCCGCGCTTTGTTCCGTATCAGGATTGGCCTTGGTGTCAAAGTCCTTTCGGCAAAACAGCAGCAAGCAAATGACTCCCACCGTAATGCAGGCGTCGGCAAAATTGAATACCGGCGAGAAAAACACGAAATCATTGCCTCCAAAGAAAGGAACCCAGTTTGGCCAAGTGGTTTGAATGATCGGAAAATAAAACATATCGACAACCTTTCCCATCAGGAAAGATGAATATCCTGAGCCGAAAGGCACAAAATAAGAGATATAATAGGGAGACGACGCCGAAAAGACAAGCCCGTAAAACATGGAGTCGAAGATATTGCCAGCGGCCCCTGCCACGATCATAGAAAGAAAAATAATATAGCGCGTCCTGGCTTGCCGTCTCACCATGCGCCATATATACCACCCTATTGCACTTATGGCGATGACGCGAAGAAGGCTCAAAGCGAGCTTGTTGATAAACGTCATGCCGTACGCCATGCCGTTGTTTTCAATGAAATAAATGTAAAACCAATCGGCCACATGAATGGACTCGCCCAATGACATGCTGGTCTTGACCTCTATTTTAATGAGTTGGTCTATGACAAGGATCGCTATTATCAGTATCCAAGCCATTCGGCCATCAGTCATAAAAGTCTTTTTTTTCTTCATGGTCTTATTTGTTTCTTGCGTTCTTGGAAGCCACGCTGAGCGTTGCGTGAGGCACCACACGCAATCGTTCTTTTGGTATTAACTCACCCGTAACGCGGTCTATTCCGTAGGTCTTGTTCTGAATTCTAACAAGCGCGGCCTCCAATCCTTGTATAAACTTTTGTTGACGCTGGGCCGTTTGAATAAGATTTTCACGCTCAATGACCTGCGTTCCCTCCTCTATAATCTTATAGGTTGGAGCCGTGTCATCGTCATTATTACTGTCAGCATTCATCAACTGGCGCATGGCGTCGTTGTAAATGCTTCTCGCTATCTTAAGCTTATCATTGATAATTCCACGAAACTCTTCAAGATCTTCGTCAGAATAACGTGCTTTTATTTCCATTAAAAAAAATAAAATTATATGTTTTGCCAGCACGGTCGTAACATGGACCATACTGGCAAACACAATGTTATAGTTGTATTCTCTTGATTGTTATATTCAATTTGAAGCTGTCAAAATCAACCTCATCCCCATCATTGTCAGCGATTGAGATTTCGTTGGCCAACACCTGGGATTTGATATAATCGGCGTGAGCGTGGATGGCAGCGTCAGTTTCGGTGTTCGGGGCGACGACGACACTGATGCGGTCGGTGATTTCCAAGCCCGCTTCCTTTCGCATGTTCTGTATGCGGTTGATGAGCTCGCGAGCCATTCCTTCTTGCCGGAGAGCCTCGGTAAGCTCCACTTCGAGCGCCACGGTAAGATTTCCCTCATTGCTTACCAACCATCCGGGAACGTCCTCGGATATGATTTCGACATCCGCGACATCTACGGTTATCGCCTTTCCGTCCAACTCAAAACTGTAACGTCCTTGTCTCTCGAACCGGGATATCTCATCTTGTGTCAGCAAGCCCATCTTTGCGGCTACACCTTTCATGTCTTTGCCAAACTTCTTTCCCATCACTCGGAAATTGCATTTCACCCTCTTGACCAAAATACCTTGACCCTCAGCAAACTTCAACTCTTTCACGTTCACTTCATGGATGATCAACTCTTTCACCGCCTCGATATGTTCACGCTGTTCTTTGTCCACGGCGGGAATTAATATTTGCTGCAGCGGCTGGCGCACTTTGACATTGACTTTACGACGCAAAGCCAATACCATTGAGGTGATTTTTTGGGCCAAATCCATACGTTTCTCTAAGTCGAGGTCTATGAAACCCTCATTCACTTCCGGGAAATTATCAATATGCACGGATGCCTTCCCGCCGCCTAAATCATGGTAAAGCTGATCCGCATAAAACGGAGCGAACGGCGCCAGCAATTTGGACACGGTCAGCAAACAGGTGTAAAGCGTGTCGTAAGCCGCGAGCTTGTCCGCGCTCATCTCCTTGCCCCAAAAGCGTTTACGATTTAATCTCACATACCAATTGCTCAAATCGTTGTTCACGAAGTTGTCTATCAATCGTCCCGCGCGGGTAGGATCATAGTTGTCAAGCTCAAGTTCCACGTTCTTGACCAACGTGTTCAGGCACGAAAGAATCCACAAGTCTATCTCCTTCAAGCCCTCTCTGCGCTCCGTGAGCACACGCGAGCCACTGTCCACGCCATAGTGGTCAACGTTGGCATAGAGCGCGAAAAAACTGTAGGTATTATACAACGTACCAAAGAATTTGCGTCTTACCTCATCAACTCCGTTAGCGTCGAACTTTAGGTTATCCCACGGCTCGCTGTTGGTCATCATGTAAAAACGTACAGCATCGGCGCCATACTTGTCTATCATCTCAAACGGATTGGTCACGTTGCCCACGTGCTTACTCATTTTGTTGCCCTTGGAGTCAAGCACAAGCCCCGTTGAAATCACATTCTTAAAAGCCACCGTGTCGAACACCATCGTGGCAATGGCATGCAGCGTGAAGAACCATCCACGCGTCTGGTCAACACCCTCATTGATAAAATCAGCAGGGAAGAACGCCGGAGGAATGGGTATTCCCTCATAGGCACTGTGCACAAGCAAGCGTCGATAAGCATCCTCGCTCATGCCAACTCTCTTCAACCCCTCCGCATTGATGGCTCCCTCGAACGGATAATGTTGCTGGGCGTAAGGCATAGACCCACTGTCAAACCACACGTCTATCAAGTCAGTTTCACGTCTCATGGGCTTACCTTCATCGGTAACCAAAACTATATAGTCAATGTAAGGGCGATGGAGGTCAATCTTGTCATAGTTCTCTTGAGAGTAATCACCGGGTACAAATCCTCTCTCTTTGAGGGGATTGCTTTTCATCACGCCAACAGCGACAGATTTTTCTATCTCATTATATAGTTCTTCTACAGAGCCTATACACTTCTCATTGCGGTTCTCGTCACGCCATATAGGCAATGGTGTGCCCCAAAAGCGCGAGCGAGACAAGTTCCAGTCGTTCAAATTTTCCAGCCAATTGCCAAAGCGTCCGGTGCCCGTTGATTCCGGTTGCCATCGTATGGTCTTGTTCAGTTCAACCATACGGTCCTTTTTAGCCGTGTCTCTTATAAACCAACTGTCAAGTGGGTAATAAAGTATCGGTTTGTCCGTACGCCAACAGTGAGGGTAATTATGAACGTGCTTCTCTATTTTGAAGGCCGTCCCCTCCTGCTTCATCTCCATGCAAATAACGATGTTCAGGTCCTCCGCTTTCTCGGACGCCTTCGCGTCCCAAACGCCGTCCTTGTTAAATTTAGGGTCGTAGGCGTTCTTCACATAGTCTCCGGCATGTCTATTATATGCGTCAACATCCACACATTGCTTTACAAAATTTTGGTCAAGCTCGTCAAGTTTATAATATTTTCCTTGCAAGTCAACCATAGGACGGGTTGCGCCTTTCCGAGAAACCAAGCACAATCCTGGTATCCCTGCGTCTTTGGCAACCTTGGCATCGTCAGCGCCAAAAGTTGGAGCGATATGCACAATACCAGTTCCATCCTCTGTCGTCACATAGTCGCCAAGTATTACGCGGAACGCCTTGTCACTCATTTCGACAAATTTATCACGGCCCTCTTGGCTTGCAAACAGTTTCTCTGGATGTTTTGATGAGTAGTCTTTCACAAACTGTGGCGCAAAATTATCAACTTTCTCACACGGTTTAACCCACGGCATGAGTTGCTCATATTGCATCCCCTCGAGCTCCGTGCCTTTCAATCGATCGATAATTTTCCACGGACAAAGTTTCTTATCCTTGTCAAAGGGCGGCAGCTTCCCTTCCTTGCACTCTTGCTTAGCATCCAAATAGCCAGCGATTCTGGTTTCCGCCATAACTACCGTTACAGGTGCGCCATCATACGGATTGTAAGTTTGCACGACCACATAATCAATTTTTGGGCCTACGCAGAGAGCTGTGTTCGATGGCAATGTCCATGGTGTGGTAGTCCATGCTATAAAATAAGGTTTACCATGTTCGCACCATTCGTTTTTTGGATTTTTTATCAAGAATTGTGCTGTTACCGTCGTGTCTTTCACGTCTCGGTAGCATCCCGGCTGATTCAGTTCATGGCTTGACAAACCTGTGCCTGCCGCGGGAGAATAGGGCTGTATCGTATATCCTTTGTATAGCAGGCCTTTGTTATACAGCTGCTTCAGCAGCCACCAAAGGGTCTCTATATATTTGTTATCATAGGTTATATAAGGATTGTCCAGATCGACGAAATATCCCATTTTCTCCGTAAGTTCTCGCCACTCGGCGGTAAACTTCATCACGTTCTTGCGGCAGCGTTGGTTATAATCCTCCACCGAGATATATTTGTCGGACGATTTGTTGTCGATATCCTTTTTTGTAATTCCAAGTTCTTTCTCGACACCCAGTTCCACAGGCAATCCGTGAGTATCCCACCCCGCCTTGCGTTTCACCTCAAAGCCACGCATGGTCTTGTAGCGGTTAAAAGTATCCTTGATGGCGCGCGCCAACACGTGGTGAATGCCTGGATGTCCGTTTGCGGAAGGAGGTCCTTCGAAGAAAATAAACGGGGTACATCCTTTTCGCTCGTCAATGCTTCTGTGAAAAATATTGTTTCGTTCCCACTCTTGGAGCGTCACCTCATTTGTCTTATTCAAGTCCAAACCTGCATATTCGGCAAACTTCTTAGTCATAATTTATCTTACTTTACCTTATTATAAATTTTTCGCAAAGATAGCAAAAAAATATATATTCTACAAATTTTTATCTACCTTTGCAACAAAATCACAACTCCATGAATATCAACCAAGCCCAATACGTCCTCTCAGCGCCCACGGTGTCTAAATGTCCCCAAGACACCAAACCTGAGTTTGCGTTCATCGGTCGAAGCAATGTAGGCAAATCCAGCCTCATCAACATGCTCTGCAATCACAAAGGATTGGCCAAGACCTCGGCCACGCCGGGAAAAACGTTGCTCATCAATCATTTTGTCATCAACAAGGAATGGTACATCGTAGACCTGCCTGGCTATGGCTATGCCAAGCGTTCGAAGACAGTAATAGGACAGTTAGACAACATGATACGTTCCTATATCTTGCAACGTAGGCAATTGGCAAACGTCTTTGTTCTAATAGACATTCGCCATGAACAACAAAAAAATGATCGAGAATTCATTGACTGGTTAGGAATTAGTGGCATTCCCTTCTCCATCGTTTTCACCAAAGCCGACAAGATGGGACGAGTTAAAGCACAGGAAAACGCAACCAAATGGATGAACGCTTTACTTGACACTTGGGAAACTTTACCACCTTATTTTATCACCAGTTCTGAGAAAAAAACTGGCCGAGAGGATGTGCTCGACTATATAGAAAAGGTGTTAAAAGAAATAGAAGAACAAGAAAAACAGGTATGACACCTTTTTTAGATGTACAAAATCTCACCAAAACGTTTGGGGCTTTAGTGCTTCTTCAAGATATAAACTTTTCCGTGGGCGAAGGGCAAAAGGTTGGTCTCATCGCTAAAAATGGCACCGGAAAATCCACTCTTTTAGAAATTCTTGCAGGACACGAAAGTTATGACGACGGTAAGATTATTTTTAGGAATGACATTAGATTGAGTTTCTTGGAGCAAACTCCAAAGTTTGATCCGGACGAGCGTGTCATCGATGCGTGTTTCAACCATCAAGGAGACGAAGAACGGTTGTTAAGGGCTAAGCAGATATTAACCCAACTTCATATCTTCGATTTGTACCAACCCATGCGTCAACTGAGTGGCGGACAGCAAAAAAGAGTGGCGCTCGCCAACGTCCTGATCACCCAGCCCGACTTTCTCATTCTTGACGAACCCACCAACCATCTCGACCTCGACATGATTGTTTGGCTTGAGAATTACCTCTCGCGCTCTACGCTCACGCTTCTCATGGTGACCCACGACCGGTATTTTCTTGACCACGTATGCAATGTGATCATTGAGCTTGACGACCGAAATATCTATACCTACCGTGGTAACTACGCCTATTATTTGGACAAGAGGCAAGAGCGCATTGACAATCAGCGCAGCGAAATTCAACGAGCTAACAATTTGTATCGCAAAGAGCTTGAATGGATGCGTCGCATGCCTCAAGCGCGAGGGCACAAAGCCCGATACCGCGAAGAGGCCTTTTATGAATTGCAATCTAAAGCTAATCAGCGCATACAAGACCGACAACTTAGGCTCAAAGCCAGCAACGTGTACATAGGCTCTAAAATCTTTGAATGCCAATATGTTTCCAAAAAATTTGCAGACAGCGATGGCAACGAGAAGATTATCTTAGACAATTTTTATTACAACTTTGCCCGTTTCGAGAAGATGGGCATCGTGGGAGCTAACGGAACAGGCAAGTCCACCTTTGTCAAAATGCTCCTCGGCCTTGTGCCACCCGATGGCGGCCGCTTCGACATTGGGCAGACCGTGCGCTTCGGCTATTTCTCACAAGAGGGGTTGACATTCGATGATGACGACAAAGTGATAGACGCCGTGACCAACATCGCAGATGTCATAGACCTCGGTGGAGGACGCAAGATGACGGCCTCCCAGTTCCTTAATTATTTTATGTTCGAACCTGAGCAGCAGCACAACTACATCTATAAGCTCAGCGGCGGCGAGCGACGCAAACTGTATCTATGCACCGTGCTGATGCGAAACCCCAACTTTCTCGTTCTCGACGAACCTACAAACGACCTTGATATCCAAACGTTGCAGGTCTTGGAGGAGTATCTGCAAGATTTTCCCGGCTGTGTCATCATTGTCAGCCACGACCGTTATTTCATGGATAAGGTTGTAGATCACCTCTTGGTGTTCGAGGGAGAGGGTCGAGTCGCCGACTTCCCGGGCAACTATACACAGTATCGAGAATGGTGTTCTCTCAAATCAAAACAAGAAAAAAACAAAAGGCAGGACGACAAAAACAATGCAGACAGCAAATCCTCCAAAAACTATCACCATGACACCCGCAAGCGTATGTCATACAAGGAAAAGCGCGAGTACGAACAACTTACCAAAGATATAGACAGCTTGGAGGCAGAGCAAAAGGCCCTCGAAGACGCGCTATGCAGCGGCAAGCTGTCTGTTGAGGAGCTAACTGAAAAAAGCAAGCGATTGCCACTACTCAAGCAAGAGCTTGATGACAAAGAGATGCGATGGTTAGAACTCAGCGAGTTGGCTTAGCCAGTCGCCGCTTTGGCGCGCCGCGCCGTTTTCCCCATCCATCCTTATTGGCACAACTTGCCACAACTTTTTTGCCTATTCACATGTGATAAGCATATTCCATACAGCCATGACATGGCAGAACGTTCCCAACAACACAAAAAAGTGGAATACCGTATGCATGTACCTTCGTTTGTGCAAGGTGTAGAAAATGGCGCCTGTTATATACGCCACTCCCTCCCCCACCAACCATCCTATGGTCTGCTCGTTGACAGCGCGGAGCAAAGGGCCGAAAACTGCCAAGACGCTAAGGCCCATCGCCACATAACACAGCGTCTCGAAATTACTATGCCTCTTCAACCCGCCAAGGGCGTAAAAGGTTCCCGCCACGGCGCACAGGCAAACAAAAACAAGCAAACCAACACCCCAATGTCCCTGCGAACGAAGCGCTACCAGCGTCACCGGAGCATAAGAGCCGGCAATATGCCAATATATCGCCACATGATCCCAATACCTGAAACGACTTTTCCACGGCGAGCTTGGCGCCATGGCGTGATACATCGCGCTGGCCAAATAAGAATCGAGCATACCAAACAAATAGAACAGCACGCTGGCCATCGCCATCGTGTCGCATGCGTCAGCGCATCTTTTCAAAAACATCGCGCCAGCCACCATGCCCAACACAATACCAGCGACATGGCTCCAAGCGTTCCATCTATCCTCGGTTGAAGTATAGAAAAAAGTGTCGTTCCTTTCAGACATAGTCCTCCACAAGTTTAGTCAAGACACCGCCTCCGCCAATCAAAAGCCCAAAACATCATCCACCAGTATCACGATGTGACGGCCGGCTGGGTGCGACATGCGTTGCACGCAGATATAATTGCAGATGCTATCAGGCGAAAGACAGTCGTGGCAAGCGCCATCTGATTGGCATGGCGTATTAAAGCCAAAACGCAACATGTTTGTCGGCGCGGCCGTGGAGCGAGCCCGTTTCATAGCCGCGTCGGCGTCCTGGCATATTTTGTTCAATCCCACCACATAGATCACATGCTTTGAGCCCCATACTTGGGCGGCCAAACGATTGCCATTACCATCAATATTCACGACTACTCCATCCTCGCTCATCGCATTGACACTTGAGAGGTAGTAATCACATTCAAATGCTTTACGGTAAACATGAAACTTGTCTTCCGGTGTCGTTACGTCATCGCGATCATAAACTTTGTATTCGCCATTCTTGAGCATATGGGTTATACCTGTTGATCTTATAGTGACCGACCCTCCCCAGCTCACCGAGCTGCCCACGGGTATCAACTGCCTGACTCGATCGAGCAAGTCGTTCGTGTTTTTGCAAAAATAAGCCTCGTAATGGCGTTTTTTTAAGTTCTGGATAAGCTTTTGAGCCAAAAGTTCATTCCTTTTTTCTTTTGCGTTCACGATGTTTGTATCGTTTAGTTTTTGAGAACCCGTTTCCCGATGCCATGCCCTAACGCCAATGGCGGCCAACCATGCCATTTTTCCTATGCCATCGATATAATCTTCTTGGGCAATTGTTTAAATATAAAAGCTATGTTTTCCCTTGGTGACAACAAAACGGTTCGTCCATAGTGTTTTACCTTGATGGCAAACACCTCGCAATTATATTTCCACCCGGAACGCACCGCGTTCTTGCGGCCATATTTTCCAAAGTTTCCTCGTTTAAAAACAATACGCATAAAAAATTCCACGTATTTACTATCCTCGTTTCCTTTAGGCAGTATAAGCTTGCCATCGTCCAATCCAAGGTATTTGTTCAAGATAAGCTCTATGACATGAAACGCTTTCTCAAAATCCAATTTTCGAAGAATGGTGACGACGCGCTTCTTTTGTGCCGCATCCATATCCATACTTTTCATAATCATTGCGACATCGCAAAATTGCCGCAAACCCACGCCTATCTCTATAAGGTGATGATAGAGATGCAAGAACGTGTATGCCAAATTCAACGATTCGTCCAGTATGGGAACCCTTACGCCATCTATGTATCGATAAGACAACGAAGAAGTGTGTATCATCCGGTCAAACTCCTTCTGATTGCGAGAGGATGAAAATTTCATGAGGCAATAGTGCATCTCGAACACCACGCCATGGCGCTCAAAACTTACATGTTGCTCATCCTCCTCGCTTCTTTTTATAGTTATTTGCCACTCTTTCTCTATAAGCGTAACAACCTCTTCAAAAAATTCCGGGAAAACATAGAAGTCGATATCGCCACATACACGCGCCTCCGGATGTGGATATAGCATGGCTAAGGTTTGTCCTTTTACCAAAAAATATTTCACGTCCCGACCAGACAGCATTGCGCAGAGCGCTTTCACCTCATTGTTAATGTTCTTATTCGCCTTTACTATACTGGCAG
The DNA here is from genome assembly GCF_000758925.1 of Prevotella sp. S7-1-8. GTDB lineage: Bacteria > Bacteroidota > Bacteroidia > Bacteroidales > Bacteroidaceae > Prevotella. The sequence continues at coordinate 60,868 of NZ_JRNC01000034.1, forward strand.
ACACCGACAACAACCGTACCGCATCGACAACGCCCAGACTCACATTGTTTCGCATAAACGCAGACGACACCAACCCCTCTACCGTCTGCTTTTGGGCCATGGCCATCAATTTTTGGAACTTGTCATGGTCTATTGACATTCCACTGGGCAGTTCTTCTTGCCACAGCTCCGACCTGATCAACTTAAAAAACAGTTCCCTCAAGCTCATAATACCCACTTAAGACTTCGCGCGGTCACCCTCCAAGACAAAATGACGTTCGTCCAGCTCATATTCCGGGACTATCCTTTTCAACTCATGGACAATATCCATGTCACGAAAAGTAAGGGCCACCTCTATAAGTTTATCTATCTGTTTTTCAACCTCGGCGAAGTCATATTTTCTCACTTTGGCTATCCGTATCTTCTCGTGGAAGCTCGGCAGGCTGTTCTCGGCTTCCGCCAACACCTCTTCATAAAGTTTCTCGCCCAGCCGCAAACCCACGTATTTTATCTCCACGCCTTGAACGCCGCTCAGCTTAATCATTCGCTTGGCCAAATCGGCAATGCGCACGGGCTGTCCCATGTCAAACACAAATATCTGTCCACCCTTGCCGTGCGTCCCAGCCTCCAACACAAGTTTGCAAGCCTCGGATATGAGCATGAAGAAACGTATGATGTTGGGGTCGGTCACGGTGACAGGGCCGCCAGCCTTGATTTGTTTCTCAAAGAGAGGAATGACAGAGCCACTCGAACCCAACACATTGCCAAACCGCGTGGTCACAAATTGCGTGCAGGCAACGCGACCTTTGCCGTCTTTGACATGCCCGGCGCTCACGGCCTCGCTCAAGCTCTGGCAATAAATCTCACAAACGCGTTTCGAGCATCCCATCACGTTTGTGGGGTTGACGGCCTTGTCGGTAGAAATCATCACAAATTTCTTCACCCCATACTTCACGCTTAGATCTGCGATTATCTTGGTTCCGTTCACATTATTATATACAGCCTCGCTCGGATTGTCCTCCATCATGGGCACATGCTTATAGGCCGCGGCATGAAAAAGATAGTCGGGCATGTACTTGGCAAAGATGTGTTCCATCCGCTCTCTCTGCGTTATGCTCACCACGATAGTCTCACAGGGTACGTTCGGGAAACACCTCGCCATCATCAACCGAATGTCGTGCTGCGGCGTCTCGGCCTGATCCACAAGAACGAGGTGGGCAGGACGAAAGGACGCTATCTGCCTCACCATCTCGGAGCCGATACTTCCTGCCGAACCGGTAACCATCACTCGCTTGTCTTTCAACATGTCGCCTATGGCATCCATGTCCACTTTTATCTCGTTTCTCGGCAAAAGATCTTCTATCTTGATTTCGTTGAGTTGTACATTCTGAAGGTCGTCACCATCTTTCCACTCTTGTGATTCCGGCACTATATAGATATGCACCCCTTTGTTGATGAGTAAATCTTGCAGTTTGGCATCCTCCCTAAAACGGCCGGTCTGCAACGGAGACACCAACACGGCCTGGATATTCTGGTCCACCAGCACCTCCTCAAGCCGCTCATTGGGTTGATAGATATTGACACCCATCATTGTTTGTCCGCGATACCTGTTGTCGTGCATGATAAATCCTTTCAACTGGAACTTTGTAGGTTTGGAGTTTCTTATCATCTTGGCCAATGCCACGCCACCCTCTTGCACGCCATACACCAACGTTCTAACGCCTTTGTCACTGCTGAAAGCCACATCGTAAAGTGTCTTGACGAATATGCGCAACCCCCACATCAAGATCGTGGAGATAAAATACATGAGAAAAATCTGGCGGCCTTGTAACCGCACGAAGTTCATGGGCCAGTAGTAAATGGCATAATGGGCCACCTCCGCAATGGCACAACTCATGGCCATGGCATAGGCCACGCGCTGCAAGTCGACAAACGAAGAGTACCTGAGAATGCCACTATATGTGCGAAAAACGCGAAAACCTATCAGGTTGAAACACATATAAAGCAAGATGGTCTTGGACAAGATGGTTATATTTCCAAGCGTTACGGCACCGTGATAATATAACCAGAAAACCAAAATGCCCGATATGTAACAAATCAAACAGTCGAGTATAAGAATGCTCCAATAGGGCAAGGCGTTCTTTGAGAAGTACCAATTTGCTATTTTGTTGTACATTTTCATAATCATTGGATTAATATAAGTGTCAAAACCGCTCCACTATCTCAGAGCCATCAAAACTTATATGTAGGCACCATTGTATAAGCCGCTGAAAAAATCGCCAAGACAATTGTCTGCGTTGGCATATGGCCGAGACTCAATATTTTCATTCCACAAGCCTCTCCTTGCTGCCGCAAAGATAACACTTTTTTCTTTTTCCGTCAAGTTTTAACAAGATTTTTACGACATTATCAAACAAGTTAAAATACCTTGCAAATCCACACGGCATCATCAAGACATCACAACAATCTGATTATCAAGCTCTGTTATACCCTTCTTGGTACAAAGTCCACGAAAATAAAGCATCACGATGTCACGAAATAATTGCTTCAGATCGTATTGTTTGTACATTTGGTTTTCCATGATATAAATGAGCGATCCCGTGGTAACCCTGTATATCAGCTCGTAATTCACGTCTTGCCTGAAATAACCTTGCCGCACGCCCTGCTCAAAAAAACGACACGTTCGCTCTTGAAACTCATTGTGCCTTGCCTCCATCCATGCCAACACCTTTGGGTATTTACGCAAATCGGCGTAATAATTGGGGACCGTGTCCTTCAGGCTTTCCATGTGCAGGCGATAGGTCTCGAGTATGAAATCCATGACATGCCGCTCCTTCTCTGCCGCGAACGCTTGCATGTGCCGATCAAAACCATCGTACTCAGCCTTCACGCTCTCCATCAACAAATGCTCCTTGTTCTCAAAAGTCTCGTACATCGTGCGTTTGGACACCGAGAGAATGTTCGCGATATCGTCCATCTTCACTGCCTTGATGCCCTTGCTCCTAAACTCGCGCATGGCAACCCTCAACAAGCGCAGACGAAGCTCTTGCCTATACTCGTTTGGCGTTATGGTTTTGTTCATAAGACTGTCACTTACAATTGCCGTCATGCAAAGATAACAAAAAAACATAAAAACGCTTTTTACGCTATAAGTTTTTGTCATCATCCGGCAAAACTTTCCATCGCGACATAAAAGGCCTGCCAATATCAGTCACGAGAAGTGGGCCATTTAGGTCGCGCACAAACAATGGCCTTCGCGGACGCATGGCAAAGGCTCGAAATCAAGAAATCAGCTTGCTGGCACATCAATCGCCAAGGCTTTGCCTTCGCGCCCATGATTATCGCGGGCGAGCGCGACTTGGACGCGAGGCGCGACAAGTTAAGGCATGCGACAAGAATATGTATAATATCAACGAAGCCGACAAAGAGCTTGCAATTTAAATTTCCACATGCGGCGCACCCTACATGGCACATCCATGAGAAAATATCGTCCATGAAAATAGCTGACAAAACATGGTATAGAAATCGATTATTTGCAGACAGACATGGCGCCGCTCGCAAATACGCGAAGCACGAGACTTTTAAATAACAATCCGAAACACAATGCGTTGCAAAGATTTTCGTCAATTCTCTCATAAAAATTAATGATAACGAATTGCCATCAGTGCTTATTCACTATGAGAATAGGCATTGAACGCAGCTCGAATAACACGCCATCACCCGACCTTTAAGGCCTTGACGCAACGTCAATAGATACCAATCGCGATGGCTGGAACGCGAAAACGCATGGCAAGGTGGGCATGGCTACAATTTCTTGCCATTTTTTTTTGCGGAAGAGCAGGTTTGGGCAGTCATTTTTTGATGACTTTTTATCAACATATCCAACAATGTCACAGACGCCGCAAGGCTGCCTGCCAAGGCATGGTTTCCACCCGCGTCATAGGCTTTCTGAATGTCTGCACTCTCCGCAAGAAGCGACCACGCCCATCAACGGAGCCTTGATCGCGTGCCTCTCAACAAACAAAACATGCCTGAGGCGATAAAAAAATGGATTAAAATTTTGCCATATCCTGAAAAATGTCTAATTTTGCGATGCCCTTACAACAAATGGGCATTGAAAGATAGGGGCATAGCCCAGTTGGTTTAGAGCGCTGCAGTCACATTGCAGAGGTCATCGGTTCGAGCCCGATTGTCCCTACACCTATTAGGAAAACCGAGTTGTTAACGTTGTCACAACTCGGCTTTCTCATTTTTCAAGTCTATCAACGCTGTTGTCTCAAAAAGGCGTCATAAATTAATCGCCACCTTATTCATGCCAATTCGAGCAGTCTGCCTGCCACCTTGAAAAAAAAGAGGCGAACTGCCCAACCGACAACAATCGCTCGCCATCCTTACAAGGGCACACCCATGCTGGAGGACGGCTCCGCAAGATGATCTAAACAATCTTTCCGCTTTGGTAAAACTCGAGCATATAAATGTTCAGAATGGCAAGGTATTTGGCTTGCAACTCGGCTTGCCGGGCTTTGAGAAGGGCGTCTTTGCCGTTCATTAGCTCTATGGTGTTTTTAAGTTTTAACCTGAACTGCTCGCTCAAAAGATCATAGCTTTCCTGTGCGCTCTGCGTGCGTATGCGCGCGCTTTTGAACTGGGCTTGGTTGTTCACGGCCTGAACCCAATAGTTTTCGATGACGGAATAAAGATTGGTCTGCTGATCTTTCAAATCCAATTGGTAGCTCTGATTGGATAATATTGCCTTGCTGATATCGGTTTTGATGCGTCGGTTATCGAATATAGGGACGTTCACGCTGAAGCCTCCATTGACACCGAAATTGGTTTTCATCTGCGTACCCCAAGCGTTCTTGCTCATGGAAGTGGTGTTGGTGCCCAAACCCGCATTGGCCACAACAGTGGGCAATCGCTGTGCTTTGGCCATGCGTATCTGCAATGCGCTGTTCTTGATCGAGAGCAGCGCGCTTTGTATTTCGGGACGCGAGAGCAGCGCACGATCATAGACAGACGGCACGTCGGGAATGGGACGCAATGCCATCTCGTCGGTAGTCATGGGAGCCACCACGTCAAAATCTTCTTGGTTAGTGATTTGGAGCAATCGTTTCAATTGCCGTTTGTACTCGCGCACACCACTCTCAGCTTGCACCAAGGCATATTCGTCGGCAGCTCGCTGCGCCACCAACTGCGCTAAGTCGGCCTTGCTCATGCTACCCACCTTGACAAACTCACGTCCACGGCTCTCGTTCATCCTTGAAGTTTCCAATGTACTGCGGCTCACCTCCACAGCGTCCTTCGAGTAGAGTATCCGCACATAGAGAGAAGCTATCTGCTCTTGTATGCTGTTGGATGTGGTGGCACTATCAAGCGCTGCTTGGCACGCGACAAGACGATTGGATTGGATTTCATACCGATTGCGCCCCCCATTCCATACCGTCCAATTGCCACTCACTATATATGAGCCATTGTAGTAAACCTTGTCGACATTGGACTGCACCTTGGAACCAGCGAGCATGTAGCTGCCTGTCTCGGGCCAAGGGTTGTAGGTGGCATTCTGCGAGCTGGAGACCGAGAGCGAGGGCAGCAAGGCGGCTTGGCTCAGTTTGACGTCTTCTAATGCGGCAAGGCGTTTGAGATTGTTTTTCTGAAGTGTGATATTGTTCTTCAACGCATAGTCCACACAGGCTTGCAATGTCCACACCTTGGCCTCGCAATGATGCGAAAAAGTAATAGAACACGACAAAAAGACTGTAACGAGGAATGACTTTTTCATAAGGTACGCATTAATTACTGATATGGTGTTTAGACGCTAACAGAAGGGATAAAGTTGGGAACAGACTCGAATTTTAACATTGATTAGCGAAAAAACGCGTGGCGACGACATTGAGCCAACCCGGTTTTGAAACGCGCGACGTCAAGAAAAATCGTTTAGACGAGCTATATATTTGCCCAAGATATCAAACTCCAAGTTGACAACGCTACCCACTTTGATATTACAAAAATTGGTGTTTTGGCGCGTGTAAGGAATGATGGCCACCTTAAAGCTGTTGGCTGTTGGCTGGCACACGGTGAGCGACACGCCGTTGACGGTGACCGACCCCTTGTCCACGGTGAAATAACCACGGCGCGCCATAGATTGATCGGCCAAATACTCAAACGTGAAATAGGTTGAGCCATCAGCGTCATCCAAAGCCACGCACTTTGCGGTTTGGTCCACATGCCCTTGTACAATATGCCCGTCCAATCGGCCATTGATCATCATCGATCGCTCCACGTTCACTTTGTCGCCCACCTTGAGCAGGCTCAAATTAGAGCGGTCGAGCGTCTCTTTCATAGCCGTGGTGGTATAAGTGTCGCCCTCTATACTTACCACCGTGAGACAAACGCCATTGTGAGCGACGCTCTGGTCTATCTTTAACTCGGACGTGAAAGAACACCTCAAGGTGAAATCAATGTTTCCTTGATACTTGTTGATGGCCACGACGGTAGCCATCTCTTCTACGATGCCACTAAACATATCTGTTGGTTTACGATGTGTTATACCTCGCGGGCGATTTGCCCACGCAGGATAGTCATTAAACGAAAAAAGAGAACCGAGCCAAAGGAAATCTCCCCAAACTCAATTCTCCATTATTTTAAAGGGGATCGTAACGATGATGTGATGAAAACTCCTACTATAAAGGTGATGAGAGCTCCCCGTCTTTGTAATCCACCGGCCCTGCGGCTTAGGCGCGACGCGCTTTATGTGGCCCGCCATTGACAAGAGAAGTTGTCTCGGTTTTCAATGTAATTTGATGAGTATCCCGATCGAATCGATACAACCCCCCGATTTTATCTCCTTGTTATGATGCAAATTTACAACAATAGTTTTGTACGACCAAACAAAAACCCAGCTTTTTGGGGCAATAATTAAAGGCACAGATTCGTTTTACATCTATAGACATATGAAGAGATTTGCACTGTATTTATTGATTGCGGGTATAACCATACGAGGATTGGCGCAATGCAAGATTACTGAAAATAGGCAATTCGCGTTTCCAAAATACATCCCTGCGGGCAATTACAGCGGCATAGCGTGGTTGGGAAAAAATCACTATGCCGTGGTGAGTGACAAAAGCAAGGAGGATGGATTTTTTGTTTTTGAAATTGACGTGGACTCTGTGTCGGGCGAGCTTCTGGCGGCTAAAAACTTAGGTTTCAGGTCTTCTGGCTTTGAGAATCGCGACAACGAGGGCATCGCGTTTAACGCTCTATCTAACACCATTTTGATATCAGGCGAGCGCGACAACAGAATATTGGAATACAAACTGGATGGAAACCGAACGTCGAGAGAAGCGCAACTACCGGAAGTGTACCGGCATCTGCCAGCCAATCTCGGTTTGGAAGCGTTGTCGTTCAACGACAGCACGCGGACGCTATGGACCTGCAACGAAAGCGACACTATATTCATACAGTCGTTTGACTCTCTCTATCGTCCACGACATCTATATGTCTACCACCTTGACTCTCCCATTGCCAACGCGGACAAGGCATGGCTATACGCACATGGAGCGGTGGCCATGTGCGCATTAGATGACGGAAACTTATTGGTGCTTGAGCGCGAGTTTTATGTGCCTAAAAAAAAGATAGGAGCGTTTGTCAACTGCAAGCTCTTCAAGTTTACGGTTGAGAACTCAAAAAAGAACTTACTCTCCACATGGCGAACAAAATTGACACTGCTATCAAGAACATTGGCCAATTATGAGGGAATGTGTCTTGGGCCTAAACTGGCAGATGGCTCTCGTGTGTTGATTCTTGTGGCTGATTCTCAAAATCAGTATGGCTCTGTGTTGAAAGATTGGTTGAAGACGTTGAAGATTGAGATGCATTAGTGGATGCGGACGTACCTTTTTGGACAGGGCGCAAACGCTCGTATTCGTCATAATTATAATGCCGTGCCACCAACAGTGTAATGCAAAGAGACACGAATGACACCGTGAGGACCATGAAAAACAGCAAGATTTGCAATAACGCCGCTGTCATAACGTCTGTTCCCGTCAGTATCAAAGCAAGCATCAAAACAGGCGCGTTGGCAAACACCAAAGCGCTCATTTGGCGCGTCATCATATTGAGAGCCGACTGAAAGGCACGCTTGACAAAATGACTTGTGGCCTCACGATGGCTGCCGCCATTGCCCAAAAGGTAATAATACAGTTGGTTGTGATGGGTCAATCCCATATAATACATGCGAAGCGCACGGGCGTTTGGACCTATGACACTGCCCGCAAGCAATCCGAACACGGGCACAAAGAAACGTGCATGAAATGTCGTTTTCAATCCCAAAACCAATAAAAGCGCGTACAAGCCCACTATAAACACAGCAATCATGACACCACACAGCACCGGCACCAACAAGCGTCCGGCCTTCAGTTTTGCCTTACGGATAGAGAAAACGGCTCCGGCTATCGCCATCACAACGCCTGAGAGAATGGTGAAAAACGCGTTGTTCCACACCGTTAGCAGATATATGCCCAACGCCGTGACAGCCACACTGCCTGTCATGGCGAGCGCGGCGACAAGGAAACGGCGAAAGCTACGCAAGTCAAATCTATATATGACATACAACGGAAACAGCACAAAAACAAGACTGAACAAAAAGCCAAGCCACGTTATTTTCATAGTCTACAATTTTAAAAGTTTGTCGCAATCCATCTGATTCTCCTCGCAAGTATAGAGCAATTCAGAGCCATTGGCCGTGAGATGACAAAAGAAATCGTGCACGCATTGCATTTGAGGGGCGTTGTCGACAAGAATAATGGGGCGGCGCAAGAGGGGTAACATGCTTATCATAACTAACCGCAACTGCCGCGAATCCATCTCGTTGACATCTCGTCGCAGCACTGTCCCGGACATGGAAAGCTCTTGAAGGTATGGTATCATGGCCTCCACGCGAAGATTCTTGCTTTGATTGACCTGCAAGCGAAACACAGACTGGCACAACTCAGACACCTTCATCGTAACGTCAGGCAGTCGCTGGGGTACATAAGACATGGTTCCTCGCAAATAGCCAGAAGCCCCGGGAGCCACAAGCTCGCCGTCAATGGTGATATGGCCAGACTGCACAGGCGCCAGCCCCATGACCGCCCTTAACAGCCCACTCTTGCCCGAGGCCACCGGACCACTAACGCACACCATCTCGCCTTGATTAATCACGGCCGAAATTGGCGTGGACAATCTGCCACCGTCCAAAGCTATTCTTGCATCCTTAAATTCAAGCATACAATCTATTTTTCCACAAATTTAGGCAAAAAAATTGAACAACACCTCATGTTTAGGCAAAAGAACAAGCGATCGTATAAAATTTACAAGGGAGAAAATAGACTTGAGGAGAAGATTTTTTTTTAAACGAATACAATATGCTAAGTATTTTGACTAAATTTGCATGAAACAGCAAATATTTAGCTTTTCAGACTGAAACATTTTGTTTTATGACAACAAAAAACCACCGCGAACTCATCTTTCCTGCCGAATGGGAACCACAAAGCGCAATCCAACTCACTTGGCCGCATGAAGCCACAGACTGGAAACCGTATCTCAAAGACATAGAAAAGACATTCATTGAGTTGGCCGACAAAATCACAAGACACGAAAAACTCTTGGTCGTGACGCCACATGTCAACGCCGTGAAAAAGCTGCTTGCCAACAGACTGGGAGCGGATGGAATGGCCAACGTGATATATTCAGAATGTGACAGCAACGACACTTGGGCCAGAGATCACGCCGCGATAACCCTCGCTTGCCCTTTGAGGGACGACAACAAAGAAGGTGACAAAACACTTCTTGATTTCAAATTTAACGGCTGGGGAGAAAAATTTGGTTGGGACAAGGACAACGCCATCACTCGTAAGCTCTACCAGCAAGGTTTGTTTTCCGCGAAAATAGAGGATCACAATGATTTCGTGCTTGAAGGAGGGGCGGTGGAAAGCGACGGGAAAGGTACCATACTGACCACCACCTCGTGCCTATTGGCTTCGCATCGAAACCAGCCCATGGACATGCGACAAATAGAAAGACGACTAAAAGACACCCTTCGTGTCGAGAGGGTGATATGGATAGACCATGGGCATCTGGCAGGCGACGATACAGATGGACACATTGATACCATCGTGCGCATGGCCCCAAATGACACCCTACTCTATGTGGGGTGCGACGACATGGAGGATGAACACTACGCGGACCTAAAAGCCATGGAACGACAGTTGGAAACATTGAGAACGCTGAACGACGCTCCCTATCGCTTGTTGAGGCTGCCCATGCCACGGCCTATATATGATAACGGCGAGCGATTGCCCGCCACATACGCCAACTTTGTCATTCTGAACGGAGCCGTCATCGTACCCACCTATCAACAGCCTGATATTGACGCAAAAGCATTAGAGGTGGTTGGCATGGCCTTTGAAAACCGGGAAATCGTGGGAATAGACGCCACGACCGTGATTCGACAGCATGGCTCGCTACACTGTCTGACCATGCAATATCCACAAGGCACACTCAGAGACGGGCAACAGGACTAATCGCCGCAAGAGCATCAACTTGACACGAGGCCATATGATGGGCCTGTCAGATAATACACAAATTGACAAAAACAAAAGAACAAACAACGCAATGATATGAAAATAAAAATTGGAATGTTGCAACTGCACAATGTAGCGGACATACAAGACAACCTTAACAGACTGGAGCAGGGTATCAGGGATTTGGCCCAAAAAGGCGCGCGGCTCATTGTTTTGCAAGAATTGCACAACTCATTGTACTTTTGCCAAACAGAAGATGTGTCGCTGTTCGATTTGGCCGAGCCTATACCCGGACCATCCACGGAGCTATTTGGGAGAATAGCCAAGCAATGTGGCGTGGTCCTTGTAATATCGCTGTTTGAAAAACGGGCGCCGGGCCTCTATCACAACACGGCGGTGGTGATAGAAAAAGACGGCTCCATCGCTGGCAAATACCGCAAGATGCACATTCCGGACGACCCCGCCTACTACGAGAAATTTTACTTCACGCCGGGCGACTTGGGCTTTATGCCCATCGACACATCGGCAGGACGGTTGGGCGTTATGGTTTGCTGGGACCAGTGGTATCCTGAAGCCGCCCGACTAATGGCACTGCGAGGAGCCGAAATACTGATTTACCCGACAGCCATAGGCTATGAAAGCAGCGACCCAGAGGATGAACAAGAGAGGCAGCGAGAGGCTTGGACAACGGTACAAAGAGGGCACGCCGTGGCCAATGGATTGCCCGTGGTGGCCGTGAACAGAGTAGGGCTTGAACCTGATTCGAGCGGGCAGACCAAGGGTATACAGTTTTGGGGATCAAGTTTCGTAGCCGGCCCTCAAGGCGAGCTATATTGCAGGGCAAGCGACAAGGATGAGGAAAGGCTCGTCGTGGAGGTGGATTTGGCGCATGGCGAACAGGTAAGGCGTTGGTGGCCATTTCTTCGGGACCGGCGGATAGACGCCTATGGAGAAATACTAAACCGCTTTAACGACACCAAATAACACCGCGCCGTCACACACATACGGTTCTTTTCGCGTGCCCCATGCCATCGGGTATCGCAACCAACCGACTGGCTTGGGAGCACAAGAAAATGAGCATCACGAACAATGCGGCATGTAAGTTATCAAAGACACGACACGCATACCGCATTGTTGGCGATTGATTAATGGGCTAACAGCATAGTTGTTGGAAACGCTCTTATATTAATGGCAGCAACCAACAATCGATGGTTGTGTCACAAACCTTTGGCATATTCAAAAATTTTGTCAACGATTTTTTCCACATCATCAGATGTTATACTGTCGGTTTTCTGCTTTATTTTATCCTTTAACAGCTTTTGCACTTGTTTCACGATGGCTCTTCCCGATTTACCTTTAGTCGTGGCGGTATCGGCATTCGAGACATCTGGCCAATCCTCATTCCCCTGATTGCCGTCGCTCCGCCTGTCTATCCAATCATCGTCCAAAGCCCCACGTTCCACCTCCTTATTCGAGGCGTTGATGGCTTGAGCGATCACCTCCTCGTCCGCGGCAAGCACCTTGCCAAACATGCCATATGACGTGGTGACATTACCCTTGTCAGTTTGCACAGAAGTTGTTGAAAAAATGATGTAATTGTGATATTCGAGCGCCTCATTCAGAACTTCATCGACGAGTGGGCCGGCAAACAATTGCCCAAACATATTGAAGCCTCGCGCAAACAAGCCATGACCGTCGCCGCCAACGGCCTTGGTCAACGCGCGCGTGATGTTTTCTTTTAACACTTGACGATGGGCCTTCTTGGATGGATTGGTTAATACCATTGCCAGAAACAAACCGAACAAAACCAATAGTACCCACGACAAAACGCCACGTCTTTTTGGAGGCAAAGAAGCGTTTGACACCGTATCATCGCGATGGCAACAATGTTGTCGCGCGGAAAATTCCGCCACTTGGCCGTTGCCCTCATGTGGTGGTGGTGGAGGTGTCGCGCCTGTGACGCGCGACTCATTGTTATAGAACAGCGCTTTCAACTCTTCAACCTGCCACGCTGGCTCCCATTGGGACATCCCCTCAGTCCAAACCAATGTTTCTGAGGATATGTTATGCTGACGAAGCTCATCCAATGTGAACGGCCCTTGTTGGACACCATTTGTGATGATAAAATAATTCATGGCGGATGTTATATGTTATAGACAGCTGTCTTCCATCAATGTTTTTACTCCACGGTCACACTTTTAGCGAGGTTTCGAGGCATATCCACATCAAGGCCCTTTTCCACCGCGATGTGATAAGCCAACAACTGCAATGGTATGACAGAAAGCAGTGGAGCCAATGGAGCCAATGTCTGTGGCACATATATGCACTCGTCAGAGATTTTGCGAACTTGCTCATCTCCCTCCGTGACCACTGCTATAATACGTCCTCCGCGCGCTTTCACCTCCTGCATATTTGAGATGATTTTCTCGTATCCCTCATGGTGAGTGGCGATGAAAAGAACAGGCATCATATTATCAACCAAAGCTATCGGCCCGTGTTTCATCTCCGCCGCAGGGTATCCTTCGGCGTGAATGTAGCTAATTTCCTTTAGTTTAAGCGCTCCCTCCAAAGCCACCGGATAGTTCCAGCCTCTACCTAAATATAAGAAATTTGTGGCATAAGTATAGGTACGTGCCAATTGCTTGATTTCGTCATTGTGATCCAAAACGGCCTTGATTTTCTCAGGAATTTTAGATAGCTCGGTAGTCAAGGCCTTAAATTCCGTTTCCTCAAGCGTGCCCTTGGCTTTGGCCAATGCCAACGTCAGCAATGTCAAACACGTCAATTGGCCTGTAAATGCCTTGGTCGAGGCCACACCTATCTCTGGGCCTACATGTATATACACACCCGTTTGAGTGGCTCTCGCTATGCTCGAGCCAACGGCATTGACAATACCAAAGATAAAAGCTCCACTGGCTTTAGCCAGTTGGATGGCTGCCAAAGTATCGGCAGTTTCGCCACTTTGGGAAATCGCGATAACAACATCAGTAGGCAAAATGACAGGGTCACGGTATCTAAACTCTGACGCATAGTCCACCTCTACGGGTATTTTGCAAAAATGTTCGATAAGCTGTTTGGCTATTAGACCCGCGTGCCAACTTGTTCCGCAAGCGACGATGATAAATCTTGATGCCGACAACAAACGTTCGCGATTATACCGTACAGCGCTCAAAACAACATCTTGATCAATCAATCGCCCACTCATACAGTCTTTCAGGCAGCGTGGCTGATCAAAAATTTCCTTGAGCATAAAATGAGAGTACCCACCTTTGTCAAGCATGTCAATGTCCACGTCTATATGCTTCACATTGACGTCCACACGCTGATTTCTGAGGTCTATTATTTCCAAATCCTTGCCCGGATGGCACAATGCTATCTGTTCGTCATCCACATACACCACTTTTTTTGTGTATTCAGCGATGGGCGTGGCGTCTGAGGCTATAAAAAACTCGCTTGAATCCTTTCCGATACCAATAACCAAGGGAGACCCTTTGCGCGCGGCGACAATCGTATCAGGATGGCGACGGTCCAAGACAACGATAGCATAAGCGCCTATACACATTCCCAACGCTTGGCGAACAGCCTCCACCAAAGTGCAACCGCTGCTCTGATAGACATACTCGATAAGCTGCACGAGCACCTCCGTGTCCGTGTCGCTTTGAAAATGGAAGCCTCTTTGCGCCAGCTGGTCGCGCAACAAGGTAAAGTTTTCTATAATGCCATTGTGCACGATTACCAAGTTGTCCGACTCGGACACATGCGGGTGCGCGTTCCTTACAGATGGCTCCCCATGAGTGGCCCACCGTGTATGCGCTATGCCAACGGTTCCACTACAGTCCTTTTCTTGAGTCGCGGCCACCAAGTCGCTCACTTTTCCTTTGGCCTTGTACACTTTCAGCTTCCCGGTGTCATCGACAAGCGCCACACCCGCCGAATCATATCCGCGATACTCCAATCGGCGAAGGCCCTTTATCAAAATGTCATACGCTGGCCGTTTGCCGATATATCCCACTATTCCACACATGATTTCTCGTATTTTTGTTGGCGCAAAGTTACGAAAAAGCTCTTTTAGTTAGCCTTTTTAAATATAAAAAAAAATAATCACAAGATCTTTTTTTTATTCGTAACACATCAAAATCGTCAAATCGCCACCTTTGAGAGCCATGTGTCCGCACAAGAAGAGGGATGGGAAACCTTATCCCTCCCCCTTGTCATAGCCCATGGGCCTAAACTGCCGTTGTGTGTCACTATACACAAAGCCATGCCGCAAGAGGTAACTCTTGATGTCTTCTGGCGTCGTGTTAAAATTGTGACACAAAGATGTCAAACTGTCAAATTCCTCGTCTCGAAGCAACATGTTGACGCTCGACACAAGGATAGCGGGGTCTTTTGGAAGATAGTCCATCGTTTATATTTTAAGTTTATAATTTAACGAGAAACAACAAGGGAATCCACCTTGCCGCATATTCTCGCCCAGAGAAAATCTCATTTGCAAATCGCACGAGTTGCTGACGAGCGATGTACACACGTCTAAAGCATACTCGTGGATTCGTAAAGACCGCGGTGGTTTGTCTATTCGAAAGGCACGACAAAAGGCGTAGACTTGTTCTCGACAATTATTCGGTTCATGTTATACTTAATGGTTACCCGAAAATTTTTCTTGTCAAGCTCGAAAGCATCCATGCCTTGATCTTTCGGTATGAACGGGGGTATCTCGGCATGGACGAATGGCGCGGCCGTGGAAGTGTTTTTAGCCTCCACCTCGCTAATAGGCAACCTAATGCCCAAATCGCTCATGCGTCGCCCCTCGGCCATGAAAATTTCCTGCCTGAGCAGGTATATTAGCTCAAGGAGATCGTCATGCTTTTGACAATCGTCTATCATTTGGGGTGTCACCGACGTGCCGGAAACAGTCGGAACACTTACCACTTGCGGTTTCTTGCGGCTTAACACCAACCCATCGCGAAAACGATCGTTTGGCGACGCGGCCACTTTGTATATGGCACTGTCGGGATATTCTTTGATACCGCCGGTGGCACGCGTCTTGGCCCAGTCTTTCACGCCAGACAACACAGGGCGCGATTGCACAAGTTTGAGCAGCTCATGAAGTTTGGCCTTGCATGCGTGTTCATCGCCTTTGGCAAGCAGCGCCTCGGCCATGATAAGGTAGTTCTCCTCAGCTTTGGCAATACAGATAGCGCTTTCGTAGATGGATGTGCGCTGCACGTATTTGGGATTGAGAAAATTCAATCGTGGCAAGGGCTGGTACATGGCCTTGCAAATATCGTCCTGCATCGTGTTTACCACGCCATTTACACCATCAAAAGCAACCTGACAAAGTAAATTTGAGCTAAATCGCAAAGCCTCCTCGCTCTCTTTCAACGCATCGTCCACGCTACCCAGCCGATAGTACGCCCGCGCCCTAAGCGTATGAACCAACGAGCGTTCGGTGTCATTGCCAATGTATGGCTCTGTTTCTTCAAGACACTTCAGGGACAGTCGCAAAAGCTCCTTCCACGTTTTAACCTCACCACCCTCGCTCACAGGCAAGGCCATGAAATTCTCACCACCGAGCAGATAGGAGTAAGCCTTGATATAGTAGAGTTTGAAGAGATGGTTTTTGGTAACATTTTTATCACGATGGCGCACCACGTCAAGTCCATAATCGGCCGCCGAGCGCAGCTGGGCCACGCCGCGCTCCATGCCATTCACGTCAGGGTCGTTATTTAATAGCTGCGGTCTGTCAAAGAGCTTGCTCTCTCTTGTATAATTGTTGAAATAATTGTCAGATATGATCTCGGTCTGCAAGCAGAAATTGCTCACGGTCATCGCCAACGTCCTGTCAAGGCCATTCACCCATGTATCCATGGCGTTTCCGCCCTCAAGATAGGCTTTTTCCGTGACATTCGGATTTTCAATATCATTGGGTTCTATCAAATTGCATGAGCCCAAAAGCAACGACGCCACCGAAAGAACAATGTATGTATTGTAAAATTTCATGGTTTACATATTGAATTTAAGTGAGAAAATATATTGTTTGGGCAAAGAGAAAGTGGAATAGTTCAATCCACCCGTAGCTACGGCGCCCTGTGAATGCGCTCCCGAAATGACAGCCTCGGGGTCTACCGACGCCGCCGTGAAGCTCAACGGATTGTTGATGTTCAAGCTGACTTGTACGCTCTTAAGCGCGTGAAGCTTGCCATTGGCCCGATATAGATAGCTTAATCCAATGTTTCGCACCTTGAAAAAGTCTGCTTTTTCCACGAAATAGTTGGTAAAATAGAGCCACGCCTTTCTCTGCGACTTGCCCATCAGCGCAGCCTCGGGGATGGCATTGTCTTTCAACCCTTTGGAGAAGCGAAACTGTCGGTCGAAAGAATGTACGTAAGAACCCATCTGGTAGTCACCGCTCATCCACAGCTGCCAATCCTTGTAACGCAGGTCCAACGAAACGTTGCCATAGCATGTAGGTATGGTAGAGCCCAAATCTTGCATGCGCAGCACCTCCTTGAGCGTGCCATCGGCATTGAGCACCGCCTTGTTTCCGCGCAAGAAGCCCACTGGCTTGCCCTCTTCGACAGCCGTTTGGATGGTCTCCGGCCCAAACCCTCCTATGCTGAAAGGCACCGTTCCGCCATCGCTCAGCACTCGATTGCGGTTGGTGTTGATAGCGGCGCGCACCGTCGCGAGCCAATCCTTGGTACGAATGACATGAAGTCCCAAATTGATCTCTACACCCTGATTGCCAATTTCCCCGATGTTGGCCAACTGGGTGGCAGCTCGTCCAGCCGATGGCAATGTGGGTATGGTAAAGAGCGCGTCCTTGGTGCGCGAGTTATAATAAGTAAAAGCAAGCGTGGCGAAATCATGAAAAAAAGACGATTCGAAGCCCACCTCAAACGAATGTTTCTTCTCCGGACCCAAATTTGGGTTGCCGTACTGGCCAAATGTGGCAGCCTGCTTGCCAAGGAAACCCATCACGCTAATTGTTTTCTGATAAGCGAAAGGTGGAGGATAGCTTCCGGCTACACCATAGTTGCAAAACAAACGCAACGTGGAAATCATTCCGTTTTTCACCCATGAGGACAGGAAAGACTCGTCACTCATCACATATGACAACCCCACTTTGGGATAAAACTGCCACTTCACATTCTCGCCAAAAGCCGTGTTGTAATCTACACGGGCGCCAAAATCCAAATAATATTTATTGCACAACCCAATGTTGTCTTGCATATAAAACCCATAGCTGTGGAGGTAATTGAGCCACTCGTCAGCTTGAACAGCCCCTGCCCCGGACATCACCCTGGCGCCGTCGCGCACGTTCGTACCATGATAGATGGCTTGATGGTCGCGCGTGTTGAAGTATTGAAAGCCTGCCGTGAGAATATTACTCAACCAGTCTCGACAATAATACTTATATTGCCCGTTTACATCCGCGGTAAGACCGAAATAGTTTCTGTCAAAATTGTTAATGCGACCGGCATCGGTAGTACCCACAGGTTTTACATGTGTGTGTATCAAATATTGGTTGGTCACAATCTCCTTGTTGTTATTGGCTCTGTAGTCTATGCCAAAAGTACTCTTGAGCGTGACATTCCTCCATGGCTTGTAAATCAATATATGCGATGTCTGGAAACGCTTGGTGCTCTCCTTGTAGTCTTGCATGGCCTCCGCGTCGTGAACAAAAGAGCGCATCCGCGCATACACGTCGGCGCCAGCCGCGTCTATGTCCGCCGGATAGTTTCGCTCTTTACCATTGGCATCCGTGTATTTAAAATTACAAGCCGCGCTACCCTCGGCAAACCACAAACCGGTATAAAAGCCCTGATTGCCATTGCGACTACGTTTGTAATCTTCAGCGACAAAGCCAAAAGAGTTTTGGTATTCCAATTGAGACGTAATGCGCGCGTGCGACCCAAAACGCAAGTCGTACCTCTTCTGCGCGTTGTTATTGTGTATCACGATACCGGTGTTCTCGCCCATGTTGGCGCCCAAGCTATAACCATACTTGTCGTTTCCACCGCTCAGTGACAACCGGTAACGCTGCTCAAAACCCGTTTGGTTGAGCAAGTCGGCCGTGCGCTTGAAATGATAAAACTGCGTGGTGGCCTTGTCCCAGCCCATATCCACGCCCACTGAGGCATGAAAACCATCCGCGCTTCCTTTCTTGGTGAAGATTTGTATCACGCCATTGGCCGCGTCGGAACCATAGAGCGTGGTGGCCGCTCCACCGCTTACATACTCGATGTGGTCAATGTTTTCCATTGAGATGTCACTCAGCGCGCTCGACGACGCCATCTCTCCCATGGGCATGTCGCCGATGGTATAGGGATTGGCGCCATAGCCATGCTTGGAATAATTGAGAAAGGAACCTGTGTTTAGGTTGTCCACGCGCACACCATCTATATATATAATAGGTGTCGCATTGGAGAAAGCCGACGATAGACCGCGCGCCTTGACGATAGACGTGCTGCCCGGTTGAGCGCCCGAAAGTGAAAGCTGCACACCGGGAATGGCATTGCGTAGCATCTCGTCCATACGACCAACAGACTGCCGCAGCAAGTCTTTGCCCGCTATTTTGGTCACATTGGAAGATAATCTGCGTTTCTCAATCGCGCCACCTTGACCTGTCACGACAACTTCGTTAAGGTCAACAGGCATGTTAAAACTCATGGTATCAGCACTCTCTACGTGTTCCTTTTTCCCTTTATACGCTTCTGGCAATTTTTTGGAGAATGCGCCATTATTGCCGTACAAAAACGTTGGGAGCAATGGTTGAAAAAACGCCAAAGTTGTTATCGTCAACAATTTGGCTTCTCTTTTTGAATAAATCATTCTGCCTTAAACTAATATTATTTTTAAATTAAGCACTCGCAAAGTTAAATATATCCAACGAGAACACCAAAAACGCCTTGCGATTTTCAACCGGCCACGTTCAAAAAAGGCGCGGCCTCATTGTTCGCCCACGCGAATGATTAGTTATTCTCGCCAATAACCAAGATGTATACCAACGCCCATGACTGAAAACAGACGCGTCACCGGCGCGACAAAACATATCGTGTCATAAATAACACAAGCCCCACTCTCCACGCCATCCTCGCAAAGGCATGGCAAGCGTATGTATTCGAGCCATCCAACAAGCCATTGGGGGTTCACGATACCATCGACACAGTATCATTTACGGCGTATACATCATGATGAGACACGCGCGCCGCACGTCTCCCATGACGCATTGGCATGACAGCGTCAAACATCCATCCAAATATTTTATTTGATATAGCCGCGTCTAATCATCAGGTAGGCGGCAACGCCAAATGTGTCCATCTCATTAAATCCGGAGTAGGTATTGACGCGCCGTCTGTCTCAAATAAGGATGTCGCAAATTATTTCTCGACTTTTATCTCGGCCACGTTCAACTTGCCTTTGCGGCAAATGAGCCGGATGTCACTGATGCCCGAGCGGTTAATTTGAAACCTTTGCATATCGCCCGAGCGTTTTCCTGTGTACATATCGACAAATTGCCCTCCACCTGAAGACAACTGGATGGTATACGTGGCGTCTGCCGAGCTGCCGGGCGCCCAATGGAACGCCAGGGCCCCTATCTTTTCGGAGGCTGGCGTCGAGATGGTCAACATGGCGTTTTCCATCGCACGCCAAAAAGTGGCCGTGTCTCCGTCAACGGCCTTTTGAGCGTCAACGCTGGCAGGCTCCGCCACCACGTCGAGCTTGAAGGCGCGCTTACCGCCAGTGGACGAAGCGCGCCGGTCCACGACAGTAAACGTATCTTCCAAACGGATATCCTCCGACGACGCGCCTACCATCACCTTGAAATCACCCGGCTCGACCACACGCTCGTTTCGCTCGTTGATGAGTTGCAGGTGCTCGGGCCTCAGAACAAAAGATACCGCGCGTGTCTGTCCTGGCTCAAGGTGCACGCGTTCAAACCCGCGAAGATTTTTCTCGTAGGTGGTAACCGAGCTGACAACGTCGCGCGTATAGAGTTGCACCACCTCGTCGCCGGCGCGCTTCCCCACGTTGGACACGTCGCAACTAACAACAATAGTATCTGTGGCGCCAATATTCTTGGCCGATAGTCGCAAATTGGAATAAGCGAAGGTGGTGTAGCTCAAGCCATGACCAAAATAGTAGAGCGCGCCGTTGGCACGCGAGGCATTGCCCAACGGGCCCAGAGAGTTTCCGCCGTCAACCAGCGCGGCAGGCTTGGAGGGGAAATTGAAAGGTATCTGCCCCACGGTTTTGGGAAATGTCACCGTAAGTTTGCCACTGGGATTGTAGTCGCCAAAAAGCACGTCGGCCACAGCGGTTCCTCCCTGCGACCCCGGATACCACGCCTCCAATATGGCTGGGACAAACCTGTCAGCCCAATTGACGGACAGCGGCCGGCCGTTGATGAGGACGAGCACCACGGGCTTGCCCACTGCCTGCACGGCTTGCAAGAGCTGGAGCTGCCTGCCGGGCAAGTCTAATGACGAGCGAGACTTGTTCTCCCCACACGTGCGAGCGTCGCCACCGAGTACCACCACCGCCACGTCGCTCTGGCGGGCTAAAGCTACGGCCCGGTCTATCTCGCTACGCTCTTGCGCTGTCATCGGGTAATCGACCAACTCTGATTCTGGCCAATGCTCATCCACGAGCTCGCACCCCTTGGCGTAAGTCACCTCCACGTCGCGGCCCACCTTGTCGCGTATGCCCTTGAGCACTGTCGTCACGTCTACGGCCAACGGACCGTAATGGGTCAGCGCATACGCCGCATCGTCGGCATTGGGGCCGCACACGGCTATACGCTTCACCTTGCTTTTATCCAAAGGCAGCAAGTTGTCTTGGTTTTTCAACAGCACAATACATTCACGCGAAGCCTGCAAAGCCACCTGCTGGTTTTCTTTGCTGTTCACCTCCCTGTCGGCCGCTCGCAGGTCCATCTGGTAGGGGTGGTCAAAGATGCCAACAATGAACTTGACGCGGAGAATATCTCTCAAGCGCTCGTCAATGACGTCCATCGGTATGCGCCCCTCCTTGACCAACTCGCGCAGGGGCAGCACAAACGAGTCGGGCGAGCGAAAAGTGCAACGCACATTAAGCCCGGCCATAACGGCTTGGTACACGGCCTCTTTCATGTCCGCGGCAGTGTGATGCTTGGAATAGAGATATTCCAACGCGTCACTATCCGACACCACATAGCCCCTGAACCCAAAACGATGGCGCAACACATCGGTCAACCAATGCCGGCTGCCCTGTATGGGCACGCCATCGTAATCGTTATAAGAGCTCATGGCGCCCAACAATCCGGCCTCTCTCACCACCCTGCCCCATGGGTAAAGGTGTATGTTCTCAACCTCTCGGGGCGGCATCTGCGGGTCCACGCGCGCCATACCCTCGCGCGCGCCCTTGTTGTTGCTATAGGCAGCGAAATGCTTGGCCGTGGACGCCACTTGCCAATCGGTCTGCATGCCACGGGCCATCTGCACGCCAAGTTCAGCCACAAGGAAGGGGCTCTCGCCATAAACCTCCTCGTAGCGCCCCCAGCGCTGGTCACGCCCCACGTCTAATATGGGGGCGTACACATTGGTATAGCCTAACAGCCGAGCCTCTCTACCAGTGATATAGCCCACCTTGCGAACGAGTTTTCTATCCCACGTGGTTCCCAAGCCCAATTGTGTGGGAAAATTGGTGGCCTTGTAACTCTCCACGCCACGAATACCCTCGTTGGTGAAATCGACAGGTATGCCGAGACGGGTTCGCTCCACGAAAAAGCGTTGCACCTCGTTGATGGCCCACGCATGTTTGGAAGCGGGCCACACCCACGGATTGTCAGAGGGTGGCAATCCCCATTGACGAAAACCGTTGAGGTGCTCGTCGATTGCCCCGATACCGTCTTTCCACAATTTCTGATTCCAACTTTCTTTGGGCAAATCGTCTTCCAACACGCGCTGGTAGCCATAGAGCGTCACCATCTGGCAAGTTTTCTCCTCGAGCGTCATTTGGCTGATGAGGTTGTCGATGCGGTCGTCTATATTGGCTTGGGGGTCTTCATAGACATCTTTTTTGCCGTTCTTGTTATAGTCTATCCACCCTTGACGGTAAATCTTGTTTTTGGGAAGGTTGTAGGTTTTCAACTTAGGACTATAACGATTGGGCGTTCGCGCCCAAACATTATGCCCGCACGGAGCTGTGAGCAACAGCAGAGTGATGAGCGAATGTTTCATTTTCGTTTAATAATTATTTTGTAGATAGTTTGTGCAAATATATGAAGAAATGTCGGGAAACAGACTTGTTCAAGCGAAAAAAAATAAAAGAAAGAAAAAGAAGAGGCATCGCTGACGACACTATAAAATAAAGACTATCGCGCGTGGCGCGACGAGCGGATAGGAAATTATGGCGTACAGGGCAAAACAAAAACGAGGAGAGCCGCATAAATGAACATGCAAGAAAAACCGAACCTCGTTTTCTTGTGTCATGAAAAAATCACAAAAACAAGTGGGTCGACACATGTCCTGTTAGAAGCGGAATGATGAGACGACGGTCCATTTTTTGCGACCGCGCCAATCATCACAGCATATGCGCTTTGCGATTAAAGTCTATTGGAACCGCGTTTGAGCCGTAAAGGGACGTCGTTTCGGACTTGATCGTCCAACGGATAGGCACTAAACGCACGGCGAATAAGCACTAATGGCACTATTAATTCTTTCTTTTATTCACCCTTTTATATTAAAAAACTCGTATCTATCTATAAAACAATGATTTACTAAGCATTGACAAAAATCGCATATTCGGGAGCTTCCACCCAACCAGTTGTAAATACGCGAAAATTAAAGGCATGTTTGTCAGCTATTTTCAACAGTTTATTTTCACGTCATGAAAACATGCTTCACGATGTGGCGAACGTCAAAACGACAGGAAGATTGCCTCAAGATAGAGTTACGAAGTCACGAGGTAATGCAAATT
>NZ_JRNC01000035.1 GCF_000758925.1 Prevotella sp. S7-1-8
CGAATTTTTCTTTTTCATTGATATAGAAAAAACTAAATTTTTCTACGAAAGAATTAACAGGCAAATCTAAATCTGGTATTTTAGAAATTTATAAGCGACCAATCTATCAGTCCGATCACCGACGCCTCTGTAATAAACCAACGCTTGATAAGTGTTTTGCGTTTGGAAAAAATTTCCTTCGGATGGAACTAACACAATCTTTCCATTAGGTTGTCGGAGAACATATTGGTAATTATAATAACCTTGCTTTAGCAAAACGTTAGCCTGATAGAGTTTGTAGGTGTCGTTCCAAGTCATTTTGTATTTGGGCGACAAATAGTCATTGGTCCATGCTCCATTGAGGTAGACCTCGCCCTGAAGACGTGGAGACACAAGACGAAAGTGTGTCACAGCATATTCAGATGTAACGTCGTTGTCGTAATTGTCTGATGTTCTGGGATAAAAGGCTCCATCCGCGTCTCTGTTATATATATAATTGGGACGTGGAGTGTCTTTCCAAACTGTGGCATGGTATGTATGTCCATCCCATGACACGCTTTCCAATCCCATCGTGGCATGGTTCATGTCTAACATTTCGAATTTACGAAATTCGTTCCCACCATCGAAGATCAGGTCTTTATTGTGACTCCATGCCATCCCATTGGGTGTGACGTATTGTGGTTTGGCGTTGCGCGCGGCAGTGTGCCAAAGCCCATTTTGCAACACCACGGTTTTTATTTGCGTTGATGGGTCGGTTACTTTTGTATTGCCAAAATCCAACTTCATGGAAACCTGCTGGTACTTATCGTTTATTCCCGCGTCTGTATTAGCGGACACCTCCATGCTGAGTTTCATCATGGGCTCCACCACCATGAAGCAGGCTGTAAGTACGGTCGAGTCCTCGTTTTGCTCATCGTATATGCTAACTTTGTAGTTTCCACTCAATTTTAAAATACATTTCTCATTGGGTATGCGCAACGTGTAATGGGTGTAAAGCTGGTTCGTGCCTTGGGATTGCCTTAAATTCTCGATGACATTACCCTGCGCGAAGCCCTCACAATAATCGCTCTCGAAAATTCCCGAGGAAGTGGACCAGTCTGCGTCGCAGTGTTCCACTTTGTAAATGTAGCGATGGTAGTTGTGTGTCAGGACGTCAAACGATATGGTTATGGGGGTAGGTTGCCCTAATTCTATGACAGGCATACCCATCCAGTTTTCGCCTGCCATTACCTGTAACGAGGCTATCTTGGGGTCTGCCACGTTGTTTCGCTGTCCAAATGACATGAGAGTCGCGTTCACCAATAATATGACAAAATGAACCAGTTTGCTCATAGTAATAATGCGTTGATGACACAAATGTAATAAAATAAATGTAGAAGCAAATTATTTTTTGCTTTTATCATAATCTGAATGTCAAAATAACGCCTTCCCCAAATTCAGGGAAGGCGTTTACGAAGTGTCTCTTTGTCCATGGGCATCATCATGTCTTGCTGTCAAAAAGCTATTGTTTCAACAATCCCTCCTTGGCCTTGACGCTGAGACATTGGCGTTTACAAAACGATGAAGACAATGGATTGACACCCAATCAACCTTTAATAGCGGCTACGCCAGGAAGTGTCTTTCCCTCAATGGCTTCGAGCATTGCACCGCCACCGGTAGATACGTAAGACACCTTGTCAGCCAAGCCAAATTTGTTGACGGCCGCCACGGAGTCTCCTCCGCCTACGAGAGAGAAAGCGCCATTCTTCTGAGTGCTCTCTGCCACGTACTTGGCGATCTCGCCAGTACCATGCGCAAAGTTCTCGAACTCGAATACACCAACTGGCCCATTCCACAAAATGGTCTTGGAGTCAAGAATGATTTTTTTCCAAATGGACAAACTCTCTTCGCTTGCGTCCATACCTTCCCACTCATCGGGTATTTGGTCTATTGGAAATTCCTTGCGCTCGGTATCGTTTGAAAATTCTTTACCGCAGATGGTGGCAACCGACAAAGAAAGATTTACTCCTTTCTTCTTTGCTTCCGCTAAAACATTAAGAGCTTCGGGTATAAGGTCGTCTTCGTGCAGGGATTTGCCGATTTTTCCACCTTGTGCCTTGATAAAAGTATAGCCCATGCCACCGCCAATGATAAGATTGTCTACTTTGTCAAGCAGGTTTTTAATCACACCGAGTTTTGAACTGACTTTCGAGCCTCCGATAATGGCGGTGAAAGGGTGCTTGGCATTTTTCAAAACACTGTCAATAGCGGAAACTTCTTTTTCCATCAAGAAGCCCAACATTTTGGAACCTGCGTCAAAAAAGTCAGCTATCACCGCCGTAGAGGCGTGCTTGCGGTGAGCGGTTCCAAAAGCGTCGTTTACATATACGTCCGCGTACGAAGCCAGTTTCTCTGCGAATTTCTTTTGCGACTCTTTCATTTTTTTTGCTGCGGCGTCGTATTCCGGAGTGCCTTTTTCTAAGCCTACGGGCTTCCCTTCCTCTTCAGGATAGAAGCGAAGGTTCTCCAGCAGCAGGGCCTCGCCCGGGGCGAGAGCCTTGGCCTCAGCCTCGGCGTTGGCACAGTCTTTTGCAAACTTGACCTGCACGCCAAGTCGTTCTGATACGGCATCTACGATCTGGCACAGGCTAAGTTTCGCATTCACCTTGCCCTTGGGCTTGCCCATGTGACTCATCATGATAACGGAGCCACCGTCATCCAATATCTTTTTCAAGGTAGGGAGAGCCCCACGGATACGTGTGTCGTCTGTCACTTTGCCATTCTCATCCAATGGCACGTTGAAATCTACGCGAACGATAGCTTTTTTGCCAGCAAAATTAAATTGTTCGATTGTCATATTTTACAATATTTTAAAGTGAGATAAATGGTCTTTTACTTATTGCAAAGTTACTTATTTTATATGACAATCTGAAGAGACAAACGTTGTTTTTTATCGTTGTCGCTCAATAATTTGCTTTTTGTCACGTCTGTGTCGCGTCGAATGGGGCAAGTGTTGGCCTGCATGACCGTCAGTCCATGTATATTGTTGTGTCATCGACACCAGCCTCGGCAAGGGCTTCGCGGCGTTCTCTGCATGTGCCGCACACGCCACAATGAAACTCCTCGCCTTTGTAGCAGCTCCATGTCTCGGAATAATCTATTTTCAGTACCTTGCCTCGGCGAGCTATGTCCGCCTTGCTTATCCTTGTATATGGGGCGAGAATCTTGATGCCGGGAAACGTCCCCGCTTCCGTGGCTTGGCTCATGGCTTGTACGAATTGGGGTGTGCAGTCAGGGTATATGGTGTGATCTCCAGAGTGGTTGGCCATCATGACATATCTGAGATCATGGCTCTCTGCCATGCCGGTCGCTATGCTTAGCATAATGCCATTGCGAAAAGGTACCACCGTGGAGCGCATGTTTTCGTCATCGTAGTTTCCATCCGGAATGTCCTCGCCGCCCTTGAGCAAGCTCGACCTGAAATACTGTTCCATAAAATGGAGTGGGATGGTGAGGTGCGGAATGCCCAAACGCTGGCAATGTAGCTTGGCGAGCGGAATTTCTTTGGCGTTGTGCTTACTTCCATAGTCAAAGGAGATACCCAAGGCTATTCGGTCCTTAAACTCATAAAGCATGGTGATAGAATCCATGCCACCGCTCACTATCAATACACAGTCAGCCTTGTTTCCTTTCTCTATGCTTTTGTCGCGAGGTGATACTTCTCTTTTTTTTTCAGTCATATTTGTATGTGTCTATTTTTATATCTGATTACTGATGTCTTGATTGTGTTGTCATGAATTTTTCCCATGTATGGGATTTGGGGGTGCTAAAAGCAGGTTTGCGCATGCCCGCTTATCCGAAAAGCGCTCGCAACGCGCCCTCCACTTTTTTAACAGGGTGCATTTCTATCTTGAAGTTTTTGCGGCTAAGGCTTTTCATGTTGTAAGATGGCAGTATGATGTGGGTGAAACCAAGTTTCTCCGCTTCTGTGATTCGTTGCTCCACGCGACTCACCGGTCTCACCTCGCCACTCAACCCCACCTCGCCACACATGCACCAGCCAGACTCTATGGGGGTATCCACATTACTTGAGAGAACCGCGGCTATCACGCTGAGGTCCATGGCCATGTCCGTGACACGCAATCCTCCGGCTATGTTCAGGAACACGTCTTTCTGCATGAGTTTAAAACCGACGCGTTTTTCCAATACGGCAAGCAACATGTTGAGCCGTCGCTGGTCGAATCCTGTGGCCGAGCGTTGTGGGGTTCCATATGCCGCGGAAGAAACGAGAGCTTGTGTTTCTACCAAGAAAGGACGAACACCCTCTATGGCCGAACTGATGGCCACGCCCGACAATCCTTCGTGATCTTCCGTCAACAAGAGTTCTGATGGGTTGGGCACCTCGCGCAACCCATCTTGGCACATTTCGTATATTCCTAACTCCGAGGTACTGCCAAACCTGTTTTTGACGCTCCGTAGTATGCGGTACATATAATGTTGGTCTCCCTCAAACTGTATCACGGTATCCACGATGTGCTCCAAAATCTTTGGGCCTGCCAAAGTCCCCTCTTTGTTAATATGGCCTATGAGAATGACGGGCACGCCACTTGTTTTGGCAAAACGGAGCAGCGTCGCGGCACATTCTCGCACTTGCGTGACGCTACCCGGTGACGAGTCCACCGTCTCTGTGCACATGGTTTGGATAGAGTCTATGACGACAAGCTCGGGCAATACTTCTTGAATATGACCAAAGATGTTCTCCAAAGAGTTCTCACACAATATAAAAATATTCTCTGCGTTAGTCGAACTCAATCGTTCCGCGCGCATTTTTATTTGGTGTGCGCTTTCCTCCCCACTGACATACAGTATGCGTCTCTCTGGCATGCCAAGGATGGTTTGCAGCGTGAGAGTTGATTTTCCTATGCCTGGCTCACCGCCTAAAAGAGTGATACTGCCTGGAACCACACCCCCTCCGAGCACCCGGTTCAGCTCCTTGTCGTGCGTGTCGATGCGTGGCTCGTCCTTGGCGGCGATTTCGTTCAAGCGCACAACCTTGACTTGAGACGCAATGTTCACGGCCGGCCGGCGGCCGCCGTGGCGCAATGTCATGGCTGCGTTGCTCGCGGCGCTGGTGCCCGTCGTTCCTGAAACCTTGATTTCCTTGAATGAAGACCATTCTCCACAAGATGGGCATTTGCCCAGCCACTTGGACGAGTCGTAGCCACAGTTGCTACAAACGTACATTATTTTTTCTTTGGCCACGATGTAATATTTTAAGCATGTAATATTATTCTACAGCATGTCGCGCTCGCTCACTTGATTAAGTGCGCTGGACTTGGGGCGTTGTTCTGTCATGGTCGCATTTGTTGCGCTTGGACATAAGAGGCTTGTGGCGCGCCCGCGCTTGTTTGGTATGCCTATTGCAAAAGTAGTTTTTTTTTCCGTATTTGCAAAATATAATTATTAACTTTGCAACATTATGAATAGATACCTAATTCTCTTGCTGCTGGCGGCTGTCACGCTGGGCTTTTATGGTTGCGGCCAATCGTACAACGGGCGGCAACGCCAATCTATGAGAGAGAGAATGGAACTGGCTCGACAAGATTCCGCCGCTTTTAAGATTGCCACGACTCCCACCATGGATTGCCTTCCGTTGTTTATCGGCGTGGAGGACAGCTTGTTCCAAAAGCGAGGAGTGGATGTTAGGCTTTGCGCCCGTACCTCGCGTTTGGATGGCGACACTTTGATAGCCGGCGATTATGTAGCGGGTGTCGTCAGCGATCTTGTACGTACCGAGCGCCTAAAAAAACAAGGCGTAACACTGCGCTACGTGGCCGCCACTAACAGCTATTGGCAGTTTGTCTCCAATCGCCTTTCACGTGTCAAGAAATTAAGTCAGATGTCTGACAAAATGGTGGCCATGACACGGCACTCTGCCACTGACTATCTTTCTGATCTTGCCATAAATGGTGTCAAAACCAAGTCTGACGTGTACAGAGTGCAAATCAATGACGTGAACCTAAGGGTAAAGATGTTGCTCAACAATGAGATGGATGCGGCCATGTTGACAGAGCCACAAGCCACCATGGCGCGCGTCTTCAAAAGCCCAGTGCTGATGGACAGCCGTGACAAGGGGGGCAGGCTCGGTGTTATAGCGTTCAGCGAGCGGGCTTTGGCCAAAAAGGACCGCCAGCGTCAACTCAAGCTATTTATAAAGGTGTACGATGCGATTTGCGATTCCATCAACATCAATGGGGTGTCGCGCTATGGGAGGATTATAAAAAAATACATGTTTGTGGATGATCGCGTGGTCAAAGCGTTGCCCCAACTGCGATACCAACACGCGGTTCCGCCACGCGAGAAAGATGTCAGGCGGGCACGTGGATATTTGAGATAATTCACGGTGTTTCCCTATTTTTGTCTATATCTTTTAATATTATGGATAATAAACAGCAAACGGCTGACTGGGTCGTGCGCCTACAAGCGATTCAGCGGATACAGCAAGATATCGTGGAGCATGGATATTTGGGTCAAGCCCTCCATGCCACTCGTTGCTTTCTCGACAATTTCCAGCACGAGGCACTTGGGAACAGGTTGGCGGAAATAGAGCAAGACTATCGCTTGATGTGCGATTTCTTGAGAAAAGGTTTCCCGGACGAAAAACGTGAGATGTTGTACGAAAGGCTATTAGACAAATTGTACGGTTTGACGCACGATATAGAGTTGGATTATAGAATAGTCAATGACCCCAAGGTGGGAGCTTACGCGCGCGCTAAATCTTTCGTGGATTTGAACATGGAAAGTGTCAAGAGCAATCTGGAGGCGTTCGTGACAGATTTGGCCATGGCCTCCTTGGAAACCGAAAAAGAGAAGACGGCCAAGATTAAAACGCTGCATGCCAATCATCAACAATATATACAGGCACTATTCAGCGCGCTGCTTTTCTCGCACCAATGGTCGCGCGAGTTTGCTCAAGGGATGGGCGAACTGCTCGTGTCGCCTACCATTGACTCCAATGATACGATGGCACTCGTGGCCTGTATCATGCTTGGCACCATCATGACGGGCGATCCTGAGCGAGAGTTGGCTTTGGTTAATATTTATGAGCGCGCGACAGAAACCAATATTAAGCAGCGCGCTTTAGTGGGATGGGTTTTTGGACTTCATGGCCTGCGCATTGATAAGTTTCCAACGTTGGCTAAGCGGGTCGAAAGCCTTTTGGACGACGCAAAAGTGAGAGAGGAATTGGCAGAACTTCAAATACAAGTCATTTACTGTCGAAATGCGCAGCGAGATAACGAAAAACTCCGCAAAGACATCATGCCTACCTTGCTCCGTCATCAGAGTTTTGAGATGGATGGACTGAGCGTCAGGGAGAAAGAGGATGATACTTTAGACGACATTCTCAATCCAGACGCCGCTGACCGCAAGATGGAAGAGATGGAAAACAGCATTCGCAAAATGATGGAGATGCGCGACCAAGGAGTGGACATCTACTTTGGCGGATTTTCCCAAATGAAACGTTTCTCGTTTTTCAACACGCTTTGCAATTGGTTCATGCCCTTTATACCAGAGCATCCA
This sequence comes from Prevotella sp. S7-1-8, assembly GCF_000758925.1. GTDB lineage: Bacteria > Bacteroidota > Bacteroidia > Bacteroidales > Bacteroidaceae > Prevotella. Next base: position 7,540 of record NZ_JRNC01000035.1, read on the forward strand.
CAGCTCCAGCACATAGACTCGGAATTTCTCCATTCGGGAATGGTCAGAGCCATTATGTCAAGTGGCTCTTTTTGTGAGTCAGACAAATACAGCTTTGTCTTGGGTACGTCGAGCATTTTTAACAAACTCCCAGACAATATCAAGGAAATGCTCAACTCAGGCAATGTGGCCATGATGGGCATGGAGTCGGCAAATGTAGATCCTACTGACAAAAGCTATGTTCGCCGCATGTATTTACAAGACCTATACCGATTCTTCACGCTGTGCGACGCTCGGGGAATGTTTCCCAATCCTTTTGAGAGCCAACGGTTCTTGTTTATGGCCGAAAAACCCATGAGAAGTAAGATGGCAAATGAGGCAAGACGCATTCAGAGATTCTTGCTAAAGCAAAAGATGCTCGACTCGCTGACACGTCTCTTCTACCAGTACAAAGAGTTGGAAAACATTGATGACATGCGCATGGAAGCCCGGATTAAGATGCGTGAGCGAAAATATCTTGAGGCACAAGCCATCTACTCTCAGATTGTCGAGATCGCACCGGATGACGACAGGGCCGTCATGGGGCTGGCGCAAGCTGCGTTCAATGTTGGCAACTATGCGGAAGCGGCGACTCAATACAAAAAGCTATACGAGCGCTATCCGCGACGTGAGGGCGTCGTTCTCAACTTGGCCATCTCGTTGATTAATGACGATCGAGCCGCGGAAAGCATGCAGTTGCTATACCGTCTTGAATATGAGAACCCCTCGGACGCCAATGTGACACGCGCCTTGGCATGGGGTTACCTCTGGCTTGGCAATGCTGAACGCGCCAAAGAGCTATACGACAAAATCCTATGTGATGGCGACTGCGACTCGTCCGACCATCTTAACGCTGGTTATTGTAACTGGGTTTTACGCGACGTTGGTGGGGCAGTGGAACTTTTCAAGATTGCTGTCAAGGAAGACGGCGGCAACGTGTCATCCACTCAAGACATGATGGATTGGTTTGCCCAAGACGCGAAGTTACTTGATAAATATAATATTGGCAATACGGAGCGCAAGTTGGTGGCTGGCATGGTGGTGGCAAGCGATACTTTATAGTTTCGGTATGTCCATGGGGTCGCTCAACAAGACGCTCGCTCCGTGCTCCAACAAAAACGAGCGGTCGCGAAACCCCCATAACACAGACAGGCAGGGTAGGGAGCTGTTTTTTGCCGTCTCTATGTCCACGTCGCTGTCGCCGACGTACACAGTGTCTTTCGCGGTGCATCCCAATTGCGCCATAGCCTCAAGCACCATGTCGGGCGAAGGTTTTTTGTTGATGCCACGCCGTTCTCCGATGGCCACTTTCACAAGGTCGCCAAAGTATTTGTTTACAAGGTTTTTCGTGGCTTGGTCAAATTTGTTGCTTACCACGGCCACGCCTTTGTGTTGGGCTTGGAGTTGTCCTAACATCTCTAAAATTCCGGGGTATGGCTTGGTGTTATCCACATTATGGACTAAATAATGCTCTTGAAAGCACTTGAGCGCTTGCTCGAACAAAGGGTTGCCTGTGCCATGTGGAACCGTTCTTTCCATCAGTTTCCTAACGCCATTGCCCACAAATCCTTGTATCTGTTTCACTGAATATACGGGCATGCCGTTGGCGCGCAAGGCATAATTGCAGCTCGCCGCCAAGTCGTCAATGCTATTGAGAAGGGTGCCGTCCAAGTCAAAGATATAATTATTGTATTTCATTGTAATCGTATAAATTGTCCTTGCAAAATGCAAAAATACTAATATTTTTCGAAACATCGTAAGCATCCGACATCGGTAGCTTACTATGCAACCGGGCATGTAAGGGATATTTGTAAGTGTGAAAGACGGTAATATTGGATACTATTTGCCAATTTCTCCATCACTGCATCTGTGACATTGCGCGTGGTGATTGATACCCCTCACTCCATGCGCTTGTTTATGGAGAGCATGCGATAGAGTGGGGGATTTTATTTGTTTCTTCCGTGTCAGCGCGTTACGATTTCTTTGCGTGTATGTCCGTCGCCATATTTCACGATGTTAATTCCTCTTTGCGGCGCTTGGATACGACGGCCGTCGAGAGTGTAGCGTGCTGTCTCTGTGGCGGAGCCGTTTTTTTTCGCGACGGTAGGCATGCCCATTGCGCCTGCGTCGATGATGCTGCATTTGGCTGCATTTTCTATTCTCTTTGTATTATGGTTAATCAGCAGCACGCAGACTTTAAGTTTTGATTTGTCTTGCAGCAGACGGTTGTGGGCGATGTTAAACACATGTTGGAAACTTTGCGTTTGGTCTACTTCTATCGGATTCTTTACGAAGTCTTCCTGTCCAGGCGTGTAAACACCTTGCACCTCGGTTTTTCTCGCCGGAATGTAAACACCATTCGCTTCAATTGCCGTAAAATTGTTGAGAATTCCGCTTACCCACAATGGCGAGTTGACGAATTTATCCATTTCAGGAGACTTGCCGAGAACGCTGTTGTCTCCCGAATAGCGATTGTTTTGTAACCATTCGGGCTTAGTCATCCCGTCTTCTGTTATCACATAAGCCACACTGTATTTTGTATCTTTGGGAACAACACGAAAGGTAACGCTCGGTGTTACAGTGATGCATTCTTTCTCTTCATCCCATTGGGCAGAGACATCAATATCCATGTCAGCACCCATGGCTCTTTCCTCCTCAAACTCTGTCGTAGCCGTAAAATTGGAAAGCAGGCGACTTCTGTTCATGTCAAGATGTGGTGTGCCTTTTGCTTCAAAGCTGTTCCAAGCATAATCAGGACAGAACAGAGGGTCTGGACTGCGATGAATGGCAATGCCGATGAAATCATCGGGATAATTCTTTTCCAAGTTTTCCATAACGGCAATGCCGCGTGGACAGTATCGGCACCACATGCCTGTGTATTCTTCCACGACGACCCTGCGGTGAGGCACTTGGGTGACGGTGGCTCTGATAAGACCGGCATAAGGATAAGAGGCTCTGTTGGGCTCACCGTTCACTTTCGTTATCTCTACCTGCAATTCTGTTTCCGAGAGCCGGTCATGAGGTGGCACGTCAATATCCGCATGCGTGCCCCACATGTGTTTCAGTGGTTCTTTCAAGACGTATTTTCCCTCCAACAGCACTTTTCCTTCAAAAGTAACCTTGTAATCAAAATCTTTCACCTCATCCCTGCCATAATTGGTAATCAACAGTTGGGCTTTCGCACTCTTGGCATGGATAGGTACATACACCTTTCGTCCAGTGGAGGGAGCCAGACTGTAGTCGCCCGCCCTAAGACTGTTTGGATAACAAAGGATGGCGATGAGCGCCAACAATTGGATATAGATTCTTTTTATCATCTTGTAACGAGTGTTGTTGTGGGATGTTCGTTAGGAAATAATGTATTTACGAGTGAATATAACTCCTTGCTTGTTCCTGTATTTAACAATATACGTGCCTTTAGGAAGTGTTGAAAGCGAGGTGAGCTTTTGATAGAGCAACACGCCATTAGTATCATAGACATCGTAGATGCCACCTGCTGGTATCGGTGAGGATGCAATGCCGGCGGTCTCAGGAATGAAGTTGATGGTCAGCTTCGGCCCGTTCTTTTCTGTCATATTGCCGTTTCCCTCATCTTCCATGATGATGATTTGCAGAACAACCTTGCCATTTCCTTTTGTGGCGAACATATGTTTAATGGAAAGCTCCTCCCGGCCAGCGGCTGCCATATCCTTTGGTTCTAATTGATAAGTGCCGGCTTCTTCATGAGAATTGCAAGATTCAAACGCGCATACCTCCAACTGTCCTTCTTGCATTTCAATGTTATAAGAGAGTTTCATTTTCTGTGTTTTGCCTGAGCGGTTGGAGATGAATAGTTCCGTATGCATTTGTTTCTGTCCAGGCGTAAAAACGTCGTCCTCCACCTTGCTCACGTTAAGCGTGGCGTTAGGTGAAATCGTTTCTCCTTTGGCGTTGACAAAAACAACGTCATCCGAACTTGTCTGTGCTTGCATGCCTACGAACGCGCATGCGAGCATACCTAAAAAATTAAGCAGTCGTAATTTCATATTTTTATTTTTTGTCATTTGTTTGCGAATTGGAAATCTTTTTCCGAACCACCTGCTGCACACCGTTGTCATTATAGAAGAAAGCCACTATCCATGCTTTGTCAGGCAAGATGCCATCAGGCAGCGTGTAGGTAGTTTCCTCTTTGTGCGCGCGTTTGGGAGAGAGCGTCAGTTCTGTACCCCATTCTCCGTTGACGGCCGCCCTGAACACATGTTGGTGTGTGTGTTTCGTTTCTAATTTGTTTTTCGGGAAAAACTGTGGCGCGACAACATCGTCTTCCACCAGCCATAGTTGCAGCTGTCCTTTCACCGCTGTCGTCAAGGTCCTCAAGTCGGTTTCTATCTCCACATGGCGAGAGGCAGCGTCGTATTGACATTTAAGGCCCATTTTTACATTCGTGGGCTTGTTAAACTCATCATATATTTGCCCGGCCCAAGCGTCTTTTGACAGTGCGCCACCACGACGGTTGATGATGGCTTTGGGTACGTTGGGAATTGCCCAATGCTTGTAATACGCATCCCCCGCATCGGTGCGCAATCCTACAACAGAGGGGGAAGTTTTGATGGCGAGCTGTCCTGCGTGTATCGCTACCGCAATCAGTTTGTCAGCGCCATAAGTGGCTTGTAGCTTTGCGATGGTTTGCGCGGCTTCGGGGCAGAAGATGCACCGCTGCCCTGTAAAGTCTTCTATCAGCACGTTCCGCTGAATGGTGGCGGAAGGTACTTCGACGAGACGTTTGTCAGCGTCAATGGGGTCGCAACTCGTCAAGAGCGAAATGCCAGCCAAAAGGAGGATATATAAAGATTTCATTGCTGTCAGAGCTATCAGAAGTTATAATTGTAGGAAAGTGTCAGACCTTTGATGGCGGGGATGTATCGGCATACCCCTCCCGAACAGTTGAAACCGGCGCGAGTGCGACCATAGCCCAATTGCAACCTGTGCGCCCCACCGTTGTATGTCACAAAGCCTTGGTAGTAGTGCGCGTGGGTGTTGCCAAGGTTGTAAAGGTCACTCAAGGTGAACATCCAGTGTGGCGCCAGCGACAGCTCGGCCAGTGCGAACGCCCAGTCTTTGTCACCATCTTTCGAGAAGAGATACTGTCCCTCAACGCGCAGCGTTGTTTTTCGTGCCAATTTTTGTTTCACGTCTGCCACGAATATATGCGAGCTTAACATGCCTCCATGCCCCTCTATCACAGTTTGGTTGTACCGCTGGGTCATGTACGTCAGGTTGAGCTTTGTGTCTTTGCCAAGGCGTCTCTCCAACTGTACGTCAATGTCTTGATAATAGGTGGATGCTCCCCAGTTCCAAAACGAGCTTCCATAGCCATTGGTTCCCCTGCCGCCATCCTCATTTTTGGAAATGGAATGGACGTGCGAGAAGTTCATTTTCACCATCGTCCCATATTTGCCACCCAGCATAGAGCCTTTGGGAAAGGTATACGCCCCCGCCGCCTGATAAGCCCACTCTCCTTCAGGGCGTGTGGCATAGGGATAGAGCGCGGGCAGCGTGTAGGTGTGTTCTATGGTGAAGGCAGGCAGGTGATTGATGAAAGAAGAGATGCCTTCCATACCTCTGCTGCTGCGCAGCGTCATGTTCGCGCTGCGCTTGGCTTGCAGAAGCAGGCTCATGCCGCGTCTGGAGTATGAGCCTAAGAGCATTGCCACGTAACCGTTGCGATAGATATAGCCATTGTCATTGGAAGGGTCTTGCGTTTTCATCGCCATCTCTGCCAGCACGTTCAACGAACGGTGTTGCACTCGCAAACGAACATCGAACGCGTTGACATAGCGAGGAAGGCGTAGACGGTGTGTTGGGTCTGTCATGACCACATCCTCTTTCTCGTACTTGTTGACGCAAGAAAAACCAATCATCGCATAGGTCTCGTGCCTCTGCAGTACTTTGAGCCACTCGTCAATATTCCACTCGATGTCGCCCCCTGTCAGCCAACTGTCGTTGTGCTTCCAATATCGTCTCTGGCGTCCCGTGAGTATCTTCACCGCCACACCGTCCCAAGGGCGGCAAGACAAGCGCGCGCCTTGCAGGGAGTTGTCTATTCCAAGACTCCGCTCCTCGTATGTGCGAAGGATGAAGCCCGACCCAAACTGCTCATAAAAACTGCCCAATGTCAATTCGGCATTCTTATAGCGGCCTTTCACATAGAAATGAGGCAGTCCCCAGCCTTTGATGTCGTTCTCAAATCCGGGAAGCGGATGTTTCAAATATTCCAGTCTTGCCCCAGCCTCAATATAACGGCTTGTGGCTTTCAAGTCGAGATAAGTGTTTGTCAGGAAATGGCCGTCATCAGCGCTCGCTCCCGTTGTCTTGTCTTTCTCCGGCAGCAGGATGTCGCTCTGAATACTTCCCGACAGGCGCGGCTTGTCCGGTTGCTCTTGTGCGCAAAGCCATGTGCTTGCCATGCCGATGAGCCATCCAAGCATCATCATCCGTTTGTTCATAAGGCTACTTGCTTGCGATTTCCTTTATCTTTTCGTAAAGCTCCAGTTCTGCGCCATCGGTGTAACCGTTGTGGCGATAAACAATGTTTCCCTGTCCATCGAGCAACACCGTGTAGGGAATCAGTTGAATGCCCAGCGCATGGCGCAAATCGCTGTTGGGGTCGAGCAGCACGTCGTATCGCCATCCGTTCTGGTCAACCAACGGCTTTACTTTGTTGATGTTCTGTGCCTGATCCACCGATACGGCGATAAGTCGCACGCCTGTCTCTTGCTGCCACTCATCGTAGAGTTCGGCAATGGCTTTCAGCTCACGGTTGCAGGGTTTGCACCACGTCGCGAAGAAAGCAAGCAGCAAGGGCTTGCCGTTGTTGGCTATCGTGTCTGTCTGCACGGTTCTGCCTTCCATGTCTTTGAGGATTACCTTGGGCAACCGTTCTTGTGCGTAACTTCCAAAACTCACCAATAATAATGCGAGCGATAAAAATATTTTATTCATATTTATTGCTGTCAAGTGTTTGTTGTACCATTGCTAAAAGATATGCGGCAGGTGTTTTTTATTGTCCCATGCAAAATTACATGTTTTTTGTGAAGGGAGGTTCTGTAAAGGGCTTTTCGGGGTTGCCGGGCCGTTTTGCGGTTAAGGGCGGTGCTATAAAATAGCTTTGACAGGTTTGTGAGACTTTTTTTGAGGTCAATTTGCGAGCTATACGACTGAACGAACAAGCAAATTGAACCAAAAACGGAGCAAGCCGAATACAATCAAACTTGTTTGAATTGTTGAGGCGCAGCCTGTTTTATATAAAAAGAGTCCACAAGATGACAAAACGTAAAAATACTGACAAAAAAATCTTACGGTGGTGATTTGTAGAAACACCCTAAAGCGCAACGCCTTACGTATATCATTACGTGGCGTTTCGCTTTCTTTTCTTACCGCTTAGCTGCTTGCCTGATGTCAGCTATTAGGGTTGTTTGGATATTATTTAGGATAATCTCTACAAATTATTTCTAATTTTTCATATTTACCTTCAAAACCATCTGCTACTAAAGTTATTCTGAACTTATCCATATCCTTTGTGCCGAATTTATGTACTTGTTTTACACCTTTTTTCGGTTTATCTTCAACCATTGGGTACTTTGAAGGGTCAAAAGTTAAGCTAAAAGAGCCTATAGTGTTATCTCCATTAGGTTGTTTTGTAATCTTCCACGTTACGCAATTTACGTTTTCTCCTGATAATTGTGTATAATCGCTTTTTTTTGTATTTTCATTATATGTCTTATACTCTATACTTTTTATAGTAAAAGTATTAGAAGCTATTATTGCATGATTAAAATGTTTCTTTGTTTTATCGGTATTAACTGCGTATCGATAGCAATTTATAAACACATTATATGTATTTTGTTTTTCCCCGTCTTTTTTGCAAAAATATTCATTATTAGGTTTTATAGTTGTGCTAGAGCTCTCGTAGTTTTTGGGATCTACTACGTCTATAGATATATTAGAATCTTTTTCTTTTGTCTTATTTATCAGGCTATTTACTAAATATTTTTCCACCTCACCTGCTTCATAGGGTTTGGCATCTTTTCTTTTGAGAGGAATGGTTATACGTTTAATTTTTACCCTTGTATCATTTTCGGGTGTTACTTTTTGACCTTTTTCATCTCTTACGCTCACATATTCTTTTTCATCTTTCTTTAGTATCACCTCTGCTATGGCGTCTTTGCCTACCGGTTGTGGTATCATGAAGATGGTAAGGTTGTCGTACTTGTTGCCTGTTTTTAGCCCGGTAAACTGGGTTCTGTTTACCTGTGTGGTGGTGATGTGGTTGGTTATAATATGCACATCTTTTTTCTCGCTAAGGTCTGTCCATGTGAAACGCTCTGCGTCGGTGTTCTTCGACAAGTCTACCTTGCACGTACCTTTGGTGTATAGATTTCTTAGGCAAATGCCCTCAATGGTGTAACCAGTAGGTACGCGGTCGCCAATGGCGAAGTTGATGGCTGTAAGGGCATGGTGCATGTTTATGGTCTTTCCGCTGTTTATATTTTCATCGGTAGAGTTCTGGTCATTTATCTCAAACTCATCAGCCTGCCCTATCATCAAGTCTTTCTGCTGTGCCATGTCTTTTTCCAGGGAGTAGGTAAGGGTATAGGTGTTTGCGCCTGTCCGTTTAAACTGATTGCCATCGCTTAGTCGGGGGTATACGGCGGCGAGCTGCACCTTCGGCATGTCTGTCTTGTATTTTGCCACCTTGCCGCTTACATGCACTTCGCCGTCTTTCTTCGCACTGCCGTTGTTAATGAAGTTGGGTTCGTTGGGAGTAGGTTCACCATCTTTATGCCCATAGCCATATACGCCAAAGGTAGCGTCGTCGGGCATGTTATTTATATTGTCGTACATGGTACCTCGTGTTAAGGCACCTGGTGGCGAAGTTTAGTTTTACCACGTTAAGCGCTGCTGGGTTGTTGTCGGTCTGAACTTTGCCCTCTTCAAGCTCTTGAGAGCACGACGTC
>NZ_JRNC01000036.1 GCF_000758925.1 Prevotella sp. S7-1-8
AAGGATTATCATTTAACCAGTCTGGAAATTTATCTATCGCTTCTGATGTTCCCTCCGCGTCCGTTTCTTCAGCCTTACCCCACTTGTCTATTTTGAAATTTGTTTGGTTTGTACCCCCCGAGCTGCAAATTATCTGCATGGAATCCTCCATTCTTAACACTTCAACTACTGGCTTTTCATACAATCTTTTCATTCTTTTCCTTTCTTTTCTATGTCCTATGAATTATATGGATTAAAATACTCGAATAACTTTATTGGCATTCAAAGGTAATATTTTTTACAAAAACAAGCAACACTTTCTTTCCCATCCTCTCGTGAATTATGTGATTTTAAGATATTTATTGTAATTTGTAACCTTTCTTAATTATTCAGCGATAAAGAACACTTGTAAATTTTTCTCACGGGAACTTGAATATATTTAAAAAAAATATTCTCAAAAAAGGTCTTCCTTCAAGAAACATGGTGGCCAGGCAGGTCATAAAGGGCATAGACTTTCTTGTATAGACACTCCGGACAAGGTTGTTGATTGCGCTCAAAACCGCCGAGCCAATCGTGCGGAGTCGGAGACAGATGTCAAACCGAGCCTTGTATGAGGTTTGGCGCTTCTTCGTGCGTTTATCGCCGAACAGTTACAGGCAATAATTGAAATGTTAAAGAAATATCATAAATTTATGCCTGTAAAATCGATCGTTTTAGAACGAGATAAAGCGAATATATTTATAGAAAAATCCTTGAAAAAGAATCAAGAGTTCCGTTCTGTTGCCATTAATATCTATTGACACCGCGATTGAGCCCTCATGACGCTGTGTTTGGTATCTGTTTATGCTGCCAATGATACTTGTTTGGCACGTGATTAAATAGCGATCACCAAGCAATTAGAAAACTTTTTATTTCTATTTTTTAAAAGATAAGATATAAGTAGTTGCGTTGCAGCAGATTGCAAAAAACTTTCATTTGCCGCGGATTTCGGCCGAATTGTCTCTTCTTTTTGAATTGGCGCACTTATGATAATAGTTTTGTTGGATGTTTTCAACGTTTATTTCGCTTATTTAAAAATTGTCTTCGAACAAAAAGTGAGGTATATCTTTTTTAATGACATTATTCATTTTAATTATGTATTTTTTGGCGAGCGCGTAAATTTGTCACTTAACAAAATTGGTTTATGTCACGCTTCAAAATACGTGGAGATTTTGTGGCCGTTTTTAAAAGTGCCTAAAAATGGCAATTTTAAATATAATGAGTGTTATGATAAATAGAAAAGAAAAACATTCAAATACTGTTAAATTCTCTCATAAAATTGATAAATTCAAAAATAATTCATACATTTGTGTTGAATTATACTTTTTAATTAAAACAGGAATAGAAACATGAAGAAAATCTTAATTATAGCCTTGATGTTTGTCGCAAGCGTTAATGTCGCATTTGCACAGGCTCAGATTAAGTTTGACAAATTGAGTCACAACTTTGGAACATTCGCGGAGTCTAATTCCGTTCAGAAATGTACGTTCAGTTTTACAAACACCGGTGACCAACCCTTGGTTATCAATCAGGCTGTAGCCAGTTGTGGATGCGCGGTTCCATCTTACACCAAGGCACCTATCAAGCCTGGTCAAAAAGGTACCATTACCGTTACATATAATGGCAAGGGTAAATTTCCAGGTCATTTCAAGAAGACTATAACCATACGCTCAAACGGCGTTCCAGAGATGACACGCTTGTATATTGAAGGTAATATGCAAGAAGCCAAAGACGATAAGAAATAGAGTTGAATTCCACATGCGACATTCGTTGTATGTGGAATTTTTTATTTTCCAAACTGACTTCACTAACCCTGTCTCAAACACTAACAACTATTGTCAGTGCCTGCAAAAGCTTATTTTTTTCTAATCATATAACCTATAAAAATCTATCGAATTCTATGCAAGAAACTGTAACAAAAACTCTTACGGGTGATTTTAACAAGAAAAAAGGCTTGTGGTTTTTGCTTGCCGCCATTGTCACCCTGATAGTCTGGAATCTTCCAATCTCTTTTTTGGGCATTGCCGGGCTAACCATTGTACAGCAGCGCGTGATAGCTATATTTGTGATGGCTATTATCTTATGGCTCACAGAAGCTATCCCTGCTTGGGCAACGTCAGTCACAATTATTTTTGTACTGCTGTTTTGTGTGAGTGACTCGTCCTTTAATTTCCTACAAGGTAACACTGGCGAATACGGTCAACTTTTAGACTCGGTTGGTATCATGGCATGTTTTGCCGATCCTACCATCATCCTTTTCTTGGGTGGATTTATTTTGGCTATTGCGGCCACAAAATCGGGTCTTGATGTATGGATGGCTAAGACGCTCATAAAACCGTTTGGAAATAAGAGCAAGAATGTTCTTTTGGGATTCATGCTTATCACCGGCTTATTCTCCATGTTTATCTCCAACACCGCGACTGCTGCCATGATGCTTACTTTTCTTACGCCTGTGTTTAAAGCTCTGCCAGCCAATGGCAAAGGACGTATAGCACTGACCATGGCAATCCCCATCGGTGCCAACCTTGGCGGTATGGGCACGCCTATCGGAACGCCGCCTAACGCATTCGCTTACAAGGTTTTAAACGATCCTGCTGGAATGGATATGAATATTGGTTTTGGGCAGTGGATGATGGTGATGGCACCGTTGGTTATCATATTGCTGATCATCGCATGGTTTGTAATGTGCAAACTATTCCCGTTTTCCAAAGATACTATAGAATTGAAAATAGAGGGAGACATGCGTCACAATTGGCGCACGGTAGTTGTTGGCGCTACTTTTGCCATAACAATTTTCTTGTGGGTGTTTGGCAAGCAGTTGGGCATCAACGCTAACACCGTGGCTATGCTACCTATCGCGGTGTTTGCCTTTACGGGTGTTATCACGTCTAAAGATTTACGTGACATTGATTGGGGCGTTATTTGGATGGTTGCCGGTGGATTTGCGCTTGGCCTTGCCCTTAATGGAACAGGATTGGCAGAAGTGGCTATCAAATCTATACCGTTTGGAGAATGGAGCCCAATTGTCATTTTGGTCATGGCTGGATTGGTATGCTATTTCCTGTCAAACTTTATCAGCAATACCGCTACCGCAGCCTTGATGATTCCTATCTTGACCGTTGTGTGCGAAGGCATGGGCAACAAGTTGGATATTATCGGAGGTACATCCACCGTCCTCATTGGTATTGCTATTGCCGCATCCGCTGCAATGTCTCTGCCAATTTCCACTCCACCGAACGCCATAGCCTACTCCACTGGTCTCATAGAGCAGAAAGATATGGCCAAGACCGGGTTGATAGTTGGTTTTATCACGCTGATAGTTGGTTTCTCATTGTTGATAGTGGTAGGCAAGATGGGTATCTTATAAACGGCATTGAATAAACAAACCATTAAATGGTAAAGAAAACGAAAGGAGCTGCCAAAAACTATTTGACAGCTCCTTTTGGTTGTATATAATTGAAAACTCATTCAAATTTTAATCCGTTCCACTTCATTGTTATAGTTGGCAACATATTTTTTATCTTATCGTTCTCCTCGCTCGAAAATATAGGAACGGAGCGATGTACAACCATGGTCTGGCTGGAAACGGATAGAGAGGCACTTACCAATATTACATTGAGTTTCTGACTTATATTTGTAAAATCTTCTTGCGTCATCGTATCCGGCTTGACCAATTGGCAGAACTTGGTTTTGTCGGATAATGGGTTTGTCAAATGTATGGGATGCCATTCTTGATTGTAAAAGCAGACCTTACTCTCTTTTTGCGGCGCGCTCCATGTCTGAACAACACAAATGATGGAATCATTACCTTGATATGGCAGCCGTTTTATGTCCAATTCGACAGCATTATTTAAAGTAATATGGAGATAATCTGCCGTGATCGTGTCTATCTTGCTCGTTCCTTCCAAGTCATGTCTTACTTCATTTTTGGTGCTCGTGGAAACGCATTTTGTCATTTCCAATCGAGAGTCGTGCCCTATGTAAGGAATCATTTTGATGGGCATTGACAGCCATAAATCAACCATTGACTTCGAAAATGTAGGTAGGGATATCATAAACGTGCCCAATAACAATGCCGTTTTAAATTTCATCTTTGTTTTTTTTGTTGCATTAATAACCTTGCGAACGAAAGAATATTGCCATCAAGTCATTAAAAAAATTAAATAGAGAACGGTCCAAAACGCATTTGGGCAGTCCAAATACTATTATAAGGCGAAACGAAGATGGTAAAAAGATGGCCGAATCCCATAGGGGAAACTCCACCGGAATAAAAAACGTCGCCATCATCCTCATAGTCCATCGTAATGGAATAATCTTTTTTCATAGTCTTTGCAATGGCGGAAAGTTGGGTGAGCGCTTGCTGTTTGTTTTTTTTATTCATATAACAGCGTACTTCACATAACTTTCGTTGTGCAAATTTGAAGGTGATTTTATCCCATTTGAACCCTCTGTAATGGACATTTTGATAAACCACTAAGTTGGTGTTGGAAGTTGTTGGCTCGCCCAGCGAAGATTTGAGGTTTATAATTGCGTCATCAAAAATAGTTCCGAACTTCAACGTCTTCAAGTCTTGTGCTTGTGCCAATGTCACAAACATAAGGCATAGTGTCATCAGTATTTTTCTCATTTTGTTTTTCTGTTAACAAATAAAAACATTTTAATAGATCCGTCCACCGTCTATGTGATTTGAGTAAGCGAAAAATGAAAAAATATCACAAACAGTTAAAAGTCATAATATACTTCAAGCCATTTTTTCCTTGCGCTGCAAAGATAAACAATTTTACATATATTACCAAAGAATGGTCCACTTAATATGATTGCTTATACACGAAGATAAACGACGTTGTTTTAAGAGTGTGAGATAGCTTCGCTTTCACAAAAACACTTTGCTAAGAGTAATAAAATTTTGGTAATAACGATTGGTGGTATCAAGAGATGCGGACAAGAACGTAGAAGAAGACCATATCGTTCTAAACGAAAAAGAAAAGCCAGAGCTGTCTAAAAGACAAGCCCTGGCTATCAACATAAGATTAGAGAAGTTATAAAAGCGTTTCTATTGTCCCACGTGCAGCTTGTCAAAGTTGATATCTCCAGTTCCATGCGCTCTCTTTCGGAAGTTTTTGACGTTGCCAGATAGAAATATATCGCCGACGCCTTGCAAGTCGAGAGACGCATAACCACTATTTACAAAATGAATTTTGACATCCCCTACTCCTTTCAATTTGACATCGCTTCGTTTGGCCGTGAGCGACTTTATATCAATGTCCCCAACTCCCAACAATGTGGAATGAAACTCGTCGCAAATCACATTTGCCATCTCTATGTCACCACTCCCTTTTAGATAAAGGTTGAGCGTGTCTGTATCAAGCTTGCCATTGATACAAAAATCGCCAGAACCTTCCATTGAGATGCCTATTAAATCTGGCGAGGTGACATATATCACAGGAGAGGGATTATTATTAAACAAATTTACATCTGCGAGTTTTTTTTCAACACTCACAACAAGGGTATTGCCAGAGAAACTTGTTTTTATGGCATTAACACGACTTTCAGGACCTACTACCTTGGCTCCAAACGTGTCGGATTGTGCAAAAAAAACGTCACATGCTCCTTTAATTTTGATAGCTGTAAATGGCCTTACATGGCGCACGCTGGTAACTTCCGCGCTGTTGAATGTCTTTGAATAATTGCCACATGAGCATAGCGTAACAACTGAAACAAATAATAATAAAGTTTTTTTCATGTCATTTGCATTGTATGTTTTATGTTTGGACGAAATGGAATTTAAAAAGGTTGCAAGAATTGTTTTGTTTTTGCAAAAAAACAAAAAATCTTTGTTCACTCTCTGTATTTGTCGTATTTTTGTAAATTGTAAAAAAGCTTTTTTCAGAAAAAGATTTATTAATAGATATTGGTAGATGCGCAATATATATCGGATAGGTCTTGACGTGGGGTCGACCACAGCAAAAATTGTCGTTTTGGATAACAACCGTCGCTTGGTATTTGCGCGTTATGAGCGGCACAACGCCAAAGTTATGGCATTGGTTTCCAAGTATATTGATGAAATATACCAGCGGTTCGGCGATATAGAAACGAAACTATGCGTCACGGGGTCGGTAGGTATGCAAACAAAAGAGCAGCTAAAAGTCGATTTTGTGCAAGAGGTAGTGGCGGCCACAGTGTTTGTGCGCGAACGTTATCCGAAGGTTAAAACACTTGTTGACATTGGTGGCGAAGATGCCAAGGTGGTTTTCTTCAATGGCAAAAGTATGGAGCTGCGCATGAATGGTAACTGCGCGGGGGGTACGGGAGCTTTCATAGACCAAATGTCGGTGCTTATGGGTTGTGACAACGCAAAAATGAGCGAGTTGGCCGAAAAGGCCCGACATGTTTATCCAATGGCAGCGAGATGTGGAGTGTTTGCTAAGACGGACGTTCAAAATCTCATGTCGCGCAATCTGCCAAAAAGTGACATCGCTGCCAGCATTTTCCATAGTATTGCCGTCCAAACTGTAACAACGCTTAGCCGCGGATGCGACTTCACGCCTCCAATATTGCTCTGTGGCGGCCCTCTCACATTTCTGCCAGCTCTGCGAAAAGCGTTTTCTGAATACCTTAAGATACCATACGACGATTTGACCGTACCTGAAAATGGCAATCTGATACCCGCGATGGGTTGCGCATTTAAATCCGGTGATACAAAACCGAGGAAATTATCCGAGCTCAAAGGATTGTTGGAGCGGTCTGCACAAAAGCTCGTTGACCGCTCTCGAGCGGAGCAAAAAAAACGCAAAGTGGTCACCGGCACCGGCTCTACGTCAAGGCACGACAAGACTGATGTTCAAGAAGGGCTGCCGCCACTGTTTGAGAATGTGGCACATTACCAAAACTGGTTGAAATCTAAGCAACAATATGCCACCCCACTCTATCCCTTAAAACGTGGCGTGGAAGAGGTGGTCATAGGCGTTGATTCTGGTTCCACCACAACTAAGATAGTGGCTGTAAGAACGAACAAGGAGGGTAAAGGCCAAATTGTTTTCAAAGATTATGCCATGAATCTTGGCAATCCTATCAAGGCCGTGTCTGACGGTTTGCTACGCCTGCAAAAAGCGGCGGACAAGGTGGGGGCTGATATACACATTGTGGGTTCTTGCTCCACAGGATATGGAGAGGATCTCATCAAAACGGCATTCAATTTGGATGACGGAATTATAGAGACGATGGCTCATTATCGCGCGGCTGCTCATCTTATGCCCAACGTGTCGTTCATACTCGACATTGGTGGCCAAGATATGAAAGCTATCTTCGTGGAGAATGGGGTTGTGGTGCGCATGGAGCTGAACGAGGCGTGCTCGTCAGGATGTGGGACATTCATTCAGACTTTCGCGCACAACCTTGGTTATGAAGTGGAAGATTTTGCCCGATTGGCCTGCAATGCTCCCAACCCCTGCGATCTCGGCACGAGATGCACGGTGTTTATGAACTCCAAGGTGAAACAAGTGATGCGCGAGGGAGTTACAATCGAGGATATAGCATGTGGATTGTCATATTCCGTGGTACGCAATTGCTTATACAAAGTGTTGAAACTTCATGGGAATGAACATCTTGGCAACAAGATAGTAGTGCAAGGTGGCACTATGAAAAACGACTCTGTAGTACGTGCTTTTGAACTGTTGACTGGCGCCAAGGTGGCCCGTGGCAACATGCCTGAGATGATGGGGGCGTATGGATGCGCACTCAACGCAATCAATCTGTTTGAGCAAAAAAATGTAAAGTGTTCTCGAAGCATAGCAGACCTATTATCCGTATCAGCTTATAATACCAAATTGCTCAATTGTAAAGGTTGTGAAAATAACTGCTTCGTAACCCAGTATACATTTGCCGGCAACCATAAATTTTACTCCGGGAACAAGTGCGAGCGTATTTTCAACAACAAGGGCAAGGGGGCTTCAAAAGGCAAAAACATCTATGTCTACAAATACAAGCTGCTTTTTGACAGAAAGTGTGCCGAGAGACCATCTTGCCAACGTGTTGTCGGCATACCTCGCGTGTTGAACATGTATGAGGATTATCCATTTTGGCACGCCCTGTTTACAACAGCGGGGTTTGGTGTAACGCTTAGCGATGAATCTACCTTCCATCGCTACGAGGAGGCATTGGGAAGCGTGATGAGCGACAATATCTGTTTCCCTGCCAAGCTCGTGCATGCGCATATCCAAGAACTTGATGATAAAATATCGAAACTCAACGGTGACAAAACAGGATTTATCTTTATGCCTTATGTTGTTTATGAACAGCAAGACGATAACAGGAACATAAACAGCTACAACTGCCCCATTGTCTCCGCGTACTCTGATGTGATACGAGGCGCCATGAAATTGCGTACGCATGTGGATTCCCCGGTTATCAATTTTAGGGATAAAGCTCTTTTGAAAAAACAAATTTTCGCTTATCTCAAGAAACTCGGCGTGTGCAAAAGTACTATTGACAAAGCTTATAGTGCCGCCATATTGGCACAAGACGCCTATACAAGTGAAGTAAAAAAAATGGCGGAGGAAATTCTCGCGGATGGAAGAGCGAATGGTAATTTTACGATCTTGCTGGCTGGTCGCCCCTACCACACCGACCCCTTGGTACAACACAAACTGTCCGAAATGATAGCGTCGTTGGGCGTAAATGTCATTTCCGAGGATATAGTGCGCGACGATTTCAATACAAGCGCTGGCGACACATACCTTGTTAAGCAGTGGGCTTACATGAGTCGCATCATCAAAGCGGGCCAATGGTGCGCAGAACAACCAAACGATGTACACTTTGTGCAGATGACATCTTTCGGATGTGGACCGGATTCTTTCATACAAGACGAGGTTCGAGGCATTCTGAAACGGCATGGAAAACCTTTCACATTGTTAAAAATAGATGATGTAAGCAATATTGGCAGCCTTAAACTTCGCGTAAGGTCTCTTGTCGAATCTCTTCGAGGGGGGGACAAAGCAGAAAAGTTATCCGCGCATGACAGAAAGGGTGTCATAAAATCAAACACAAGCCATGAAGAGGCAAATGCGCTTCCGCCAATTTCACGTCACATTTTGGCGCCTTACTTTACGGAGTATCTCACTCCATTGTTGCCATCTCTTTGCCGACTTTTTGGCTGGGATGTCGAGGTGCTTCCTCCGAGCGATTCTGAAAGTGCCAAGTATGGATTGAAGTATGCCAATAACGAAGTGTGTTATCCTGCGACACTGATTGTTGGCGATTTTGTCAAAGCATTGCGTTCCGAACAATACGACCTCGACAAAATATCTGTGGTTATGACCCAAACGGGTGGACAATGCCGAGCCACTAATTACGCCGCGCTCATTCGACGTGCCATGCAAGCCAACGGCTTTGACAAGGTGCCATTAATCACGCTTGGAGTGTCTACGAGCGCTGAGGAGGAGGATAAAAACCAAAGCGGCAAACTTGATGTGCCTTGGATTAAGTTTGCCCCAATCATTACGACAACATTTCTATATGGTGATACAATCTCAAAATTTTACCACTCATCAGTGGCAAGATTGAAAAGGGATGCCATTGTGGTCGGAGCGAAATCGAGCAATGCCGCTCTCGCTTTACGCGACAAATATTTAAATTTGGCCTCTACACAAATACTAAAGAACAGCCCCAAGGGACTTATGAACCTAATTGCCCAAGCAGCAGAGGAATTTGATGCTATCACAGAAGAGCGAGACGTGCAGACTGTTGGGATTGTTGGCGAGATCTTCTTGAAATTTAATCCTTTTGCGCATCAGTTCTTGGTAGATAAAATATTAGCTAAAAATATTGAGGTGGTGCCCGCTCTTCTGTCACCTTTTTTTCTGCAAAACTTTGTCAATGTTATTGTTGAGAAACAAATGGGTCTGTGCCATTCGAACGTACCAGACTTTATTGTTAAAAGCATTTATAGCTTGATATGGCGTAGACAAAAGAAAATCAACAAAATAGCCTCGCGGTTTAGGTATTTCCGTCCATTTACCAATATATTTGAAGAAGCAAAAGAAGTGGATGGCATCGTTTCATTAGCCGCGCAGTTTGGGGAGGGTTGGCTGTTGCCGAGTGATGTTATAAGCATGGTAAAGCAAGGTGTTACTAATGTTGTGAGCTTACAACCCTTTGGTTGTATCGCAAACCATATAGTTTCGAAAGGCATCGAAAAGAAGCTCAAAAACCGATACCCTCAACTTAATCTTCTATCCCTTGATTTTGACGCTGGAGTTTCATCCGTGAACGTTACCAACCGATTGTTACTCTTTCTCGATAGCATTGCGGTTTGAACGTAACCATTCCGTTTCCAGATTTGCTCAGGGCATAAGCCATATAGGAAACCGAATGGTTGCGTAGGTTAAAATTACTACGGCGACTCTCTTTCTATCTAATTTCAGGATTTATGGTAAAATAAAAATTATGAATGATTTAAGACGCACACAAAGTATCAAAGCCAAATAACTAAAAGGAACTCATAATAAAAGGAATAATTTGTTGATTTTCTCTTTTAGGTATTAGATACTCGATAAAAATAGCTAAATTTGCATTTCAGAAATCAACTAATATTAAAAACAAACTTTGTATTATGAAACCAACATTGTTACTTCTTGCTGCCGGTATGGGCAGTCGTTACGGAGGTCTCAAACAATTGGATGGATTGGGCCCCAATGGTGAGACTATCATGGATTACTCCATTTATGACGCTATCCAAGCAGGATTTGGAAAGATCGTTTTTGTGATACGCAAAGATTTTGAAGAACAATTTCGTAAGCAAGTATTATCCAAATATGAAGGTCATATTCCCACAGAACTTGTGTTTCAAGGTATTGACGCCATTCCTGAAGGATTTACGGTGCCCGATGGACGCGAAAAACCATGGGGAACTAACCATGCGGTGCTGATGGCTAAAGATGTTATTAAAGAGCCGTTTTGTGTAATCAATTGTGACGATTTTTATAATCGCGACTGTTTCAAGGTTATCGGGAAATTCTTGGCAGACCTTCCTGAAGATAGTAAGAATCGTTATGCCATGGTAGGCTTTCGCATTGACAACACGTTGAGCGAGAATGGAACCGTAGCACGAGGAATTTGTACGAAAGATGAGAAAGGAAACCTTGCCACGGTCGTTGAGCGTACTGAGATAGAACGCCATGGTGAGGACATTCAATACAAGGATGAAAATGAAAAATGGGTAACGGTGGATAAAAACACACCTGTTTCAATGAATGTATGGGGATTTACACCCGATTATTTTGAATACAGCATGGAATATTTCAAAGAGTTCCTTTCGTCCCCAGAAAATATGGAGAACAAAAAAGCTGAGTTTTTCATTCCACTGATGGTTAACAAACTCATTAATGAAAACACAGCTACTGTTAAAGTATTAGATACCACAAGCAAGTGGTTTGGCGTAACCTATGCAGCCGATCGTCCTGGAGTGGTGGCCAAGATACGGAATTTAGTGAACGAAAGTGTTTATCCAGAAAAATTGTTTTAACAACACCCCTTTATTTTCTTATGCTGCGTCAGCAGCGAAACTAAATATCTCATTTGCACCTTCTTTATTTAATGGCTCTCTATTTAATTGGCGTGTTCGGATTTTTCCCGAACACGTCAATAATTCGTTGCGCATAGCAGGCATTGTCCTATTTCACCATATTATATTCTATTACCTAGTCGACCCTCAAAAAGGCGAGATGGCATTTTTCATATAAACCTGCGGAAAGAATTGGTGATGAAAATTTAATTCCCGTCTTCCACAGCACCACAATATCACCCTTTCAACAAGGCACAAAAAAAAGCCTCATGGCTCTTTTGAAGTTGAATGCGACAGCTGCAAGCATGACGTTGATGGAGTCTCCGAAGAGACCCTTGTAGAAGTTCCTACCTAACCGATGGTCTGCCTTGCAGTGGCCTATGACAGGCTCTATTCCTGCCCGCTTGCGGAAGAGTTTGTTTGTTTTGTTTTTGACATACTGTGAGTCTGTTTTCCTTGGTGTGCCCGGAATCATGATTTGTGTCTGCCCGCTCATGCTCTGCCCTCGGCATCCCCTGTCACAGGCAAGTGTTTTTATTTTCCTGTCATACAGCCGCCTGACTTGCTCCATTGCCTTATCTATCGTATGACCGTCATACTCGTTGCGGAATGACAGCGCGCCGATGATGATCCCATCCCACAGCCTGACGTTGGAGACCTTGTTGCCAAACTCGTACTTCTTGCCCTCTTTTTCCTTGCTGTTGCAAAGTACGTCCGGCTCGTGAAGAGAATAAATCTTATGCCCGTCCAACCGCTCGCCACTGACAAACCTCATGCAGGTGTCAATCCGTTCCCGACAAGCGTTTTTATCAGGCAGCAGGCGAAGCAGCCCCCCTGAGAAACCTGCCCGCAATGGTGCGCATCCGCTTGTCAGCCTTCCTGACTTTTGCCTTGCCGTTCTTCCGGCCCCTGAAACGTTGCACGAGTTTCAGCCCTTTTATCTCCCTGACATAGCTCTGGCGGATCTTGAGGTTTTCCTTGTCCGCCACACCGTGGCAAAAGTCTATCACCTTGTTCAGGAGTTTCGAGTCCGTTGGGAAGGTCGTGTTCTTCTCCTGCACCGTCGTGTCAATGAAAGCGGTCCGCTCCGCGTCAAGCTTGCGTCCGCAGCCATCCTTGCCGCCTTTCCCCGTGGTCTCCCCTTTCCTCTGGTCGTCGATTGAAAGATTGATGCCGATGCTCTCCTTGAGTATCAGCCCCATGCCGGATTCCCCGATGCGACGACGGAACTCGACAAGCTCGGTGGGAACGCAGGGAACGTCGGTGCGGAAAGCCTCCATTCCACAAAAATACTGGAAGTAAGCGTTCTCCGAGAACTGCTCCACGACACTCTCGTCTGAAACGTTGCGAAGGTGTTTCAAGATTAGCAGACCCACCATCAGACGGATGGGCTTGGCCATGCGGCCGGTATCCTTACTGTAAAGAGGAGAAAAAGACTGCTCAAACAAATCCCAATCGATCAAATTGACTAGCTTGTACAGAGAATTCTTGGGAGAGAGCATTGCCTCAAGATCCCAAAATAATGATGCCTGACGGACTTTGGATGGAGATTTATACATCGTTGATTTGCAAGGTTTTACTGTACAAAGGAGCAAAAACTTGTGGAAGCATGCAAATTTGCAAACGATTATTTTATTGATAACCAGATGGTTAAATGGTATTCAAGGAACGACTAATTATCACGACTGTAGCATCTATGGCGACAAGGGGTATGTTGGAGCTGACGTACAGCTTGACTTGTTCGAGACCGCGCACATAAGACTGGAGTGTCCGTATCGGCACAACCAAAAGAACTGGAAACCGACATTCATTCCGTTTGCAAAGGCAAGAAAAAAGGATTGAAACACTATTCTCGCAACTTACAGACCAGTTCTTGGTCATTAAAAATTATGCGAAAATAACGAATGGTTTGTTTGCCAGAATCATTGGCAAAATTAGAGCACTCACCATTCTGCAGTGCGTAAACTTCATTAACAACAAGCCCATTGGCAGAATTAAGTATGCACTAAATTAATTCCGCCAACGAGTTAAAAAAGTATAGCCTTGCACTTGCTTATGAAATCCGCCCCCCCTTATGCTTTTTGTTAATAAATTATAATGCAGAAAAATTTAAAATAGATTTAAAGTGATTTTTAGTTTAAAATATGTAATTTTGCATTCGGTTTCGATATAAAGATATTCCATATCAAAATTTTGGAGAGATGGTAGAGTGGTCGATTACAACGGTCTTGAAAACCGTCGCACCGAGAGGTGCCGGGGGTTCGAATCCCTCTCTCTCCGCAATAAACCTTGAAAATCAAGGTTTTATGCAAAACGTACACGAAAATGTACACGAAACGTCCGAATTTTAACAATTTCGGGCGTTTTTTTATGTCCAAAAACAAGAGAATCCGTGTACACCCAAAACTAAAGAAGCCCGGCGATGAACCGGGCTTCAACATTGTTCCCCGTGCGATGCAAGGGGCTTTCGCAACAATGTGGTGCAAAGGTACAAAATTTATTCCAAATCCTTGCGCATGGATGCAAGCAACTTGCGCAACCATGCCAATATTGGCTTTCTGTACCGCATGAACAAGACAAGAACGGCAACGATTGATGCGGCGATTGCCCACGTCCATACATTTGAACGTCTGCTTGTCTTTGCAACTTCGTTGTGTTTCTTCTCCTTGTGGACGGTCGCTTTGTCCTTGGTCGTGGTGTTGTGTTCCTTTTCCGTTGTCTTTCCATTCTTCACCACGTTTGACCGGATGGCGGTTTGCTTGATGCTTTTCACGCCCTTTCCGCCCTTGATGGTCATCTTTCCGTCCTTGTCAATAATCAGTTCGGGCAAATCCGGCGCGCGCGCTGAATCTCCGAAAAAGATTATTTCCGTGATGATGGATTCCCCGGATTCGGTCTTAGTCGTGTCAACGACCTTGAAAACATCCGCAACCTTGGAAATGCTTTCCGACACACTATCCGCAACAACCTTGTCGGTGTTCTTCTCCAGCTTGCGCGATGTCGAACACGCGGCAATCAGTAACGCGACAAGACAAAGCGCGATGAATTTCAATGCCTGTTTCATATCATATCGCAACTTTTTGATGTCATTCAAGCGGTTCATCCATCCGGGCAAGAAACGCTTTTGTGTGTACTTCAACAACTCCTTTTCGGTCGCCTTGCGCCCAATCTTCTTTTCGTATGCCACAACGGAACGCGAAACAATCCCATTGATGAACTTCACGCGTTCTTTGAATATGGCTTCAAAAAGTTGGTCGGGGTCGGCAAAGTTGACCGCCGACAAGGTTTTGTTGCCAACGATACCATCCGCGACAACGCCAAGCAATGCTTGTGGCTTCTTGATGCCGTGGATGCCGGATGCCCAAACCCAATCCACAAGGATATTTGCAACCTTTTGGGAATGGATGTCATCGGCGCGCCATTTATCCCAAAACATCGTCTTGATGATGTCACGCCAATGGGCATCCGATATGTGCTTCAAGTCCGCCACCGATGGACGGGGCAAACCTTTCTTCTTGCAATACGCTTCATAAGTCGTGATTGTCACGCCTTTGTTGGTTGCGCCGCCCCGGTCGGTCGGGTCGTTCGCAAATCCGCCCTCCCATTTGAGGATGAACGGAATCAAGTTCTTAATGTCCGCCATTATCGTTTGTTTTTGGTTTTACATACAATTCACACTTTGGCGGGTCACATGAACCGCCACCACGGAACACGCAAAATGTATTGGCACACGGCACGCCATCCATCGGCGGCGTTGGCTTGTGTTCTTTCAGTTCGTGCAAGTCAATGTCAAAATGGCGTTCGGTCTTGTCAACCATGATGCGTTGGGCGATGATTGCCCATTTTGCATCATTGCAAGATGATTCGTTTTCCAGCATTGACCAAACTTGCCAAAAGCACACCGCCCCGGCTACAATTTGCGGCAAATGCAAAGACACTTCCGGGAACACCATCACGTCCATCAAGTGAACAAGGACGGTCAAGGCATACACCTTGATAAGTGTTCGGAACACACGCCCGGCATAGTTGGATTTGAATTTTCCATCATTCGCACCGGGAAAACGTTTCTTCACTCTCCGGCTCAACGACCATGCGGTGTAACAATCAGCAAGCACTGCAAGCGTACACACAAAGATGAACGGGAATGTCGGCTTGATGATGGCGAAACACGCGCCGAATGCGGTCATCATGTATCTTGCCAAGATAGGAACTATTGTTGAATGAATGTTTGATGTCATAATCGTAAAATCATGTAAAATGAAACATTTTGCCAACTTTCGCGATTGTCGTATCAAACACAACGAAATCAACGGCGGGCAACCCTTGGGAAACACGTTCGGTTTTCCATTGCGATTGCACTTGCTTCATTTCCGACATCAAATTGTCGCTCCCGGTGAACACGGAACGCCGCGTTCCGATTGCCTTTCCGTTGGCATCCTTTTTGAAAAAGTCGCCGTCCGCATCGGGCGTGTCCATAAATTCGGCATTGATGACAACTTGCATTTGCATACGCATACTGGACGCATTCTTTCCCGGAAACTTGGTTGGTTCAATCTTGATTTTCTCAATGACAATGCGGCGGTCAAAAAGTTCTTCAAGGTCTATTCCTTTACCAATTATTGCGTCCGATTCAATGTTAGAATCGCTAAATCGTGGCATTTTCTTCTTTTTAGATGTGTGACAAATCCGAAATGATTTGGTTGTCCAAATCTTCGGTAAGCTTCAAATATTCCTTGTATTCGGCAACCGCCTTTTCATCCGGCGCAATGCCAATGACGTGCTTGTTGTACGAATTTACAAGGTCAAATTCCGCCGTTTCGTCAATGACTGAACGGATGAACACACGCTTCAAGTTTGCCTTTGTAGGCTTCGCGAACGTGCGCACTTCATAACATGACCAACCAATCGGGCGGGCTTCCTTTTCACCCTCCGGAATGGCTTTTTCTTCGGCGATGTTCACGCGATAAATCACCGACCCGTCATTGTCCTTTTCCAGCACGGCGGGCATACCATGCGCAATGTCATAATGCGCGTTTGGTTCGATTGAATTTAATTTCATAAGGAAACGATTTTGAAAGTTTGTCGAATAAATGAATTGAATCCGAACACTTGCACCAACCCCACCAACTGCAAATGGCTTGCTTGTAAGCTGCCTTTGTGGGTTGTTTCTTGCGCTTGTTCAACTTCGCCACCCGGCGGCAAAGATTTTGTTTTATGGACTTGCGCAATAATGTGTGGTCGTGATAGAACACGAATCCAAGGAAATCAATTCCGCGCGCGTCAACCGGGAACACTTGATGATTGCGTTTCACTTTCAGTTGCAAACGCTTCATGTATGCCCGTATGTCACGCAACAACGCGTGCAAGGATTCCTTGTCCGGTGCAAGAACAACGATGTCATCGGCATAACGCCAATAATACTTCACGCGTTTTTCTTCTTTCAACCAATGGTCGAAATACGCCAAGAAAAGGTTTGCAAAGTATTGGGAAAGATAGTTGCCAATCGGCACGCCGTTCAAGGATGTTGCCACCAATTCCCCGGTGTTCGGGTCGGTGACAAAATTCCGAATTGGAATGTCCGTGTTGATGTTGGAATCAATGATTTCATCCAGCAACGCCAAAAGGCGACCATCTTTTATTTTCCGCCTTACCACACCTTTCAACACTTCGTGGTTGATTGATGGGTAAAACTTGCGAACGTCAATCTTCAAGCAATATTTCGTGCCGACCGGGTCTTTTCTCAAAGCCTTTTTCACGCTCATGGCGCACGCATGGGTGCCGCGTTCCTTGATACATGAATACGTGTCGTGCGTGAACACGGACACCCATATTGGTTCAAGAATGTTCATCACCGCATGATGCAAGATGCGGTCGGGATAATATGGCAATTGACAGATTTGCCGTTCCTTTGGTTCAAAAATTGTGAAAACGTGATATTGGGATGTCTTGAAAGTTCCATTTTTCAAACTCTCATGCAATGCAAGAATGTTCGCTTCCCTGTTCTTGTCGTGCTGCTGCACGCCATAGGAATGCAACTTGCCCTTGCGGGCTTTTTCGTCCGCAAGTTTCAAGTTATCAATCGCGATGACCTTTTCATAAAGGTTTCCAATTCTTTTCATTCTTGAAAGTTTTTTGTTTGCTTGAATAATAGGATTCTTCGGGCTTGCGCCCTACCAAAACCGTTCAACATATTCTATTTTTTGCCGCCGGGCTTCCTTTCCCGACTTACCATCCCCGGATTGGAATGATTGGCATGGTTTCCGATTAGCAACTATAATATTTTACAAGCATAGCTGAGAACCGATATTCGCATTCGTAGGCGTGTTATTCGTATTCGCGTACACGCCCCCCCGCATTCGCACCATTATTCGCATTACCGCTGAACAAAACACCACGACATCGGACAACCATTATTTCTTTTTTCTTTCAAATCCCGTTTATCGGTTTGCGGGTCGATTTACGGCTTTTCAATCCTCTTCGATTTGCGGGTCAAAGCAAAGCCGAGAACCGATATTCGCATACGTATACGTAGGCGCGTAATACATATTCGCGCACACGACCCCCGCATTCGCACCACTATACGCATTACCGCCGAACAAAACACCACATTCCGATTCTCCGGATGCCGGGGTGCTTGTATAAAAGTAGTCGCAAAAATACGTTGTACTTCCAGCACCTGCCGCCAACGGCATGATGTCGCCATCTTCGCCAAGGACAAGTTGTTTTACATATCCCTCTTTGCGTGCGATGTCGCCGCGATACTCATAATTGCCAACACCCGAATTGGTAAACTTGGATGGGTCATCGCAAATGTACATCTTAGATAAACCGCCCGCCGCTTCGCTTTGGATGATTAACTTGATTCCGTCCGTCCACTTCCAAATGTGACCAAACGGGTTTTCAATGCCGCGATAACGTGGCACGGCAAATGTTTTGCTTATCTTGTCGCCATCGCTCACGGTATAATCAACCGTTCCCGAATGGTTGCCAAGTGAATTTGTAACGCCGCACGGGATGATTGGATTGTTGCCATTGTACGTTGGCCAAGAAACCCAATCCCATGTTGTCACGCCATCACCCAATCCGCCTTGATGGAATCCGTTTTCATCCAATTCAGCATTGAACGCGTCTTGCGAATTGAATGTGCAATATTCAACCACGAACAACCACCAAATCATCTTGTGCATCCTGTAAAGGTTTGCATTCCATTCCACCGAACCACGATTGCGCGCCTTTGCGCGGAAATCGTTCAATGAAATGGATGTTGCGGGCAAGCCAAGAAATGAACGATAAGTTCCATCATAACTTGCGTTGTTGTTGCCACCACGATAATCAACATCGGTTGAACAAACGGATGCCAGCTCGTTTGTTGAACGCTGAACCGTTGCTTCAACGCTTGAACAATAACCCAAACGCCAAAGATGGAATCCGGGCAATGGTTGCGTACTCTGCAAATGGCGGCATTTGTTGCCATCCATTTCAAAACGAACGTACATATCAGGCAATTCCGTTTCCATCATGCCATCCTCGCCCGTCAAGTCTGCCGCCGCGCCTGTGTCGCGCTTGGTCGAATCGTTGGCGTTAAGGTAATACACAACCTTGCCGTTGTCATCCAAGATGCAATTGCGCATCATGTTTTGCAATGGCAATTCCTTGTGCAACTCCATCTTGCCAACGCGTGTTGGCTTGGGATTGGACACCGTGATGTCCCATTCCACGCCATAATAATAATCATAAGGAAAGGTCGGCTTTGTGTTGCCGACACCGATTAAAAGTCCCATATTAGTAACCCCGTTTTAAGTTTATACCCGACAACGATGTTGCCTTGATTACTTTCACGATTTCTGGATTCCAACCACTTTCAAAGTTGGTTTCGATGAAATCCCCATCATCCATTCCGGCAAGCTGCACCGACAATTTGACGGGGCTTGTGGAATCGTTCTTGATGTTGAACGGTTGACCGTCCGAAAGGCTGAAATTGCCGTTCGCAAGGTCAATCACGCCCATCTTTCCGATTTGCGCGGAAACGCTTTCGCCGCTTCTTGTGTTCATACTTCAATTTTTTACGTTAAAAACTTGAATGCAAATTTACAATATATGTTTCATAGTGAAACACGCCGTGGATAAGTTAGGCACAACTTAGCCCGGCAATGCGGTTTATTGTGGCGCATCTTCAACGACACGCCACGATTGCACCAGCTTTCCATCCACAACATCAAGCGATTCAACCACGGACGTTCCCGGTTCGCCCGTTGGCTGCTCGCTTGGCACGAAATCAAGAAACCCCGTATTTCTCAATTCCGTAATATACGCGCCTTGGCTTTTGTCAACCCGGCGCAAGTCAAGGGGTTCACCTTGAACGTATTTTGCCAATTGATATTCCATATTATGTTGTATATTGTTTATTAACAACCATCCATCCACCATTGTAATAACGCAATGTCAATGAATCGCCACGCTCCATACCAATTCCACTAATTGAATTTCCATCGTTGTTGTATAACGTGCATCCGCTTTGCGGTGAAACTCTTATTCGATTTCCCATATTTCGGTCACATACAATTTCGATGTCAAATATTGTTGGAACATTGTTCGTCTGCTTGTTCACCTGTTCCAATGTTGGCAACTTGACATTCAAATACTTAGTCGTGTTAGCGGTGAAATGGAACTTTTGCGTAATTGCGAACCATTGTTCTATAATGTCCGTGTACGCTTGCCCGATGTAACCATTTTCAAATGCCGCAACTTTTCCAATATTGTATTGATTGCCATATACGCCAAGGGCTTTTGGACGATACCAATGTTCATCATTTGCATCACTCGTTGATGGGTTGTCGTGGCGCAATTCAAGCGTTGTGCCCATTTTGTCGGTCAATGACAAAAAACCATTAAAAGGATAACCAAGTGATGACAGACAACCAAGCAACACGCGTTGTTTGTCGTTGCAGAATCTTATGAAATCGCGAAACAACGCCAATCCATTTGTCGTGTCCTGTTCGTCTGAACTACCATATCCGATTTGCCCTTGTTGGATGCGGAATCCGCCGATTGAACCCGTTATGGCATTTATCACGCCCTCCACTTGTGCCTTGGACATAACAACCGAACCATCTTGCATGACGCGGAAAGGCGCGGTCTTGCGATTCTCGAATGACGCTCCAGCCCAAAAGCGGATGGAATCGGATGCCGTGCCGTTTCCCGTGATTCCGGCAAGGATGGATTTGTTGTCGCCCGCGACCTGTATTGTTCCGGATGTGACGATTCCGCCATCAATCGTTGTTTGTGTGTTATCGTAATGCACGGCAACAACCCAATCGTTTGTGTTCCACGAACCGGATTCCCTTGCGGTGATGCAACGGCGCAATTCCTTTCCATCAACCCACAAGTCGCCGACATCATAAGGCGGATAAGGTTGCGCAACGAACACGCGGCGTTTGCCATCGGCGGTGTCCTGTGCCTTGCTTGCTGCATCATACGCATCAATCGCCTTTTTATCTTCGATGGTTTGCCATATATAAACGACCGTTCCCGTACCATTGACAAAGCGGAATGTCTGACGATAGCACTTCAACAACTTCGTGCTTGAATTATACCACATATCGCCAACGTGCTTTGCTTTTTCCGCGCCCGTTGTCCAACTTGATGCCGGGTCGGATGTCTGAAACCACGTTTCAATCTTTCCGTCAATTTGTTTGGTCATCGTGTCAATGGCATTGGCAAAGTCGCCGTTGATGAAATTCTTCAACGCTGAATCATCCGTGTATTTGCTTGCCTTTTCCCAATCCGATGACGTGAACGCGCCGGATTCCCTTGCGGTCTTGCATCGCATGATGTCCCCGGTCGCACCTTGAACCCACAAGTCGCCGACACCATAAGGTGTCACGGGCGTTGATGTAAAGATGCGGTTCTTTTCCTTGCCAAGCTCCAACGCTTCATTTGCAATCGCGATGGCTTGCGCAAGTTCTGAATCTTGCAGTTCTTGCCACACATAGAACGTGCCGGGCGCATATCCCGGCTTTGGTCGCCATTGTATTTTCACATATCGCCAAACCTTGCCGGATGTTGTGTTATAATACAGGTCGCCAAGATGATTTTCTTTCGTGTTGGCATCCGTCCATCCACTATTCGGAACACCATCTTCCGCACCCGGCGCGGTTGAAAGTGGGGATGGGTTTATTTGATAGAAATGTTGTTCAATCTGACCATCCAATTGCGCTTTGATTTCGTCAAGGATTCCGGGCAATGTGTTGTTGATGAAATCCTTGCTTTCCATCGCTTCGTTGCCAAGTTCTTCAAGCGTTTTTTCTTGCCCGTTTTGCGTGAACACTATTCGCCCGCCAATTTCGGATTGGTCAAGGTCGAAATATGTTGTACCATCCGCCGATTCGATGCGTCCGGTCTTGATGAAACGTCCGTTGATTGTCGTAAAACCATACGTCAAGGAAATGGCACGAACCTTTGTGTCCGCGTCAATACTTCCCAAGATTCCAATCAGAAAGAAATACACGTTCGGCGATTCTTCAACCTTGTGTTGTGTTGCCGAAATGCTCATTGTTCCGGCTGAATTGTCGCGGTTGCAAACTGCATAGATGTAATATGGCACATCCTGTTGCAATGCCGTTGTTCCATCCGCCAACACCCACGAACGCGCCTTGTCGGGGTCAATGGTGTAATGTGTAAGAACGCCACCTTTCCACTTGAACAAGTTCGGGGTTCCTTGAAAGTTAGGTTCAAAAACGGTGTTTATCAAACCGAATTGCATTGATTTTGCGCCAACTGACAACATCATCGTGTCCACGGATCCCGGCGTGATTTTGTCCTTGTAATAACCGCCCGTTTCCGGGTCGAACACCATATTCAAGACTTCACGCGATGAACGCCAATTTGCGCGCGCCTGTGCCGGGTCTTTTAGGTTGTTGATGGTCAACACCTTGTCAATGTCCACAAGGTCGGAAATCACGCGCGTTGTGATGTCGCCCTTGGTTTGAGTGTCCGAAATGGTCAACGAATAATCGTATGGGTCAAGCACGTTGCGCGTGAATGACTTGATGCGGATTGACTTGTCAACCCCAATTTCATCATCCTTGATTGGCAAATAATCGCCCGGCGCGAAAACATTCGTGATGCCATCCGACAACGCAAGTTTTTTTTCGATGAACGCCTTTGTAACGTTCACCGAATATTGAACCTTTGGTTGTGAATTTTGGTCATAATACTTGTTGCCCTCTTCCGCCAGCTTCTTTTCTGCTGCTTCTTCGATGTCACGCGAATAAGCGATGTCAAGCACCTTGTATGTGTCGTTTTTGCCGATTTGGAACGCGGGCGATGTTTCCGATGGGAACACGTTTCCCCGGTCATCGGTTTGCTTTACCAACGTGAACTTGTGTGTCGCGTGGTCGTATGCGTGAACCTCAAATTCATATCCGGCAAGGTTTCCGGAATTGAAATGCACCTTGGCGGACACCCCGGAAATCAAATACAGGGTTTCGCCGGATGCGTTCTTTGCGTTGATGTCGAATGGGAATGACGCGTCAATGAATGACAACACATCGCCATCAACAACGGATGAGACCTTGCCCGTGAATGTCGGCTTGATGTCGAAATTCTTGCGTCCCTCAAATATGCCGTATTTCGCCACGGCATCCGCCTTTTCGATGTAAGATGATGCCTTGTCCTTGCCAAACATACAAAGGCGGTCGGCGCGATATTTTGACGTGATGTTTTCCGTGCTGCCGTACACCTTTAATCGTGTGACAATGTTTGAGGATGAAACATTTTCGCGCGAAATGGAATATAAGCCCTTGCCCTTGCCGTACTCCAGCACGAAAGGCAAGGTTTGTCCGATGGTCTTTTTGATGTTGATGACATAAACGCCGTTGACGCGTTCAATCTCAAATTCAACGCCAAACTTATCTTCCGAACACAAGGTTTGCAGCACCGACAAGCAATTGTCGGATTCCGAAAACGTCAAAGTATTGTCGCTATCCGTTTCCGGACATACGCCCAACGCCCATTTGCCGGGGAATACGCGGTTTGCGTTACTTATCAACACCTCCATGAACCTTTTCAAGTCACCCGTCAAGGAATCGCCTTGGATGTCCTGTAATTGATTGTTTGTGGTGTTGATGTTCACGTCATACGTCACGCGCATAAGGTCGTATTGGATGCCCTCAAATTCCAAATCGTATTGGTATTCTTGCATTCCGGTTTTGCTGACCTTTGGCAAACGATTCAAGCGACAGTCACGCCCGAACACGGTTATCACGTCCCCAATCCCGTATGATTGCGGGAATGGGGAAACAACCGTGATGGCAATGGTATCTTCTGCATTCAACGCCCAAGTCTGCTTTGCGGCGGTGATTGCGGTCGCCGTTGCCCTTGATTCCATAGGCACACGGCTTCCATTCGGTTTTGTGATAATTATATTCGCTCCCATACGATAATGGCATTTGTGGTGAATGATGTGATTTCATCAATGCAACCCGTGACAACGGGGAAATAACCGCCGCTTTCGGTGTATTCGTGTTGTACTGAAACATCCTTGCCCGCTATGTCATAATCAACATTTCCATCGCCCCAATATATGTTCACATACTTGGTTGAAGTCAATGTGATTTCGCAAGTCTTTGTCTCTTCGCTTACGCGGATATGCTTCAACACCTTTTTGACGGGTTCGGGTTCGCGCAACTTCAACTTGAACATTCCGACCATCGACGAATCGTTCCAAGTCTTTGAAACTTCGATTTCATCCTTGATGTAAACTTCGTAAATCAAAGGTTTCACCGGATGCACGTCAACGACAAGGCGATTCGTTCCTTTCTTGTCGAAAAGATGCGCAAAGTCGTTCACGCGCTTGATGAAATCAATCTTGGATTCTGCCTTAACAAAGCAAGACAACGTGATGTCGCGCGCTTCAATGAACTTGTGCATCAAATCCACGCTTTCGCCATGATAGTTGTCCCAATTGACCGTCAATGGGTCTTTCAGTTTCGGACGCGACAACAAACCATCGGATGCCGACACATAGATTCCATAATCCTTGAAATCGTGTCCGTCAATGGTGTATGCCTGTTGTTTGGCGGATGATATTTCCGAAATCAAGTCTTGTTGCGACAATGCAAGATTGTACATCTTGACATCATCCAGCAAGCCAAAGCCATAATCGCCGCCATAATGGTCTTGGTTAAGCGATACGCCTTGCAACGTGCCGCCGTTCGTCACCTCCTTAATCAAGGATGAATTGGCATAAAAGCGATATTTCACGCCATGTTTCACCAACGCAAGCGAAAGCCAAGTTCCGGATTTCGCTTCGATGGGAACTTCAACGTAATTGTCAAGCCCGGCGAAAGCAAGCATCCAAATCAATTGTGTTGGCGTGCCAACCTCGCATTCCGCACCATTCACCCACATCAACATCGAAAAGTCAACGGAAAGTGTGGGCAATATGCTTTTGTCAACCTCGCAAGTATCATCGCCGGAAAATGAAATGGCGTTGCCGTTTTTTCCTTGAACGAAATGCGCACCGGACACAACGCCATCGGTGCGGTTCGATGAATAGTCATAAGCGACAAGCGCGCCATCGTTTTCATCGAATGGCATTTGAAAGATAATATTTTTGTTGTCCATAAATGGTTCAATTTACTTGTTTGACTTCTCCCGGATTTTCACCACGGCATCGCCCGTGGCTTTTCGTATCACTTTACCGCCGTGATGGTTCACGCAAACTTTCGCCCAGTCGCTTGCGATGACATTCACAACGGCGTTGTCGTACACGTCAACCATGACAAAGGCATTGTCCTTTGCA
The DNA here is from genome assembly GCF_000758925.1 of Prevotella sp. S7-1-8. Taxonomy (GTDB): domain Bacteria; phylum Bacteroidota; class Bacteroidia; order Bacteroidales; family Bacteroidaceae; genus Prevotella. Next base: position 25,383 of record NZ_JRNC01000036.1, read on the forward strand.
ACGATATTCAACGCGGAATCATGCTTTGCCCATACTTCCGAAACTGAATATCCGGTTGCCGTGACTTTGCCATTTGTCGTTCCAAGCGCAATGCACTTGGATTGGTTTTGCAATGCAATTGCATCATCAAGGAACACGCCGTGTTTCTCCATTACGCCCTTGAAATTCTCACGGATGAAATCGTTGGATGGGTAATCGTGTTCAAGGCAAAAATCAATGCCGCGAATGTACATATCCACCAACGCGTCCTTGTCATCAAGACTTTTCAATTCGTTCAACCAAGGCGTGCAAATACCGTTCGCCTGTGCTGCCTTGGCAAGATGTTTTGTTACTGTGTTATTCATTGTCATTTCTTTTTGAGTTTAGGACAAACCTTGCGAACGCAATGCGTTTCCGCCTTGGTTGGATTCCAATATTGTGATGATGCGTTCAATTCGCGACAAATACTTGTTGTATGACGTATTGATTGCAATCGTGTTCAATGCTTGCAACGATTGGCGCAAGACTTCGTTCGCGTCAAGCTGATTGATGCGGATGGCGTTCATCTGCCCGGCAAGGATGCTCGCGGATTCCTCGCTTATTCCCTTAGCCGCCCCGGTCAACGATTCATCGGTATCATCCAAGCCCATGTCTTTGAATATTTCTTCGTATTGCTTCAAGGCTTGGTTGAAATTGCTTGATGCCGCGCCGACCGCGCTTTTGAATCGGTCAATCTCCGCTTGTGTCAATCCATCAAAGACGAAATCATCGCCGTTCCAATACCCCATGTCCTTTTCCAATTTATCCAATGCGCCTTGCAATTGGTTTTCCAAGAATTTCTTCTTCAATTGGTTCACGACAAGGTTTTTCAAAACGGAATTGACGGTTGTTTCCATCGCTTTTGCCGCATCTTCGCCCTTGCTGAATGCTTCAACCAGCGCATCGCCCAAGTCGTTTGCAAAGTCCTTTGCGGTTGTCTGCAACAAGTCGTTGGATATTTCGTCAATCATATCTTCGATTTGTCGCCCAAGTTCCGCATATTGTTCCTTGAAATCATTCACGCGGCCGTGGTCGGTTTTCTTCTTGCTTTCTTCCGCTTCCCATGATGCTTTCAAGTGTTCTTGTTGTTCTTTCATGTTGCGGATGGCTGCTTGTTGGTTCTTGTAAACCTCGCCGCCCAACGCCTTGCCAATCTGCCATTCAAGTTGCTTGTAAGCGTTTTCAAGCTGCTTGATTGCGTTTTGATGCTTCTTGATTTGCTTTTCTGCCTTGCTGTCGCGCGAATTAAACAGGTCAAAGGCGGATGACAACAATTCGATTGAACCTTGAATGACTGAAAGCGGATTTCCGGTCGCGATGCCTTGCGCAACTTGACTTGCACCATCCATGATGCCACCAAGGTCGCCCAATATGGCTTGGGTTTCTTCATCCATTTCGATGCCCATCTTCTGAAATCCATTCGTTACCGCATTGAATGTGCCATTGATTAGGTCAATCGAACTGGAAACGGCGGTTGCAACTTCCTTGGTTGCTTTCTTGGCTTCATCACTTCCCCAACTCTTGCCATCCTTGGTTGCTTCTTTAAGGCGTTTCCACGCCGCACCAAGGGCGGTGAATGGGTTGCGCTTCTCAACCTCTGAACGCGCCTTGTTCAATTGGTCGGTCAAGGCTTTCAAGTCTTGCGGGTTCAAGTCAACGCCGATGGTTGCTTTCATGCCCTCAATCTTGGCGAGTAGCTGCTTGATGGTCTTTGTTGTCAAATCGTCAAGGTTGCCGAAAAGGTTTTGCCAATCCTCGGAATTTTTAATCAAGTCGCTTTGCAACTTGGAAAGCTCGTCTTGCTCCGCTTTTGCAAGTCTTTCAAGCAAATCTTTATTGCCATTCAATTCTGCAATCCGGCGGCGTTCGGCGTATTGTTCCGCAATGAGTTCCTTTTTCTGCTCATATCCGCCATATTGGTTCAAGATGGCATCATAATCACCGACCTTGCTTGTGTCCGTGTTATACTTCTTCGTGCGATTGGCGATTGCTTGGTCAATTTCGGCTTTTTCCGCGTCCGTGGATGCCTTTGCGCGCTTGCGGTTCAACAACTCCATGTCGGCGTTGAATTGTTCTTCAAGGCGGCGTTTCTGCTCCACATAAGATGCGTATTCGGTCAACAATGCGTTCGTTTCTTGCTTCGCCTTTTCCTGTGCTTGCTTTTCGGCATTGTCAAGGGCTTCTTTTTCGGCGTTGTCAAGTTCCGTTCCATCGTTGGCAAGCTGCTTGCGCTTCGCTTCGATGACGTTCAACATTTCAATGACGGTTTTTGCGTTTGACAGGGAACCCGACAATTCATTGTTGAATGCTTCAAGGACGGTTTTCTTTGTTTCTTCCGCGATGGCATCATTCAGTTGGCGCAACTGCTTGTTTTGTGTCTTGGAACGATTGGCAACATCAACTTGCAAGATGATGTCGCGTTGGTTCTTCAAATAGTCAATATATGTTGCGCCCTGTTTCAAAAGCCCGCCAAATTCCTTTTTCGCCGCTTGCTGAATGATTGGGTCGTTGGAATTGACCCATTTCAAAAAGCGGGAATATTCGCTTTTGTATTTCGCCAGCTTTTCAAGGAACGCATCTTTCTTCGTGCCACCTCCACCGGATGAACGATGATGGCTGCTGCCGCCACCATTCCCGGATGATGTCGTTGTCTTTCCGGTGATTTTGTCGGCTTGCTTCTGCAATTTCTCAATTTCCGCCATAGCCTTTTTGTAATCATCGTTATTGGTAAGGTGTTTCAAGGCTTCTTGCTTCAACTGAATGGCTTGTTCAATCGCGCCAAGTGAACTTTTCGTGTATGTTTGCGTTGCACCAATTCCGGCTTTTTTAAGGATATTCCATCCGTTCCTTTCGGCGTTGGCGGCGTTCTGAAATCCTCTTGATATTTCCGCACGCAAACCATCAAGGGCGGTTTTCGCTTTCTTCTTTTCGTTGTTGGCGGTTTCCACCCAATAACCCGTGCCGAACGTTGATGTCTGAACCCACATGGATTTCGTGTCCGACATCGCGTTGTATTCCTGTTCTTTCTTGATTAGTTCCTTGACCTTTTCTTGTGCTTGCTGCAAATAGATTGTGGCTTTCGCCTTTTCGATTTGCGCATTGATGAACGCCGTTTTGTTAGCAACAAGGACATTTTCGGCATCAACCACATCACGAACGGAAACGCCCAAATCCTCAAACGCTTTCTTGTTGTTTTCAATGAATTGTTTCTTGGCTTCAAGGTCGTTTCCAAGTGCATTCCACTTGTCGGACAACTCCATGATGGATGCAATGGGCTTGTAAGCGTTTTCCGCAATGGCATTATACCATTCTTCGGTTGCTTTCTTGGATTCGTTTGCATTGCTTACGAAATGTGACACAAGCGCAATCAACGCGGATATTCCGGCAAGAATCCAACCGAACACCGGAATGGATTTGATTGCCGCTCCGACCATGCGGAACGCTCCGGCAAGTCCGATGTTCGCCACCGTTCCGGCGGTTGCCGATGCGGTTTGTACTGCTTGCGCTGCTGCCGCCCCCGTGGATGCTCCAACGCTTGCGGTCTTGGCGGTGTTGCTTGCCTGTTCTGCCGCCGCATTTGCGGTTGTTGCCGCCGTGGACGCGATGGTTGCCGTTGTATCTGCCGCCGTTGCTGCCGTGGATGCGATTTGTTCACCACGACCGACCGCCAACAAGTTGTTCCACCATTCCTTTGCCTTGTTCAATGTGATAAGGGAAAACGCGGAATCCTTGTTCAATGTTTGTGCCACCTGTTGCAATCCCATCGTGATTGACATAAGGGATTGCACTTTCAACATTATCTTTTGCAAGTTCTCGTTTTCTCCGGCGAACAAAGCAACCGCGCCTTGTGCCGCCGTGAATCCGCCAACGACACCATTCAATCCGGACAAAACGCCCGCGAATGTCGCTTCATCGTTTGCAAGAACGCTTCCTTGTGATTGAATGTCACCTTGGATGTCCTGTAAACGACCAAGTTCATTCACCATCCTTTTGTATGCTTCCGATTGTTCGTCAATGCCGTTGGCAACCGCATTCGCCATTTCTTCTTTCAAGGCGCGAATTTGCTGACGCAACGAAACATGGGCTTGTGCGGTGTTTTCCGCTGCCGCCCTTGCCTGTTCCATCCGGCTTGCTTCGTCTTCCAGCGCGTTTGATTGCTCGCGCAACTCGTTCAACAAGTATTTGCGGGTTGCGATTTCACCCTTGATGGCTTGGGCGCGGTCGCGCAAGGCACGATATTCATTATCGTTGCCGCTTTTCAACGCGCCGTTCATCGTTTGGGTTATTTGCTCATACTCCTTTTTTAGGGCGGCAATCGCGTTTTCGTGCATTTCACACGCCGCGCCGATTTGGGAAAGTCCGTTGCGGATGTCCTCACTTGCTGATGCTGCACCCTCATTGGCGCGCTGCAAGTTGTTCAATTCGTTAATCAAGGCGACCATTCCTTGTTTTTCCCCATCAAGTTCCGCACGTGCCGCGTTCGCTTGCTCAATCAACGCGTCTTGCGCCGTGCCGGGTTCAACGGAATTGATGCGTTCGTTCAAGTCCGCAACGGTCTTTTCCAATTCTTCGATGACGCGCTTTTGAATTTGGATGCTTTCAACGATTTCTTGCGTTGTGTTGTCCATCGTGTCACCGCTTCCAACAACGGCATCCGAAAAGCCTTGAACACGGCGCAATGTTTCTTCAATCGCCGCGTTCATTTGGTCGTTGTCCATAATGGACGTAAAGGACAATGCGCCCCCGTTTACATCTGCCATATTTCTACATTAAAGAATTTACATAATTCAAAATCGTATCACTATTTTCTTGCGTCAACGTGATTTCCTCAACCTCGCCATCCGTGTTGTCGTAACTTGGCGCGTCAATCATCATGCGTTGCACAACCGACCACGCAATGCCATGTAGCAAATAATCGTATGTCCAACCGAAATGCTCACATATCGCACCCCGGCGACCAAGCGGGGAATTTAGCCCGCTTTGCTTTACTCTATCCGATTCGGCACGGTGGTTCTTTCGATTGACATCAATCGAATAGAGTTCACAAAATCCCCCAAGTTGCTCATGGTGTTCACGATGTTGTAAAGCTGATGCAATCGGGATGGCTTGATTTTCCGGGCGAACAAGTCCGTCAATTCTTCCAATCTCTTTTCATCCTCAACCCATATCGTGCCAGCTTTGCAAGGCTTGGGAATCAATCGTTCTTCACCCAATGCGGCGATGGCAACGACCTTTGCCGCGCGTCTTGCGTGGAAATGCGTCAATGTGCGCGCCGCTTTCATGCTTTCGGGCTTCTGCAATTCCTGTTCGTCAATTGCAAATTCCACCCATTCAGCCGAAAGGCGGTCAAGCGTTGACAACGTGGGTTCTTGGATTGTGAACTTGCGCGTGACTTCATGCGGGATGTGTTTCTTGAACAACCCCCAAAAGCGCGTCTTGGTTTCAAATTCCATGTCCTTGACCTCAAAGGAAACGCCCTTGCCGATGATTGTGTTCAACTCCCGGCGTTCTTGTTCAAGTAGTGTTTTTTCGTCTTTTTCGCTGCTCATGTTGATAAAAAATAAAAAGTCCCCCAAGGCGTTTTTGTTACCTCCGGGGACTTCGGGTTTTCTTGTTAGTTATGATGCCCCGCGCCTTACCCCTTTTTAGGAACGCCGCGCAAGGCTTTGCCAGCCGTAACCGCGCAAGGTGTGACGGTAAAATCAACAAGGAAAATTCCCTTTGCGCTCATATCCGCGTTGATTACCGCTTCAATGTCGCCGTTGGGAATCTCAAAGTCAAGTCCCTGTTCGGTTACAACCTTGATGGCTTTGTTGGCAACAACCTCGTCACCATCATAACCCCATCCATCTTCACCAACCTTTGCGCCGCCAACGTATGACACAAGGTCATCCACATTGGCATCCATCATGGAAAACGTCAAGGTCGGCATCTTGCGCGACTTCTTGCGAACCTCCGGGGCGGCTTTGCCCTCCTCGTAATGTTCGGTGACATCGGCGGCATCTTGTGCCATCTTGCAAGTGTCCTTGTAAGTTTTGCCAATCTTCGCCATCTGCGCGGGCATTGTACCCACCGCGCTTGCCGCGCCAACTTGGATTTCACACAAACCAAGTGTTATTACTGATGCTCTATCTGCCATAATTATGAAAAAATTAAATTTGAATATTCCAATCAATGCGGATGTTCGCGAAATGCTGCTTGGTGTTCGGCTCGTTCATGATTGACATCGTGCCGGGTATTGCTTTGATTCCGTGAATCCGCGAATTACGGATGATTGCCGTGACTTCTCTTGCCAAGGCTTTCAATCGTGGGTTATTAGCGGACAACATCATCTTGCCTTTTATCTTCTTCGGCGTGTCGCTCACATAGATGTTGACGTTCGATGTACCAATTTGCGGGGTGGTATCAATCGCCAAATCAACCGTGTTCACGACAATATCTTCTTCCGTTGAATTATCCGGTCGGTCGCCCTCATGGTAACAACCGCCCTTGGCGGATGTCTTGCCACGCAACAACCCAATCAATATTTCGTTTGTTTCAAATGAATCTATCATTCTGCCGCACGTTTGATGTTTGAAATAAGTTTCTCCAACATTCGGGGCAATTCCCGTTCTGCAAGGTGTTCCGCGCTTGACAACACGTTATATCCTTTCGCTTCGACATAGGCGGCATAATTCATTCCAGCTACAACCACAAGGGCGATTCCCTTTGTCCCCTTTCCGATGGTTTCCGCGATGCTTTGTCCGGACTTGATGCCCATTTCGGCTGCGTTGCTTTCCGCGCCGCTTGCCGCATCGAATTGGGAATGGATGGCAACGCCATCAACAAAGACTTCGTAACCCGTTGACGAAAGCAACGCGCCCGTCTGCATCATGTAGCCCTTGTTTGTCCTTGCTTCGACCAAGCACATTTCGCCAAGTCTTTGCAACCGGGCAATCTGCTTTTTCTCAATCTCATTCAAGAACGCATCGAATCGCTTGCGCACATCGTCTTTGGTGAAATTCGGTTTTATAGCCATAAGCGTGAATGTAATTGTGCCGCATCAAAGTTCAAGCATATTCCGGTAATGCGGATGTCCGAACAATCAATGTCGTTTGCAATGATGACTTTTGCGCCCTTGCTTACCGTTGGGCAAGACTTAGGCAACTGAATGACGGATGTTGCCTTATAGGTTTTACCCCCGGCAACTTGAAACTCCGTTCCTCTGCCATCGCTTTCTTCCCGACATCGGGAAAGATACTTGCGCGATGATTCGCTTTCCGACCAATAACCCTGTTCATCCTGTACGGCATCCGGGGTTTCCTCAATGAATAGGAAATGCGGGTATTGAACAATCTTTGCCATATTACCACATATTAGAACGGTTGCGAATCTTCGGACGGTTGACAAGCACATTTTCCTTGCCAAGTTCGTTGCAAAGGGCGTTGTAAAACAACTTGATGGCATCAATGTTCCACGAAACGGAATATCCGCCCTCGCTCACATTCTGCATCGTACCTTTGAGGATGACCGAAAAGCGTTTATAAACCGCCGTGTCGCACGCCTTGATGTCAAGGTCTGCATCGCCATCCAATCCGGCTTTTACCAAGATGATGTCAATGTCATCATCCGAAAGGTTCATGCCGTTCAACGACTTAATTAAGTATTCTTTGTTTGTCATATTTCCATCTTGCTTTTATGCCGCCGGGGTGTTATGCGCACGCCCGGCGGCGAATGTTAGTTTTTGTTCCAACTTGTCGCATTGGTCTGCATCAACACGGAACGTCCGGCAAGATTCCACGCGGGGAAAAGGTTTGCAATTCCCTCCGTTACCTCTTGAACGGGCGATTCATTGGAATACTTCTTGACAAGCGTATGTCCGTGCATAACCTTTTCGGCTACGCTTCCGGACATTGCCTTTGCGTCAATTGGCTTCTTCCAATAAGTGTTGCCAAGAACCTTGCTTTCGCTGAACAATATCACGTCATCCTCAAACGGATTTTCCGTCAAGCGTGAACCGTCCGCAAGTTCAAGTGTGATGTCTTGGTCAATCACAATGATTTGCAAACCGCGATAAAGTTCTTTCTTCTTGGCAAGGTACGCATTGACCGTTGCAAGGTCGGGCGCATCCTGTGAACCGACAGCGTTCTGAACGAATGACGCACACTTCTTGTAAACTTCCTCTTGGGATGCAAACTTCTCGAATGTGTCAACGTTCATAAAAAGGAATTTGTAAGTTGCGCCATAGAGTTTCTTGCCCAACTTCAAGGCTTTTGGAATGTCCACGGTCAAAGGCTTTGCGCCCGTGCCTGTTGAATACGAAACGGGAACGCCGATTTTCTGCTCCGCCGGGATAAGGTAATCAACGTCATATTCGGTGACGATAGCCGCGTTGTTTGAATTGGTGAACTTCACCTTGCCAAGCGAAATTTGCTTCAATGCAATCCATTCGGCACGGGCGGCAACGCCATCCCAACAATACTTGGTATCTTCCGCCCAAAACTCCACAAGGGCTTTCAAGTCTGGATTGTTTGACGACATGGCAACCATGATGTCATATTCGGTCAATTCATCCTCGTTCTTCTCGCGCGAAATGGTAATCTTGGGGATGTCACCTTGGATGCGTGAAATGGCTTCACGGGTCTTGCGTGGAATTGTCGCGCCACGACTAACAAGGTCGGCGGCAATCTTCAAGCCCGATTGTGCTTCCAGCATCTTCCACTTCAAGAAATTGGTTTCCTTGAGTGGGAAAAGGGTTGGATAATAATAATCTTTAAGGTCATAGGTACGGATGACCGCGCCCATGTCCTTTTCATTAAGTCCAACCATTAACGATTTCTGCATATCGAATACGTTTTAAGGGTTAAACATAAGAAACACATGCAATGGATGCCTTGATTGTGGCATTCACGATAGGCGCGTTGCTCTCTCTTACAACGGCGTGAACCCAAGCGGAAACGAAAAGGTTGCTTCCCTGTTCCACATCCTCGTTGCTTCCAGCGATTGCGCACGGAACAACTTTCAAGGTCTTGTTCTCGCCGCTTGATTCAAACGCGCAAGTTCCAACCTTGACAATTGCGCCAAGCGTTGTGTCTACGGTGATGATGTCCTTTGCGGGATTGGACTTGTCAATGGCGGTGATGGTCTGACCATCGCAATCTGCGGTCGCAAAGCGGTCGCCAACCTTGAAATGATGACCTTTCGCAACCTCATAGGTCTTGGCGGCTGCATCCGCTTTGGTGATAACCCGTGCGGTCTTGCATACCTCAAACGCACCATTCTTGCCCTTGCCAATTGGCGTTCCCTCAAACAATGATGAACCGCCAAGGTTGGCGACTGATACCGTCACGCCGCCGGGGATGTCCGCGATTCGGTGCAAAATGCACTTGACAACGCGGTTGTCCTTTGCTCTTTTAATTGTCAACGACATAATTTGCAATTTAATGGGTTAAACTTCTTTGCCCGATAACTCGTTGTTTTCGGGTTTAAGGCTTGCCACATAATCGGCAACGCCCTTGGAAATACCATCTTCGTTCTTCTGCGCGAACATGGGCTTTCCGCTTGCGCCACCAAGGGCGGCATTCGCCACGTTTTGATTTGCGGTTTCGATGTCCGCCGCCTTGTCGTTCAAGTATTGCGTGAAATCATCATCGGTTGCGAATGACATTCTGGCGAAATCTTTCAAGGTTTGCGCCTTGAACGTTTCGTCCTTGCATCCGGACAACTTCTCTTTGAGTGCCGCAAGCCTTGTTTCGGCAATGTTCTTGGTTTCGTAACCGGACAATTTTTCTTCAAAGGGCTTCACGGCTGCTGCCACGGCTTCTTTGACAATTGCGGCAATGTCGTTCGGATTCTCGGTTGGCGGGATGCCGGGTTCATTCTGCTTCTCCTTGAAATCGTACTTCTTGCGCAAGTTGGTTTCAAACGTCTTGTTACTTTCGGACACTTCTTTGTCCACATCGGCGCGATAGTCCTTTGCAAATTCCGTCACTTGCGCATCGGTGACTTTCTCAACAAGGGCTTTCGCTTCATCCTCGTTGGTTGCCTGTAAAGCAAGAACGCCCGCCAGCACGCCCAACGCATCCTTTCGCACGCCTTGGAACTTCGCCACAAGTAATGCCAAAATGGTTTTCTTCATACGAACAAATTTTTATTTAGTAAATCAAATCGTGGCAAAGATAATGTGTTTTATAGTAAAACATACCGAAAAATTCCCCAAGTTATGCCCGACTTATCAACAAATTTGCATTGCAAGTGCATTTTTCCGGTGTATAAGTTAGTTTTATTAAATAAATCTATTATCTTTGCAGCGTGTTTCATAGTGGAACACACCCAAATGGGTAAACAAATAAAACTTTCGCAACAATATGGCAACTGAAAAGCAAGTAAAACAGGCAATCAAACAAGTTCTTGATTCTGAATACATGAACAAGATGATGACTTTTGACAAGGGATGGAAATTCAAGGTCAAGTCCTATAACATCCGCACACGTTCAAGATTCATCCCCAAGGATGAACGCGATGACTACGGATGCGATGTTGACGCAAACAAGTTCTTCATCATTGAGTTCAACAACGCCAAGGATGAAATGGACGCGACCGATGCCGCCACCATCTGCTTGACCCTTAATCCCGCCGGACAAATCGGAACAACGGGCATTCCTTATGACTACGAAATCGAATCGGTAACATCCGACCTTGATTTGGACATTTACGAAAAGGTATTGGCAATCATCAACAACAAGTAATATGAAATTGATAACACCCAAGCAAAAGGAACTTATCATCAAGCTAAAGTCTTTTTGCGACAACAAGGATTTCGGAAATCCGCTTGATAAGGTCAATTTGGACGCGTTCACCATCGGCGATGCAAGCACGTTGATAAAAGGGTTGCTTGGCTTGCAAAAGTGCAACCACCTTGCATTCCGTGGCGTTGTGGTTTCCAATTCATACGCGTTCCAATGCGCGCTGGATGATGTGTTTGACACCATCGAAAAATATCAAAACAAATAATAATCCGCTGGGGCATTGTCCACGGCATAATCTTTCGCAACAATGAACAAGAATATCGAACAAGCCCTTTCGGGTTTCAGTTATGACGAACAACGCCGGATGCGCGATGTTATCACCGCGCTTGACAATGGCAAGGTGTATTCGGTTGAATTTTATAGTGATGGTTCGGGCGTTGCCTTTGAATACCATCATCCAACCGCCGACCACGGATTGCCATGCACAATGCGTTCTTCGTTCTACATTAAGCAAGCGCAAATCATTCTTGCCGGACATAGGTTGTGTTCGCATAAGATTCCAAAGTGTTGTTGATAAAAATGTTTCACTATAAAACGCAAGTGGTATGGCAAAATCAAGTTATTACACGCCGCGTTGCATGGCGTTCAAGGCTGCTTTTAAGGGTATGCCGGGCGTTACAACGTTTGGACATGAATTGGTCACATACGATGGACAATGCACGGACTTTGGCGGTTCGGCTTACGTTGATAAGCTGGAATGGGTTGCCATCATCGCAACCGATGGCAAATTCATGGTGTACATCAACAATCCCGGATGCCCGGTTGATGCCGATGGTTGCCCAATCTTCACCAAGGAACACCCACGACAACAATGGGTGTTCGGATATTACAAATCGTTTAACCGGGCTTTGAATCGTGCTGTTGCAATTACCAAGGCACGCAAATATCCAAAGCCCATTGAAATATGGTAATTAAGAACATGGATAAAAGACAAGAAATTGAATCCATCGCAAGCCGATATGACTTGGATGTTGATTTCGTGCAACAATTGCACGACAAAGTGACGGACAAAGAAAACTTTGCCCGTGCCGTGAAAATGTTCGTGGATGGCACATTGTCATTCGCCATTGCAACCGGGGATGCGCCAATCAATGTTGCATCCATCCGGCATGATGTCGCCGTGAATCTTCTTGAACTTCGCAAGATGCGCGCGGATAAAGTCAAGGAACAAATGGAAATGCAACGCCGGATTGTTGAATATTACAACGGATGCCACCATGTCACGATGACGCACAAGGGCAACAAAAGCATCCGGGAAACAGTGTTCATCAAGGACGGGTTGATTGTGGCGTTCGGTCACTTTGAACCCAAGCAAGGCGGCATCTATTCCGCCAACAACCCGGTGATGCCGGATTTCCGTTGGCAACCGCACGATGTGTTGGGTCGTTTGCGCAAGCTGGACAAAGGCTTTTATCGCAAGGTCAAAAAGGCGGCGACCGCTTCACCGCGCGAATGGTTTGATTTCACGAGTTCAACAATAAAAAATGAATAATATGGATTTTCAATATGATTGTGCCGGGGCTATAATTTGCCCCATCCAACCACCAAGATTTGGTATCAATGGGCAAAGAACGAAAGCAAGGTGTATTGGATGCCCACACGCTGCGTTTTGCACCACAAGGAATGACGTAATGGCGCACATGGATGAAATAAGGCAAAGCATAACAAACGAAACCCCAAAAGAATGAATGGCAATACGATATATCACGTTTCTTTCAGTGACGATGACAATCATTACTTCGGTTCAATCGCCGCCATATATGACCATTTCACGCCGCATGAACTTGGCGTGTCTGCTTCAAGGTTGTGGAATTATGGCATCACGGAACAAAAGCCATACCGCAACAATAAGGTAATCATCCGCCGTGGGTTGATTCAACGCAAGAAAACAAACCGCAAAAATCCAAATTCAAATGGCAAACAATGACACAATCACCGCGACCATTTTCGCAAGGCGGAATGGCTTTCGCTCCGGTGTTGATTTCGTTGGTTTTTGGGAACCAAAAGGATTCAACGTGTTTAAGGTGAAAACACAAGTCGGGAATGATGGCAATGTAACTATCGGATTGCCAACTTTCGTATTGGTAAAGCAAGGGAAAGCGCGTTTTGCTTCCCCGGATTCAATCAATTCGATAATTGGTTATTTCAATGATTAAACAAACGCGGATGGTTCTTAATGCGCCATCCGCGTTTCTTATTGTCGTTTGCGAACAATTCCATCTATCATGTCAAGATTGATTGCCATCTTGTCAACACGTTGGATTCCGCAAGTCCTGTAAGTTCCCCAATTCAACGTTTTGCAAATATCCTCCAAGGTTCTTATGCGTCCCGTTTGTGGGTCATACACTCGCAATGTTCCATCCGCAAGACGCTCGGCAACGATGATGTGTCCGCCTTTCCATCGTTGAACTTTCCAACGATAAGTCAACGAATAACGACCGGGTGTTTTTGTCATTTCTTCGTACCACTTAACGGCGGATGCTGCCGCCTTCGCGGAATTTCGCGTGAATTGGTTTGTCATCCATTCACACAAAGGTTCTTTCCCTGTTTCCGGGTCTATCCATATTTTGTTCGTGTCATGAGACAATTCGGTTGGTTTCGTTCCACTACGGTCATAATTCGGTTGGGCTTCAACATCAAGTCCACGCATACGCAATTCATGTGCAACAACGCAAGATTGGCAATTGATGTGATATGGGTTGTCATCGTTCTTCTTCATCGCGAATGTTGTTTGTTCTTTCCATGCTTCAATTCTACCTTTATTGTAACTTTCATTCGCACGATGATTGTCTGCTTCCTCAAACGTCATCGGTGTTCCTTTTTCAATTCCAAGCATTTGCGCGGTTTCGTTGTCGTTCTTAGCAACCAAATCTTTGTTGTTTGCAAATGTTTCCACCCTTTCAATCTCTTTTATGATGTCCGTTGTGATGACCTTTGCATTGCGTGATGTCGTGCGGTTTTCGTTTATCAACGCTTTCAAACTGGACACATCGACATTCCCGTCATACTTCGCCACACACGCCTTTGCATCTGCGATTGCCTTGTTATAATCCGTCTTTGCCTTGTCAACGGATGCGCGCAACTTGGAAACATCCAACGCGCCACCATTTGCAGATTTGAGAATGAATTTATAATTCGGGTATTGCTCGGATGCTTCATCGTTGAATGTGTCATGCGCATAACGCACAATGCTTGTTGTGTCGCCAACCCATTCTTCCGCGCTTTTGGCTGCTGCTTCATACTCGGACAATATCTTTTGCGCCATCATCCGGGTTTCCTCAATCTTTGCCATCAATTGCGCTTTCAGTCGGTCACGGGCTGCATTCAGTTCCGGAACGCGCCAATATTGGTGTTGAATGCTTATTTCATCCGTCATTTGGTCGTACCATGCCGCATCAATGCCATACAAACGACAAGCATCAATCAAATCGCAATCATCATTGACGCGGTTTGTCATTTCATTGTTGAACTTGATACTTTCATCAACGGACAATTGTTCAAATGGGATATGGAAATCAACCTTTCCGGATGGTTCGATTGTCGGCATTGCGATTTTTAATCCCTTGCCAAGTCGCCCATCAACAAAGTTGTCCCGGATGAAATATGGCGTTGATGACCATCCTTTTTGCGCTTCGATATGGTCTTTTACCCATTCCATGAACTCCTTTGGCATTTCGGACACGGCGTTCTTTGCTTGCAAATGCTTGTATTCCGTGCCGCGCAATGCCGCCTTTAGGTCGCCAAGTTCATTTGCATCGAAAGTTTCTTCATCCATCAAGATGGGCGTGGCGTAACACATACATTGTGGATGCCACCCTTTGAATTTGAATGTCTTGGGGTAACGCCCAACCAACTTTGAACAAATTGCACACTTGCACAATGGTTCGTGGTTGCTCCGGTGTATTTCAAAGCCAACAACGAAATCCAATTGTTGCCATCGTTGGTAATCGCTTTCCCGGTACGCCATATTGATTTCCGAACGTGTCAAGCGCGTCGCGTTCTTGTAGCTGGAACGATAAACGCCTTGTCCGGGATGATAGGCACGTGCGTTCTTGGACAACACAAGGTTTCCGCGCTTGTCACGAACACGCCGGAACAATCGGTTCGGTTCGCTCAAGTTCTGCCGGACATCGCGGGAAAGTTCATCCGCGCTTCTTCCCTCACCAAGTCCGACATCAAGGGCGGATTCCATTTGCGCCTTGTATTGGTCAACGTACTTCCATACGCGTTGCGAAAGATTCATTCCCTCCACCTTGCGACTTTGGAACGCCGAAAGCGCATCCAAGTTGCGGTCTTGCATCTTCTTCAAGCGCACCTTGCTCAACTTGGATGTGTCCATGATGGATGAAATGAACCCGTCATTCTTGGCACAAGCAAAAAGCCATTGTTTCTTTGAACCGGATTCGATGACGGTTGTCACACGGGATGCCAATTGTTCCGTGATGCGCTGCATCTCCTTTTTTACGGACGGGTACATATCGAACGAAAAAGGCTTGTCGGGGTCAATCTTGCCACGCGCTGCCGCCCTTGTGATTGCCGTTGTCGCCTTGTCATACAGGCTTTGCACGGCTTGAACATACGCGTCCGTTGTCCTGTAATGCCTTGCGTCCCATCCTTGTATGGAAAATCGTGTTGTTTTCTGCCTTTTTGCCATTACTTCTTGGTGTAATAGCGACAATGCCAAACCCCATCATCCCCCGGATGACATTTGGCGCATACGCAACAATAAAAATTGTCAAACGCACGCGCCCAATATTTGCAGTTGTCGCAAAGGTTCGTTTTACTCATTCTTTCTTGGTTTGAAATGTTCACATTGTAGGTCATTGAGGAACTTGCACCATCGCCCGTGTTCCGTCTTGTGGTCTTGCTTGCAACGGCACAATATCAAATGCCCATCAATCGCCTTGGAATGCCAATCGTATGATTCCGCGCATTCCCGGCATCGGAATTGTGGCTTCTTCGCCTGTTCCTTTGCCGGGGTTCGTGTTGTTCTTGGATAACGTGGCATTACGCATCGCCCTCCAATTGCGGTTCACCGATGATGAATGAATTGTCGCGCGTGTCCTGTTCTTCCAACTTCTTCATGGTCATTTCCGGATTCTTGGAAATACCCGCACCGATGATGGATTCTTCTTGCGACACAACGGGTTTGTCTCCGTTTGCGGTCATCCAATAATTCAAATCGTCAATTTCTGACGTAATCATGTAAGGGATGATTTCGGGTTCAATCATAATGGATTCGCACGCATCCGACAAGCTGGTGTTCATCTGCGCGATATACTCCAAGATGACATTCACACGGCGTTGCAAGTAATCATCAAAGATTTCGCACTTGTCTTGCACCTTTAGATGGGCATCCATGAAAAGCAACTTCAACGCCACACCGGACATCGCGCCCAATCCCTTGACCGCTTCAAAGGAAATGTCGGGCGTTTGCGTGATGGTATAAATCAGTTTCAACAACGTGTCAATCTCCAACTTGACCGCTTCCGGTGCTTGCTGCCATGACACATATTGCATGGTTGCGCCCTCCTCGCCCTCAATAACCGCACCGGATTCGCCTTTTTGCGCCCATCCGTTGACTTGTCCGGTCGTGAAAATCTTCGGGCTTGCGTGATAATCGTTCGTGTCGGCAAAGTTTGACAACAAGGTTTCCAATCGGTCAATCAACGCGTTCACATCCTCGGTTTCGAACTCCGTTTGATGTCCGTATATTACAGGTATTTTGTTGATGCCCGTCTTTTTGGGATAACCATCAACGCAATCAAATCCATTCGCGCCGTTTATCCACAACCAATGTTCGGTGTCCGTGAACGTTTCAAAATAGTTTGTGACAACGCCATCACGGGTTCGGGCAAAGGAGCGTGAAAACGCCACCATGTCGCCCGTTTCATCGAAATACGGGTAAAGCGTATCACCATAGGCGGGCGAAAAGATGGTACAACGCATCTTGAATTGCGATGGAAAGCCATATTTCGTGTTGGGGCTTTCAACCGGATACCAATATTCGGCGGCTTCCTTATGCCCGAAAATGGAACGTCCAATCTTGCGATTCAACGACTTGCACTTCACTCCATACAAAATGCGGCCAAGGGCGCGCGCAACGGCTTCTTCCTGTTCGTTCTCCGGCGTTGAATTGTAAGCCGGGGAATTACCGAACACGAATGATACCGCACGTTTGATTATCAACTTTTGAATGGCAACGGCGACACGCGCCACGCGTACCGTCTTGAAATTGGTGCTTTCTCCATCGGTTGAAATAACCTTTTGCGCGGAATCCGCTTCATTGTCCGCCGAAACTTGAACGCGCTTATCCGGGCGCAATATCGGCGACATAATATCATGCGACTTTATGTCAAGTGCTTTGTTTGCACTCTCCACATCGGGTTGTGGTATGAAACGGCAAGACTTCAATTCGGAAATCACATCGTTTGCCGTTGCAAGCTGAAAAATTTCTTGTATTGTCATATCGTTTTTATTGTTTTGAATTATCATACTTGACCAAACAGGGCGGCAACGCTCGTTTGCTTGCCTTGCTTGCGTTTCTCAATCGTTCCGGTCAATGCGTCCGGCGCGTCATCATGTTCGTTGCGTCCGGCTTTCAGATAGCCACAAATCGCCTTTGCAAACTCCGGGAACAAACGTTTCCATCCTTGCGGCATGAACGTCAAGTTCTGAACCATCGCCGAATGGGAATAAATGCGCGTGTCCTTGTTCTCGCGCTGGGCAAAGGATGTGAACTTTGTCTTTCCGTTGCCAAGCAAACGGCATTGCCTTTCAACGTTGTTCTTGAATAGGCGACCGCCGTTGTTCGCTTCGACAATACATTGCGCCACGCCGTGCTTAGTCAACATCTTGGCAAGGGCGGGTTCGGTGAACTCAACGGGCTTTGTCGTGTAAAGCACATCCACGATGTAATTGCCAATTTCCGTTTCGTCATACACGATGGCGCAAAGGTAGTCCGCGCCCGTGTCGGCGGTGTCCACATAGCAACGGCGTTGCAATTGCAGCGTTGCCGGGCGCACAAGGTATTCAACGAATCCGGCTTCATACATCAATCCGGCGCGCGGTTGCGGGTTTTGTTGATACAGGGATTCAAACACTTGTGGATTGCGCTTCCGTATGGCTTGCAATTTTTCAAGGTTGTGTCGTTCCGCCCATAATGGTTCACCCTCTTGTCTTGGGTCATATTCGGTCGGCGCGCCCTCCTTGATGGCTTGATACACCACGACAACCCATCCGTTCGGGTTGTCCTTGGCATCATAAACGCCTTGTTCGCGTAACAACTTGCCCGCAAGGTCATCTTCATGCCATCGGGTAAATACAATCAATTGGCGCGAATCGTTGTGCAAACGTGTTTCGGCAACGGTATCGTACCAATCGGATATGTTTTCACGGACAATGGACGACCATGCCGTTTTCGCGTCCTTGTAAATGTCATCCATGATTAGAATGTCCACGGGTTCACCTGTCAACGCACCACCAACGCCCACCGTCTTGAATCCGCCGACATGGTTCACAATCTCGCATTCTTCCGTTGTACGGATGTAACCACGTCCGGAATCATCGGCAAAGCTGGATTGACCAAGCGTTGTTTCCGGGAATATGTTGTGATACTCCGGCGTGTCAATCACACGTTGGATTTCGCGGTTGAATTTCTTTGCCTTTGTCGCCGAATAGGAAACGACCGCCAAGCGCAAGTCCGGGTTGCGCCCTAACAGATACGCGGGCAAACGGCGCGTTGACCCCTCGGATTTTCCATGCTGCGGCGGCATGAACACCATCAACTTTTTCACGCCACCATCCGCGAATTTGGATAATACATGATAATATCGGCGATGGAAATCAGCCGGGCGGAATGTCGGCATCGTGGCAAGCGTAAAGCGCAACAAATCGGAACGACTTTCACGATAAAGCCGTTCTTGCATCGCTTGGATAAGTTGTATTCGTTCGCTTCTTGTTGCTGCCATTACTCCAATTTCCTTTGAAGTTCTTCAATTGTGCTTGCCAATTCCTCATCGGTCTTGCCCGCAAACAAATCCTTTCCATCTTTCCCGGTCACTTCCGTTGATTGCTTGTTCTTCCAATGTTCCGGGTCGCCATTGGTCAACGTGAATATGATTGCCGCCGTGTCCGCTTGGATATGCTTCTTTGTGTTCGTCTGCTCCTTGATAATCGGTTTCGGGTTGTCTTCCTCGCCTTTCACCTTGCCGGGAACGGTGACAACCTTTGTTTCCGTAACGTCATACCCTTGTATCTTCTTCAACAATGATTTCTTGGCTTCCTGCACAAAGAATTGCATCCGTTCATCCTTGGCATCCACAATCATTTGCCCAAACTCCGGATGTTCTTCTTTCCATTGATGGAATGTCTTTGGTGTTATTCCCACTTGGCGGCAAATCTCGGCGATGGTGTATGTGTCCGACTTGATAAGCCCGACAATTTTGTCAACAATCTTTTTTCCGTACTTTGCCATAATTGCCTTTTTTAGTTGATTTTTATCACTTTAATCACTCTTTCAGTTCGACCGAAAAGCCACGGTCTTGCAGTTCACTAAACAACAACGACAACTTTGTGACATCTCCACATTCAACAATCAACCGGGTTGATATTTCCTTTTTCCCGGATGGTTCTTCTTGTTCGGGTTCTTCTTGTTGGAAAACATCAACGCCCCAATCTTGCGGTTCAAAACCCCATTGTTGCGAAACTTCTTCAATCAAAGATTCATCCCATGCAAGGTTCGCTTTGCCTGTTGCGTTGTCAGCAATGGCAAGTTCACGACCCTTGGCGGAATCAAGGTCAATATCCTTTCGCTTCACGGCAACAAGTTGGTTCCCGTCCACTTCAACCACCACAACATCGGTAAAGCCAATGTCGGCGGCTTTTTCGGCGGTCTTGTTTCCGGCAATGATGCGGTTGTTCTTGTCAATTAGGATGGAACGCCCCAAGCCAAAACGGCGCAACGATTCATCCATAAGATGGTCGCCGTATTGTGTTCCCTTGTTGAAATTCTTGTTGTCGGGAACAAGGGATTCAATATTTGTTTCAATTACCTTTGCCATATAGTTCGATGATTAAGTGATACAATATGATTGCCGGGATGGAAAGGAACGCACCGCACAATGCCCCAATGGCGGTGAAAATGAAATCCATGATTTCAACCGTGCCGTGTCCTTTGGAATCCCACCATTCCTTGATTGCCCCGGCAAGACATCCGGCGGCAAAACCTATTGAAACGCCGAAAAGACACCCGAACACCAAGCCAATCACAATGCCGACATACAAATGCTTGCGCTTGTCGGGCATTTTGGCGGCTTCTGCAAGGTTTTTCCACGCTTCCGCGATAACTTCAACCCACTTCAACCCCAAACGCCCTAAAACGGGCAAAAACGGCGTTTTTTCAAATACTCTTTCCCCTGCGACAAATACGGGCGGTTGTGTCTTACCGGACATAACACCAAGCCACACATTCCCGCCGAATAATATGTTGATGCGTTCCTTGATTGATGGTTTCCAACACGAAACGCATTGTTTGCCATCACACCACACGGGCAACGCACCACATTGTGAATCCGACAACGTGCCGGGTTTCTGCAATACCTTTGTGGATTGCTCAAAATCAATTGGTTTCATACGATTTTCTTATTAAATTATGCAATTGCAATGCAAAGTTAGGGGGGTATCACTATAATACACCCCCTTTTGCCCGATAAGTTATTCCAAAGTTATCCACCTACGGTTTTATGCGGATGGGCAATCCGGCAAATGTCCACGCCAACAATCCGGCATCCCTTGCATCTTGGTTCGTGCGTCCCATGATGCCCGTAAACGATGCCAATTCATCATGTGTAATCTTCCGGTCTTTGCCTTTCCAACACTTCACCAAAGGCGCGTGCGGCGTTACTTCGATGCCGTAATGCTTGCACATTTCAATGATTTTTCGCCCGGTTTCATGGTTCGCGCCGACATCCTTTGCAATCTTTTCCGCCTGTTTGCCTTGGGCGGCGTGAAAGCATGATTTGGCGTTCATCCATCCGGCTTCAACAACGACAATCAACGATTCGTGCGTTTCCTCGCCCTTTTTCTTGGCGTGCTGCAAGTAATCAAGCAACAACGGGAACGCAAGATTGGTCAATTCCAATTGCCGTGTGCTTCGCTTCAAAAACGCCACCCCGGACTTTTCCTTATCCGGGTCAATGCCAATCACATTTTGATACTTCATAAGGCATCAGGAACTAAAATGGCAAATCATCGTTATCTTGCCCCGCAAGGGTGGATGGCTGTTGTGTTGCCGAACTTGCCGCCGTGGATTGTTCGCCCTTGAAGCCGCACAAGTTCACTTCGTTGGCATTCACATTTACCGCAACTTGGGTGTTGCCGTTCCTGTCTTGATAGGGCTTAACGGACAAGCGACCACGGACGAACACTTTGCAACCTTTTTTGAGGTATTGAGTAAGACCGCCGCCATCACCGTACCACAAGACGGAAACCCATGTTGTTGATTCCACCATTGCACCGTTGGCATCTTTCCTTTTCTCCGAATGTGCGACATTGAAAGATACATACTTTTTGCCGCCAAACTCCTTGATTTCGGCATCCGCGCCGATGTTTCCGATTACTTCAATTTGTAACATAATGATTTTTTGAATTAAGTGTTATATACTTTTTCGTAACTGCACCACGTTTCCCCGTCATAAGTCACTTGCTGGTCTGATTTGTCAACGATGGCAACAATTTGGGATTGGTCAATCCGCAAGGATTCAAAATTCTTGGTTTAAACCGTTGTGCGTTCCCCTGCAATTGGGTTTTCAATTATGACGATATACCGCATAAGCAATGCTTTTGTTGTACACTTGCATTGCACTTGGTTAATACGCCTTGCCGTGTTTCGGCGGTCGCGTTGCGTTATACTTCATCTTCTCGCCAATGTGCCAAGCCAAATCAATTCCTAAGGAATGCGCCCACTTCGTAATGTATTCCAATCCGAATTGGATGCGCTTTTCAATGCCTATGATGTCACGGCACAAACCTTTGGTCAAGGCAAATGCGTTTTCCGTGAATGTGAACTTGTCAAACGCGCGATGATACTTGCAAGGATTCATCTTGTCAAAGTCCACGCCCAACGCTCCTGCAAGGTCGCCAAGACGAATTGCAACGTCCGCCATTTCATCTTCCAAGGCGTCCTTGATTAGAACTTTGAAATTCTCGCTACTGTTGAACGTTCCATCATTGTACACTTCAAGGTTGGCGCGCTTCCCGGCTCGATGCGCTTCAACCATTTCGCCAATCTCCGAAACGACAAGCATCAAACAATGTTCGTTGCTCTCTCGCTTTTCCCAAAATCCATGCCTTACGGCATTGGCATGGGATTCTTTTGCCAATTTGTTGAAATTCATGTTTTCAAAATTTATTGTGTTAAACTTACCCGGTTATTTCAAAATCAATCTCATTGATGTTCTTTTCAAACACTTTCAAACACGCCTTGATGTTGGTGTCGCATTCGATGACTTGGTTTCCGCAATACGCATCCAAACAGGTTTTCAACTTGTCCATGTATGGGTTTTTGATGCTTTGGGCAAATCCAATCTTGGATTCGATTATCTTGTCCATGCGCTTGTTGTGGTCAACAAGGAAACGACACATAAGCACACCAAGGAACGCATCCGTTTTCATATCCTTGTAGATGTCGCCCGGAAACTGCTTTTTATACTGCGAATTGACACAATACCAAAATATCGTGAAATCGCTTGTGTACTCCTTGAAAAATTCTTCCGTCTGCTTTTCTATACGCTGGATATGCCTTGCATCCAAATCCTTTTTCAAGGAACCAACGTATTCTTGGCGGACGTGCTTCACGGTGCGGGACAACTTGACGGTTTCCGGAATCTTGTGTTTGGCGCAATACTTCATCACCTTGTCGGCATACATCCACGCCAAATGCGAAATGACCAATGGAACGAAAGCAATCATCATGTTTTCGTTGAACGTGAATGTTTTCATCATCCAATCGGTATCATGGCGCACACTTTCCTTGAATTGCTTTTCCGTCATCATCGGTGACAAACCATTGATGTTGTTCACAATCTCCTTTTCAAAGATGGTGTCATACATCCTTTTTTCCGCCGCTTTCAGTTCTTCCGGCGTTGGCTTGTGTTCCGGTGCTGGCGTTGGTTCGTGTCCGTGTTCAATTTCCGGGGCTTGTTCAATTTTATTGAACACGGTTGTTTCATTGAACATGGATTCGCCCTTTGAGAAATCAAGAACTTCATTGCCCGGCGCGGATTCCTGTTCCTTTGGCTTGATGAAAGGGCAAGTCTTGTCGTTGTGGCACGTGTTGAATGACCTTTCGTTGATTTCCATGTTCCCGGCTGCTTGCGCTTCCATGTCGCGTTGCAAGGCGCATTTGTATTTCGGGCATCTGCCAAGCTGGGCATTGTACCATACCGCCTTGGCGCACCTCATGCAATTGTCTTGTTGCCAATATGACATCTTGATGTCGTTGGCGAATATCCTTTCACTTGTTGTTTTCATTGTTGCGAATATTAGAATGCAATTCGATAATCTTTGCCCTTTAACGATGGGCGTTTGCTTTCGATGAACTTCTTCAAGTCGCCAAGTTCGATTGGGAACAATGGACAAAACTTGTATTTCAACGTGCAAACAAATCGGTCATTCAACATGACATCAAGGAATAAAGTTTTCATTGTTGCGAAAGTTGTTCTAAACATTACCCGTCACGATGTCAAACACCGCCTTTGTCAATTCGATGTCATACATTGCATTGTGCAACGAATCACCATCCACTTGCACGCCAAGCGTTGCCGCAACCGTTGACAACTTGAAATTCTCCATTTCCGTGCGCTTGCTTGCAAGATACACGGTCGCAAGAACCATCACGTCCATTGAATTTGCCCAAAACCATGAACCAAAGAACTTGTCGTTGTTCTGCAAGAAAAATCCGCGCAAGAATTGATTGTCGAATGCGGCGTTGTTGTACCCAACCAAAAAGAACTTGTCCTTTGAATTGTACTTGTCAACGTACTTGTCAAGCATTGCGACAAATTGACGGTACACCGTACCCATCGCCGGATATTTCGCGATTTGTTCACGGGTAACACCCGCAACCGCCAAGGCTTCATCCTCAATGGCTGCTTTCGGGTTTGGCTGGACGTGAAAATCAAACGATTCTTTCACGATTCCGTCAATTACGACTTGACCGGAAATTTGATGGATTCCGTTTCTTCCGGGGTTTGTTCCTGTTGTTTCAAGGTCGAAAAATAATAACTTCATAATTTTATATTTATTAGAATAAACTTGGTTGGATAGCGCGGTTCAAAACTTTGTCTTGTGCCGCCTTGAAAAAGTCCTTTTTGATTTCAAATCCGTATGCGCGCCGCCCAAGTTCTTTTGCTGCGAAAAGCGTTGAACCGCTCCCGGCGCACGGGTCAATGACAACATCGCCGGGGTCGGTGAAAATGCGGATAAGGTATTGCAGCAATGGCACGGGCTTTTGTGTCGGATGTACCTTTGGCGTTTTCGTGTCACGTCCCCAATCAATGCAATTGAACACCATCCCACCACCAACGGCATCATTGTTGAACTTTGGCAATTTGTCGCGATAAAGCAACACGCCATATTCGCAATTACCAACAATCTTCATGTTCGCTTTCAGAACTTGCGCGGAAAAGTTCTTTCGGAACACAAGGTTGATGTAATGGTTGAAACCATACCTTTTGCCCAATTCAATGTATTTGAATTGTTGCTCAAACTCGCAAAACACAATCATGCAAGGGGCTTTCCCGGCTTCCTTTGGCTCTTTGATAAGCATTTGCGAACAAAAGTGCATAAATTCAGCCGGGCGGAAATCCTTGTCGGTGTCGAAAAACTCTCGCCCTGCAAGTTCGCTTTCTCCATTCTTGTTGTCCCCATCAATATACCACGATGGATTGCTTGCGTATGCGTTCTTGCCAAGGTTATATGGCGGGTCGGCAATAATCAATTGCGCCTTTGGTATGCCATACACCTTGAAATTTTGGAAATGGTCATTGAATAATTCAACTTTGTTCATAATCCTATTTTCTAATTTTTGATAACCATTGGTCATATATACGGGATGCCACTTGTGCCATCATCACGGGTGGCACTGACATTCCGCAAATGTAATGTGGTATTTGTCCGCCGAAATTATAGTCTTGTGGAAATGACGAAATGCAACAAACTTCGGATGCGCTCAAATACTTTGGTATGTCAAAACGTATCAAGCAATCCTTTCGCGCTGCAAGCGTTGGCGAAACCTTGTCCGGATAGACATATTGATTGTTGAACATTCCACTTTTCCCAAACTCTCGTTCATTTGCGTTTGACAAATCCGAATCGCCATCCATGCGTAATTCCCAACATTTGCGCATTTTCGGTGAATCAACGCCATCGCCCATGCCATCGGCAACATCCTTGAAAGGTATCACCGCTTCGTTGAAATTCATATTCAATCTTGGCAAGGTTTCAAACAACGTTTGTTCGCAAGGAACGAAACCGACCAAATCTTTGCGCAAGCACACGAAAAACACACGTTGCCGCCTTTGAGGAACACCCATCATTTGGGCATCAAGCAAGTAATGGTTCATATAATATCCGGCATCATCAAAGCCACGATAAATGTTTGTCATATACTCTTTCGCGCTGCCAAGCAACAATCCTTTCACGTTTTCCGCAACAACGACTTTCGGTTGCAACCGCTTTGCAAGCTGGATGAAATCGAAAAACAACGTGTCAAGAACTTGTTCGGCTTGTCCCTCCCGGAACTTTTTCATCTTTCCCCATGCTTCTTCACGGCTTCCCGCCATGCTGAATGTGGAACAAGGCGGTGAACCATCCAAGATGTCAAGGTTGAATAACTCCGGCGGCAAATCCTGTTTATCCTTGAATGTCTGAATCGGTTCAAGGAAAGGGAAACGCGGATTGTGATTCTTGCAATATGTGAACATCATGCGGTGGTCTATTTCGTTGCATCCTATCACATCGAATCCGGCTAACTTGTAGCCCATAGAACTACCCCCCCCACAAGCAAAGCACGAAAAAACCGTGCCTTTGTCTTTGGCGAAATGGGCATCCGCCAAAGTCCAACGATAATCAAATTTTTGCATTGTAACTTATTAATATATCATTCACTTTCGTGGCTAAATCTCTAAACGGCGGGTTGAATCGCATATCATCGTTGTACTTCTTCAACAAGTGCAACATGGATGAATGGTCGCGGTGGACATATTGCGCAATCTTCGTCAACTTCATCTTCATTGCCCGGCAATGGTGAACGAATATCATGCGCGCATAAAACCCATCACGCTTGCGCGACTTAGTGATATAATCCGAAAACTTCAAGCCTATAACTTCGTGGATGGCGTTTTGGATGCGCATCACGTTCTGGTTTTCACGGGCAAAGATGGATTCAAACCAAATGTCCTTTCCAAGACGAAAGGCGATGTCGTATTCAATGCCCGCGCCCGTGCTTCCCGTCCAATTGTCCATCATGTAAATGGCATCACAACCAAACAACAATTTGATGCCCTTGACCATGTGCGATTCCCAAGATGCCTTTTCGTCACACAACCCAAATTCCAACGGGTTCACAACTTCAAACCCAATTGATTCAAGCAACGCTTGCGAATTGGCGAACCGTTGCTTTGCTTCTTCGATTGGCAAGCCCGAAATCTTGCCCGATACATAAATTTTCATTGGCTTTTCTTCCTCTCTGCATTATAGATGAATTTATTGATGAAATATTCCTTGCCTTTTCCCGTCACCATCGTTCGCGTGGTGGTCATCACTTCATCCGTCCGTGGGTTTGTCCACGTTTGCGGTTTCAGTTCAAACAAGCCAAGGTCAAGGGCTTTTTGTGTTGGCTGGTTTCGTGCCGTTCCAACGCTGCACAAATAATCGTTGTCGCGCAACCATTGGAAAAGCCGGATTTCCCCGAAATCCACGCCGTTTTGTTTCAGAATCTTTGCAAGTTCATCAATCCCGCACGATGACGGGGAATTGATGATGGCGGTCGCGAATGCCACTTTCGGGGCTTGTGCTTCAATCTGCTTTTGTTGGCTTTCGATTGTTTCCGCCTGTTCCGCCGCAAGGCGCAAAGCCTGTGCGAACGTTTGAGGAATCGCCGGGGATGCTGGCGCAAGTTCCTTTATTGTTTCCTCCATCTTGTTGAATGCGTTGATGAATGCCACCTTGAATGCCATCGCCTTTTCTCCGGTCAATGACATCGTAAGCAAGGAAAAGCCATCGCGGTTCATCAAGAACATGGGTTGCCGCTTCCCTTGTGCATCCGTGTATGTGGTTTCGGCAAACCAATGTTCGTTGGCTAAATTTTGAGCCGACCCCATGATGTTGCGGATGGACTTCATTATGTTCTTGTGCATCTTGCCGAACACCTGTGCAACCTTGACGGAATCGGTCACGGGCGTTCCCTTTTGCGTTTTGTAAACGCTTGATTGGATGATTTCATTCATAATTGTAAATTTTCATTGTTAGTAATCCAAATCAAAGTTTGCGGCGGTCTTTGCCCTTTATCACAAGATAGTTGCACATTTCTTGCAATCGGCTTGATACGCGGTCGCCATACCGTTCTTTGAGGATTTCGCCGCCCATCCTCAAATTCGATGTGATGAAAGTCATTTCGGCGTGCATATCACCCCGGTATTCGATGATGTAACGCACCACGTCAAGACGGTTGCCCATGTAAAGCGTTTCCGGCGGTTCGTTGCCAAGGTCTTGAATGGCAAGCATCGGCGCGGTCTTGTATTGCTGAATGTTGCCGGATTCCGCCCACACGTCACACAAGCCATCGGCGCGTATTGTGCGCCAATACAACGGGCGCGGGTCGTTGTCGGTATGCCATAAAACCTTGATTCCGATGGCTTGGATGTACGCTTGCATGATTTCCATGCACCACGTTTTGCCCGTTCCGGCGTTTCCGGCGATATAGATTCCGCGTTTCAGTCTGCCGGGGATGACTTGTCCCGATACAGGGTCAAGACACTTCATTGACGTGTCGCAATGCGCCCATTTGATGAAATTTTCAAATGCAAATCGGTTTTCATCGTCAATGACGAACGCCGGATTCCGGCTTTTTCCGATTGCTTCAATTATCTTCATCGCGTTGTCAAGGTCGTACCAACCCGGCTTTGTGTATTGGTAACGCTGGAATCCGGAAAACATATCGCGTTGCCGAATCGCGTTCAACACCTGTTCGATGCTTGGCATTGTCGGTTTCTTGTTCTCGTTGTTCACCATTCTTCGTTTGTTCTTTTATCGTTTCCGCCGGGGCGGTCTATATAGTTGCCATCTTCAACCTTGCGCCAATTGGTCGCGTTCGTGAATATCCATCGGAATGTACACCATTTCCCTCTTTTGCAGAAATCGGATGCGTTGACGGTTTGGAATATCGCCTTGATGCGCTGGTATGCCGTTTCCGGGTCTTTTGCGGTCATCATTTCGCCGAACCTTTGCCGAATCTTGCGTTTGTCATCATCAGCAAGGGAACGTGGTTGTGGGAATGACGGGCATTGTTCTTTCCATAATGCCAACAATCTTGAATAATCAACCGAAAATTCCTTTTTTTGCTCCGGCGCGTCAACGAAAGTTGACGTATCTACGTTAGTAGATATATTATTCTTTTCTTT
The DNA here is from genome assembly GCF_000758925.1 of Prevotella sp. S7-1-8. GTDB lineage: Bacteria > Bacteroidota > Bacteroidia > Bacteroidales > Bacteroidaceae > Prevotella. The sequence continues at coordinate 53,869 of NZ_JRNC01000036.1, forward strand.
TCTTTCCTTTTCTTTATGTTCTGCATTTGCATTGCTTGTGCTTTGCGTTTGTATTGCTTGTGTATCTCCGGACGTTTCTTCATTACCATCTTGAATTGCCGCTTTCCGTTGATTGTCAAGGTTTTGCCGCCATCTTTCGATTGCCGCTTGCTTGCGTTTGTCGGAAATATCCTTTCGCTTGTCTAAACGCTTCAAAACACTATCCGACCACATATTTTCACCATCATTGGCGAATAATCCGTAATTGTTCACAAGTCGCTCAACGGTCTTGCAATCCACGTGCAATGCAAATGCAATGCTTTTGCAGTAACGCAATGGCAACGTTCCGCCTTGCTCATATAGTTGTTCGATGATACACCAATAAATGCCGATGCCCTCAACGCCCAATTCAATCAACACGTCTTGCAACTTGGGGTCGTTTCTCGCGTTGTAATCATGCTGGAAATAATATGAATCTTTCATGCCGAATGCGTTTTAATGGCTTTCCCGCCACCCAACCGGATGGAAAGGCGGCGGGGTTGCCTTGTTGTTAGATTTCGATGATTGCGATTTCCGGGGCAATCTCTTTGATTGCTTCAAGTTCCTTGTCAATCGCGGTGTCACGCAATGTTTCAAGCGTTTCTTCCGCACCCGGCGACATCAACACGAATGCAACGTTGCGTCCGTCAATCTTGGCGAATGTTTCCACCTCCAAGTTCTCTTTGTCGCCACCCTTGAAAACAGGGATTGAAAGCGTGAACGATTCCGGCAAGCTGGAATTGACCACTTGGGCGAAATTGTCCGTTCGGTCGCCGTTCTCCTTGATGCTTCTTTCGATGGCGTTGTTCACGGTTGCCGTGAAATTCTTGCAAGCCGAAACTAAGGTCATGTTTGCGTTCTTGTCCGCAAAGAACGCGCGGTTCATCTTGCAGAACATCGAAAATTCAAACGGCGACCACACCTTGCCCGTGTTGATGCCAAATTCAATGAACTTGGGATGGAATCGCAATGTTCCCTTGATTGTGCCGCGTGTGTATTCATCGGATTCGTTCACCACAAGTTCGATAGAGATGTTCTCGCGGTCAACGATGATGTGGCAATTCTTCTGCTCAAATTGTCCGGCGTTGATACGCTTCTTCAAGAACCCCACGGGTGCGCCGATTGTTCCGTTGATTTCCATCTTAACCGGGGCTTTCGGGTCAAGAACTTTGGGTGCTGCACCCTCGCGGATGATGATTTCATTCATTCCCGGTGCAAGATTGATGTTCATTTTCTCGTTGTTCATATTTTAATCGTTTGTGCCATCCTTTACGGCGGCGGTGTTCATATATTGTGCGTTCATAAATAGTGTTGGCTGCAACTCTTCGGCGGTTGCCGGGCGCATTTCCACAAGGTCGCCATCGCGGTTGTAATACTCCGTCATCTTGGCATCGCGGTCGGTGAAACGATAACAAACTTCGTTCACACATTCGGCTTTCGCCTTGATGTTGGAAACCATGTTTTCGCGTGCCTCTTTCAAGGGCTTCAAGCGTTCGGCGTACTCCTTTTTGATTTCCTTAATCTCGTTTTCGATTTCGGAAATCTCAATGGAAACGTTCACAAGTTTCTCTTTGTGTCCTTGCAGTTCTTCCGGGGTGTACGCTTTCATGTAACCCTTGTTCTCACACGCATCCGCGTTGTCCTTGATGAACTGTTCACGCTGGATTGGGTTGGCAATATCCTTGCCCATTGTCTTGTTGTTCATTGTTACTTTGTTTTATAGTGAAACACATTACAAGAAAACCTTGTTGTAAAGGTCGGCGAATTGCTTGCCGAATTGCGCGGCGCGCGCGGACGATTTGAAGCAAAGCCGAGAACCGATATTCGCATTCGTAGGCGAGTAATACGTATTCGCGCACACGAACCCCGCATCATCCTTGTCATACACGAACCAAGGAAAACACTTGTCTTGTTCCCAATCCGAGAAATCGGGTACAAAGCCATCTTCCTTGTTCCATGCCTGTGCGATGGTGAACAACTTGTTCAAGGCAATCAATGCTTCAATGTGCTTGGGGTTGATGTCGGTCACAAGTCTTGCGACATCTTCAAGCTGGACAACGTTTCCGGAAAGAATCTTCTTTGCAACGGTAAAGTCCGCGTTCGGCTTGCCGCCAAGGGCTTTTCTTGCGCTCTCAAAGTCCGTGATAACTTCGTTCACTTCCGTGCATTCAACTTCTTCAAGGGCGAAATCAAACGGCGACAAATAATCGTCATCGTCAACGTCCAAATCTTCGTTGTGGTCGCAAATGTAGTCCATCAAGGTTTCCCCGGCTTCTTTGCGTGATTCGTGGATGGCTTGCATTTCGCTTTGCTCGCTTCCATCCGCGTTTTTGATAATGTACTTTTTCATTTTTCTTTGTTGTTAAAATGGTGACTTGTTGAAATTGATAGTCATTCCCGAACGGGCAACGGTGACAATCTTGTGTGTCAAGTCCGCGATTCCTTGCTGGAACTCAACGGCGTTTGAATTGCCATCGGAAAGGTGAATCAACACGATGTTGTGGACTTCTGAAAGGTCGTTCGCTTGCAATATCTCCTTGCACGTTTCAAAGCTGCAATGGCTTTTCATCGTTCTTGCCCGCAACTTTGCCGGAATCAACCCGGCTTCCACGTTGGCATCCAAGATGTCTTGGCGATAGTTGCACTCAATAAGAATGTTGTTCAAACCATCGAACGTGTATTGCAGATAATATGTGTCGGTCGCGAATAACACCGTGCCACATTCGGGATGCGCTATCAGAAACCCGAAAGGCTGGGCGGCATCGTGTTCGGTGTCAAATGGTAAAACACCGAAATTTCCTATTTTGTGCAACACGTTTTCGGTCATTGCGTGTGCCAATGGATGCGATGCCAACCCAAGGGCGTTTCTTGTACCGTCTGACATATAGCAAGGAATCATGGCATCAAGGCAACGTTTGACGTGCTTTGCATGGTCGCCGTGTTCGTGCGATATGATACAAGCCTTGATTCGTGTGATGTCGAAATCAACCGCCTTTTGTACGTTTTTGAAAGCGATTCCACATTCAATCATCAACGCTTCTTTGCCATTGTCAAGCAAGTAACAATTGCCCTTGCTGGATGAACCCAATATTTTCAATTCCATTTGCCTTTCGGTTTAAGTGATTAAAACCCCGGATTTGGGGCGTTATTTGCGTTTTCCGCCACTTTCGCGTTATCGGTGGGCGTTTCCCTTGTCGCGTTATTATCGTGGTTTATTTCGCCCGTTTCCGGCTTTTCGCTTCCCGTACCAAGTGAAATGCGTTTCTTGTTCGCATTTGCTTCCTTTTCGGCGGAAACTTCACTTGCGGTTACATCCTCATATTCGGTGTAAATGTCCTGTTGTTCCTCAACGGTACGCATACCCATCGAAAGTTCTGGCGCATAAGCGTTTGTCCACATGGACGCGGCGCGATACATCAACATTTGCTTTGTCATAGTTTGCCACTTTGAACCGCTTTTTGTGTACCAACCCTCTTGAATCGCAAGCCGGATTGAAACCGGGGATGATTCCAAAATTCCGTCCGAACCACGCTTGGTTGTGTATGCAACACATTCGATTTCGTGGATGTTCTTTCCATCGAATTGTTTCTTTACGGATTCCTTGCAACGCTTTTGTTGATTCCAAACATAATCGGTGTAATCAACCATTCCCAACGCGCCCTTGTCCGTGAAACGGAATTGCAATGGTTCAAAGCGACCGCACGAATTGACGGTTGCAATCAAGAACTTGGATGACCATGATGGGCGACCATAAATCACCGCCATGTTCTGCATAACCATCAACGGGCTTGCGCCAATGCGCGTTGCCACCTCAACGGCAATCATGCAATTTGCAATCGCCTTGGTTTTGATTGCCGTGTTTTCCGCCCTTATAGCCTTGATGGTTTCTTCATTTGCTCCGGGTGGGATAGGCTTCAAAGTCGCCTTGTAATTCTCCGGAACAAGGTCGGATGATGCAAAGAAACTGCAAACACGTTGCATGGTTTCAAATTGTACCGGGTCAAAGAAATTGAACGCCGGGGTTGTTGTGGCTGGCTGCATTACAACCGCGCCACCATTCGGTTTTTGTAATTCGTTCATTGTATTGTTAATTTATTGTCGTTTGTCACGACAAGGTTTATCACTTGCGATTGAACCGGGATTATTTCATTCACCGATTCGCGGTTGTCAATGAATATCGGCGCACATACACCATAGAACGCGCACAAAGCGTTGATGATGTCAAGTCCGGCATTCACTTGGCTTGCAGTGTTCGCGCTGCCATACGGAACGCCATTGCATAATGGGATGCACGTTTCAACCGGATTGCCATCCAAGGTGTAATCGAACAACCGGAAAGTCACGAAATGGAACTTGGCGTTGATGCGCTTTTCGCATTCCAAAACCTTTGTCTTGTTGAATTGTTCAACCGTGTATTCTTCGCGTTCGATGTCGGCGATTTGCTGGGCAACATCTTTGCCATGTGCTTCAAGGTCGGCAATCTCGTTGTTGCATCTTTCGATTGCGCCACGCTTGGCAAGACGTGTTGAAACATCGTTGCGCTTGGTCATCCATTCTTTCTTGGATGCTTGCAACGCGCTTGTGTCAACGCCCGTGTTGTCGGTTGTGATGGTCGCCTTGATGTCGGCAATCTGCTTTTGCAGTTTCACCCATTCCGGGATATTGTCGGGGACAACTTCGGCGGTCGCCTTTTCCGGCAAGGTTTCAAGCGTTGCTTGTGCGGATTTTATGCGTTCATCCAATCCGTTGTTTTCCTCGCGATACGCGTCAACGGACTTTTGCTTTTCGGCTGCATCCGCTTCAAGTTGCGCAATCTTTTCGCCAAGGTGCTTTCCCTTGTTCGTGATGTCGGTCAAGTTGCCCATCTTGGCTTTGTCGAAAACGTCCTTTGCTTTCGCAATCATATCATCCGGCAATGCTTGTCCGCAATGTGGGCAAGTTGTTTCGCCGGAATACTCCTTGGCGTTCTCCTTGTGCCATGATTCGCGCAACGTGTCTTGTTCTCCCTTGCACTTGTCAATGTCACGATGGATGCGGGCGATGTCAACTTGTATTGTGGCGCAATTGCGCTTGTTCGTGTCAAGTTGTGATTGCAACGTCTTGATTTCATTGGCAATCTCGCGGCGTTGTGCGTTGGCTTCAAACGCGGCATCCTGTGCCTTTGTCTTTGCGTCAAACACTACTTGTTGCGCCTGTGTGGTCAACTCGTTCACGCGGGCTTGCTTGGCTTGTTCCGCTTCATATTGCTTGCGAATCGCCTTGTTCACATCTGCAATCGCGTTGTCGGTGTCGGCGATTTCCTTGTCAATGTCGGCAAGCTGGGATTCAAGGGCGGCGAAATCTTCCGGTTCTGGCATCATCTTGTGCGTTTGGTCAATACGCGGTTGAATCTGCTTCAATTCCTCATTCAAGCGTTTCTTGCGCGCTGCCATTTCCTTTTTGTAGTCCGCAAGCGACTTGCCGGATATGGCATCCAACAACTTGACGAAATCGGGGTTGTCCGCGGCGATTTCTTCATCGGTCACACTTCCGGCAAGCTGGAATAATTGTTCACGCTGCAATTGCCACTTCATGCCGACAAAGAACGCCGGATTGGTTATCATCTTGAAAACGGATGAATCAACGATGGCTTGGATGCGCTTGTCATACTCGCCGACATTGACCGGGGTTTCGTTCCACCAACATTCCGTGTGGTTGCCCTTGTACACCTGTTCAACCTGTCCGCGTGGCTTTACCCAATCTTCAACGAAAGCGCGCTTCAAGGTGATTTCTTCACCATCCACGATGATGACACCCGTCACGCTGCATTCGCACTTGTGCAATTCTTCGCCGTTGACACGGGTTTTGATTTCGTAATCCTTGCGGTCGTGCGCGTCCTTGCCGAACAAAAGCCAAATGAACGCGTCAAAATGTCTTGACTTACCAAGTCCGTTTCCGCCGGAAATGGTCGTGACATCCGGATTGAATGTCGTTGTCCGTTCCTGTTCACCTTTGAAATTGCAAAAGGTGATGGATTTCAATGTTACTTGTTTCATTGTTGCGATATTATTTATTGTTGAATAATTGTAACGCTTTGTTGGCATCCACAACGATGATGCGCCCGTGCTGGGTTATCGCATCATCTATTCGCCCGGATGCTTTGATTCGGTTTGCCGTTGTCATGCTGCAATTGAATATTTGTGCGATTCCGGCGATACCATACACAAGGCGTTTTTCTTCTTTCGGTTGCGCTTGTGTCGCTGGTGCTTGCGCCTTGGCGAACAAATCCATCAGTTGCCCAACGGTTAAATCAATGATTCGTGTGTCGCTTGTAATCTCCATCATTTCGCTTCCTTGTATTCTTTAAGCAAAACCCGGAACATTGCGCGTCCGATGAATCCCATCAACGCAAACATGATGATATAGAAGAAATCACTTCCGGCGATGATGCAACGAATCATTGTGCCAAATCCAAACAGGACGATGAACGCGGCGAACACCAATTGAATTGCTGAATTAAACTTTTCCATATTATGCGTATTTATAAGATTTGAAAATCTGCCGTTCCATTGTCGTTGTCACGGCGTGAACGTTGAACGCGGGTTGTTCTGCATCGTGCGGTTCGCACTCTTACAACCACATTGTCGTTGTTGAATATCGTTGGCATAAGCATCGCAAGGAAACAAAGCGAGATGAACTTGCGTTTGATGGGCGACAAGCTGAATGATATGTGGAATGTTGTGCAAAACCACCACGCGGATAACTCGTTGACCTTAGAACATCCGGTTTTCTCAAAGATTCGCCGGGCGTGATTCTCAACGGTTCGTTCCGAAATAAACAGGCGATTTGCAATTTCCTTTTTGCTTGCGCCCCATGCGAACAATTCCGCGATTTCGGATTCGCGTTTGGTAAGTTTCACGGCATCCATAATCAAGCCCCCCACACGTCTTTGATGCCATACTTGGCAAACACCTTTTCCACGTTGTGCGCTTCAAGCACGTTTGGGATGACGTTGCCTTTCAATCGCTGCAAGAACGCGGCGCGTGTTGTCACGTTGAACACGACCATCAATTCTTTGCGGCACGCTGCAATATCGCCTTGGCGTAACTGCAACCATCCTTTGTTGAATGAAAATTGTTCTTTACTCATATATATGTGATTTATGGGCGGCGTGAACCGCCCGTGATTATTATGCGTTTTTCAAGAATGCGTTGATTTCCGGACGCAATTCACTAAATCTTTTGAAATGACGGAATCCGTTGTTGTCCGGTTCGCTTTCAAGCGAAATGCCGATTGATTCAATCAAGGCTTTGTCCTTTCTGGATAGAACGACAACGGCGATGTCGTTGTAATGTTCAATGTCCGTCCACTCCGGATTTGCCATCACCATTGAAAACACCTTGTCAATGGTTTGTTGTTTCTTGGCTTGCTCCTTTGCAACCATCACGCATGTTGCGTTCATCTTGCGCCACATCTTGCAAAATGTGTCCTTGTCAACATCGGATTGCATATACACCGTGTTGATGGATTCAAATTCGGAAACATCCACCGAAACTTGTGTTCTTGATTGAAATTCTTGGATTGTCATTGTTGCGAAAGTTTTATTTTGTTTATATTTCGGGGTTCTTGCTGGTATTTCGTGAAAAATGACGTAAATTTGCTATTGTTTTGTGTTCATATTTGCTTTACCTTTGCAATGTTTTCCGTTTACGTTTGCAAAAATACGCAATATTTCGCGAAATCACGCAATATTTCATGATAAAATTTCGCTTTACGCGTGTTAAAAAATGTTTCATTCGAATAATTCATTGATTATGAACGATTTAGATATTAAGGAAATTCGCGCATATTTGGGCGTTACGCAAGCCGAACTTGCAAAAAGGCTTGGTGTAAGTGAAAGGACGGTTCAAAATTGGGAATCCGGCACGACAATTCCCGAAAGCAAGCACGCATTATTGCGTGGTTTGAAACCGCAAACGTATTTCGGCGGCAACGTTGAACAAACGAACGTGATGGGCAACAACAACATCCAAGGCGGAAACGCCGGGTTTACTGCTGAACTCTCCAAGCTGGTTGAATTGCTTGCGGCAAAGGAAACATCTTTGCAGAACGCGCAAGCGCACATTGACCGCCTGTTGGCTATAATTGACAATCTAACAAAACAACAATGATATGGATGCAACAAAAATCAAGGTCACCGATTATTACGGCAACCCGTCTTATTATTCGGTTATGCCGAATGAAATCTTTGATGCGTTGGAATTGGCTTCGCTGAAAGGCGAAACGGAAACGGACGTGGACAAGATATTGTTCGCGCAAATGGTTGATAACTACAAAAAGAAAATGGCGTTATGCGAAAGGTGAAATATACATGGTTGGTGTTCGCCTTGATGCTGGTGAACATGGCTTGTTCTTGTTCGTCATCCTTGAACGATGATGGCGATGACGAACCGCAAGTTGTATTGTCGGACATATCCGGCACATGGACGGAATATGCTTATAAATGTTCCGATGGTTACTTTGTGGATATATCCGGCACGGGTTGCGTTTATGAATTTGCACGCCCGGACGCGTTCACGAAATATCAAATCAAGGATGGGGAAAAGGAAATATTGACGCAAGGAAAATGGAATTACCATCCCGAAACACGCACGGCGGAAATCAAGGAACCGCGCGGATGGGATTTGACCATCAAATTTGATTTTGCCGTAAACGAAAACGCCACCTTATATATAATTGGGAAAACCGCGAATCAGAATCAAACAATAAAAGTCAAGCGAACAAGCAAATGAAAAAATACATCAACCCACAAGCAAACGCAATCCAAGCGCGCTTTTTCCAAGCCCTTGAATTGGCGATTCAATCCGGCAAGATTTCCGGGTTGAAAGGCTTTTGCCGCGACCATAATTTCAACCGCACCAAATATTCGTTGTTGCGCAACACATTGGGAACGGACGCGATGACGTACCGGGTTATTGATTTGGATGCGCTTTCTGCAATCTGCAAAGATGGCGGCGTGAATCCGGCGTGGCTGCTGCTTGGTGTTGGTGATATGCTATCAAATAAAGATTCATCAAAATGCACATCAAAAAAGGAATAAAATTCTTGTTGCACAAGCGCGCCGCCGGGCAAACGACAAATCTTGCCATCCGGATGCGCGTCACGTTGCATGGCGAACGCCCGTTGGATTTCCCGTTGCGGCAAAACATTGATGCCGCCGATTGGAACACCGACACCATGCGCGCGTTGCCATCGTGTCCGGTGTGCGATGACATCAACCGAACCATTGACGAATGGACATCCGTTTGCAACGAAATCTTTGCGCGTTACGAACTCATTGAAAAGCGCATGCCGACACCGGGCGAAATCAAAGACTTGTTCAATGATATGGTTGGGCGCAAAACGCAATTGAACGACACATTGCCATCGCCGGATGAAAATTTCTTCAAGGTGTTCGATATGTTCACGCGCGAAATGGGCAAGAAAAACCAATGGACGGACGGGACGTTTGAAAAGTTTGCCGCCCTCCGGCATCACATCGCAACGTATGATGCCAAGTTGTCGTTTCCATCGTTGACCGAACAAAAGATGCAAGGGTATGTTGACGCGCTTTTGCGAAAGGATATGCGCAACACGACCATTGCAAAGAACCTTGCGTTCTTCCGGTGGTTTTTGCGCTGGGCGCATCAAAAAGGATATTATCAAGGCAACTTGCATGAAACATTCAAACCAAAGATGAAAGGCGTTGACGGGAACAAGGAAATCATATATTTAACCCGTGACGAAATATCACGTCTTGAATCATGGGAATTTGCCGCGACACAACAAAGCCTTGCGCGTGTGCGCGATGTGTTCTTGTTCTGCTGCTTCACCGGGTTGCGATATTCGGACGTTGCAAAGCTGAAACGCACCGACATCAAGGATGGATTCTTTGATGTGGTCACACAAAAGACGCATGACGGATTGCGCATCGAACTCAACGACCACGCACAAGCCATCCTTGACAAATACAAGAATGACAACATCAAAGGCGATTTGGCGTTGCCTGTAATCTCCAACGTCAAGATGAACGCACAATTGAAAGTTATGGGGCAAGTTTGCGGAATTGACGAACCGACACGAATCGTGTACTTTCAAGGACACGAACGACACGAACAAGTATTTCCCAAGTGGGCGTTGCTTACAACACATTGCGGTCGGCGTACTTTTGTCGTCACGGCGTTACAACTTGGCATCCCATCCGAGGTGATTATGAAATGGACGGGGCATTCAGACATGAAAGCAATGAAACCTTATATGGCAATTGTTGACGAATTGAAAGCAAAGTCGATGGAACGCTTCAACAAGTTATAAAGTCCGGTGTACACGCAAATAAGTAAAGAAAAACGGCGTACACGAAAATGTACACGAATTAAAAGGGGTAAAATGGCATTGTGTGGCATTATAAAACACCACGATAAAAATGAAAAACCCTGTGTGTTAGGTTTTTGGCATTTTCTGACATCAGAAAGGATTGCGGGTTTTAGTGCCTCTCTCTCCGCTTTAGGTACTCTGAAATGAATATCAGAGAGAAACCTAAGAAAAACGTAAGTATCATAGCTACAAGTAGTTATGATACTTTTCTTTTATACCCATCCCAAATTTCAGAGTATGCACGGAGGGGGCAGAAACTCCCAAAATGCTCTAAAAAGGCTACAATCAGGCTACACATTTTCAAGGCAAAATAAAAATGTAGCCAAGAGTACATACAGAGTACATAAGGAGTATGCGTAAATTACTGCTATTCAAACAAATATGTTGAACTTTGCAGCGTGATTACAGAGGTGTTTTTGTTACCATACACCACTTCGGGCAACAATGTGTCCGACAAGCTACGGCTACAGATGGCAGGTGTTAGGACAAGACCTCTATTCAGGCTACAACTAAAAGCAGTAAAATGTATGAAAGCTATTTTCAGAGCAGTCTTCTATCTCAGAAGCAATTATGTGAACAAGGAGGGCAAGACCCCTGTCATGCTGAGAATCTATCTCAACAACGAACGCCTTTCCATCGGCTCGACGGGCATTGCTGTCCAACAGTCTCAATGGGACAGGGAGAAGGAACGATTGAAGGGAAGGACAACTGAAGCACTTTCCACCAACCTCGAACTTGACAACATTCAGAGCGGACTCCAGACCATCTTCAAGAAAGTCGAGATGACGGACGAGGTGTCCTTGGAGCGTATCAAGTCGGAGTATCTTGGTAAGAAGGAGGATGTGGACACCCTAATGAGCCTCTTCAACAAGCACAATAGTGACGTTGCACGGCAGGTAGGCGTGTCGGTCGAAGCTGCAACCTTACAGAAATACAACGTCTGCAAGAAACACTTCTCAAATTTCCTTCGTGATAAATACGGTCGGTCTGACATCCGCCTGTCCGAACTCGGCTATATCGTGATACACGACTTCGACATTTATCTTCGAACGGTTGTCGGGCAGAATCCCAACACAGCCACGAGGATGATGAAAACCTTCAAGACGATTACCATTCTGGGCAGGAAACTAGGTGTCCTGCACCATGATCCGTTCCTCAACATCCGTTTTCACATGGAACCGGTCAATCGTGGATTCCTCACAGACGAGGAAATCCTTAAAATTGCCAACAAAGATTTCGGCATCGGTCGTTTGGAACTTGTAAGGGACGTGTTCGTGTTCTCGTGCTTCACGGGACTTGCGTACATAGACGTGTACAACCTCGCTCCTGAAAACATCGTCACGCTCAACGGCAAGCAGTGGATAATGACCAAGCGGCAGAAGACGAGCGTGGAAACCAACGTTCTTTTACTCGATATACCCAAGAGCATCATTGCAAAATATAGTGGCAAGACCTATCGTGATGGCAAACTTTTCCCCATGCTGACGAATCAAAAACTGAACAGTTATCTGAAAGAAATTGCCGATATTTGCGGTATCAAGAAGAACCTGACATTCCACCTCGCCCGGCACACATTTGCCACGATGTCCCTATCCAAGGGAGTTCCCATCGAATCCGTAAGTAAGATGTTAGGACACACCAACATCAAGACAACGCAAATCTATGCCC
>NZ_JRNC01000037.1 GCF_000758925.1 Prevotella sp. S7-1-8
ATATTTCAACAAGGTATTTGCTGGTTTCGCGAAGAACGGAAAAGGTACTATGGATTGGTGCCACGGCTTCAAGCCGCACCTGCTCTGCAATGACTCTAGCGAGGTTATAACATTCTGTCTTACAGGGGAAAATGTTGATGACAGAGATAAACGGGTGTAGAGCGTATTTACAAAAGTCTTGTATGGAAAAGTGTTCGCTGACAGAGGATATATCAAAAAGGAGCTCTTTGAAACATTGTTCGACCAAGGCATACATCTCGTACATGGTCTAAAAGCGAATATGAAGAATAAACTTATGCCTATGTGGGACAAAATCACGCTTAGAAAGAGATACATCATCGAATGTATCAACGAGTTGCTAAAGAACAAGGCTAACCTTGTACATTCACGGCATCGATCAATACATAATTTCATCATGAACTTGTGTTCTGCTCTTACAGCCTATTGTTTCTTTGACAATAAGCCGGAAACCCTACCGGTGCACGTAGAGAAATCAAGGTAATTGGAACTTTTCTAAGGATTTTCTTATCCCGAACTCGCGTAATTTCATAGGTATTCCATTTTATCTTGAGCCTAACATGAGACTGCGTGTCAATTTGTTTTTTTTCAACATATAAGTTATGAGGTATGTGATAGACAATATTACAACAGTTTCTAAGACAACCATTCCATATCCAAATTCTTCTCTATGTGGCACGTATGGTAATATGAAACTATTGAAGAACATAGTGCTAATAATATAGATACCAAGGCTCTTTTACCCAATTTTACCCAAAAGCATAGAGGTATTCTTACCTATGTGCTTATATGTAACTCTTATTATGATCAAAGCACATATCGCTCCTATCAATCCAATCGCATATCGGAATATGTCAATACTTAATTGGTGAAGATCTAGTTCTGGTTCGAGTTGTTTAAGATTCTTGATTATTCCTGTGCCACTTATGTATATATAATCTTCTTTGGTATATGACATATATAGTCCTACAAATGCCCCAAACAATAATAATGACAAGATAACCCTTATCTTATTGCCTAAGGATGCTATTTTGTTTGTCAGTCCATATTTATTAAACAAGTATCCTATGACAAAATAAGGATACATATATACATAGAGAGAAATTCCTAATACTCCTGGTAATAATAATGCAAAAAGACCTAAAGAAACATAGGCAATTATATTATCATTAAAATATCTGTGAACGACTAATGAAGCCATGCTACACCAAAAAATTGCCCACAAGAACCAAATTGCGCCTAAATAAGAAACAAGCTGAGAACCCAATGGAATATCAGAGCCCTCCCATATATTTTTATGCGCATCCATTATGAAGAGATAAATAGAGTTCCAAATTATTATCGGCAAAACCAACTTCGTGAATCTTGACTTTACATTTTGGCTCCAAGAATAACTTTTTATCGAATGACAGAAAAGATATCCACTGATTAGCATAAACAATGGCATATGGAAGCTATATATAGCTATAAATAAAGGATTCTCGAAAAAATCCTCATTATTGCACTCAAATGAACCATATTGGATGTTATGCCCGAAAACCACTAATATTATAGCAATTCCTTTGGCAACATCCAAATATAGATTTCGAGATCTTGAATGAGATATATTTGATTGACTATCTTTTTTCATGTTATCGTTATTTTCAACAATAAAATAAATCACTTTTTGACTTATGGTAGGTTCTATTAATCCATATATTTAACGTGAGTTCAATGAATTATAAGTGTCTGTAAATTTGGCGATTAGCGAAAATTGTTGTAACTTTATGGAATTGAATTACAAACAAAAATCGCTATGGTCGCAGAGGACAAAGTTACTGAAATATTTTGTATGGCAGATGATTTCTGCAAGTTTTTTGATGCAATGACGGCAAAATATACGCTAAAACCTACAAAAAAAAGAAACTATCATCGTAATTCCACGATGTCAAAGGCAGAAGTCATGCTAATAATGATTCTTTTTCACGACTCTGGTTATCGTTGCTTTAAACATTTCTATATTGAAAAAGTATGTAAGCATCTGCGTCATTTGTTTCCTAAAGTTGTCTCATACAACCGTATAGTAGAATTGGAAAGGGAGGTAGCCGTACCCTTAACCTTGTTTATCAAGAAGGTTCTTTTGGGCAAATGTACGGGCATAAGCTTCGTTGATAGCACACCACTGCGTGTCTGCAAGAACCAAAGAATACATATTCACAAGGTTTTCAAAGGTATACGTAGAGTCAACCAGCAAGTGTAAAATTACAAAACGTGTTTGAAGAAATCGCACTTTGGTGTAGAAAAGTCT
>NZ_JRNC01000038.1 GCF_000758925.1 Prevotella sp. S7-1-8
TCCGTTGCCTGTGGTTATTTTTTTACATCATGCTTGTAAGACAGCAGCATGAGTTGAATGTTATCAATCCACAGTTAATATGGGAGAGGCAAGTGTGTGAATACGCCTCATTAGTTCAGATTTTTGAGTGAATATAGCTCTAAGTGTAGTTGTAAGTAACACCGTATGGTCAATCAAGTAGAAAGTTTTAGGTATTTGTTTAATAAGGATAATAAAGGGCATGGTATAATCAATAAAACAAAAAAATATGGTGAAAAATTACTACAAGCAGTCTCTCAAAAATCGTTTATTTGTAAAAATCCTACAGATAGCTGGCAAATATGCGAGAAATGAGAGTTTTCTATAAGCACCTATATATTATACAGTTGTAGTATTCTCTCAACAGTTTGCTTATAAGAATTTTTCTGTTCGGTTTGTCATTAAGCACTAATCGAGGTATGATTAGTGGTTAGTGGGGTGGCGTCTACGTTCTAATCAGCTTGCCATTATGGGCTAAATGCACGTTGATTATGTATTTATCGCGTGCTAATTGCGTTTTTTTGCGATGTCACGTCTGTATTTTTGGGTCATTAGTCTCGGTTATCCTGCACGGATTGGACAATCCGCAAAGTGTTGTTTTTGGTGATTTTTTTTGACACATCAAACACATGAAACAAATTCTTCCACCCATAGTGCATGTAGGTATGCATGGAAATGGCAAGACAAGAAACGCCATAATCATCCAATATTAGCCGTCTTTCACACTAACAAATAACCCTTATGTGCCTGGCAGCATATAAGGGTTATTTGTGTACTTGAAATTTGAAGGCAGTATTCTTGTTAGCTCCTACTCCGTCATTTCTGGCAGTGGCTTTGAAAGGACCTCTCTAATCCATTTTACGTGGCTCTATGTCTGCTTCCCTGCAACACGCCATGCAGGCGTAGAAGATGACATCGTTCTCCGCCCCCTCTTCATTGTCGACACAGAACAGATAATTCTTTCTTCCAAGCGTGATAGGCCTGATGGCTTGCTCCATGAGATTGTTGTCTATGTTGAAGCGTCCGTCCTGCACGTACCTGACAACGCGTATCCATACGGTGAAGGCATAACGCAACGCCTTCTCCATAGCTTAGCCAGCGGTGTACTGCTTGTGTACATCCAGCATATAAGTCTCCAAATACTTAAGGATGGAGTAAGCTTTAGCTTTTCGCTCCGTCTCAACTTCCTCGGGTGGGACTTTCTTGTGCCTGAGGTTTTCCTCCAACTCATAAAGCATGGCTATCGTTTCGATAAATATGGGCGGCATTTTTATCGTCAGCCGCCAGATGTTCGAAATTGCATCTCACGCGTGCCATTTTTGAGTTTTACCGGACAGCAATAACCAACAAGTTATGCCAGTGTTAAAATCCGATTATTTTCGATCGTCCACATTATCACCCTCTGTAGGCGAGAGCAGCTCTTTGAAGTTGGTGTTTCCGCTTTTCACCAAGATATTATACCATTGCAAGAGTTTTTTTATGTCACTGTCATGCACGCGATCTTGGTCATAGTTGGGCAATATTTCGGCAAAATACGCGCGAA
Source organism: Prevotella sp. S7-1-8 (assembly GCF_000758925.1). GTDB lineage: Bacteria > Bacteroidota > Bacteroidia > Bacteroidales > Bacteroidaceae > Prevotella. Next base: position 1,562 of record NZ_JRNC01000038.1, read on the forward strand.
GCTCTTTGCTCGAGCACTTCTTATAATTGATAGAAGCCTCTTTGCTATCCTCTTTTTTCCCAACATTGTCAAACACTTGCCACAAAGGCACGTCATCCTCGTTGGTGTACATCGCAATATCAGCCAAACTTGTTACCCTGTCAGACGCGAACACTGGCATACGGCGACAAGGCTCCGCGAGCGTCTCTACTATGAGGTTTGCCTTGCCACGTGACACGAGTTTGTACAGTCCTGGCTTACCAGAAATTGACAGTATTGTTTCCATTTTATTTCTTGTTTATATTGTTAAATAATTCTTTAAATTGTTCTTCTATATTTTTTTCACCATCGTTTATTATAACGTAGTTTGACCGGTTCTCCATTTTTTCTTGCGCCATTTGGCAGTTTATCCACTGCAAGGCCTTCTCCTCACTGATGCCATCGCGCCGCACAATGCGGTCAACTCGCGTTTTGAGCGGCGCGCTGACGCATACGACGCGATCGAAATCGACACGTTTGTCAAACCCGCTTTCAAAGAGAATGGCGCTCTCCAACCATGAGTAGCCGCTGTGTAAGAAATCAAGAGCGACCGCAGGATGAACCACATCGTTAACAGCTTGTTTGTTTTGCGCGGATTTTAGAATATATTGAGCCAATATTTTTTTTCGCAACACGCCATCCGCATAGACCTCGTTACCTACAAGCTGGCGTAGGGATTGCCGGATGCGTGTGTCTTCAGCCAACAATCGTTTAGCCGCCGCATCACAGTCATAGACATGTATACCAAGTTGTCGAAGATATTGGCACACATAGCTTTTCCCACTTCCTATACCACCGGTTATCGCTATTTTCATGGCCTATTGTTCGATGAGATAGTCCACCTGTTCCATTTCCATTCTGACGTTACCCACACCGCGAGGCTTGTTTTGCAAATAAAGTTTACACTTCTCACTTCTCCGGGCAGCCACTTCTCGATAGTCTACCACAACCCTGAAGTCAGATGACTTGATAGTTCTGAACACACTAGCCCCTACCGTGAAATGCACCCTTACCTTCTGCGGGAATGTCCGGACGGTTAAATTCTCCGGTTTGTTGATGGCCGTGATAGGCACAACCACACTCTCTTCTGTCAATATATCCGGATACAATGACAACTTGACACTCTGCGGCACTATCTTCACTCCTGTCATAGCTTTCAACCTTACCGTTTTCACCACCGTGTCGTCAAAGTTGACAACGTTTTGGTATTCGGTAAAAACCGCATTAATACTATCCAATTTCGCTGCCGACGCATAAATTATCACCTTGTCCGGAACAAACTGAACGTGGGATAAATAATAGTTCTTGCGAGGAATGATATTACCTACAAGTTTCACCTTCACTCTCTTGTTACGCCCATAGTTAAAATAAAAATCAGGTTTTTCTATTTTGACAGACACGATTGTCGAAGATGCGAATATCCTTTGTCTCACCAATCGCTGCAAATCAGACAATGGGATTTGGCCATGGCCGGACTGCCTATTGGCGTAAGTTGAGAAGTTGAGCGCGATGGGGCGTATGCGTTTGCTTAAAGAATATGACGCCAAAATAAATCCCTTGTCACGCACAGTGACATACATCGTGTCTGATATGTCAGTGGTTATTACCACGTTTTTGGGCACGCCGTTAATACGAACAGCAACCGGGAGTTCTCTCTCATAAGTTTCATTGAGTGTCATCATCAACCAAAAGATGCCACTGAGAAAAAGAAAGAATAGAAAAATCAAGAACTCCTTGTTCAGCAATCCGAACAAGAAGCCCCTGACGATATTATATATTTTCTTCAGCCTACGCATTAGGTTGTTGCTGACTTACGTCCGCAAACACATAGCCCTTGTCCACGGATATAACCACGCCACGGGCGATTTCCACGTCAACAGTGTTTGTGGTGGCGTCTAAACGCTTTACCGTTCCATAGATTCCACCCCCGGTTACCACTTTGGATCCTTCCTGTAGAGAGTTTTGAAACTCGCGTATCTTTTTTTGTTTTTTTTGTTGTGGGCGAATCATGAAAAACCACATGATGGCAAAAATAACCACCATCATAATAAGCATGCCTCCCATGCCTCCTCCACCTTGAGCTGCCTGGGCAGCCAACATTAATGCACTCATTGTCTATACGTTATTTGATTTTCTAAAAATTATTTATTCTTTCGTCATGTCCATGGGCGTTTCTTCGATCGAAGAATCCGCCATGTCGCCAGCCTCAATATTGGCCCGCGCACCCAATTGGTTGTCCGTGTCGTTAGCTTCTGATTGTGTTTGCTCATTGATACGAGGCCTGTGCACAAACCTCACGGGTCCGCTTCCCTCTTCTTTGTCGCGCCTGCTATCATCGTGCGAGAAACGTTGGCGCGGCTCGGGCATGTCCTTGAGCATCTTTCCCTCGCCTATCAGGTAGCGAGCTATGGCGTCAAGCATGCCATTAATATAAGAGCCACTGCGCGGCGTGGAATACAATTTGGCCAGCTCCACAAACTCGTTTATCGTCACCATGACGGGAATGCCTGGAAAATTGAGCATTTCGGCGATGGCTATTTGCATGATGACCACATCCATATAGGCCAAACGAGAGAAATCCCAATTACGAGAAGTCTCGCTCATATAGCGTTGATAATTATCCGCGTTAAGTATCGTGGCGCGAAAAAGCTTGCGGGCAAACTCTTTATCTTCGTCGTCTTTGTACTCCGGCAGCAACTCTTGCTTGCTCTTGTTCCCAAGCTCAAACCGTTTAATGGTTTTGAGCACGAAAGTGTCCACCGTCTCCTTGTCGTCATTCCAATACAGGCTTTTCTCCTCCAAGAGCGCGTCCAAATCTGTATTTTCTTGTATGAACAACTTGTATAGCCTACGCCAAAGTTCCCTGTCCGTTTCATAATCATTTTCAGGAGTAGACATATATTCAGCGTAAAGCTGGCTTTGCTCTATTTGGTTGCACAGTTTCCTCACGAACTCTATATCATCCTCCCACGACAGTTTCTTGTCCTCAAGAAAAGAATTCAGCATCTTGTTTTCCTCCAATTGCACCGCGAACTGGTTGAACGCAAATTTCTGCGAGGGTGGCTCAAGCCCCTCGCGCGCCGCCCTCTGCGTCAACAAGTCCATACGCCGCCGCTCTTCTTTGGTTACGGCGACAACAAGCGCCAAGAGAAGATTGTATAAGTCGTATGCTTTTGACAGGCTGAAGAGCAGCTCTTTTTCTGCGATGTCGATATTTTTGTTACCGTTTTGATAGTATGCGTAGGTTAACTGGAGTACCTTAATACGTATTAAATCACGATTAATCATTGGCCTTATGATTCAAAGATATTTATTTTTAATATCTGCAAATGTAACCAAAATTCCATATACTTGCAAGAAACGCCTGAATAAAACCTTATTTTTTAGAAAAACTTTGCACATTTCAAATAAAAAGGGTAATTTTGCATCGCATTTTCACTTTGGCGAAATGATTTCCAGTGTGATGGCGAATTAACACTACAATTTAATTTAGAGTAACACATTTAAAAGAAAGATCATGAAAGAAATTAGTATCACAGGTCAGAAGCGGGAGGCCCTTGGTAAAAAAGCTTCTAAAGCCATTCGCAAACAAGGCATGATTCCTTGCAACCTCTATGGCGAGGAAAAGAAAGATGGAAAACCTGTAGCCTTGGCGTTCGCGTCGCCTTTTAGCGAGCTGCGCAAGATTATCTACACACCGCATATTTACGTCATCAAGATAGACATCGATGGCGCAAGCCACACTGCCGTGATGAAAGAAATCCAGTTTCATCCAGTAACCGACGCCCCCTTGCATGTTGATTTCTACGAAGTGAACGACCAGCAGCCCATCACCATTGGCATTCCCGTCAAATTGACAGGTCTTGCGCAAGGTGTCCGCGATGGTGGACGCATGAACCTTTCCATTCGCAAGATAGCTGTCACGGCGCCTTACCAACAGATACCCGAGCATCTTGACATCGATGTTACAGCCCTCAAGATTGGCAAGAGTATCAAGGTAGGCAATTTGTCATTTGAAGGTCTGGAGCTCGCGACAAGCAAAGACGTCGTGGTTTGCTCCATCAAGATGACGCGCAACGCTGTCCAAGCCGAGGCGGAAGCTCCGGAAGAAGAGACGACAGAGACACCTGCGGAGGGCGAGTAATTCATCCATGGACAAGTATTTAATTTGTGGATTGGGCAATCCCGGCGACGAATACGCTGGCACCCGGCACAATACAGGATTTATGATATTGGACGCCTTTGCCAAGGCGTCCAATATTTGTTTTGAGGATAAACGTTACGGTTTTGTCGCCGAGACTTCTCTCAAAGGGCGAAAAATCTTTCTGCTCAAACCATCCACGTTTATGAATCTCAGTGGCAACGCTGTGCGATATTGGCTCAACCAAGAGAAAATAGACCAAAGCCGCCTACTCGTTATCAGTGACGACGTGGCACTTCCCTTGGGCGATTATCGTCTCAAGGCCAGCGGCAGCGACGGTGGGCACAATGGCTTGGGGCATATCATTCAGCTCATTGGCGCCAATTACGCCCGACTGCGCATAGGCGTGGGCAACGATTATCCTCATGGCGCACAAGTAGACTGGGTGCTCGGCCGCTACAGCGAAGACGAGACGCAAACACTCCTGCCCACCATTGACACGTCCATCAATATCATCAAGAGCTTTGTTCTCCAAGGCATCAACGCCACGATGAACCAATTCAACAGCATGGGCAAACGTAAACGATAGCAGCTTCTGTTTCGACCGTCAAGAATGGGCACCACGCCACGGCCGCTCATTTTAATCCATTTATCCATCATGTCAGACAATACCAAACCCGAAAACGACGCGAGCCAATCCATAAGCGCGACCAACGCCAAGCCGTTACCCAAGTGCGGCGCCTCCGCTCGCATTGACAAATGGCTGTGGGCGGCACGCATTTTCAAGACGCGCTCCGTGGCTGCCGATGCCATCAAGAACAACCGCGTCACGGTAGGCGACATTAACGCCAAACCCAGCCGAGCCATCAAGGTTGGCGAGATCATCAACGTGAAGAAGCCACCCATTACCTATTCCTTCAAGGTGCTGTCTTGTATAGAGCGGCGCGTAGGAGCTAAAATGGTATCACAGGTGTACGAGAACATCACCGACCCCAAACAATACGAGTTGTTGGAGATGAGTCGCATAAGCGGCTTCGTGGACAGGGCGCGTGGCACAGGTCGCCCCACGAAAAAAGACCGCAGAGCTCTCGAGGCTTTTGTCACGCCCACTATGTTCGGCTGGGACGATGACGGCTGGGACGACATAGACTGACCCACCTACACTACCACCTGTTCCAACATTTAGAAACCCTCTTGCACCATCACCTCCATGACACACATCGCCATCTTTGTATCGGGCAGCGGAACCAACTGCGAGAATATCATACGCTATTTTCAAGGCTCCAACGATATCAATATCAATCTTGTACTCAGCAACAAAGCCGACGCTTACGCGCTCGTGCGCGCGCAAAAATCAGGCGTGGAAACATGCGTTCTATCCAAGGCCGATTTCAACAACGAGGCCAAACTCATGCCTATACTCGAGCGCCACAACATTGATTTCATAGTGTTGGCGGGCTTTTTACTATTCATTCCAGATTTTCTCATCAAGGCTTATCCACACAAGATGCTTAACCTTCATCCCGCGCTCTTGCCCAAGTTTGGTGGCAAGGGCATGTGGGGGCACCACGTACACGAGGCCGTCAAGGCTGCTGGCGAGAAAGAAACGGGCATGACCGTACACTGGGTAAGCTCCGAAATAGATGGAGGAGAAATCATAGCCCAGCGCAAAACGCCCCTTGCGCCCGATGACAATCCTGATACCATCGCGGCGAAAGAGCATGTCCTGGAGATGAAATATTTCCCACAAATTATCGAAAAAATTATTTTAAGCAACAAGTAGCAACATTTGGATCGGAAAAGACGCCATCCAAATCTTAAAGCCAACGCTTGACTATAGGGGCTATAGATGAAGACACGTTCGCCCATAGCCTCTGTTTTCGCATGCGCCCCTTGTTCCCCCACTTGCATAGAATCTCCCACCATGGCGTCCATGACAACCGCCACGCCCATGCCAACTTCGGCGTTGTCTTGTCGTGCCTTTCAAAACCAACAGGCATGTGGCGACCATGGCAAGCAAGGGCGTCGCCGCGTTGGATGCCGCCAACAACGGCAGCGTCATCCTCCACAGCGAGGGGCTGCCCTCGCGAGCCTGCGAGAGGGCGGCATACAGGTCGGCGGCAGAGCCTGTCACAGGCTGCCTCGCGGCGGCCCATCGGCCAGGGAGGAACTTCCGCAAGGGTCTCTTCGGAGTCTCCGCCAATGTCATGCTTGCGGCTGCCGCGTTTAACTTCAAAAGGGCCGCGAGGCTTCTTTTGCGCCTTGACGAAAGAGTGGTCGCATGGCGCCGCGGAAGACAGGAGCAAAACACTCGACGCCAATCAACCCCATGGATTCCAAAGAAGAATGCCATGCAGTGTTTTTGAGGGCCGACCCAACTCTTTTTGTCAATTTTATATCACAAAAACAGGCGGTAGGAATAGTGGCCCGCTAACAAATTTTTGAGCCGCGCTCGCACCATTTTCATACAAACTCTCGACCATTTCGCGAAGACTGTCTTGCCATTGGTATCTATTGGCCAAACGCTTTGCGCCAAAACGCATGCCCATTGAGCTTTGATCGGCACGCCTTTAATGCCGAATCGGCGAGCCATTGAGCGCCAATCGCGAGCTCAACTCACGACCATTCGCGCCCGACCAAGCAAGCGTCCACCCAAAGGGCTGACACTCTGGCCAATACAAAGCCACTTCATTTTTCGCGTATTTTGAACCATCTGCCTTGTTTTTTGCAAACACGCCACGCCCACAAGGTGTTTTGTCGTGTTTTTTGGTTTATCTTTTTTAAAGAAACAACTTTCGACATCCCATCTCCTGACGCGAGCAAGCATGGGCGAAATGGCATTCCCAAAATACTAAATAGTGTTAATTAGCGTGCGCCATCTGGCATGATGATGATTTTTTATCTGTATATTTGTACTTAGCGGCTGCCCAAAACTAATTGCCACCAAATACGCATGCGTTTCTTATCTTGGTTTATTGGATTGAAGAAAGTGCGTAACGGGCCATACGACTAAAGGAAAAGTGTGGAATAACGACGACGGTACATGAAAATAATGGCAACGCGAAACGTGAAAAAAGGTGTACTACCCATAAGCTTGATTTTAGAGCATCCGTTCAGATATAAAACAATTAGGACCATGAACCAGAGAGTCATTGTATCTCAAAAGATAAATACGGCATTGGCCATTGCCATCTCAGAGTGTGAGCACGACAAGATTTTTGTCCTTACAGACACCATCACTCATGGCAAATGTTGGCCTAAGATAGAATCGCTTTTTTCACTGAAAGGGGCACGGCACATCATTATCGAGCCTACCGACAGTCACAAGGATATCAACTCTCTCACCCACGTATGGCAAGCCTTGCAACGTGGAGGCGCTACCCGCCACTCATGCTTGCTCAACCTTGGAGGTGGAATGGTGACCGATCTCGGCGGCCTCGCGGCCTCCACTTTCAAACGAGGAATTAATTTTATCAATATTCCCACCACCCTCTTAGCCATGGTAGACGCCTCGGTAGGTGGAAAGACGGGCATCAATTTCGGCGGCTTGAAAAATGAGATTGGCGTTTTCAGCGACGCGGAATACGTAATCATCGACACGGATTTCCTCAAAACACTGGATACGACCAACCTGCGTTCGGGCTACGCCGAAATGCTGAAACACGGACTCATCTCCAACAAAAAGCACTGGGCGGAGTTGATAAACTTTCACCTCGCGACCCCCGACTTGGAGCATTTGCAGCGCATTCTCGCCGATTCCATAAAAGTAAAAGAGCGCGTCGTAACCCAAGACCCCCAAGAAAAAGGCCCTCGACAAGCCTTGAACTTCGGGCACACCTTCGGGCACGCCTTCGAGAGCTTCTCGTTCAGAAGCGTCAACAACGGCGTCGAGCCACCTGCGCGCACGGCAAGAAACAACCAAGCGAAGAGCGAAGACGCGCCATCGCGCGCGCAGCCATTGCCACACGGTTACGCCGTGGCTTTCGGATTGGTATGCGAGCTATATCTCTCAGCCGTCAAGACAGGCTTCCCCACCGACACAATGCGGCAGACCGTGAGGTTCATTCGCCACCATTACGGACAACTTGACATCACCTGCGATGACTATCCGGAGCTGATCGAGCTGATGGCACACGACAAAAAAAACAAAGGCGGTGTCATCAATTTCACCTTGCTGGGCGGCATTGGCGACATACGCATCAACCAGACAGCCTCCGACGATGAGATAAAAGAGGCGCTCGACTTCCTTAGGGAGGGTTGAGCCAAGGACACTACACAAAACTCTACTAAACGACACGACAAACAATGACAGACACCATCGCTCCTTTTTCGAGACCCCTATACGTCATGTTAAAACCGGTAGGCGCGCACTGCAACATGGCATGCGACTATTGTTACTACCTCGAAAAATCAAAACTATACGACAACGAGCCACGGCATATCATGTCAGAAGAACTGTTAGAACGGTTCACACAGGAGTATATCGAGGCACAAACCACGCCCGAGGTGCTTTTCACGTGGCATGGGGGCGAACCGATGGCGCGCCCATTGGCTTTCTACAAAAAAGCCATCGCGCTCCAGAGGCGCTACGCCAAAGGCAGGGCGATAACAAACGTGATACAAACCAACGGCAGCTTGATTACCGATGAATGGTGCGAGTTCCTGAAAGCCAACAACTGGTTGGTAGGAGTATCCATTGACGGACCGCAAGAATTTCACGACCGTTACAGGCATGCACAATCAGGAAAACCCACGTGGAAAAACGTGATGCAAGGCATCAGGCTGCTCAAGAAACATGGCGTGGAATGGAACGCGATGGCAGTCGTAAACGACTACAACGCCAACCACCCTGTAGACTTCTACCAATTTTTCAAGGAACACGGCAGCGCATTTCTGCAATTCACGCCCATTGTTGAGCGAATATCGCCGCACGCCGATGGCCGGCACTTGGCCAGCCTGCAAGATGGCAGCGAGGCGCGAACGGCCCCTTTCTCCGTCACGCCACGGCAATGGGGACATTTTCTGCGCGCCATTTTCAAGGAATGGGTGCAAAATGACGTCGGGACAACATTCGTCCAATTGTTTGACGCCACATTGGCAAACTGGGTAGGCGCGCAGCCTGGCGTGTGCGTTTACGCCAAGGAGTGCGGGCACGCGGGCGTGATGGAGTTTAATGGCGACGTGTATTCGTGCGACCACTTCGTGTTTCCAGAATACAAGTTGGGCAATATCAGGCGGCAAACCATCGCGGAGATGCTTTACGGAGAGAAGCAATCGCGTTTCAGCATGTTGAAACACCAATCGTTGCCACGCCAATGCAAAGAGTGCCGGTTTGAGTTCGCGTGTCATGGAGAATGCCCCAAAAACCGATTTGCGAAAGATCGCTACGGCAACCCCGGGCTCAACTATCTTTGCGAGGGATACCAAGCCTTCTTCGACTTTGTCACGCCCTACATGAATTTTATGAGAAACGAGCTGCTCCACCAACGTCCGCCCGCCAACGTGATGCAAGCTGTCAAGCGGCGATTGATATAGATGACAATTCCACAAGGCTGGTATCGTGATTTATACCAAAGAAAACGAAATGGGCTAATACACTGATACAAGCAATATTAACTTTTACGTTTGTACAATATCTGCATTATTTTGTACAAATGTCATACATGCCTTGCGGATTATAGGATTATTTTTGCATTAGCATTACCTGAACGCCAAAAATCAAAACCTAAATATATAATGTGTATGAATAAGCGAAATCTTAAATTCGCAGAGTTAAGATTCTGTGCCATCTTGCTGACGCTTTGTTTCTCAGCGACGGTATCTTACGCTCAATCTCTTGTAAAGGGAATTGTGAAAGACGAAACGGGCGAGACCTTGCCGGGCGTCACGGTGACCGTAAAAAACACCACCATGGGCACCGTCACCGGATTGGACGGCTCGTTCTCGTTAGACATCAAAACAAAGAAAGCCACGCTGACTTTCTCTTATATCGGATATGAAAGCGTGGAAAAGAGCGTCGCGCCTGGCGACAACGTCAACATTGTGATGAAAGAAGATCGCAAGACGCTGAACGAAGTGGTCGTGGTGGGCTACCAAGAGGTGCGGAAACGCGACCTCACCGGAGCCGTCGCCAAAGCCGACGTGAAAGAGCTGACCAGCACCCCCGTAAGCTCGTTCGACCAAACATTGGGTGGCCGCATCGCCGGCGTGAACGTGAGTTCGGGCGAGGGCGCGCCGGGTGCCAAGATGAACATCGTGATACGAGGCAACAACTCGCTCACCCAAGACAACTCTCCCCTCTATGTAGTGGATGGCTTCCCGGTGGAAGACCCAACCATAGCGAGCAGCATCAACCCTGCTGACATCGAGTCGGTAGACATACTTAAAGACGCGTCGGCATCGGCCATATACGGCGCTCGCGGCGCCAATGGCGTTATCATCATCACGACCAAGAGCGGCCAAGCTGGCAAGCCCAAGGTGCAATACGAAGGCAGCGTGGGTTGGCAGACCATAACGCGCAAGATACCAATGATGGACGCGTACCAGTTTGTGAGCCTGCAGAACGAGATGTACCCAGAGAAAACCGCGGACACTTACCTCGCGAAACGCGACGGCAAACAGTGGACCCTGAACGACTACCGCAACATTGAGCAATACAACTGGCAGGACATGATTTTCAAGTCGGCGCCCATACAGAGCCATAGCGTGAGCATCAACGGAGGCGACAAAAGCTTGAGATACAACGCGTCACTGTCTTACTTTGACCAAGACGGCATCGTGATCAACTCCAACTACAACCGCACGCAGGGACGCTTGGGCACAACGATAGACAAAAACAAACTCAAGGTGAGCCTGAATGTAAACTATTCGCAGACCAACCAAATGGGCGCGTCGCCGTCGCAAGCGTCTTATTCGGGCATGAACAACCTATTTTACAGCGTGTGGGGCTATCGCCCAGTAACACAACCGGGCCTGCCACTGACATCGCTGCTGGAGAACGCCACCGACGAGGACGTGAACAACTCCAACGACTACCGCTTCAACCCCTACATGTCGCTCAACAATGAGTATAACAAGCGAAACAACACATATATGCAGTTCAACGGATTTCTACAATATGAAATCAAGAAAGGACTGAGACTGAAGGTTTCGGGCGGATATACGGACGCTCGTTGGAACTTGGACAACTTTAATAATTCCAAGACACGCTACGGCGGAAAGACATCCATCGAGAAAGTGAACGCACAGGTGACACGCTACAAACGTGCCACATGGCTGAACGAAAACACCCTGACCTACCAGACAAACCTGAAAAAACAACACTTTTTCAACACGCTGTTGGGTTTCTCTCTCCAAAACTCCGACTATGAGTCCTATCAGTTCAAGACCATCAACATTCCCAACGAGAACCTCGGAATGGCGGGCATGAGCCAAGGCACGCCCACCCGCACCTACTCGACGGTATCGAGCTGGGCAATGATGTCTTTCTTCGGACGGATCAACTACAACTACAAATCAAAATATTACGGCAATTTCACCATGCGCGCGGACGGCAGCTCCAAGTTTCGCGGCAAGAACCGTTTCGGCTATTTCCCATCGGGCTCATTGGCTTGGAACTTTACGGAAGAGCGTTTTTGGAACCCGATACGAGACGTGGCGAGCAACGGCAAGCTGCGCCTGAGCTGGGGATTGACGGGTAACAACCGCGTGGGGGAATATGACACATACGGCATTTACGAGCTACTGAAAGACGCCAACGGCAACCTTGCCAATTTAGGCACGGTGCCAAGCGGCGTGTATCCTTATGACAATGATGGCAGGAACGTAGGCATGGTGCCCCTTACCATACCCAACAGGGACCTTAAATGGGAAACGACAGAACAGTGGAACTTGGGTCTCGACCTTAGTTTCTTGAACGAGCGCGTCAACATGACGCTCGATTTGTACAGCAAGTCCACGCGCGACTTGTTGCTGATGGCCAGCTTGGCCCCCTCGTCCGGATTTAACTGTGCCATGAAAAATATTGGCAAAGTGAGAAATCAAGGATTGGAGTTTACGCTTAACACCGTCAACGTGAAAACAAAAAAGTTTGAATGGAGCAGCAATTTCAACATAGCCTTTAACAAGAACAAGGTGATGGCGTTGGCCGAAAACCAAAACTCACTGCTCACCTCGGCGCAGTTCGACCAAAACTTCAATACCCAGACCAGCTACATCGCAAAGGTGGGATACTCCATGGGAGCCATGTTTGGCTATATATACGACGGCACTTACAAGTACGACGACTTCAACAAGTCTGGCAATTCGTACACGCTGAAAGCCAACGTGCCGCACTTCGCGTCCGAAAACAACACACAGCCCGGTATGCCAAAATACCGCGACATCAACGGTGACGGTGTCATCAACGACGACGACCGCACCATGATTGGCAACGGCCTGCCCATCCACACGGGTGGATTTACCAACACATTCAACTATGATGGCTTTGAGTTGAGCATGTTTTTCCAGTGGTCTTACGGCAACGACATTCTCAATGCCAACCGCCTCATGTTTGAAAGCTCGTGGAACAAGGCTCGCGAGTTGAACCAATACGCAAGTTACGCCGACAGGTGGACAGCGGAAAACCCCAACAGCGACATACCCCGAGCCACCACTTCAAGCTCCAACCGCGTGTTCTCCACGCGCGTGATAGAAGACGGCTCGTTCTTGAGACTCAAGACATTGACATTGGGGTACACCCTGCCAAAGGCCACGACAAGTCGCTGGGGCATAGACAAACTGCGCCTATACCTCGCCGGGCAAAACCTGCTCACGTTCTCGAGCTATTATGGCTACGACCCAGAGGTGTCAATTCGAGACGGCGCCTTGACCCCGGGCCTTGACTTCTCGGCCTATCCTCGCGCTCGCAGCGTAAGCTTTGGCGTTAACCTTACTTTCTAAATTATCCATCCAAACTCATTCAAACATGAAATACTTTAAGTCTATTATATTAATCATGGCTACGGTAGTTGGGCTTGGTTCGTGCAGCTTTCTCGACAAAGAGCCGACCAGAACCACCTCGAACAACTACTTTAACAACGAAACAGAGGCCGAGTCTTTTCTTCGAGGGGTCTACGCCATACTTACGCAGACATCGTTTTACGGCAACCAATATTTTTTTCTTGTGGGGGGCGACGACCTTGAAACCTACGGAGGCCCAGGACGCGCGCCAAGCAAAGAGGGATTGATTTCCAACAACGCGACAACCAGCGACCCCGCGGTTTACGCCTTTTGGTACACGCTTTACTCGGGTATCAATCGCGCCAACATCTTCTTGGAAGAGATAAACAAAGTGTCTGACATAAACGAAAAGAACAAAAAAATATACTCTGCCGAGGCTCGTTTCTTGCGCGCGTTCTATTATTTCAACTTGGTACAGTGCTGGGGCGACGTTCCTTTCAGGACCTATTCCACACAAACAGTGGTAGGATTGGACATAGAACGCACCCCAAAAGCCAAAATATACGATTTTATTTGCAAAGAGATGGAAGAGAGTTCCAACGACCTTCTAAAAGCCTCCAGCATCGCGTATCGCCCCGGAAGAGTGACCAGAGAGACCGCTTGGGGCATCTTGGCCAGAGTGTACATGTTCAGAGCGGGCGAACACTATCGAGACAAGACATCGCCAGACGAGGCCAAAATAAAAGAATATTTCAAGCGGGCGGATTTCTTCGCGTCAAAAGTGAAAGACGAGGGAGGGTTTAACCTTGCCCCCAACTATTGGGACTTTTTCATCGACCAGTGCGCCAACCGATATAATTCAACCGCCAACGAGAGTATGTGGGAGGCAGAATTTACCGGTAACTACTCCACGGATATTCGCACGGAGGGTCGTGTAGGCAATATCATAGGCATGCAGGCGCCCGACCTTTCGAGCAAAACAGACCTTACAGGCAAGGCCGATCCGGGATTTGGATACTGCTTCTTTTGGAGCACGCCCAAGCTATACGAGCTGTATGTCGCTAACGGAGACACCAAGCGAATGAACTGGAGCATAGCCCCATTCACTTACACCGAGTCCGCGCAAGGCAAGGGAGTGGACGGCCGCCTATTCGAAAAGGGCAAGTTAGAAGAGGTGAAAGGTCAGTATTATAACCAGTCTTTCTCTTATGGCGACACCAATTCCAAGGCCAAAAAGGGCGATCGGGAGAAAACCTACGAGACCAAAGACTATGACCTGGCGTGCGGAAAGTGGCGTCGTGAATACGAGGCCGACAAAAAGAACAAGAACTTCACCTCCATCAACTTCCCTATCTTGCGTTACGCTGACGTGCTGTTGATGATCGCAGAATGCGAGAACGAGGTGAACGACGCACCCACGGCAAAGGCTTACGAGTGCATCAACGCGGTGCGCCGCCGCGCGGGTATCAATCCGTTAGAAGACGGAATGACCAAGGACGAGTTTAGACAGGCTGTCAAAGACGAGCGCGCCATGGAACTGTGCTTCGAGATGACGCGACGCTTTGACCTCATTAGATGGGGCGAATACGTCAAGGATATGAACGCCTTGGCGGCGCGCGCGCAAAGTGGAACCAACTGGAAGCTTGGCCCAAGCAACGTGTATACGTACTATCAAATATCCGACGCGTACAACTATTTCCCCATCCCGGCCAACGAGATAGCGGTCAACAAGCTTATCAACAAAAACAATCCCGGTTGGTAAAAACAAATATTCTGTTCACATTCAATTTAAAATGTCATGAAAATAAGCAAATATATACTGATCTCTGCGATAGCAGCGACGTTCGCGGCGTGCAACAATGAGCTTGCCGAAGAGGCTACGCTGAGCGTTGACGTGGCGCGAAACGAGAACATTTCTAAGATAAACGACACTTTCGTCGTCAAGAAAGGACAGCCCGTGCAATTCCTTTTCGCTGGCGATCCGGATAACATATCTTTTTTCAGTGGCGAGGCTGGCCATGAGTTTCAATACAGAAACCGCGACCAAGTGCCGCCCGAAGACATCGCGTCGTCCAAGCTGATCTTCTCGGTTTGGGCGCAATACGGCAACGGAGAGTGCACAAAAAACGTGCTGAAAATGATGATTTCGGATGATTTCCCCGGATTGAAGAAAAACGATTTCAACGCAGACTCCATGTTGGTGGAGACTCACAAGTGGAAAGATTTGGTGCCACAGGCAGAGCTTCCACAGGCTCCGGGCAACGCCAAAAAGGCCAAATCTTTCGAGATTGACCTCAAATCCTATTTGGGCAAACGCCTCGCATTGGCCATATCCTATACCGGACACAGCAACAAGGCTACCCAACCTCGCATGAATTTCGTGCACATGAAAATAGAGAACAAGTTGAAAAACGGAACCACCTCCACCCTTTACGCGGGCAATTTTGGTTTCACACCCCTCAATATGATGTGGCGACACAACTTGAACGATCAGAAAAATATGAAAGACAATAGGGCTTACGGCACGGTTACTAACAACATGAGTGGCATCTGGAACCTGAAAGACGCAGGCAAAGGCGACTTCTTTATCCACAGTTCAGGCGGCGGCGCCCCCCTCAAATACAGCTGGCTTGTATCCAATCTCATCATGTGCAACGCTTGCTCGCCTGATCGAGGCATGGCCATCAAAAACATCACCAAGGCTCTCAACAGCTATTCCCACACCTATAACAAGGCGGGAGAGTACAAGGCCACGTTCATAGCCACCAACAGCAACTACAAGCACGAGTCAAGAGTCATTCGCGAAATCAACATCAAGGTCGTGGATTGACAACAAAGTCTTATTATCAACAAGCATGAAAAAAACCGTTTCTATCATACTTTTAGGTGCGGTCGGTTGGCTCTTCACCCCCACACAGGTAAAGGGCCAGCTCTTCAACGACCCAAGGATGTTCTCTTTTGAGAACGAGAAAGATTTGCAATCGGCGCAAACCGTCAAATCGAGCGTGGAACTTTCGACCGCCCATTACAAAAACGGCAAGAAGTCATTGCAATGGAATTACTCTCCCAACGCGACTCTCAGCCTTAAAAGAGACCTGCGGTTTGAGCCTAAAATAAAGGGCGATAGGGACAACTACCTCTCGGCTTTCATCGTTTGGGTGTACAGCGAGAAGCCCCAACCGGGCAAAACCATTACCTTCCAATTTCTCAAAAACGGCAAACTTTGCACCTCGTTTCCCTTTGGCATCAACTTCAAAGGGTGGCGGGGCGCATGGGTATGCTATGAGCGCGACATGCAGGGCAAACCCGAAGTGGGCATGGACGAAGTCAAGATAGTGGCCCCCGACACCAAGGGCACGCTCTTTTTTGACCATCTCATCACCGCCATCAAGGTGGACCCAAGACAGCAAACGGCCGACTTGCAAGTGCCTTTCGTCAACAAGAAAACCAAGAATCACTGGTTGGTGGTGAACCAAAGCTACCGCACACAGCCCGACATCGCCTTGCAACCCGTCACCGACGAACAGCGTCGCGACATCAAGAAGATGGAAGACAAGTTCCGCTCCATCATCTACACACCCGCAAAACTCTATCCCAAGCAGATGGAAGAGATGCGGACGCAATTCGCCAAATATCGCATCACCCGCAAAAAGGGCGTCATTTCTGGCATGCCGATATGGTTTGTACGCCATGCCGAGGCCTACGAGCGAATGATTCCCAATTGGGACAAGGACATGTTGACACGCACCGGTTTTGAGATGGCCGACTATTTCAAGCTCATGTTGCGCATGGCCATTGGCTACAACAATGCCACCAACGAGACAGACAAGGCCGAATTGAAGGACATGTTCATGCTCATGTACGATCATATCACTGACCAAGGCGTTACCTTTGGCTCTTGCTGGGGCAACATCCATCATTATGGTTACAGTCTCAGGGACATGTATATAGCCTACTTCCTGATGAAAGACGCGCTCAAGAAAGAGGGCAAATTAGACGAGGCCGTAAAGACCATGCTATGGTATGGGCAAACCAACAAGCTCTATCAAAAACCGGTTGGCAATGGCATTGACATGGATACGTTCAACACTTCGTCAGTGGGATGCATGTCGAGCATACTTCTCATGGACGACTCTCCGGAGAAAGTGAGATACCTTCGCTCGTGCAGTCGTTGGCTTGATTGGGGATGCCGGCCCGCCCCCGGACTGGCCGACGCATTCAAAATCGACGGCTCTGGCTACCACCATTGCAACAATTATCCAGCCTATGCGGTAGGAGGCCTCAACGGCGCGACGCAGATGATTTACATCTTGAGCGGCACACAGTTTGCCGTTGGCGAGTTGGCGCACCAAACAGTGAAGAACGTTTTGCTGGCCATGCGTTTCTATTGCAACAAGCTGCACTTCCCACTCGCCCTGTCCGGTCGCCATCCTGACGGCAAAGGCAGGCTCACACCCATACACTATGCCTACATGGCGATGGCAGGCACCCCCGACAAACAGCACGATTTCGACCGCGACATGGCGGCCGTCTACATGCGTCTGGGCAACAACCCACGCTCCACATTGGAGAAAAAAACATACCAGCGGTTCCAAATCAAAGGTTGTTTTGCAGAGGAAGACCCACAAGGAAACCTCTCGCTCAGCTATGGATGCACCGCCGTGCAGCGCCGCGCCAACTGGTCGGCCGTGGTTCGTGGCACAAGCCGTTATCTTTGGGGAGCCGAGCACTACGTGGGCGAGAACCTCTACGGACGCTACTTGGGCTATGGAAGCATGCAGATTATGACCGCCCCCGAGGGCGTAGACGTAACGCCAAAAACCAGCGGATGGGTTCAAGACGGGTTCGACTGGAACCGCATTCCGGGCGTAACGTCCATACATTTGCCATTCGACGAGTTGAAAGCCAAGATCAGAAACGTGGACATATCGTCCGGCGTCGAAGAGATGTTATACTCCGACGAGGCGTTCGCAGGCGGCCTGTCTCAACTTGGCGTAAACGGCAACTTCGCCATGAAGCTGCACGAGCACGACAAATACAACGGCTCGCACCGCGCCCGCAAGTCGTACCACTTCTTCGACGGGGTTATCGTTTGTCTTGGCAGCGACATTGAGAATGACGTGGACCAATACCCCACCGAGACAACAATATTCCAATTGGAGGCCAACGACAACGCCGCCCGAAAGTATTGGCAGGGCTTCCATGACAACGGAAAATGGTGGCTGGACAATCTCGGCACGGGCTATTACTCGCCGCAAAAGGCAGTGTTCACGCCATTGGTACCGCAAAAATCGCGCAACGAGAAGACCGGAGCCGAGACCGAGGGCACATGGACATCGCTCGTCATCAACCACGGCAAGGCGCCCAAGAATGCCGAATACGAGTACGCCGTGTTGCCACGCACCACCGCCGAGCAAATGGAGGCGTTCGCGCGGCACCCCTCTTACACGGTGATTGCCAAAAACAGAGACGCGCACATCGTGTCGTCCAAGGCCACCAACACCATTTCTTACGCCATCTTCGAGACCCCCAAGGGCTACCTCCCGGGCAGCCCGATAGCCCGAACTGACACCTCGTGCCTTGCCATGGCGCGCTACATCACGCCCAAACGCATGATACTCACCGTGGCGCAACCCGACCTGGCACTCTATCGCGGGCCAAGCGACGATGTCTATAAAGACGGCAAGCGCGTGGAACGCAGCATCTACAGTCGCCCATGGAGAGACAATCCGAGTTTGGAGATACCCGTCACGGTCACTCTGATAGGCAAATGGAAGTTCAACGAGACAGACAATATCAAGTTAGTGGCGCAAGACAGCAAGACCACCACCATCCGATTTGTCTGCAAAGACGGACTGAGCTACGACTTGGAACTCAACCAATGAGAACTATAATATAAACCATTAAAAAATTATGCTTATGAAAACAAAAACTTTATTCATTGCAGGGCTGTGTATGGCAGCGTCTGTAGCAAATGCGCAAACCGAGGCAAAAACTTATGATTTCACCAAGTTCACACAAGAACAAATAGCCGAGTTTGAAGAGGCTGTTAGCGATGGCACATGGGGAAAACAGGAAAATATTTACAAAAATATGACACGTATTGGCGCAAATAGCCATACGGACAAGAAGAAAGTGCCTATTACCGTGCAAAACATTGTCAATTATGGTGGAAAACTTACTAATAAAGAAGGCAAGGAGTTTGCATGTGTCAAGGGACTGTTGTTTGGGATTTATCTTGATGGGAATAAGCAATTCAAGGCACATTATCCTAACAAGAAAAACCACCTTGGAAGTATTTGGTTTGTGTGCACTCCTAAAAAAACAAATGCTATCAGGCTTAATGGTAATAACTTTGCTATCGTAATCCCAAATCTCAAAAAGGGAATGCAAGTCAGTGTGAGCTATCGTGCAAGCAATGGCAAGGACGAAGAATTCCTCAGTGGGTATAACTTTGACAGTGGAAACACGTTCGTACAACATCCTGGTGAGGGCAAAAACACACATGTTGCTGAAGGAAAAGTTGCTGAAGATGGTGCAGCGTGGTTTGTTACCACTAACGGAGGAGCCTTCATTTACGATATTACCATCAAGGACAAGGATGGCAACGTCATTACCACGGGAATTGATAATATAACACAAGTCACGCAAGACAACAAGGTTTATGACCTCAACGGCCACTATATGGGTAACAATATCAACGCGTTGCAACATGGCATGTACATCCTGAATGGTAAAAAAATTATCAAATAATCACTTTCTACCGTGAAAATCACTGCATTATTTATTTCTCTTTTCTTCACCACCACCCTGCCACTCATGGCGGATGGTGGTGTTTCTAACACCGCCATCGCATGGCAACAGTTTGTCAATCGATCGCCCGACAACGCGCTCTTGGATTTCTCCTTCGCCGGATACAAGCACGGCGAGGTGGCTCCAGCCGATGTCTACACCTTGGGTTACACCGTTTACGACGTGACAAAATATGGGCTTGACGGTACCGACGACCTCTCAGACCGTGCCGCCTTTGACCGGTTGGTGGCCAAAATCAAAAACAAGGCGAGAAAAAATGGCGGCCAAGCCAACGCCATCATCTATTTCCCGGCAGGACGATACATCCTGCACACCAGCGCGGACAACTCCACAAACAGAGCCGGGCAACGGGCCTCCAAGACCATCAATATCGACGCGGGCAACCTTATTATCAAAGGCGCAGGCCGTGACAAAACCCAATTGGTGATGCAAGACCCCAACTTGCCTAAAAACCCAAAAAACATGTGGAGCTCACCGACCATGATTTCCATCAGGAACAATGGTGAAAAACCTGTCCCGGTATGGGCCAACGTGACAGCCGACGCCCCAAAGGGGAGCTTCGAGGTGACGGTTGACGATACCAAGAACATCCACGTGGGCGACTGGGTGACGCTCCATCTCAAGAACAACGACCGCGCGCTCATCGACAAGGAGTTGTTAGGACAACCCTTGTACAAAACCATGACGAACCTCATAAACGAGGGGGTGCAGGTTGTAGACTACCATCAAGTGGCGGCAGTGGGCAACGGCAAGGTGACGTTCAAGGAGCCGTTGATGCACGCCGTGGAAAGTCAATACGGCTGGACCATCCAAAACTACAAGTGTTTTGAGAATGTGGGCGTGGAGGATGTGACCTTCGTGGGCTATGCCAAACCCGACTTTAAGCACCACGGATCGTGGGAAGACGATGGCGCATACAAGCCCTTGGACATGGTCAGGCTGACTAACTCATGGGTGCGCCGCGTGGCGTTTCACAGCGTGAGCGAAGCCCTCACTTTCACTTGGTGCGCCAACTGCTCGGCTTACGACATCCTCATCACGGGCAACCGCGGCCACTCTTCCATTCGCTCGCAGGCATCCTCGCGCGTGTTTATCGGCAAAGTGAGCGACTACTCTGATGGCATTTACAACGACACGCGCAACGCGTGGGCAAAGAGCGTGGGCCAATATCACGCTTGCGGCGTGTCCAAGCAGAGCATAGGCACTGTCGTCTGGAACTGCGCATGGGGCGTGGACGCATGTTTCGAGGCGCACGCCACACAGCCGCGAGCCACGCTCATAGACGTATGCCGGGGCGGACTGATGCAACTGCGATGCGGTGGAGACAAATACCAGCTGCCCAACCACCTTGACGATCTCACGCTCTGGAACCTGTACGTGACCAACACGTCGCTCCAAACGCTCAAGATGCTGCCCTACCGTTGGTGGGACAACAAAAACATCTGGATAAAAATGTTGCCGCCTACCATCGTGGGCATACACGGCGACTACGACATGAAGTTCGCCGACGGCCAAACCAAACGCGACGAAAGCCACGGCACACCCGTACTACCCCACTCGCTCTACGCTGAACAACTGAAACGAAGATTGGGGCACGTGCCCGCGTGGCTGTCAGAACTCGAGCGCGTGGACCATGTGTCGGCACTCGGGAAGACATGGATTTTCAACCTCATGGCCGACAAAGACAGGAACGCGTTTGAAACCGACGCAAGCGGCGTTGGCAAATGGCGGAAAACCACTGACAGCGGCAACAACCCCGTGTTCCAAAACGCAAGCGCCATAGGCAAGGCAGGCACCGAGCCGGTAGAGGCCAAGCACTTGTCGCGATACGCCGGCAAACTCATGGTCAACAACATGGAACCAGCCTTTGCGCGTGGACTGTTGTTTTGCACTTACATACCCGGGACAAAAACCGTGAAGCCCATAAGCATAGGCAAACTGCGCATATACACCGACGCTGAGAGGCAAGCCATCAACCTCAACGCCAAGAATTTGGCCATCGTCATACCCAACTTAAAAGCGGGACAAACGGTCATCGTGGGATGCCGGTCGGTGACAAGCCCCAACCCTCGCTATCTCGACGCTCACAACCTTGACGTGGAAGAGGGCTTTGGCAACGCCGCGGCCAACAACCTGCAAGAGCAAACCTGTATCGGAAAAGTGGCCGAAGACGGCGACGTGGCCATCACCTCGAGCAATGGCATCTATGTGTACAGCATCACAATAAAAGACAAAGACGGAAACACCCTACCCACAAGCATAGGCCACACAACGCTGACGAGACGCCAACATAACCCCAACATTTACGATCTCAATGGTCATTACCTGGGCACAGACATCGACAAATTGCCCAAAGGGTTGTATATACGCAACGGCAAAAAAATCGGCCGGCTATGACACGTGGCGACAGCCCAAGACATTTGGGCACAGAGATCACGCCGCGATAGAGATTAGTGACGCGAAATGCCAAATGGCATCAAGTCCGAGCAGTTTAAAATTACACCATTAGTGACCTTTTCATTGGAGGCAAACTTGCGCGAAAGCAGTTTGCCTCTTTTTGTTTTTCGCGACGAATCAAACCCATATTTGTCAAATAATAGTCACAAAAAACTGCACCCACCACACGACCGTTACAGAGCCTGAAAACCGTGCGAACTCATCAAAAGACAAGTTGCGGTGACACAGTCATAGCGCTGGCAACATGCGATTGATACCGATAGGCGACGCGGTCAGGTTGCAAACGCGACGCGTTTCGAGCCTTACCGTCTCGTCTTTAAGCCTTAAACGCATGCCGATTAAGCCTTAATGGCAAGTCCTCGAATGATTTTTAATGACAGGCTCGCACACAAAACGGCATAACTTTTTAAATGACAGACCGTTGGGAGAAACGCTCATTTTTCGTGTATTTGCGAGCGAAAGGTCGGCGGCTTGCAAATACGCGAAGCGCGAGAGACCTTTTGTCCGTTTTTTTTGAGGATTTATCGCGAACAGCGTTTGCAATATAAGAAAATGTGAGTAAAAGCCATAAAAACATGATTGTTTACAAATAAGCGGGCGAAAAAATAGGAAAATCATTTTATTATAGTTAAATTTGCATTTTTTTATGACGCTTTGCGCTTTTCATTAGGTATATGACATGAAGAAAATAGGTATTCTCTTGATTTTGGGCACGTGTTTCACGTCCGCCCTCTCGCAATCAAAACAAATAAAAAATTACGCCGGGTGGCACAAACTGTGCGGTGAGAACCTGCGTGGAGCCAACACAGAGGCGGCAAGAATATACATGGGTGAACGATGGTTTGGCATCAAAAAGAACATTGTTGTCGGTGTTATAGACTCAGGCATAGACACCACCCTCGAGAGCGTTCGGCCAGCCTTGTGGTCTAACCCCAAAGAGAAACCGGATGGCAAGGACAACGACGGCAATGGCTACGTGGACGATTTGCACGGCTGGAACTTTCTGGGCACGGCCGATGGAACATTCAACATGACCTCCGCGGGCACCCAAGAGTTCAGGGAGTTTAAGCGTTTGTACCCCAAATACAAGCATATCAACGCCGAAGAGATGGCAAACAACGCCGAATACCAATATTACCTGGCCATGCGCAAGGCCGCGGGCATTAACGGATATTTGAAGGCTTACGCCTTCGCGCAACAAAAAGCCATGGCGCGCCACGCCATAGACTCGATCGTACAAGCCATGCCGGGCATCGACGCCGATACCATGAGCGTGACAAACGTGATGCGACTTGATGTGAACGAGCCTCGATGGGAGAGTTGGGTGAGCGCGCAGATAGCGGACATCGTGCGCTCCGGAGGAAGCATGAGTTGGGCAAAATTCAAGCAGAGGCAGCAAGCGGCACTGCAACTCATGCAAAATCGAATTGCCAGCATAGAGCGCGACATTGACAAGCGCACCCTGATGGGCGACAACATGAACGACGCAAGCGACATCCACTATGGCAACAACACGCTCACGGTGGATGGATGCGAGCACGGCACGTTCGTGGCTGGCATCATCGCCGGACAAACGCCGGACGACAAACGATATGAGGGCATCTGTCCCGAGGCCAAGATTATGACGATCAGAATTTGTCCCGACGGCGATGAGTATGACAAGGACGTGTCCACGGCCATACGCTACGCCGTTGACAATGGCGCCAAGGTCATCAACATGAGCTTTGGAAAATACACCTCGCCACAGGCTGACATGGTGAACGATGCCATCGCCTACGCGGCGCGACACGACGCGCTAATCGTGCAAGCGGCAGGCAACGACCACAAGGACATAGACCGCGCGAACTACTTTCCGACAGCGGTGGACAAACAGGGACGGCGCTTTGACAACTACATACGCGTGGGAGCGACGGACATGCATGGGCACGCCTCGAAAATATCAAACTATGGAGCGCGAAACGTTGATATTTTCGCACCGGGCGAGTACATAGCGTCTGTATTTCCAGGCAACAAGAAAGACCTCTCGCAGGGCACCAGTTTGGCCGCGCCGGTGGTAGCCGGCGTAGCGGCGATGATACGCTCTTATTTTCCAAGACTCACCGCCACGGAGGTGAAACACATTCTCATGGAGAGCGCCTCGCGCATGGACGAGCAAGGGCTGTCGGTGTGCAACGGCATCGTGGACGCGTTGGCGGCAGTGAAAATGGCACGAAAATACAAATAGGATATATGAGATTTCTTAAAATAACCATACTTGGCGCGGCATGCTTGTGCGCGTGCACGGCCAAAAGCCAAAACGTAGACTGGAAACGCGTGGAGCGGATGTCAGAGGCCAACCTCTCTAAATTGTATTACGAAAATGCCGTCTTGCCCGATTGGGTGAAAGGCTCTCACTTCGTGAAATACAACAAAATGGAGAATGGGCAGAACGTATATTATATAGTAAGCCTGAAAAACAGGAAGCCTGAACGACTGGTCGAAAACGTCGACAACTTCGTGAGACAATATCGCGAACTCACCGGCGACACCACGATGACCACCGCTAACTTTACGCTGTACTCTATCGAGATGAGCGCGGACGACACGTCCAAGTTCTACTGGACACGCAAAGGCAAACGCTTGGTGTACCATAGGAAAAGCGGAGAAATGACCATGGACAATCGCGAAACAACGTCGCGGAGCAACCGTTCGCGCGTGCCATCTTACCATGCCGGCTCATCAACGGCCGACTCCACGTTTACAATGCTTGGCGACAAATACAACCTGTACGTACGGGACAATCGCACCGGCAAAACGACACAGCTCACCACAGACGGCGTGGAGAACGGCTCATACTGCTACAAATCGGCCAAAGACACGCTCTTGGAAAGCAACCAGAGCGGCAAATGGAAAGGGCACATATACCTGAACTTTGTCAATGATGACAGCAAGGTGGGCGACCTTTATATCATCAACGCCTTGGCCAAGAGACGCCCCAAGCTCATAACAAAAAAAATGCCACTGCCCAACGAGAAGCATGTGAGGCAGTTCAAGCTGTTTTGGTATGACGCGGACAAGCGGGAAGGCCGCTTGTTGCCCATCTATAAATTTAAAGACCAGTTTGTGTCAATGAACTTTGGCGACGCGGGCGATGACCTATATTTCATACGCAGGAACCGAGGAGTGGACACATTGGAACTTTGTCGGGTCTACATTCCCACCGGAAAGGTGGAGACCGTGATAAGCGAGGTTTGCCGTCCACATGTCAACGTGAACCTTTTCGATTACCGACTGCTGAATAAAGGCAAGGAAATTTTGTGGTGGTCGGAGAGAACAGGCAAAGGGAATTACTACCTTTACGACAGGAACGGCAAGTTGATACGTCGAGTGACAAAAGGTGACAATCTTGTGGCGGGCAACATAATCCGTATCGACACGCTCAGACGACAAGTGTATTTCACCGGGTACGGAAATGAAAAGGGCGTTGACCCTTATTACAAATTTCAATACAGGGCCTCGCTTGATGGCAAGGGGCAACAGTGCCTGAGCCACGGAGACGGCACGCACGAATTGCAATTCTGCGATGACGGCATGTATGCCATAGATAGTTACTCGCGCATGGATTTGCCGACAGTGTACAACATTGTGTCCATGAAAAACGGCGAGCGGTATTTTGAGTTTGCCCAACGCGATGACAACAAATTGAGAAAAGCCGGCTGGATGCCACCCAAGCGCGTCAAACTGAAGGCCGCCGACAACAAGACGGATCTTTACGGACTGATGTACACACCCACAAACATGGACCCGGCCAAGAAATATCCCATCATCTCCAACGTCTATCCAGGACCGCAAGACGACCAATTGCCACGCTCGTTTGCCATTGACGACAACGGAAACCAGAGTTTGGCGGAGATGGGCTTCGTGGTGGTGACAGTGGCGCCAAGAGGCAGCTCGCCCCTGCGAGGACGCGATTTTTACTGCTATGGATACGGCAATTTGCGCGATTACGCCATTGCGGACGACAAGCACGCCATTGAGACGCTCGCCCGGCAATACGCGTTTATAGATACAACAAGGGTGGGTATATACGGGCATTCCGGCGGTGGAGCCATGGCCGCGACCGCCATGATGACCTATCCAGACTTCTACAAGGTGGGGGTGGCGGCCTCCGGCAACCATGACAACAACATTTACATACAGTGGTGGGGAGAGACTTTCCACGGATTAAAGAAGATTCCAACCAACATGGAATTGGCCGCGAACCTCAAAGGCAAGCTCCTGCTCATATCGGGCGACGTGGACGACAACGTGCCCTACGCCTCGACGCTGCGCTTGGCCAAGGCTCTCATAGACAAGAACAAGAGGTTTGACATGATAATCCTGCCCGGGAAAGACCATGGAGTGTGGGACAATTACTATCAAAACCTGATAAGATATTACTTCAAGGAGAACCTCATCACCCCCTCGGAGAGAGACATTGACATTATCAACCATAAATAACAAAATGACGGACAGTATGACAAAATTAAAAGTTTTATTATTGATGTTGTTTTGTGCATGCGTTCTGCAAGCTACCTATGCACAAAATACGCACGGCGACTCCGACATCCTTGTCGACATTGTCGTTGTGGACGCGACAGGAGAAGGTCTGCCCGGAGCTACCGTAAAAGTGTCGGGCAAGCCCATCCCCGTGTTGACCGACATGGATGGCAAGGTCAAACTTTGGGTTAGGAAAGGTGAAAAAATCACTGTCTCGTATTTGGGCATGCAGCCTCGCACGCTCGTTGTGAACAAGCCTATATCCGGCACCATCACGCTAAGCAATGACGAGAAGACACTCGATCAAGTTGTTGTCACCGGCTATCAGCGCACCACGAAGCGCCGTATCACAGGCTCGGTGGCCACGATAGATGCCAAGGAACTGAAAGACAGACCTTTGAACAACCTCGACCTGTTGCTTCAAGGCAAGGTCGCGGGCTTGGACGTGAAAGCGTTGTCAGGTAGACCCGGCGAAACGGCCAAGGTGAGAATCAGGGGAACCAACACCATCACCGGCAACGCGGACCCTCTTTGGGTGGTAGACGGCGTGCCATTGCAACAGAACGTGCCCACCATAGCCACGAACAGCCAAATCAGGGCTGGCGATTTTAGCGAGATATTCACCAATGGCATATCCGGCATCAACCCCAATGACATAGAGTCCGTGACGGTATTGAAAGACGCCTCGGCAGCCGCCATCTATGGCTCGCGTGCCGCTGGCGGCGTAATCGTGGTGACAACCAAGCGCGGGCAAAAAGGAAAAATGCACATGAGCTACTCCACCAACGTGTCATTGACCACGACACCGCCAAGAGACGCCAACCTGATGAACGCAAGCGAGAAACTCGACTGGGAGCAAAAACTTTGGGATCAGTTCTCCGCCAGCCGTTTCAACAACAAGCAAACATACCCCGTGATAGGCGCGGTGGGCATGATAAGGTCAGGATATGGCAAATACGCGGGGCTGTCGAAGCAACAGCAAGACGCCGAGATAGAAAAACTGCGAGGCCACTCCACCGACTGGTTCAAAGAGCTGTTTCGCAACTCCGTGTCGCAAAGCCACTACCTATCCATGTCTGGAGGTGGCGAGAAAAGCAATTATTACATCTCATTGGGATATGGCAACAACAACGGCTTGGTTAAACGAAGCAGCTATGACCGCTATAACATTTCGTCAAAATTAGACATGCAAGCCAACAGCAGGGTCAAGTTAGGGCTGTCCATAGACCTGTCTTGGCAAGGGTCTCACGGCTCATCCGCCGGGGTGGACATGTTCAATTACGCCTACTTCGCCAACCCTTACGAACGGCCATACAACGATGACGGCAGCTACGCCGGTGACCAAACATACCACTATTTGCGATTGGCCAATGGCAACATGGATTTTCCCATGCCGCCCAACGGCTTCAACGTGCTGCGCGAGCTGAACAACACAAACTCTGAATCCAAGAACTTCAACGTCACGACCATAGCCAATCTATCGGTGAAGATACTCGATTGCCTGAACTTCGAGGGCTTGGCCTCATATGGATACAACAACAACAACTCTGACAACTATAACGGCAAGGACACCTACGCGGCTTGGATGGACAGGCCATTCGAGCCCAATCGCCAAACCTCGAAAAGAGTGTACAGCTCCATATCGCAATCTTCCGCTTACAACAAAAACTACAACTTGCGCGGCCAATTCCACTTCTTCAACACATTCAAGGATAACCATTACGTGAGCGCGCTGTTGGGGGCGGAGATTCGCGGGCAATACGCCAAAAGCATTTTCACCAAGCGTTACGGCTACGACCCTGTGTCGGGAAACGCCTCCATACCAACATTCCCCGAGGGCACGAAGATTGACACCGGAACCTTGCTGCGCTACGCGAGCATCGTGAACGGCCTGAGCGGACAGAGCATCGTGGAAGATCGATTCGCGTCTTTCTACATGTCGATGGACTATTCGTACCGCAATCGATACGTAGCAAGCCTGACGGCGCGCACGGATGGGTCCAACAACTTTGGCAGCAACGAACAATTCAACCCCACGGGGTCACTCGGCCTGTCATGGAACGTGGACCAAGAAAACTTCATGAAACCTTTAAAACCCATCGTGAGCAGCCTGTCGGTAAGAACAGCTTTCGGCTATACGGGCAACATTAACAAATCTGTCTATCCCCAATTAGTAATGGACTATGTCAATGTGTTCAGGCGAACCGACAACGACTACTATCGCATGGGCTTCTTGAAGAACGCCCCCAACGACAAACTGCGCTGGGAAAAGACACGCGACATGAAACTATCATTAGACGCGGGCTTCTTCAACGAGCGACTACGACTAAGCGCCGAGGCCTACAAAAGGCGCACGGAAGATGCCGTGTCAGAAATAAGAGTGCCTTACACAACAGGCTTTAGCACACAAAAATTTAACACTTCAACCCTTGAAAACAATGGATTGGAACTTACATTGTATGCCCAATTCCTGAAAACAAAAGATTGGAGCGGCTCGTTGACGGCCAACATGGCATACAACTACAACAAGTTGGTGAAATACACGCCACCCACTTCTGGCCTCAGCTCCGGGAGATACGAGGGCTATCCATTGGGAAGTATCTTCAGCGGAAAACTTATCGGCGTAGACGAAATGACCGGTATTTACGCTTACGAGCCTCGCCCCGACGCGGTGTTCAACAGCGCGGCCGACTACTACAACTATGAGAACTACCTGTTCTACCTTGGCACGGGCAACGCACCCACCAATGGCGGTTACAGCATCAGTCTATCTTACAAGCGGTTCTCCATTGGCGTGGGAGGCTCTTTCTCTATTGGTGGCAAAATCGTGAACGACGTAACTTGCCCCGTGGACTACAGTTCTCTCGAGGGTAAGACCATTGAGCGCATCCCCGCGCAAATCAACGACTTGTACGTCAACCATCTCAACGTGCGGCGTGACGTGGTAAACCGCTGGACTCCAGACAACCCACGCACCGACGCATACCCACGAATCATCGACGCATACGGCGAGTTTTTAGGTCTGAAGAACTACATGACAACGGCGAGCACGATTACGAAGGCATCCACATTGGAAGACGTATCCTATTTCAAAATAGGCTCTCTCTACCTGAACTACTCGTTTGAGGAATCGGTTATTCGCCCATTGCGCCTCAGCTCAATGTCTGTATCGTTCACCATGAACAACCTGCTCACGCTGACAAACTACTCGGGAATAGACCCGGAAATTCCCGGAGCGGTTTACCCCATGGCACGAACATTCACATTCGGACTATCAGTAGGTTTCTAAATCATAACACAACAAAACATGAAGAAAATATTCATTATCATATCGACAATACTGCTGTTGACTTCGTGCGATAAATACCTTGACATCAAACCGTATGGACGCACCATCCCCAAGACGGCAGAAGAGTTTGCCGCGCTCATCCACCCATATCTCAATGCCATTGATGAGGGCAGCGAAAACTATGTTGTATTTAACGCCTCCGCTTGCCTTGACTTTGACCTTGCGGGAGGCGACGACTTCGAAGCCAGCCTCACCGAGCAATCGGGAAGAGCCATGCCATTCTATATCGGAAACATCGTCAACAGCTATTCGCAATCGGCATATTGGCGAAACTATGCCCTGATTCGAGACTGCAACATCGTAATCGCCAACATGAAAGAACGAGACAGCCAAGAGGCCAACAATGTCTTGGCCGCCGCCTATGCCCTGCGCGGCGTGGCTTACTACCAGCTTATGCGCATGTTTTGCCCCTCGCCCATCAAGGGACAGTTCGACAAGCAATTAGGATTGCCATTGGTGGTTAGCTTTGACATGGAAGCTCGGCCTGTCCGTAGCACCTTGCAGCAAACCATTGACCAAATAGAGCGTGACCTGAAAGCCTCTATCAACTATCATTGCACTAACGATTTGTATCGTTTCACGGAGCCTGTCACCAAAGGATATTTAGCCCAGCTGTATTTCTGGACAGAACAATGGGACAAGGTGGTGCCTTTGGCAAACGAGCTAATCAAGTTATACCCACTTGTGGGAGGCGAGGCATACAAGATGATGGTCATCAACCCCGGCTCTCCAAAAGAGGGCAACCATATCATGACCGCATATCGCTCGACGACGACCACCACCGTGCAGGAGTACGAAAGCAAAGCCGCTTCCATAGCCTATCGGCCTGTAAGCAAGCGTTACATGCAGTGTTTCGCGAAAGACGAGATTGCAAACGATGTGCGAGCAAGCCTATTTGTAAACAAAAAGCGCAAGGCTACAAAGCCCATTTTCTGCGGAATGCGCTCCGCCGAACTGCAACTCATGCTGGCAGAAAGCTACGCCCACATGGGCAAAGATGCCGAAGCCTTGGCCGCCATCAACCTGCTGCGTAGCCTGCGCATTAAAGACGCCCAGCCACTGAGCCTCGACAAGTTGCCCGAGAGGAACAGCCAAGAACGCATCGTGGTGGACGCCGAGGGCAAACCACTGTCCAAACTCATGGCCGTGATTCTGAATGAGCGCCGCAAAGAGATGTTCATGGAGGGCGACCGCATGTTTGAGCTGAAACGAAACGGCGCGCCCGAGTTTTGGACCGCCTACGACGGATTGCGCTACAACACGGAGAGATACATGTACACCATGCCCATCCCAGAGTCTGAGCTGCGCATTAATCCCGGCATCGCGCAAAACGAAGGCTACAAAGATGCCATATAACATTCAAAATAGAAGAACGAACGATGAAAAACAATATATTCAAATTAACGCTCACAGCCACGATGTGTATCGGCATGGCAACTTTTTGCGCATGCGAAAAAACAGATGAGATGCCGCCGCGCGTTGACAAAAACGCCACGGCAAACCGTGTTTACAAGCTGCCCGACCCCACCTCGCTAACCAATGAGGAACGCGACATGGCGGACAGCGTGAAAAATGAGTACGAGAACGCCGTAAAATAGGCATAACATTATTGACATATAGACTTTCAATCATGAAGAAAACCATATTTCTAATGACGCTGCTCTGCCTTGTTTTCGCATCTTGCAAAGAAGACGAGAGCACACAGACAGGCATGCCCGTAGGCACGGAGAAAGCCTACTACACCCTCCAAAACGAGGTGGGGGCCACGGTAAGACTTGGCATGAAAACCATCAAGCCAGCCGAGACCGACCTTGAGATACCCGTGAAATTCACCGGAGCCGAAGAGGGCGTGGACTTCACGGCATCGGCAAACGCCTTTCATGTAAAAAAAGGCGACAGCCAAGCCTTTATCACATTGACCCGAAAAAAAGTGTCCGCCAGCAAGACACTCATGGCAACGCTGCAACCTACAAACGGCGTGAAAGTGGGCATGCTCAAGTATTCCGAGGTGTATTTCGTGGGAGCCAACATCTACTCGTTCGACGACACCAAGGCGCAATTGGCGCTGTCCAACGCTTTCGCCGTGTCCATCAGGACCGACAAGGGTGACCGTTTCAGCTTCAACACCGAGACAAAATTAGATGTCGAGTTAGACAAAGAGCTCTCCACGGCCATCGAGGGCACACACTTCAAATTTGCGAACGACGAGAAGAAGATAGTCTTCAAGCCTGGGGACAACACCGGCACTATCGCCCTCGATTTCCTGAAACTTGAAAAAGGCAAGGACAAGATAGTGTTCAGGCTGCCCGCCACCGACAACCTGTCAGTAGGAAAAAACTCCATGATGACCATACAAATAGTAGGGCCGGCCAACTTCAACGGCACGTGGGCCTTCAAGACCGTGTCCAACGCCAAGTGGCTAAAGGATAACATGGGAGCCAACGCGGAAGTGTTGGT
Organism: Prevotella sp. S7-1-8; assembly: GCF_000758925.1. Taxonomy (GTDB): domain Bacteria; phylum Bacteroidota; class Bacteroidia; order Bacteroidales; family Bacteroidaceae; genus Prevotella. Next base: position 34,255 of record NZ_JRNC01000038.1, read on the forward strand.
AGACGGAACGCCCGAAAACGACCTCATAACGTTCAAGGGAGACAACGACGCTTACATTTTCACGCCTCAACTGAAAGGCAAGTTGAAAAACTATTTCACAGCCCCGGGCAAAGCCACCTATATGGGCACGCGCGTTGAAATGATGCAAGAGTATGGCGGATGGCCAATGCCCAAAGCGCAACTTAGCGTCTTGAGGATAGACAACGTGAACCTGTCCATGGACGAGAAAGACCAAAACATAAAGCAGGCTCGTGTAGGATTCAGATTGGTGAAGAGCAAGGACACTGGCGAGGAGATGCTTGAGATGACCATCTACGACTACAAGCCAGTGGAAAACACCATCAAGATGGATTGGGGATCTACATGGAAAGAAACCTACGAGATGATGGAATACTCTGCCGTGGAGGGTGAGCCCGTCATGTTGTCATGCCCCTTGCGCGTGTTGTTCACCAAGGTAAGCAAGGCCAAGCCTTGACCCATGGGGCCGTGGCGGAGCATTGCATAGCATTCCGCCACGCGACACGTCATGGGAACATCGCAAGGCTTAGCCTCAAGTATGTACTTGTTAGTGGGATGGACGACAAGCGCGCGCCCGTCCCACTTGGCAATTATATTGGCAAGCATACAATTGGAAGTGAAAAGCAAGCATACAATCCTTGCCGTCTTTCACACTACCAAATAGCCCTTATACGCTTGGCGGCGTATAAGGGCTATTTGGCAAGCGTCCTATCTTCTCAACTCACTTTTTCTTTTCCCGCGCGATAACCTTTTGGAAATAAAGATCCAAACGGGCCTTTCGCACCAATGCCTCGAGATAGTAATAGTCTGCGTAGTTGAGTGGTTTGTCTATCTCATTGTTATGCGGAATGCTGCCCACGGAGTGCATCAAGATGAAATTGCCATTCTGGCCAAGTTTGGCAGTATAGGCCGAAGAGGCGAGACTCGTCATAATCTTGTCCGCGTAGGCCCTGTATTCGTTGGCGTTCTGCAAATCGTAGGCACTCATCTCATAGAGCGCGGAGGCTATGCACGCGGCCGAAGAGACGTCGCGATACTCATTGGGAATATTAGGAGTGCTCATGTCCCAATAAGGGACGCCGTCGGCAGGCATGGCCGGATGGTTTCTCATCATCTTGTAAGTCTTGATGGCTTGGTTGAGATAGCGAGGATCGCTGGTATAGCGATAGCACATGGTATAGCCATAAATGGCCCATGCTTGGCCCCTACTCCAGATAGATTCGTGCGAATAGCCCTGAGCGGTATGGCGGTGACGCACGTGCCCGTCGCTCAAATCATAGTCCACAACGTGGTAACAGCTGCCGTCAGGCCGAAACTGTTCTTGCATGGTTCGGTTGGCATGGCTCACGGCCACCTTATAATATACAGAGTCGTGGGTGAGCTGCGTAGCTTTGAAAAGCAATTCGAGATTCATCATGTTGTCAATGATGACGGGACATTGCCAGCCTCGCTTGGATTGCCAACCACGGTCAACGTTCCACGACTGGATTATGCCGGCCGATGGACGGAAACGAGTGATGAGCGACTTGGCGGCCTCTATCATGGCCTCCTTGCTCTCTTCGTAGCCTTTGGGAGACAGTCTCATCTGGTTGCCAAAGCTGCAATTGACGATGAAACCAATGTCATGGTGCCATGTCAAGGTCTTGGCCTGCTCGATAGACTTGGTGAACGTAGCGGCCTTGTCAGCCCAATATTCGTCCCCGGTGAGTTCATACATATACCATAGGCTGCCGGGAAAGAAACCGCTGCGCCAATCCTCGTAGTCGCAATAGAAAACCTTGTTGTCCTTGGTGAGAGTCACAGGGTTTAGCAGTTTGCCACTACGCGCTATCACGTCCAACTCATTCTTGAGCTGCGCGCTGGCATTTTCGATGGCCTTTTTGGTCTCCAAAATATTCGGGCCACAATTGGACTTAGCCGAAATCATTGTCATACTTGACAAGAAAGCTAAAGTCAGGATAGTTTTTCTCATGTGATTTGCTATATTATATGGTTTATTTTTTAGACGAATCGTGTCTCCCGGCATAGCGTAAGGCGTGACAACATCTCATGGACCAAAGTCTATTTCACGACCTGTATTTCGTATTTATAGTTGCCCGCGCTGGGCATTTTTTTGGCCGTTAGGGTGACACGGTAGAGCGACCTGCCCCAAACGTTGGAAAGACGAGGGTCTGACAGTTCTATCTTTTCTATCGAAGGTCTGAACGTCGCGTCATCATATTTGAGACGAGCGCCCACTCCTCTGGCGACAATCTTGACAACGCCATTGGTCGTAATATCTACATCGCCCCACGTCAAAAAGTTTATTTGATTGGGAGCTTTGGCTTTATTCAACACAAAATCGTCGGTTACGATCAGGCCGTTCTTTTTTAGCTTGTAGCCGCGAACCCACTTGGCCACTTGGGCCTCAACCGGATAGGCTGTCGCGATATTGGCCGCAAAGGTTTGCTTGCGCCGGTCCACCTTCACGCCAGAAGCCTTGTAGCCAGCCCCATGAGGCTGCGCCACGCCGTTAATCAATGGCAAATTGTGGTAGTTGCTCTGCATTGTCCAAATAGAATAGCGCTCACTACTAAAGGTTTTACGGGTGTAAGTGCCCACGCCAGCATCGACGAGAAGGGGCGTATTGTTATAAGCGAAGATGAAAGTACCCACGTCATTGTGGTTGTGACTCTCATCATTAAAACCACCTTTGGCCGCGAGGAAAGCCTTGCCGCTACGCATATAGCAAAACTCGGTTTGTGGATACCATGTAAAGTCGGCAGGTTTGTAAACGGCGGTCTCCGCCTGCAACAGAGGCAAGAAACGCAATGTCTCGAGCCCGATGTACAAATCCATCCACTTGGAAGGCAGTTTTGTGGGATGCATTCTTTCTCGCATGGCTGCCATAGCCTTCATGGGCGTACTGTTGACAGCCATGCCATAACGATAAATTAGGGGCGTGTTGACCTCCACCGCGCGGGCGGCGGCGTCGGCAAAATTGACCACCCACTCATCGCCAATGTACGAGCGGACAATGTATTCGCCCATAGCCTTGACCAGTTGGTTTGTAAATAGATTGACCTTGCCGCCCGTAATCATGCGAAGGGCGGACAGATAATCATAGAGTTTGCCCGCCGCGTGCCCCCAGTAAGAAGGTCCTTCCTCACAGGCCCCATCACTTTTTACATAGTTAAGATATTGGTCTACAGACCTCATTGATTTACATATAGCCTTTGTCAGCACATCGGGATCATCTTCCAAAAGCATAAAACAGAACAGCGCGTTGGAGTTACACCATGGATTCCAATTGTTAACCATCCTGCCCGGCTTACAGTTTGTGGCCATCCACCAGAAGTCATCACGCCGCAAATAAGGGTCAAGCTCACGCTTTTGAAGTTCGTCTCGCAAGCGTATGGCTATGACAGGGTCAATGGCGTCAAACCGTGGTTTAAGGAAATAGTAGGTCCAAGAAAGCATCTGCGCCATCCCGCCTTGATGCAGTTCCAATATCTGCTCACGATGGTCGGGCAAAGACCGCTTGGTTTTTTGGTAAGCCATAAGGTGCGCGGACTCCGCCCACGAAGTCATTTCAGAAAAATAAAACACACCGTTCATCAAGTCATTGATAAATCGTCCCTTTCCCTCGGCAAGCTCTGCCATCAACATTGCGCTGAAAGCTGTGGCGTTACCGTTATTGGGATTTTCCATAATCTTGCGGCTTCCCGATTTCTCGTACTCCAAATATTCAGAGGCGCGAACCACCCGCCAATGGTAATCCAGGTACCTTTCGCCGTTCTTGATGATCGCGGATTTGTAATTTCCCAAAAACTTATCCCATCCCTCTCTGTCAGAATAAGCTGGATAAGGCACCCATTTTCTATCCATTACCAAGGATTGGCGCACTTGGCTTTCTGTTGCGGAATGTTGCAAAAGATCGCACGTTTCATATGCTTGCAAACGTGTAAGCACAAAGAAGAGCAAAACTATGAAGGCAAGAGATTTCTTCATAATGCGATTGATTTTTCAAAAAAGCTCCCTGTACAGGTTCACACCCATACAGGGAGCGTGATCATTATTTATATTGAATACACTGATTGAAGGTTATGACCAACCTGGATTTTGCTCCAATTTGTCATTCTTCTCGATCTCGTCGGCCGGTATAGGCCAAAGATAATCGCGCGAAGTCACTACGCGCTCGTAGCGGAACTTACCTGTAATGTCATTCTCTTTCTTTCCATTGAGAGTCTCAAGCAGATGCCAGCGTTTCATGTCACTAAAGCTGAGTCCCTCTCCAGCCAACTCAACGGCGCGCTCATGGCGTATGCGAGCGAATACCTCCTCTTTGGTATTGGCCTTCAACCAAGCGGGGCCACTGTTGATACCAGGCATGTTAACCGACTTGCGGGCACGCACTTGGTTAATCAGTTTGACCGCCTCGGCTTGGTTTCCAAGCTCATTTTCACACTCGGCCAACATCAACAACACATCAGCATAACGTATCAGCGGAAAGTTGATTGGCGTGTGCGCGCGGTTGTTGAGAGCCCCATCCATGTTGCCCTCCGGCACGAATTTGCGCCACAGGTAGGTCTCGTAGCCACCATTTACACGGATGTAACCCTTGCCATCGTTAATTCCCCCAGCTATCACATACTCACAAGGGGCGAGTTGGTTTTTAAACCATCCCATATAATTCGAATATGGCAGGATGACGCTCGCGGCCATGCGCGGGTCGCGCTGATCGTACATTTGGAGCAATTTTTTCTTTCCGTCAGGATACTTGACCACCTTGCCCGTTTTCTTATCCAATTTTGCGCGGAACGTGTTCTCTTTCACTTTCTTGTCCTTGGAGATGCCGGGGAACCAATCGTTCCAATTGAAAGGTTTTCCATCCTTGCACTCATATTGGTCCACAAAGGTAGTGGCCACCATCACATTGTTCCAGCAACTGCCAAACGTCGCTCGAGATCCCATATAGAAGCACATGGGCATACCCTTGTCGGTGCCCACGCCTCCCATGTTCTGGATGGCGAAAATCATCTCCGAGCTCTCGTCGCCTCCGGGTTTAAAAAGCTCCGCGTAATTATCGTAAAGCGCGAATTTACCGCTGTTTACCACAGTCTTGAAACAGTCGGCCGCCTCTTTATACTGCTTGTTGTAGAGATAAACCTTGCCCATGAGGGCGATGGCCGCATATTTGGTGGCGCGACCTTCGTCCGCTTTCCCCCACGCCTCGGGAAGCACGCGCTCCGCCTCGGCGAGATCTTTAAGCACAAATTCTCTCACCTTCTCAGCCGAGCTGCGAGGCTCTTTCATATCCGCATAGCTATCGGCCACGACGACAGACTCGTCGTAGATTGGCACGCCGCCGAAGAAATCCATCAACGTAAAATAGTACAAGGCGCGCATAAACTTGGCCTCGCCCTTGTATTGGGCCTTCAAATCGTCGGTCATCTCACACTTGTCCACATTCTGGAGCACGTCGTTGGCGCGCGCTATACCCTCATAAAGATGCTGCCATTTTGCCAAGACCTTACCCGCTTTGACATCGTACCTGCCACGCTGGAACACTTGATAAGACGCATTGTCATAACCCATGGCAATGCCTCCCAGAGCGTCCATCGCGAATTGCAGGCCAAAAACATCTTCGTGTTTCATCTTGCTGTACACGGCCATCATCGCGGCTTTGGCGTGATCCTCGTTCTTGTAGAACTTGCCGGAACTGAGTTGGTCTGCCGGAACGCGATCAAGGTCATAGCAACCTGAAAGCGACAATGTCATGGCAGCCAACGCTATTGTTATATATTTCTTTTTCATTGTGATTGCGTTTTATTAGAATGATACGTTAAGACCAAATACAGCTTGCTTCATCGATGGGTAAGCCATACCACTAACCTCCGGGTCGAAGCCTTTATACTTGGTGAAGGTAAAGAAGTTTTCCAAGCTGCCATATACGCGGACACGTCCCAATCCCAATTTGCCGACAAGAGCTTTGGGCAACGAATAGCCCAATTGAATGTTACGAATCTTGACGAAACTCAAGTCTTGCAAAAAGAAATCACTAAAGCCAAGGTTTCTCCTGTCTCCATACTCGAGCAGGCGCGGATATGTGGCATCTGTGCGGCCTTCATACCAACGGCCCTCCACAACTTCCTTGTTGAGTTGGTATCCGCGTCGAACGGATGGGGTGTTGTACGCGTCAGTTCTCCAGAACATTTTTCCTCCAAAAGCTCCCTGCGTCAACACGGCCAAGTCGAAGCCCCTCCATCCAGCGTTAAGATTAAGCCCAAGCATCACCTTATGGTTGGGACCGTCGCTCACTATCTCCTTGTCCGTGTTGTCAATGATACCATCATTGTTCACATCCTTATAGAACAGGTCACCCTTTTCTGGCTTGCCGAAAGCGGCAAAAGGATTTACTTTCTTTCCGTCAGAGCCAATCGGCGCATTGTCAATCATCCGCTGAACAAGCTTCATGTCCTCATCGGTTTGCAAAATTCTGTCCACTCGCAGCAAATATTGTGAGTTGATACTGTGTCCTTCCCATATCAGGTTGGCGCCACTGATGGCCATGCCACCTTTGTCAGTACCCTTGAACTTATTCACCTTGTTAGTGACATAGGTCAAATTGGCCGTCGCCCCATAAGTGAAATCTTGCGTTTTGTCTTGCCATCCCAACGTAAACTCAAAACCATTGTTGGTCACGATGGCGCTGTTGGATTTAGGCAACGATGTAGTTCCATGCACGCCGGGCGCCGGAAGGTTAATCAATATGTCGGTAGTACGCTTGTTAAAGTAGTCGATCGTGCCTGTCAAGCGGTTATTAAAAAATCCAAAGTCTAAACCAGCGTCAAACACATTGGTACTCTCCCATGTCAAAAGCGGATTAGCCAAAGCTGCTTTTGCCAAACCTGTCACCATGCTATTGCCCAAAACGTAATTGTACTCGTTCTTGTTGGTGGTGTACAGCGATTGAGAATCATAGTTTCCGACAGCGTTGTTACCCAGCGCGCCATAAGACACTCTCACTTTCAAATTGCTCAATTGATTATTGAAAGCTCCTTCCATGAACCTCTCTTGGTCAATGCGCCATGCGGCAGAAGCTGATGGGAAATATCCCCAACGCTTGTTTGATTGGAACCTTGACGAGCCATCGGCGCGCAGGTTAAACTCAAAAAGATACTTCTCTTGCCAGTTTAAATTCAAACGGGTGAAGAAAGAACGCATAGCCCATTCTGTTCTCGAGCCACCAGCGTTAGCCTGTCCCGTGGTACCATCCAAGGCGTCCATGCTAAGGTCTATCATGTCCTGCTTGCTCGCGCTGAAACTCTTAAAACGGTAAAGCTCCTGACTCGCGCCCACCATAAAGTTCATCGCGAGGCTCTTCTTGAAGAACTTGTTGTCGTAACGCAGCACCGCGTCATTGAAATAACGCTCCGTCTTGCCATTGTAATTTTGATAAGTAGTTCGTCTCTTGTTAGTAAAAGTAGGCATCTCCGTCAAGAAGTTCCATCCCTCGAGGAACACTGGCTTGCGAGAAGTAAAGTGATCGAGGAACTCATACGAGTAGCTCAATGCCAAGGAAAGCCCTCGCGCTGGCTTGATGGTAGCCGTGAAACGGGGGTGAAAATTATTCTTGCGATTGTCCCCTTTCCATGAGTAAGCTCGAATCAACGGATTGTTATTAGACGATTGAGAGGCGTCCTGCGTGTTGTTCACGGCGCCAAACCGACCGTCAGGGGCCTTGAAAACCATACCCGGCGTGGTGGCCGCGGTATAGGTAAACACGTTGCCAATCTCGTTCACGCCCGGTTGCATGTCAGACACATACCCGCTGATTTGCATGCCCACGCTCAGCCATTTCGTCACGTCCGCGTCCACGCTGAGCCGTCCGTTGCACTTGCTGAAACCAGCGTTGGCCATCACGCCGGGATTGTTCAGGTAGCCGAACGAGCCATAGAACCGGACCTTGTCCGAACCGCCCGACACCGAAACCACATGGTTTGTTGCCACGGCTGGCTTGAATGTCTCGTCTATCCAGTTGGTGTTGGGATATTTCAGTGGGTTCTTGCCTCCATCGTCTCTCCACTCCTTGATTACGTCCTCGGTAAAAGGGGCCGCCTTCTTGCTGTTAACGTAGCCCTCGTTAATCAATTCCATGTAAGTGGCATAATCAGACACCGGCGTCAAAGTCTTGCGAATGGACTCAAACGACACATAGCCGTTGTAATCCACTTTCACCTTGCCGGCCTTGCCCTTCTTGGTGGTGATAAGGATAACGCCGTTAGCGGCGCGCGAACCATAGATTGCGGCCGAGGCGGCATCTTTCAATATAGACACCGACTCGATGTCCTGTGGGTTCACCGTGTTGATACCAGCCTCGGCGCCATCAATAATCACCAATGGGGCTGAAGAGTTCAACGTGCCCTGGCCGCGAACCAAGATGGACGCGTTGTCGTTGCCAGGCTGGTTGTTGTTTGAGCGTACGGACACACCGGCCGCCATGCCCGCCAAGGCTTGCGATACATTGGTGATGGGACGGCTTTCGGCCAATTCGGCCACGTTTACAGCCGATACCGAGCCTGTCATGTTTACTTTTTTCTGGGTACCGTAACCCACCACGACAACCTCGTTGAGCGATTTGTCATCCTCTTTCAGGGTCACCCTGATGTTGCGTCGCGAGCCTACCTTGATCTCCTGCGTCACATATCCCACACTCGAAATGACCAACTTGGCGTTTGGTGAAGATACCTTGATGGTGAAATGCCCATCAATATCTGTCACCGTTCCATTCGTAGTGCCTTTCTCCATGACGGTCGCGCCAATCATGGGTTCCAAGGCGTCAGAGACGGTCCCGCTCACGGTTATCGCGTCTTGAGCCACTTTCCCGGCAGGGACGAGAGCGTTAATGTTACTGGCACAAACACCCGCCACGGGCGCTAAAAATGTCAGAGACATTGCCGTACACAGGAACACCCTCCTCAAATGCACATTACTTTTAGAAGTTTCCATGCTGTTAATTTTTAGGTTTGTTATAGATTAATGATTACATCGTTAACGTCTCTCGCGCGCGTCAATATTTTATCAATTGGGGCAAGACACGTCTTTGATACCAAGGGTCGTCTATTTTTCTCAGCAGCTTTCCCAATTGCGCGCATAGTTTTTTGACTGTTTTGGGGTGTTTCTCCATGGCGAGGTTGTGCATTTGGTATGGATCGTTCTTGTCGTCAAAAAATCTTACCTCTTGCAACTGGTTTTTCCTGTTTACATAAAAAGCCAGCGTATAGTCGGCAGTCTTGATGCCACGGGCCTTGGCGAAATAGTTAATCACCTTGCCCTCGGCGTTTTTGTCACCATCCACGTTTTGTATGTATAGCGCGCCCTCCGGTCTTTTTATCTTGGCATTCTTGTCAAAAAACAGCCGCGAATAGTCGGTTCCTTGCACCTCGGCAGGTATGTTGCCTTTCAGTCCGGCCATACCAAGCAGCGTAGGCATGATATCTGGCGACGACAATAACAAGTTGTCCACGCGAGGGGTCAACTTTCCGGGATAACGCACGATAAACGGCACGTTCATCGCCTCGGCGTAAGGCGAGTTTTTCGGGTCGTCAGTGTTCTGGCTACACATGGTCTCTCCATGGTCGGACGAGAACACCACGATAGTGTTTCGCTCCAAGCCGGCGTCCTTGATGGCTTGCAAAATCATGCCGAACGCACGGTCCACGCCCGTGACCGAAGCGAAATAATAACGTACGCTCCCTGCTTTTTCCATTTTGGCGTTGGCATTGGGACGCACCAACAATTGGTCTATGGGCTTGTCTTTATAGAGCGCATAGTCTTCTGGCATGCAGTCGTCCAGAGACCTGTAGGGACTGTGTGGCGGATTCATGCCCACCATTATAAAGAAAGGCTTGCTCGAATCGCGCACGTTGCCCTCGTTCTTGATATAAGACGCCGCTTTTTTTGCCTCATGTATGGGCGACCACTCTTTAGGCTCGTGCTTCTTACCGTCGGTGTCCCAATAGTGTGGGTTCTTGTGCACGTCAAAGGTTCCGTAAGAATACCAGTAGTTGAAGCCGTGGCGTTGGCTTGCCGGTGTATAGGCGTCCCATGCCGGCACGCGGTCTTCCACGTATTGTCCAGGGCGGTCGGGGTCGTTGCGAAGCGGGGTCTGGGCGTGCAGCTTGCCGATATACGCGCAGTCGTAGCCAGCCTCGCTCAGCACGTCACTCAAGCACTTGGCGTCATCGCGCAGACTGCTGAACGGCCTGCTCGAATTACAGTTCAGCGGCACTCCACTCTTGTTGGGGTACATACCCGTCATCAAGGAGCCACGGTGCGGGCTACTCAGTGGGCAGTTGCTCATGGCTGAGCTTAGCACCACTGATTCGCCTGCGAACCTATCTATATTGGGCGTATGGACCGGATCGCCCACTGTACGTAGTTTGTTCATATATTCTGGCCGGCCCCAGAATCCCATGGCAAAGTTGCGAAACTGATCAGGAAAAACGTAAACCACATTTGGCAGCCTCTGGTTTTGGGAGGCAACAGATTGAGCCAGGCCCATCTGTGGCACCATAGCCATGCTTCCTGCCAATATGCCGAACGTCTTTTTCAGTTCAACACCTTTGTTAGTCATTATTTTCATACTTAATTATAGATTGTTTAAAGTTCTCTGATTGTTCCGTCGCAAAGTTACGAAACGCCACCCATGGGCAGGTGCCACCATTGTACAAAGTATGTACAAAATAATCTAATCTCGCTTTTTAACAAGCCTTCGGGCTTTCCATCCATCCTGTCTCACACGGCGTTAGCCTGATACGGCACAGGCGATGACGTATAAACATTTTACGCAATTCGCAGGAGGCGTCCAACCGGCCAACAGCCAAACGCGCGCGACAGCATAGTTGGAAGCGCGCCAAGGCAAATGCTTTTTGTCAATTTTAAATCACAAAAAAAGCGTTCCGGATACCATCCGTTCCACATAAAAAAATATAAATTTTACACGTGAAAACAGCTTCGCCACCGGCTCTCTCCCATAGGCTCAAGCCCGTCGCTACCCATTGGCGACGCCTTTCGCACCCAATCGCGACGCGTTTAGGCCTCGCACGCAATACGATCAAGGCGCAATCGGGCCGCCATGAATATCCAATCGCGACACAAAAGACATGAATTTTTGAAAGGAACACCCAACAAAAAGCATAACTTGCCATACCACAGCGAAATACGAGACACGCCCATTTTTCGCGTATTTGCGAGCGAGCGCGCCATCGTCTGGAAACAAGCGAAAAACAAAAGTCCTTTTGTCTTATATTTTCAAGCCATCAATCCATCCAAGCGTTGTCACGCGCCCTTGCTCCTGAACTCCTTGGGGGTCATGCCATATTTGGCCTTGAAGCAATGGGAAAAATAACGTGGCGAACTGAACCCTAACCGATAGGCTATGTCAGATATTTGCAAATCAGGCTTGTCGTTCAGCCAAATGGCGGAGGCACGCAACCGACAGTTCTGCATATAATCGTTTGGCGTCATGCCCGTAAGCTCCTTGAACTTGTTGAAAAAACTGCTCCTGCCCATCACCATAGCCTTGGCCATCATGTCCACGGAGAAGTCAGAGTTAGCCATGTTGGCCTCTATGTAGCTGTCACATCGTTTGAGAAACTCGCGGTCCAACGGGGTGGTGGCCAACAATTCAGCTTCCCCCCTGTCTTCCTCCATAATTTTTTTGCGCAGCAATATGCGGGATCTTACGAGGTTGTTGCACCGCACGATAAGCAACCGCGCGTCAAATGGCTTGGCCACATACTCGTCGGCATTGCACCTGAAGCCCTCAATGGTGCTCTCCGTGGAACCCATGGCCGTGAGCAGCACCACAGGTATATGGCACACCGTAATATCATCCTTGATGCGTCTGCACATATCCGTGCCACTCATGCGAGGCATCATCACGTCGCTAACCACCAAGTCGGGCATTTCTTTCCGCGTCATTTCCAGGCCCTCCACCCCATCACGGGCTGTCAACACACGATAAGTCTTTCCGAATAGCTCGCGTAGGGTTATGAGCAAATCCTCGTTGTCTTCCACCAAAAGCACGGTGTACGACCTTCCATCCCCGGACGGAGGCAGCGGAATAAGCTCGTCAACAGTCTCGTCTTGCTCTGCCAAAACTTTTTCATTGTATGGTTTGAGAGAAACCGTCTCGCGATTGGCCTCCACTATCTCGTCATCAGAAAACATTTCCCTACCCTTGCGCAGCGTGACGATGAAGATGGAGCCATAGCCGGGCGAGCTCTCCACGTGCACCAGCCCATGGTGCAAATCCACGATCTCCTTTACCAGCGCCAAGCCTATGCCCGTGCCCATGACATGGCCAACGCCATCCGGCCCCTCGCCAATCTGGTAGAAGCGGTCAAAGATTTTGTTCATATCCTTGCGCTGAATGCCCACGCCATTGTCCATGACTTTTAGGATCACGCTGTCTTGCTCGGCCGAGACCTGCACCTCCACCACGCCTTGCCGTTTGCTCACATACTTAAAAGCGTTGGACAACAGGTTGTAAAGCACCTTCTCCATCTGCTTGGCGTCAAACCAGCATAGGATGGAAGGTTCCGTCGACGAGAAACGGTAGGTCACGTCGTTGGCCTGGGCATACGCCACGAAACCCTGGTATACATTTCGCGCGAAGGCCACCATGTCGGTCTCGGCCACCTCCAAACGGGTGAAGCCCTGCTCCATCTTACGAAAGTCTAACAGCTCATTGATCAGCTCCATCAGCTGGTTGGCGTGCTGGCTCAGGGCCGTGACCCTCTTGTGCAGCGTCGTTCCGGGCGTGGTCTCGGCGATGATGGCGTCGAGTTTGGCGATGAGTAGCGTGAGCGGCGTCCGGAACTCATGGGATATACTGGTAAAGAAACGCAGCTTGGCCTTGTTCAGTTCCTTTATGTTCTTTTTTTCTTTTTTCTCCATTTCCAAAGAGGTGCGAAGCAAAAGTTCCGCCCTTTTGAAACGGTACACATAGTAAACGCCTCCAAGGAAGAGCGCCATGTAGACGAGGTAAGCCCACCATGTCTTGTACAAGGGCGGATGCACCACCACCCTCAACCTCAACTCGGGCGTTTCTCCCTGCCCCACACGCGGCTTCTCCCTGATGACGAGGGTGTACGACCCCGGCACTATCTGCGTATAAGTGATACGGTGCGAAGTGGTCTGCACCCATCGGTCCTCGTAGCCCTCCATCATATATTCGTACACCGTGTTATGGTATGTGCCCACATAGTCGGTTTTGGCGAACACTACGGACAAGTCGTTCTGGCTATACTTGAGATCGACGCGTCTCGTGCGATAGGCCGCGACGCTGAGCACGCCGGTGTCATCGCCAGGCAAGACCTCCTTGTTCTTGACAAAAAGACGCGACACATACAGCTTGCAACCATTACGGGCATCCCTGATTTTCTCGGTCCTGAACGACACGAGCCCATTGGTTCCACCCACGAACACGCTGCCGTCGCGACAAGTCACCATGCCACAACCACGGTGCATGCCCGTGAGCGGGAAGTCTGGCGAGAACTCGATGTTGCGCGCCAAACGTGTCGAGGGGTCAAAAATGCTGATGCCTCGGTCAGAGTTGATGAGCAAGTACTTGCCGGAAGGCACTACCTCATAGCAGAAATCACTAACGATTCCGCAATTTTGCACGTTCATGACAATGAACGAATCGGCCTTTGAATCATATTGCGCCATGCCTCCTCCACGCGTCACCACGTAGACGCGTCGCCGGCTATCCTCGTTGATGTCCGTGACATAATAGGGGCTTAACCCCTTGGTTCCAGCCTTGTAAAAACGCCGGTCGCGCTCGTTGTTGAGTTTTATCCTGTACAGTCCAGCGTCGGCGGCAATCCATATATACCCTTTGTGGTCAATATGGAAGGAAGAGTTGCCATATTTTTTTCCCGAGGGGAAGAGCGGTTCTATGCGGTCTGTCACTACGTTGGCTTTCCAAATGCCCTGCGGAGTGGTGAAGACCAACATGTCACCGATGAGGCACATGCCAAAAATTTGGTCGCCAAAACGCGCCCGATAGTCGGGATGTATGTTCCAAATGTTATGGAAACGATTGGCGGCGATGTCATAATATGTCAATCCGCCGGTATGCGTTCCTATATAGAGCTTGTTCCTTTTGGCGTCGTAGACTATGTTTTTAAGGTTGTTATGCACAATGTCGTTACCATTCCGCCCCTTCATGTAATGGGTTATCTTGCCGGTTTTTCGGTCCAGCCTGTTCAGGCCGCCACCTTCGGTGCAAATCCACAGGTACCCGTTTTTATCCTCGACCATGTGCCCAACAAACGGATAGCTAAGGCAATCGGCGCGATTGACGTCCGCCGAGTAGAACGTGAACATGTCCGTGCGCGGGTTGAAATAGTTCACGCCACCAAAATAAGTGCCTACCCATATGGTGCCGTCCCTATCCTTGTACACCGGGAAGACCGATGAGTGGCTCAAGCTGTATGGATTGTTGGTGTGGGCGTAAACCGTGAACAGGCCTGTATGGTAGTCGTATTTGTTAAGTCCAACGAACGTGCCTATCCAGATATTGCCATCCGAATCTTCATTGATGCCACGCACCATGTTACCGGCTATGCGCCCGCTGGAAAACGTTTCGGACTGCGAGAAGTTGTAATAAGACTGCCAAGCGTCTTTGTCACGCGCCAAGAAGTTGACCATTCCACCCGCCTCCCTCAAAAGGAAGCAACCGTTGTCGCGCGTGGACACCCACACATTGTGACGCGAATCCTCGAAAATCTCATAGATTTCGCATTGGGGGATGACCTCGCGGAGCGTTCTTCCGCCATCCTTTCGATAGAGCCCATTGGAGGTTCCTATCCACAAACGCTTGCGACCGTCCCTATATATATAGGTGACATGACAGCCGGCCGGCACCTTGCAAATGGTTTTGGGAGAGCCTCCGGCGGCGCTCAAGCAAAGCAAAGTGTTGTGCCGCCCCACATACAACATGTTGTCGACGCTGTAAAGGCTGTAAACGCCGCCCCGGACGACAAAGCGAAATTTCTGCAAGGCCAAGTCATAGCGCACCACAGAATGGTCGGAAATGAAATAAACGTTGCCGGCCGTGTCGCCGACAATAGCGTTCACATCGGTGACAATGTTCGTTTCGCGCCGCTCGTCGCGATCGTCATCGCTAATGAATGTCTTATAGGGAATGACGCTATAGCCATCAAAAATATTGACTCCCTCCTCTGTGCCAAACCACATTCGGCCCAATTTGTCTTGGTAAATAGACAGTACAGATAGCTGAGACAGGCCGTCCTTGCTGTCTAAACGCTTGAATTGGATAGCAAAAAGAGACTGGCCGCAAAAAAGAATAATCAATAAAAGTAGTCTAAATCGCATCTGTAGCTGTTCTGGTAATCAATACATCATTCAAGAAGTCGTTTGTTGTTTTTAATCGGTAGATTTTTTATGCACGCGCTTGTAAAAGTCATAACGCAAATCTTCTAACGAATAAAAGTATGCGACAAAGATACAACAAAAAAAGAGATACTGCCAAGTTTATTTGCCACGATTTGATATTTAAAGACAAAAAAAATGGCGTACGGCGCATCTTTCGCGATGGATGAAAAAAAATCACATCATCTTTCAAAGAATAAAAAAAACGGGTGGGCGCCATCATCTTACACACAACATCGGCGTGGCAGGCGCGAGGCTACGCCATCAAACGGATATATGACAAGGCGTAAAAACAAAAAGGGGCAAACAATGATTCGCGCTTGCCCTCACAAGGACATCCGCTCAGCGATCTTTCGGGCAGGCTTGCCGTTATCCGTAAGCGGTATTCGGTCCACATGGACATATTTGTGGGGTACCCAATATTTGGGCAAAGTGGCCATGCAGGCGCCCATAACCTTGTCAATATCGGTGTCCTCGGTGAGCAACGCCACTTGCTCGCCATATTTTTCAGATCGCGATTTTGTAACGAGAAAAGGGGCGGCGAGTACGCCTTGGAGTTTTTTCTCCACCTCCTCTATCTGGATTTTCACGCCGCCCGAGACTATGACATTGTCCCTCCGTCCCAAAATCCTGAAACCTTTGCCCTGCTTTATCTCCACCCTGTCATTGGTCACGAGAGGCCCATCGTGCACCAGCGGAGCGTCGATGACAAGGCACCCATCAGCGTTTTGACTAACTTGAACCGTGCGGAAAGGTTTATACCACTCGCTTGCGGCCTTGCCATTAAGCCTGCGCAAGGCGATATGCGAAAGTGTTTCGGTCATGCCATAGGTGCTCCAAACATGGTGAGGAAAAGTCTTGAGCCGCTCTTCGAGGTGGGCATCGATAGCGCCGCCACCAATAATGAGATGGTTAACGCCACGCAACCATCGGTTTTCCTCGGGCACTTGCAACGTGTTGTAAACCTGAAGTGGCACCATCGCCGCGAAAGTGACGCGTCCCTGACCGCGAAAATCGGTTGGCAACTCAGCGTAAGGATGCCCGGATGGCCTGACCGTCACCAATCGCATGCCACGCTCCAAGCTCCTCACCACCATCATCTTGGCGCCTATATATTTAAGGTTCATGCAGAGCAGGGCTGTATCCGCGGACGTTAAGCCCAAAAAGTCGCATGTGATTCGAGCCGAGTTGAGCATGCGTCGCTTTTCCACGCGCATGGCCTTGGGCACGCCGGTGGAGCCGCTGGTCTGGACCATCACGGTATCTCCGCCATCATTCCACGCGGTTAAGAATTCCTCAAGAACCATAGTTTGTCTCCCTTAATCCGCAATGGCGTCTTGGTATTATTGGCATAGAGCGTGCCCGTGCCCAACCCTTGGGGCAACAAGGGCTCCGAACCGTACACCTCCGCGCAGAACTGGGCCACGGCGTTGAGCCCCACGTTGCTCTCTAACGCAGATGTTATCCACGAGCCAATGTTACGTTCCTTGGCCATCTTTATCCATTCGCGACAACCCGACATGCCCCCATGCAAACTTGGTTTAAGCACGATGTAATCAGGGTTAATCGTGTCAAGCAAGTTGGATTTCATGTTCAGTTGGTTCACACCGATGAGCTCTTCGTCCAAGGCTATGGGCACGGGCGACTTGCCGCACAGCCAAGCCATCTCGCGCCACTGGCGCTGACGGATGGGCTGCTCTATGGAATGGATGTCATATTGGGCCAACTCCTCCAATCGACCAAGCGCGTTTTCTGGCGTGAACCCACCGTTGGCATCCACCCTAAGCTCTATCGTCCCACTGTCATAGCGCGCACGAATATGACGAATTAAAGCTATTTCTCGCTCCCAATCGATGGCGCCTATTTTGAGTTTGACACAACGAAAGCCCGCCTCCAACTTCTCCTCAAGGCGCGCGAACATCTCATCAAACGTGCCCATCCATACCAATCCGTTGATAACAATACCTTCCTCACCTCGCGCGAAAGGCGTGTCGAAAAAAGCGAGTGAGCCTTTTGCGTCAATCTGGGCAAAGGCTGTCTCAAGTCCGAAAAGGATGGATGGATAACCACGAAGCATCTCATAAGGTATGCCACCCGTCCGCTCGACAAACGCGCACACCCTATCGAGCGTCCGCTCGTAACGGTCCTGGGGCATGGCGTCACAACTAAGGTCTGGCAACACCGAACATTCGCCTATGCCGACAACACCGTCTCGCTCAATGCGCACATAGTAAGAACGATGTGTTGTGTACACGCCCCGACTCGTCCCGGCGGGTTGTTTGAAACGCAATAGCCTGTCTATATATGATATTTTCAACTTGCGAACAAATTAACTGTATATTGAAAGAATGGGCAATCAAATAGTTTCGCACAAAGATAGCAAAAAAAACGCACGCGGATAAACTTCCGTCCAATCTTTTTATTAACTTTGCAATAACAACCTCTAAACACGAACATCCATGAATATAGAACATCAAAAGGAAGTCATCGCAAGCCAGGACGGACTCTCCAACACCCTTGCCATCGAGTTTATATCCACGCCCGAGCCCGACACTTGCATGGCGCGAATGAAAGTTGACAAACTGAACCGCCAGCCATTCGGTTTTCTTTCTGGTGGCGCGACATTGGCCTTGGCCGAAAACTTGGCCGGAGTGGGTTCCATGTCGCTATGCCCGGACAAAATTTGCGTGGGCATTAACATCAGCGGATCGCACGTCAGGGCTGTCATGGAAGGCGACACTGTCACGGCCTATGGCAAGCTGCAACATCAAGGCGGCACGTTGCACGAATGGCAAATCGACGTGAAAGACACCCTTGGCAATCTTGTCTCAACCGTGCATGTCACCAATTACGTGATGGCTCCTTTTAAAAAAGACAAGCCTGAGAGCGCCTCAAAGGATTAAAAGAAATCTTTACTCGTGGACAAAAAACTGTACAATTACGCATATTTTCGATTGCCCGAGCAAAACCATTTCACATTTATCGCGCAGACCAAGGGCGAGCCTTCGCCACTTCAATCGATGTCACAATTGGATGGAAAGAATGGCTTTGTCATGGCCCCATTTGCCATTTCACAACGCCACCCCATCTTGTTGATGAGGCCAGACATCGTCGAACAGCGCGAAAACGTATTGTCACCGTTTGTACAAGAGCGTCCGGACGAAACATGCCAACAAGACGCAGGCAAAGCCAATTACGCGCGCGACTTTGCCGTTTTTCACGCCGCGGTGGCCCAAGGACGCTTCAGCAAGCTGGTTTTGTCGCGCAAAGCCCGGGCGGAGCGCGTCTCCACGATGACTCCGGAAATGTTGTTCCATCGTGCCTGCGCCATGTATCCACACCAAAACATCGCGCTTGTGTCCATGCGCCAAGCCGGCACTTGGCTGATGGCCACACCCGAATTGCTGCTACATGGCCAAGCCAACCAATGGCATACCATGGCCTTGGCCGGAACCATGAGGGCGCAACGACGACGACCGTCACAGCCCAACGTGGTTTGGTCAGAGAAGAATTTGCAAGAGCAACGGTATGTAGCCTCTTACATAAAAGACATTCTTGAGCGATTCGCCGACAACGTTTCACATCACGGGCCTTATACCACCGTGGCAGCGCAGCTGTTGCATTTACGCACAGATTTCACCTTTTCGCCGCGCCAGCCAGAACACATAGGCCACTTGTTGCAAGCCCTCCATCCCACGCCCGCCGTGTGTGGCATGCCCAAAGAAGACGCCAAGGCATTCATACTTGACAACGAACATATAGAACGAAAATATTACAGCGGATTTTGCGGTCCGCTATTTTTGAAAGATTATACCCATCTCTTGGTTTCATTAAGGTGCATGGAGATATGTCACGACCACCTTGACCTATATGCCGGAGGTGGCATTTTGCCAGACAGCGAGGTAGAGGCCGAGTGGGACGAGACACTGTTCAAACTGCAAACCATGCGACGTTTGCTTATCTGCTAAACCATGTCATGATGTATTCAAGCAAAGAAAACGTTAACATTCTCACGGCGCTGTTGCAACAATGGGGTGTCGTCCACGCCGTGGTATGCCCCGGAAGCAGAAACGCCCCTATCGTTCACAACCTCAAGGCATGCGGCTCCATCACATGTTATCCCGTCACCGACGAGCGTTCCGCGGGGTTCTTCGCCTTGGGCTTGAGTCAAGTGGCTGATGAGCCGGTAGTGGTTTGCGTCACCTCTGGATCGGCGCTGCTCAATGTAGCTCCCGCGGCGGCCGAAGCCTTGTACCAGCGTCGCAAGCTCATCATCGTCTCGGCCGACCGTCCCGCGTCGATGATAGAGCAGCTACAAGGCCAAACCATGCACCAGCCCACGGCCTTGACCCACTTTGTGCGCAAGGCCGTCAACCTGCCCGAGCCACACGACGACACCGAGCGTTGGTACTGCAACCGTCTTGTCAACGAGGCGCTCATCGAGCTTGAACGGGGCGATGGCGGCCCGGTGCACATCAACGTGCCCATCTCCGAGCCCTTGTTCGATTTCTCCGCGAGACAGCTTCCCACCGAGCGGGTCATGCATTTGCGCGAGCCACAATGCGACATTGGAGCGCTGGCGGATGTTGTCAGCTGCTTCGCGAAAGCCAAGCGGCCCATGATAGTCATAGGACAAAGCAAATACGAGGATTTTATTGGTGCCGACGACTCGTTCCGCACACTCGGCGATTACTGCGCGCTGATCGTGGAACAACTGGGCAACGCCATCGATCCGGAGCCTTGTTTCATTGACGAGACACTCATCAAGGCAGAGTGTGACGAAGAGAAATTCCTGCCCGACGTCATCGTGTTCATGGGCGGGAACATCGTGAGCAAACGGCTAAGACTGTTTTTGAGAAAAGCCAAAGACGCGCGGACGTTCATCGTCAACAAAGACGGCGCGGCGCGAGACATATTCATGCACGCCACCGACATTGTCCAAGCCTCTGTCGCAGACATGTTGGAGGCCTTGGCCACGACCATCAAGGGCGCCTCGACAACACCGTATAACAATCTATGGATGACGTATATGCAAAGATGTTGTGACCGTTTGGACAGCTTTGACCCATGTTTCTCGCAGATGAGCGCGGTGCGCGATTTTTGTGCCATCACCAACTCGTTGGAATGTGAATGTCATTTTGCCAACAGCACATCGGTACGCTTGGGTATGGCCTACTTGTTCAGATACATGTTCGTGAACCGTGGCATGAACGGCATAGAGGGCTCATTATCCACCGCCGTAGGCTATGCGCGCGGCATAGACTGCTTGGTGTTTTGCGTCATCGGAGACCTTAGTTTCTTCTACGATCAAAACGCATTGTGGAACAACAACCTCACCAGCAACCTGCGCATACTGCTGCTCAACAATGGCGAGGGTGCCATCTTTCGAGGGCTGCCAGGCCTGGCGGACAGTCCGGCGAGCGAGCAAGAGATTTGCGGCGCGCACGTCACGTCAGCTGAGGGCATTTGCGAGCAGAACAACGTGCGATATTTTTCCGCTCGCAACACACGAGAACTTCGAGACGGGTTGGAAGAGCTCATCGACGAAGACTGCCCCTTACCCGTGTTGCTCGAAGTCTTCACCGACGCCGAGACTGACGCAAAAGTGCTGTACGACTATCTCTATGCCGAGAAAAAACAAGCCAACTAACAATGGGCGCGCCTCACCGACGCGCGCCCGTAATGACATTTAAATATCACAAACGCTTATGAATCATCGTGAATGGAAGAAAATAGAGGGGTTCGATTTTCAAGAAATCCTCTTTGAAGAGTTTCATCAAATTGCCAAAATCACTATCAACAGGCCACGCTATCGCAACGCTTTTACGCCGCTTACGGTCATGGAGATGGGGCGCGCGCTGAACTATTGCCGCGAATGTTTGGACATACGCGTGGTGCTTTTGACCGGCGCCGGCGACAAAGCCTTTTGCTCGGGGGGCGACATGCACGTCAAGGGCAAGGGCGGATACGTGGGACAAGACGGCGTGCCGAGGCTCAACGTATTGGACGTGCAGATGCAAATCAGGCGGTTGCCCAAACCCGTCATAGCCATGGTGAACGGCTACGCCATCGGTGGCGGACACGTGCTGCACGTGATGTGCGACCTCACCGTGGCGTCCGACAATGCCATATTCGGACAGACGGGCCCCAAAGTGGGCAGCTTCGACGCTGGTTTTGGCGCCAGCTACCTGGCCCGCATCGTCGGCCAAAAGAAGGCGCGAGAAATATGGTTTCTCTGCCAACAATATTCGGCCACGGAGGCGGAGCGCATGGGACTGGTCAACAAGGTGGTTCCAATAGACCAGCTTGAAGACACCTGCGTGGAGTGGGCGGAGATCATGATGGAGCGTTCGCCATTGGCTTTGCGCATGATGAAAGCTGGCTTCAACGCCGAACTTGACGGCCAAGCGGGCATACAAGAACTGGCAGGAGACGCCACCATGCTCTACTACACGCTCGACGAGGCCCACGAGGGCGGCCAAGCGTTTCTCGAAAAACGAAAGCCAGACTTCGACAAATACCCAAAATTTCCATAACATGGCATGTGCGTGGCTGTCCGATTGGGCGGTCACGCTCTTTTTTCCCACCAAAATCTATCCGCTAAAACTCCATCCTTTCGTAACCACGCAACCACGATGCCACGTTGGCATCGATACGCTTCGCTCATTCACCGTCATGCTCATGATATTGGTCAATAACAATACTGGCGACCAAACATTCTCCATACCATGACACGCCGAGTGGAACAGGATGAGTCAACGCGACCCCATGTTCCCGTCTTTCTTGCTCATCATGGGCGCGCCCACCTGCCTTGGCCTATGAAAAAATGTCTTCAAATGGTGGCCTAAATAGTGTACAAAACGGCAAAAACATACGCTATTGCTCTTTCTCATCGGTTTTGGGCATCACAAACACCATTTTACGACCTTATCCACGCCATGATCACCGATAGCTATTGGGGCAGCGTGGCCTACGCCGCCCTGTTCGTGTCGACGCGCGCGCCGATGGGCAACACACTGTGAAGACAACACCTATACATCAAGTTGTGACGTTCGCCCATACACGGAAGACGTATCTGACGTAAATATTTTATCACTAAAACGAGCGTCTATAAACAACCTCTTTTAGCCAAGCGAAAACCGAATTTGACACCATTTCTAACGCCTCCGGCTCAAAACATGGCCACGGCATTGAGCGTTTAGTGCTCAAAGGCATTGCGTTTAAGACCGAAACGCAAGCCGTTCGAGCATGAAACGCAAGACCATCAAAGCCTAATCACGACACTATTAGAACCGAAACGCAAGCTGGCTAAAGGGCAAATCCACCAACTTTTCGACCAAAAGATAACAACAGTCTAATTTTTAGACAGTTACAAAACCACTCCATTTTTGACGAATTTGCGCCCAAGGCGTCCGCCATTCGCAAATACGCAAAGCACAGAGAGGCTTTTGTCAGAATTTTTCAACATATTTTCCTCACTACGACGATATGCCGCGCGCACGACAGCAAGCTCACGACGCAAACAAGTGGCGAACGGAGCGGCGTACGCAACAAATGTCGCGACGCAAACACGCCACGTATGGTCGCGACCGTTTTTAGGGGCCGTCATCTCATAGCGTGGCACGCCCAACGCCACCCTCGCCATTGGCGCAAACCAACATTACGCAAAAAGCGGCACGCGCATTGCGTGCCGGGAGCATTATTATTTAATTAAACCATCCTCTTTCTAAATACTTTTTATTAACTTTGCACGTTAGAAAGAATATATTGGAATAGTATAAATATGAACATTTTGGAATTGAGCGAGCAGGAGATAGGCCGTCGCCAAAGCTTGCAAGAACTAATCAATATGGGCATAACGCCCTACCCCGCCAACGAGTTCCCGACCAACGCGTTCTCCGTGGATATCATCAAGGAGTTTAAAGAGGATGAGAAGCGAGAAGTCGTGATAGCCGGAAGAATGATGACCCGACGGGTGATGGGGAAGGCAAGTTTCGTGGAATTGCAAGACAGCAAAGGTCGCATCCAAGTTTATGTGACCCGCGATGACATCTGCCCTGAAGACAACAAAGAGCTATATAACAAGGTCTTTAAGAAACTGATGGATATTGGCGACTTCATCGGCATAAAGGGTTTTGTGTTTAAAACCCAAACCGGCGAGGTGTCCGTGCACGCCCAAGAACTCAAGTTGCTGAGCAAAAGCATCAAGCCCCTGCCCATCGTGAAATACAAAGACGGCGAGACTTTCGACAAGTTTGACGACCCAGAGCTGCGCGCTCGCCAACGCTACGTGGACCTCGTGGTGAACGATGGCGTGAAAGACACGTTCCTCAAGCGAGCCACCGTGCTGCGAACCATGCGCCGCTTCTTTGACGAGGCAGGGTACACCGAGGTGGAGACGCCCACGCTGCAAAGTATCGCAGGCGGCGCGAGCGCGCGCCCGTTCATCACCCATTTCAACGCTCTCAACATAGACATGTATATGCGCATTGCCACCGAGTTATACCTCAAGAGGCTGATAGTGGGTGGCTTTGAGGGTGTGTACGAGATAGGAAAGAACTTTCGCAACGAGGGCATGGACAAGTTTCACAACCCCGAATTCACGTGCATGGAGCTGTACGTGCAGTACAAGGACTACAACTGGATGATGAGTTTCACCGAGAAATTGCTCGAAACCATCTGCATGGCTGTCAACGGCAGCACCGAGGTAAAAAACGGAGAGCATGTCATCTCGTTCAAGGCTCCATACAGACGGCTACCCATATTGGACGCCATCAAAGAGAAAACAGGATTTGACCTCACGGGGAAAACCGAACAAGAGATTTACAAGATAGCCACCGAGAACCTGAAAATGGAATCGGTGGATGAGACGTTCGGCAAAGGCAAACTCATCGACGAGATATTTGGCGAGTTTTGCGAGGGTACGTTCATACAGCCCACCTTTATCACGGACTATCCCGTGGAGATGTCCCCACTGACCAAGATGCACCGTTCCAAGCCGGGGCTTACGGAGCGATTCGAGTTGATGGTGAACGGCAAAGAGCTGGCTAACGCCTACTCTGAGCTGAACGACCCTCTCGATCAAGAACAGCGATTCATAGACCAAATGCTGCTTGCGGACAAGGGTGACGACGAGGCTATGGTCATAGACCACGACTTCTTGCGCGCGTTGCAATACGGCATGCCACCCACTTCGGGCATCGGTATTGGGATAGACCGATTGGTAATGATGATGACGGGGCAGCCGAACATTCAGGAAGTGATACTCTTCCCACAACTAAAACCGGAGAAGAAGATACCCCAGAGCGCCATTGCCGAGTGGGCGGAGCTTGGCGTAGAGGAAGATTGGGTGTACGTGCTGCGCAAAGCAGGTTTCAATCTTATACCTGACATCAAAGACGAGAAAGCCCAAGGCTTACAGCAAAAACTTGGCGAAATCGTCAAAAAATATAAGTTAGATTACAAAAAACCGTCTGTCGACGAAATACAATCATGGATAGACAAGGCTAACAAAGACTAAAAGACAAGAAAACAAAGGACAGCAACGCTATAAGTTTCTTAATGAAATGGGCATAAACGGCATGTTGACCCAAGCGTGGCCAAATGCGTTCTCCAGCATTATAAAATCACAATAGAAATATGTACTGATGTTCTTTCGCATGAAAATGAAACTAAAAAGAAAATTGTTCTTATGTCTTTATGCCCAACGTCACGCCCTAATGTCATAAGTTATGTTCGACATTGGTAAGATAGCTATAATCGGAGGAGGATCGTGGGCCACGGCCATCGCCAAGATAGTGGTGAACCATACGCATCACATTGGATGGTACATGCGTCGAGACGATCGTATCGAGGATTTCGTTCGCCTCGGTCATAACCCTGCCTACCTTACGTCGGCGCATTTTGACGTGGACGAGATATTCTTCTCGTCAGACCTCAACAAGATAGCCAAGACCTACGACACGTTGGTGTTCGTCACACCATCGCCCTATCTGAAAAACCATCTTAAGAAGCTCAAGACAAACATACGAGACAAATTTATCGTCACGGCCATCAAAGGTATCGTGCCCGACGAGAATCTGATTTGCTCGGAATATTTCCATAAGAGATTTGGCGTGGACTTTGACAACTTGGCTTGTATAGGTGGCCCTTCGCATGCGGAGGAAGTGGCTTTAGACAGGCTGAGCTATCTCACGGTAGCCTGCCGCGACCTTGTCAAAGCAAAAGCTTTTACGGACGTGCTGGACTCTGACGTGATCAAGACCAAGCTATCCTCGGATGTCGTGGGCATCGAATACTCATCCGTACTGAAAAATGTTTATGCCATAGCCGCGGGCATTTGCAACGGTTTGAAATATGGCGATAACTTTCAAGCGGTGCTTATGAGCAACGCTGTACAAGAAATGAACCGCTTTCTCACCGTGGTGCACCCTCTGGAACGCTCTATCATTGACAGCGTTTACCTCGGAGACCTTTTAGTGACAGGCTATTCGAACTTTTCACGAAACCGCACTTTTGGTATGATGATCGGGCAAGGGTATAGCGTAAAGACTGCGCAAATAGAGATGGAAATGATTGCTGAGGGATATTACGGCACCAAATGTATGAAAGAGATAAACCGACACCTGCATGTCAACATGCCCATTCTCGATGCCGTCTACAATATTTTGTATGAGCGTATCAATCCCAAGAGAGAGATAAAACTCTTGACAGACTCGTTCAGGTGATTTGGCAGAGCGCGTGATCAGGCCAAGACGTGTCGACGGCCGCAACGCGCGCCAAGCAGGGAACGATCAGGGGCGAGGTAAAAAAAGAGAACGAAATTTTAAAAAAAACACTATTAATATTCACGGGATAAACGGACAGCGAAATGCGTTTGCGCACCTTTCTGTCTGAAAATCTGTCTTAATGTCAAAAACAATGGAAATGATCAAATTAGACATTACAAAGGCCACCAAGTTCCTCAAGGCAGGAGCGGTGGAGTGTTTAGAACCCAAAGTGAAAGCCGCCCAAGAGGCTTTGGAGAACGGATCGTGCGAGGGCAGCGACTTCCTCGGCTGGTTGCATTTGCCAACAAATACTTCTGACAAATTCCTTGACGAGGTACAAGCGGTGGCAAACACACTGCGCAAGAAGTGCGAAGTGGTGGTAGTGGCCGGTATTGGTGGGTCGTACCTCGGAGCGAGGGCTGTCATCGAGGCGTTGGGAAACAGTTTCTCATGGCTCATCAACGACAAGAAAAACCCAACCATACTGTTCGCTGGCAACAACATCGGGGAGGATTATCTCTACGAGCTGACCGAATATCTCAAAGACAAGAAGTTTGGTATCATCAACATCTCCAAGTCTGGAACAACCACGGAGACCGCGTTGGCCTTTAGACTGCTGAAGAAACAATGCGAGAACCAACGAGGCAAGGCAGAGGCGAAAGAGGTCATCGTGGCTATCACCGACGCCAAAAAGGGAGCCGCCCGCACATGCGCCGACAAGGAAGGGTACAAGAGTTTTGTCATCCCAGACAATGTGGGTGGACGTTTTTCAGTGCTCACCCCAGTGGGATTGCTGCCCATAGCTGTGGCCGGATACGACATCAAGGCACTCATAAGGGGTGCTCAGGATATGGAAAAAGCGACCGGGAAAGACGTACCCCTTGCCCAAAACATTGCCGCCCAATATGCCGCCACGCGACAGGCGCTATACCAACAAGCAGGCAAGAAAATAGAAATCGTGGTCAATTTCCAACCTAAATTGCATTTCATAGGCGAGTGGTGGAAACAACTTTACGGCGAGAGCGAGGGCAAAGACAACAAGGGAATATTCCCCGCCGCGTGCGACTTCACCACCGACCTGCATTCCATGGGCCAATGGATACAGCAAGGAGAACGCTCCATCTTTGAGACTGTGCTCTCCATTGAGAACCCCAACCATCGTTTAGACTTCCCCTCAGACGAAGAAAATCTCGACGGATTGAACTTTCTCGCAGGCAAACGCGTGGACGAAGTGAACAAGATGGCGGAGCTGGGCACAAGTTTGGCACACGTGGACGGCAACGTGCCCAATATCCGCGTGAGCGTTCCTACACTTGACGAGCGATATTTGGGACAACTCATCTACTTCTTCGAGATAGCTTGTGGCATCAGTGGGTTGATACAAGAGGTGAACCCATTCAACCAGCCCGGAGTGGAAGCCTACAAGAAAAACATGTTCGCGCTGCTCAACAAGCCAGGCTACGAGGCGGAGAGCAAGGCTATCAAGGAGAGACTTTCCAAATAAGAAAGCGTCGCAAACCGAACGCCACCATAATGGCTTATGGTAAAAAGGCAACGAATCGTGGGTGTAGTTTCGATTACACCCACATTTATTTTAAGACATGATGAATATTTCCAAAGCTATCAAGGCATACAACAAACAATGGCAACACAACGCCGTCGCGTCGCAAGGAACAGGCGACCGGGCTTTCTCGCCGCACGCCGTATTGTTCGACATGGATGGGGTGCTCTACAACTCGATGCCCCATCACGCCGTAGCATGGCAAGAGGCGATGGCTCGTTTCGACCTTGACATGACAGCGGCGGACGCTTACGCCACCGAGGGGGCGCGCGGAATTGACACCATCAGAATGTTTGTCAAGCAACAAAAAGGCAAAGAAATATCCATTGAAGAAGCACAAAAGATATACGATGTAAAGACCGAAATTTTTCACAGTATGGGCGAAGCGCCCATCTTTGATGGCGTGATGCCATTGATGCAAAAGATTAAAGCCTGTGGCATGCGGGTCTGTATCGTCACCGGCTCTGGACAAAAGCCACTCATTCGGAGGGTGGCTCGTGACTTCAAGGCATTTCTGACAGAAAGCGACATCGTTACCGCCTACGACGTAAAACGCGGGAAACCCCATCCAGACCCATATCTCATGGGGTTGGAAAGAGCGGGCGACTTGCGCCCTTGGCAAGGCATCGTGGTAGAAAACGCGCCTTTGGGCGTGCGCGCCGGCGTGGCCGCGAAGATATTTACAGTGGCCATCAACAGCGGGCCTCTTCCAGACAGGGCCTTGCTTGACGAAGGCGCCAACTTATTATACGCGACAATCGCCGACTTCTGCAACGACTGGGAAAACTTAGCTAAATGCTGCGCGCCATAGCCATCCACGACAAGCAATGCCAAGCTCCGTATGCGTTATTGGCTGGCACATGAGGGTATCCATAATATAAAAGTAGTCAACAGACCTGTCATTTATCATTTTAAAACGCTATATTTGTATATCATTATGAGAGACGTATGTGTTTACATATTGTTGATTGCCTCATTAGCAGCCAATGCTCAAGGGCAACCGGAGCCATCGAGAAAATTTGTCGTGGCTGACATGGAAACGCGCGTGCCCATCCGAAACGTCATCGTGGCATGGGGGGAAAACGGCCGAGATACCACCAACTATCGCGGCGTGTGCCACATTCCCGACAAATTCGACACGCTAACCGTGTACAAAGCCAACTATTTGACAGAGCGGTTGTCATACAGAGAGGTGAAAGACACCACGTTTTTGCTGCCCAATCACAACCGTATCAACGAGGTGACAATTTGGGGAAAAGACAGGGAGAGAGAGTTGCAAGACAATGTCAACGATTGGACAAGGCAGAGAAACGCGCCGCCCTCAAACTCAGGGGGCCTTATTGCGGTAACTTTTGACATGGCCAGATTGTTGGACAAACGTTACCAAAGAGACCAAAAACAACTACAAAAGGTACGTAGCACTTTCAACCAAATGGACAAATACGATGACGACCCGATCGTAAACGCCTATAAGAAAGAACTCGAGGAACGTCGGCTCGCGGCTGAAAGAGCCAAAAATTTGGAGGAACAGAAAAAGAAATCGCGCCAAAAAGGCCAGAAAGCCATAGAGGAAAAGAAACGCCAAACCGAAAAAACGGCCACGCGACTGGAACGGTAGGATACGAAAAACGCGCCAGCAACACATGGTCTCACGTGTGTCTTTGGCGCGTGTCTCGTCTGTCAGGGGCATGGGTCAAATCACCACGGCCGTTCCGCTCGCTGTCACCATAAGCATGGAATTGTTAGCGCCAATGGTCTCATAGTCAAGGTCTATGCCCACGATGGCATTGCCACCGAGTTGCCGGGCACGCTCTTGCATCTCCGCGACGGCCGTGTCTTTGGCTTGCCGCAGCACTTTCTCGTACGAGCCACTGCGCCCACCGATGATGTCTCTAATACTTGCGAAAAAATCCTTGAAAGCGTTGGCGCCGATAATTGTCTCGCCAGTCACCAAACCTTTGTACTCCAAAATGCGATGCCCCTCTATTTGCGGCGTGGTTGTCAAAATCATGTCCATAGCGTGTTTTTTTGTTAAATATTAATTGTTGGCCGTCTATAACGGTATCTCAAACTATCAAATCGTTATCTCGGCCGACCCGAAACATCGATGGTGGCGCTCATCGTAAATCACGCAAAACTGCCCCGGGGCCACGCCATGAATCTTGTCAAGCGAATGAATCATGGCCTCACCACCGTCCAACGCCATACTCTTGCTTGTCATTTCAAGATACCCAAGGTGGTATTCTGGAGTGTGCCTAATCTTAAACGAGACAGGAATATAACCCTCGGGCAGTTCACTCCGTTCGAAATCTCCAACATGCAGCGAGGCTCGCCCGTCACGTTTGGGCGTTTCCGTGAGCCAGTGCAGGTCGTGAATCTTGAAGTCTTTCTTGTATGCGGAGTCTGGATTGTAACCATGACTGACATACAAAATATTACGCGCCGCATCCTTCTTCACCACAAACCACGGCCCGCCGCCAAGGCCAAGCCCCTTGCGCTGCCCGATGGTATGAAACCAATGGCCCTTGTGACGACCCACCAAGCGCCCCGTTTCAAGCTCAATGACATCGCCCTCAAGCTCTCCAACGTATCGGCGCACATACTCATTGTAGTCTATATTGCCCAAGAAACAGATACCCTGCGAGTCTTTGCGGCGAGCATTGACAAGGTGCTCACGCTCGGCGATTTGGCGCACCTCGCCCTTCTCGTAGTGCCCTATGGGAAAGATAGCCTTGCGCAATTGCCAACCCTCTATCTGCGCGAGAAAGTCGGTTTGGTCCTTCACGGGATCCGGACTCGTGGTTAGCCATTTTTTATCGCCTGCCCATTCGGTCTGCGCATAGTGCCCCGTGGCGATAAGATCGTATCGCCAACCCATCTTCTCATGGAACGCCCCGAACTTTATCAAGCGGTTGCACATCACGTCGGGATTGGGTGTATAGCCCGCCTTCACTTTTTCCATGGTGTAACGGGTCACCTCGCTCCAATACTCCTTGTGGCAGTCAACCACCTGCAACTTGCACCCATACCGAGCCGCGACAGCCGTGGACATCTCCATGTCCTCCTCGGAATTGCAATCCCACGCCTCTTTCTCCTCAGGGCCGATACGTATGTAAAAACAGTCGGGACGAAGCCCACGGCTCGCCAACTCGTGCACCACCACAGAACTGTCAACGCCACCCGAGAGCAGAACGGCCACGCGTTTATCTTTCAACTCATCTATGTTCATAGATGCAAAAGTAACTCTTTTTGCGCTCATGCCCAAGAATTTTCGCACCGTTTGACATATCCTTTGGCATCTATTTCCACAAAGAGAACAATGGTTTCTCGCCTTTTTATCATCCCATTCTTACCTCATCAATCGTTCAATCGTACCTTTGCGTTACCACGCGACAAATCTAATGCTCATTCATTCAAGCTACTATTGCGCGCGCATCGACGGTCGCGCCACATCCCCATAGCCTAACGGCGGTTTGTCGCCGCGCCACCATGTCGTAGCCAACGGCACGCACAAGGCGCGCTTTGGCATCGGTGGCCGCTCGCGCCATGAGAAAACTCACCAAAAATAGCAATAAACGGTAGAACATCGTGTTGGTTTCGCGACTTGGAATAGCATGGGGGCGAATTAGGGCAAAAGCTGCCGCCTTATCGCAAAGGATGGCATCATTTGGGCAAAAACATGTATCTCCCTCTGCCGCCAAGCCATCCACCACATACCACACGTTTGGCATGGACAGCCGATTGAGTCAGCAAAATATCATGAATAAACCACAAAAACAAAATCTCCGCGCGCCATCGTTTTAGCGTATAAGCATCTGGCGTTAGCCGTTTTCGCGTGGCGTAGCACCTTTGCCACCTTTACCCGAAAACCGCAAACTTTCAATATTTGCCCACTATCTGTATTTGCCCTCCTCTTTATCTTCCAACATGCTGAGATAGCTCTCGTATCTTGAGGCCGCGATGTAATGCTCTTCCACGGCCTTCAGCACGGCGCAGTTTGGCTCGTGCATATGTGTACAATCGCTGAAACGGCAATCCTTTGAAAATCTAAATATTTCTTTGAAATAGCCTGTAATCTCCTCTGGGTTCATATCAAACGTGCCAAAGCCCTTGATACCGGGCGTGTCAATGATATATCCACCGCAAGGCAGCTCATGCATTTCCGAATAGGTGGTGGTATGAACGCCCGTATTGTGAGCCTCACTTATAGCCGCGACCCGCGCTTCGGCGTGTGGAACAAAAGCGTTGAGCAACGTCGACTTGCCCACGCCACTGTTTCCTGCGAACAGCGTCACTTTGTCTCTCAGCAGCTTAAGCAGGGAGTTGAACCCTCCGGTCGTACCGTCATCCTGATTGATGGCGCAGACCTGATGGCACTCGTAACCAATATTGGCATAAAGCTCCATCATCATTTGCTGATAGCGCAACTCCTCGTCGCTCAACAGGTCCACCTTGTTAAACACCAGCGCCACGGGCACTCGATAGGCCTCGGCCGAAGCGAGGAAACGGTCTATAAACGTGGTGGAGGTCTCTGGGTAATTGATTGTGACCACCAAGAACGCTTGGTCCACGTTTGCCGCCAATATATGGCTCTGCTTAGAGAGGTTGGACGATTTGCGGATGATATAGTTCTTACGGTCTTCTATCTCCGTAATGAATGCCGTACCCTCGGCATTTGTCACTATCCGCACATGGTCTCCCACGGCCACAGGATTGGTGCTCCGAATGCCTTTGAGCCTGAAGTTTCCCTTTATCTTGCTCTCCACCACTTTGCCGTCATCGGTTTTCACGGTGTACCAAGAGCCCGTATTCTTAATGACCAAGCCACGCATAAGCAATCTTTAATTCAAAATACATATTTCAAGATTCAAATTTCGCTATTCGACGAAGACACAACGCAGGAAAGGTAAATCATCATTTGCCCACCCTGCATTATGAAAGCATGGCTCTCTTGAACAGGCATTAGGCATTAGGGCCACATTATATGGTCATAATTTCCTTCTGCTTTTCAGCCAGCGTGTCATCCACTTGTTTGACGTACTTGTCATGCAACTTCTGCAACTCGCTCTCGGCGTCCTTGCCCACGTCTTCCGAAAGACCGTCCTTGACAGCCTTCTTCAATTTGTCTTTGAAGTCAGAGCGTATGCCGCGTATTTGCACTTTGGTCTGCTCGCCCAACTTGTTGCATTGCCTCACCAATTCCTTGCGGCGTTCCTCCGTGGGCTGTGGCAGGTGCAAGATGACCATCTCGCCATTGTTCTCAGGCGTAATGCCTACGTCGCTGTCCATGATGCCTTTTTCCACGTCTTGTATTTGCTTGCGATCCCAAGGCTTGATGGTAATGGTTCGAGCGTCTGGCACAGAGACCGTGGCCACTTGGTTAAGTGGCACCACCTGTCCGTACGCATTCACACGAACAGCGTCCACGATAGCCACATTGGCGCGGCCGGCGCGAACGCGGGCCAAATCCTCCGCCAAAAACGACACGCCTTTCTTCATCTTCTCCTCGGCACTCTTGAGGGTTTCTTTTACGTCTAACATATTATTATAGTATTAAAATTCTTCTTTACAAATATAAAGATTATTTTCTGACAGTGCAATAATTTTCGCAAAAAACAGCTTTTATCATGGCGTTTACGGCCGCAAATGGGCGGATAGCAGCGTTGCCACGCTCTCCAACCCCTCTTTGTCGGTCTCGTCGAAAGCATCCGCCATCGCGCTATCCACGTCTATCACGCCCCAAACCGTTCCGTCGCGGTCGAGCATGGGCGTCACTATCTCAGACCTTGACAGGTCACTGCAAGCTATATGCCCGGCAAATCGCTCCACGTCTGGCACCACGATGGTCGCTCCGCGCGCCCATGCCGCTCCGCAAACACCTTTTCCGCGCTCTATGCGAAAGCACGCCACCGAGCCTTGAAACGGGCCCAACAGCAACGCGTCGAGCCTAACCAGATAGAAGCCTACCCAGAAAAACCGCTCCGGGAAAGTGTCGCGCAGCAGGGCGCTCGCATTGGAGAGCACCGCCGTTTCGTCACGCTCGCCGTCGATAAGCGCTTCCATCTGCCGGAGCAGCAGGCTGTACGC
The DNA here is from genome assembly GCF_000758925.1 of Prevotella sp. S7-1-8. GTDB lineage: Bacteria > Bacteroidota > Bacteroidia > Bacteroidales > Bacteroidaceae > Prevotella. Next base: position 68,137 of record NZ_JRNC01000038.1, read on the forward strand.
TCGTTTGCGTTCGCTCATAATTATATCCATGGGTTTATCATTTCAACCGCTCCGCCACCATATTGGTAAGCTCCACGAACCGCGCGACATCCAACTGCTCTGGCCTTTTTGTCATCATGTCACGCTCAAAAAAATCCACGCCCGGCAACGTCTCCTTGTTGAAAAGCTGCCTGAGCGACACCCGCAGCATCTTGCGTCGCTGATTGAAAACCGTCTTGACCACTCGCCTGAACAGCGTCTCGTCACAACCAAGGTCGGTCACCCCATTGCGCACAAGGCTGACCACGGCGCTCTTCACCTTAGGGGGCGGGTTGAAAACACCCTCGTCCACCGTGAAAAGATAGTCCACGTCATACCACGCTTGCACCATCACGCTCAGTATGCCATACGCCTTGTTGCCTGGCTTCGAGGCCATCCGCTGCGCCACCTCACGCTGAATCATACCCGTGCAACAGGGTATAAGATCCTTGTATTCGAGCATCTTGAAGAATATTTGCGACGAGATGTCATACGGATAATTGCCCGTAAGCACAAATGGTCTTCCCTCAAAGACATCGCAAAGATCCATCCTGAGAAAATCGCCCTCGATAATACGATCCCTCAATATGGGGTAACGCTCGTGCAAGTAGGCCACGCTCTCGGTATCTATCTCCACGGCTTTCACCTCGCGCGGCTTATCCACGAGAAACCGCGTGAGCACGCCCATGCCGGGCCCAACCTCCAAAACTGGGATGGAGGGGCATCGATCCACGGTGTCGGCTATACGTTTGGCTATGTTAAGGTCGGTCAGAAAATGCTGGCCTAAATTTTTCTTGGGCTTTACTCGGTACATGTACAACAGTGATATTAACGCCACAAAAATACAAAAAATAATATATAAACCGTGCGCATGGATGAAGATTTATATACCACCTACACAAAGAAAAAGCCGAAACCGACATAATCGATTCCAGCTTGGTTATATACTTTTAGCACTCGGTGCTTGTTCTTCTCCAAAAAAGAGAGGGTTATTTTTTTCCCTCAACCATCTTGTCCATGATTAATGCCAATGAAGAGGCACCTACAAAAGAGATCATGGCCAATGTGACAAATGTCATCATACTCATAATTTTTTCCTTTCTTATTATTTTAATTGTTATCCTTTAGCCACCCGCCGTGGCTGTTATCCTGACTGTCTTTTCTTTTTCCTTAAGACAACGCAAAGGTAACCACATTTTCTGTGTCCGCAAACAATTTTGGGGTTTAAGTTCTAAAAACATCGCTTTAATTGACAAAAATCAAGCAGGCAGACGTGGGTCAAGCGGCATTTCGCATACAGCGCGCTCGGGCAAGCTTCACAAATGTAAATAAACAGTCATCAAAAAAGCACATGCGCGCCCCACCCTTTTAGCGACACGAAAGCCTGGCCAAACTGTTAAAACGGCATTTTTTTATGTTTGCCCCACACCCTCCAACATGCCATTGGTGCTTATTCGCCAACCGTTCAAGCTCTAATCGGCTTGCGTTTCGAGCCTAACGAGATGACGTTTAACGCTCATTCGCAATGGCAATAAGGCCCAATGGCAACATGGGTAACGCGCAATGCGAGCGCAAGGGCCGCACAATCTTTACATATCGCTAATTTACAGGCAATTAAGAAACGTTCCCATTTTCCTCGCATTTCTAAGCGACAGAAGGTTGGCTTGTAAATACGCGAAATATGAGAGGGCTTTTGTCAGCTTTTTTCAGACCCGCATTTCACATTGCGAGCAGGTTTACTCACGCTCCCGACAACCACGAAAGAAAAGGGCAAAAGTAGTGCCCAACAGTGCGCCAGACAAGAAAAAAAAAGTCATTTCTTTTGCGATTCTATCTGATTTGCCGTATCTTTGTGAACAGAATGGAGATGAGAAAAGCCATCAATGACATTTCGAAGATAACACTGTCACTGTGTTTGGGCGGCGCGATTCTTTATTGGATGTATCGCAACTTCGACTTTAATCGCGTCAGTCACGTGTTGACTCACGAGATGAATTGGTGGTGGATGTTGCTCTCTTTTCCGTTCGGCATATTGGCCCAGGCATTTCGCGGCTGGCGATGGCGACAGACCTTGCAACCGCTTGGCGAACAACCTCGCGACGTGGTTTTGGTCTCATCCATATTCATATCTTACGCCGTCAGCCTTATAGTGCCACGCGTTGGCGAGTTCGCACGCTGCGGCACGCTGCGGCAATGGGACAAGGTGTCGTTTCCGAAAGCGCTGGGCACGGTGGTCACCGAGCGCGCCATCGACTCCCTGCTGCTGCTCGTCATCATCGCCTTGACGCTGTTGTCACAGCTCGCCGTCTTCGACAAGTTCTTCCAAAAGACCGGCACTCGCTTTGACGAGATGCTGGCAGGGTTTACCTCTACGGGCTGGATGGTCACCGTCGCATGCGCGGTGGCGGCGCTTGCGCTGCTCTATATGCTGGCGCGCAAACTGTCCATATATAAAAAGGTGGTGGAGATGCTCAAGGGGTTGACGCAAGGTGTCATGTCGGTGAGAGAGGTCAAGAACGTACCGTTGTTCGTCTTCTTCACATTGGCGATATGGGCCAGTTACTTCTTGCACTATTATCTCACGTTCTTCTGCTTCGAGTCCACATCGGGCTTGGGACTGGATTGCGCCATCGTAACATTTGTCGTAGGTTCGCTTGCCGTGGTAGTGCCCACGCCAAACGGAGCCGGGCCATGGCATTTCGCCGTGAAAACCATGCTCATACTCTATGGCGTGACAGCCAACGACGCCCTGTTCTTCGTGCTCATCGTACACAGCGTGCAAACACTGTTAGTAGTGCTTTTGGGCCTGTGCGGATGGCTCGCGTTGAGTTTCGCACCTAAAAAAATATAAAAACATTATCTATTAACTTCTAAATTTAATATGTATGAGTGAAATTAAAAATTTGCAACCCGCTGCCATCTGGCGCAACTTTTACGCTTTAACGCGAGTGCCCCGCCCATCGGGACACCTTGACAAGGTGCAGAACTTCCTGTTGGACTTTGCCAAGAAAGCTGGCGTAGAGGCCATGAAAGACCCCGCGGGCAACATCGTGATGCGCAAGCCGGCCACTCCCGGCTATGAGAACCGCAAGACCGTGGTGCTGCAATCGCACATGGACATGGTGCCACAAAAAGCCCCCGACAGCAATCACGACTTCGAGACCGACCCCATAGAGACCTACATAGAAGACGGATGGGTGCACGCCAAGGGCACCACGCTCGGCGCTGACAACGGCCTGGGCGTGGCCGCCATCATGGGCATCATGGAAGACAAGAGCCTGAAGCACGGCCCTGTGGAAGCCTTGATCACCGCCGATGAGGAGACAGGAATGTTTGGAGCCAACGACCTGCCCAAGGGAGAGCTAAAGGCGGACATCCTGATGAACCTCGACTCGGAGACTTGGGGCAAGTTTGTCATCGGTTCGGCAGGCGGCGTGGACATCACCGCCTCATTGGAATACAAAGAGATGGAAAACGACCAAGAGGCCGCCGTCAAAGTCACATTGCAAGGCCTGCGAGGCGGGCACTCCGGGCTGGAGATACACGAAGGTCGCGCCAACGCCAACAAAGAGATGGCGCGTTTGGTACACAAGGCCGTATCCACGCTCGGCGCGCGATTGGCCCACTGGCATGGAGGCAACATGCGCAACGCCATACCGTTCAAGGCAGAAGTGGTATTGGCGTTGGCCAAAGATAAAGTGGAAGACTTGAAAAAGCTCGTCGAAGAGCAGCGCGCTGCCATCGAAGACGAGTACAAGACCATCGAAAAAAGCGTGGAACTCTTTGCCGAAGAAACGGAAAAGCCACAGTATATATTGCCCGAGGAAATCCAAGACAACCTCATCGACGCCATCTACGCATGCCACAACGGCGTGCTGCGCATGATACCCGCTTATCCAAACGTGGTGGAAACATCGTCAAACCTTGCCATCATAGATATCAACGAGGGAAGGGCCGACTTCAAGATCTTGGCGCGTTCGGCTCGCGAGGACATGAAAGAATACCTCGCCACCCAACTGCAATGCTGCTTTAACATGGCTGGCATGAAGGTGGAATGTAGCGCCAGCTACGGCGGCTGGGATCCCAACCCTGACAGCGAGGTGCTAAAGATGCTCATGCAAATATACCGCGACCAGAATGGCGAGGACGCTATAGTACAGGTGGACCACGCCGGGCTGGAATGCTCCATCATCCTCGGCAAATACCCCAACATGGACGTGGTGAGCTTCGGTCCCAACATTCGCAGCCCTCACACAGCGGGCGAACGCTGCGAGGTGGCCTCGTGCGAGCCGTTCTGGAAACTGCTCGTCAAGGCCCTGGAAGAAGTTCCAAACAAATAAGACACGCGCCAACATCAAACATATAGCGTCATTATGGCAGGCTCCTCGCGCAAAGGACAGAGCCTGCCTTTTTTTTCCTAAACCACACATGCGCGACCCTCAAAAAGCGACGAAGCCATGAAAACCACCGAAGAGGTTTGCCATGCGGCCGGGGACGCGAAGCCCCCGAAGAGCGCTGTCGGCAATACAAAAAAAAGAGCTGTTGAGAATACAAATAAACCTATCAGGCAATATATACCGAAAAAGGAATCGTTTGAACATTACACAGACAAGAGAATTATGTCGACACAAAAGAAACCGAACGAAAGACCGAGAGAAAAGTTTTACTTTTCCGCACCCAAACGCAAGTTCTTCAAACACGTTTCGTAATTTTGCGCTTGCAGGTTGACTCTACACGCATTGACCGGGAATTGACCCATAAGCCAGCGAGCATGCCGTTCAAACACCACACTATTTTTAAAAGTGACAATACATCCGAAACATTGCGACAGCAAAATCGCCTTGGTCGTTTTTAATGTATTGCAACACTGGCTGCACACTCGCAGACTTGCTTATCTGTTTTTGACACGTCAGCTCTATCGACCCTTCCTCTCCCTGCTTGAAATGAGCATACTGTAAGGATATTCCAGCGTTCATCTTCCTTTTGTTATATACGCATCCTATTTCGGCATACCGATGGCAGCCCGCGTTGACGTCGGTGTTCTCTGAATATTGAGCCATGAGGTTAAGACTTCCGTCATGATAGGTTCCAACATTCTGTTCGGCATATATCCACCAAACCGCGCTCGCCTTTTGGCGACACTCAGCCATACTTCCATACTTCATATTGGCGACGCGCGAGGCAGAGTGATAAGCCGCACCCACGAAATAGGACGAGTGATGAATGCTGTACTCGAACTCTGCCACGTCAAAAACGCCGTCATTTTTAGGATTGAGCGTAAACGGCAGATTGTCGCGCGTCCAACCATTATACCCTCTTCCGTTGTATAAAGCATTCCTAAACCTATACGCTCCCTTATGAGCCTCAAAAAAGAGCGCAAGCCCACTCATAGGATAGTTGGCGATGGGATAGCTTGCGGACAACGTGGGAAAGATTCCACACGAGCTGTTTGTGAAAAGAGATGTACAGGCAGAGGTGAAGAAATCTTCGTTCACATTTCGTACGCCAGCAAACAGTTTGCAACGCTCCCATTCTTTGGTGTACCCCAACAGCGCGATGGCCGCCAAACAATTTTCTTCTTCTATGTTAGAAAACGTTTGATAATCATTGACGATGTTTCCATGCGCTCTCACTATATGAATAGTCGCAAGGCCGAAGGATGAATGCCGCCCCATGGGTATGCTTGCCTGCAGCCTGAGCAAACTTACAAGATTGCACTTTCCGCTCTTTGCGCATTGCCACTCGGTAGTATATTGCCCTGACACCTTTTGCGCAAGTCCCATGTAATGAACGGCGCAGCCCATCACAAACAACAACACCCTTGCTTTCATAACCACCTTTTGTATTTGCGTATATATAAGACCTTGACACCTTGTGTAAGCAAACAATAACAGAACAAAATAGCCAACAGCCAGGGAAAATAATTCCAAGGCAACGGCGTGAAACCTATCGAAGCCCCCAAGTTGGTGAAGGGCATACAAATGCCAAGAACCATGATGGCGAAAGTCATGAAGAGTACTGGCCACGACGCGGTGCTTTGCACAAAAGGAATTTTGCGCGTGCGTATCATGTGAACAATGAGTGTTTGCGAAAGCAGACCTTCCACGAACCAGCCTGATTGAAACAAAGATGCCATGCCCACACGGTCGCAACCAAACATCCACCACATAAGGGCATAGGTCGCGATATCGAACACAGAGCTGATTGGACCTATCAGTATCATGAAATGACTGAGGTCTGAAGAATCCCATACTCGTGGTTTGCTCAAATAGTCTTTGTCCATACGATCAAAAGGAATGGTAGTCTGTGAAATGTCGTACAGCAAATTTTGTATCAGCAAATGTATCGGCAACATGGGCAAGAAAGGGAGGAAAGCGCTCGCCACCATGACACTGAACATATTGCCAAAGTTAGAACTGGCTGTCATCTTGACGTATTTGATGATGTTTCCGAAAGTCTTTCTTCCCTCTACCACCCCATCTTCAAGAACCATCAAGTCTTTCTCAAGTAAGATAATGTCGGCACTTTCTTTTGCTATGTCAACAGCCGAGTCTACCGAAATGCCAACATCCGACTCTCTCAATGCCGCGGCATCATTGATGCCATCGCCAAGGAATCCTACCGTATTGTTTTGTTTCTGCAAAATTTGGATGATTTCCACTTTCTGCATGGGCGTAAGTTTAGCGAAGAGCGTACCCCTTTGCACGGCCGCGCTTTTCTCCTCGTCAGTCATTTCTCTCAACTCGCCTCCCGTGTACATAATGGTAGAATCGATACCTACTTGTCTCGAGATAGTTCTTACCACCGCGTCATTATCTCCAGACAACACCTTTATTTCTATCCCATGCGAATGAAGTTCGTAAATGGCTTGTGCGGCAGACTCCTTTGGCGGATCAAGAAAAGCAAGGTATCCAATGAGAACCATCTCGCACTCGTCTTCAACCTCAAAGTTATTTTCCTTATCCAAAAAGGTCTTACGGGCCAATGCTAACACTCGCATGCCTTTGTTGTTCATGTCTTCCACTATCCGCATGGCTCGTTGCTTTAGGCTGTCTGTGAGTGGTTTCACCTCTCCATCCGTTTCCGCATACGAGCAAATGGAAAGCATTTCCTCCACGGCACCCTTGGTGATGATTTGCCGTTTTCCTTTGTTATCCTCTACCACGACCGACATCCGCCTGCGCACGAAGTCGAACGGTATCTCGTCCACTTTGTGATAATTGTCGCTCAACGTTTCAAGCTGTAACTCTTTTACATGTGAAAGGATGGCACAATCCATGAGGTTCTTAAGGCCCGTCTGGAAATAGCTGTTGAAATACGCGTGCCGCAAAATTCTGTTATTCACATCCTCCGTTCCGTCGGCATTTATATGTTGTTCCAACACGATATGGTCTTGCGTCAGCGTGCCCGTCTTGTCAGTGCAAAGCACATTCATGGCGCCAAAGTTCTGAATGGCGTTCAAATCTTTGACAATCGTCTTTTTGCGAGACATCTTTAACGCCCCTTTGGATAGGTTGGCGCTCACTATCATGGGTAACATCTCTGGCGTAAGTCCCACCGCAACCGAGATGGCAAAGATGAAAGCTTGCAGCCAGTCGCCCTTTGTGACACCATTGACCAAAAACACGAAAGGCACCATAAATAGCATGAAACGTATGAGCAACATACTCACTTTCGTGATACCTCTGTCAAAAGCTGTTGTTGCCCTATGCCTTACAACGTTCTTCGCAATAGTCCCTATATAGGTGTCGTTTCCTGTCGCGAAAACGACACCCTTGGCGGAACCGCTCAACACGTTAGAGCCCATGTAGCAAATATCCTCGAGTTCTATCTCGCTTCCGGAATGATTGCTTTCTTCTTGTATGGAGCAAAACTTTTCCACGGCATCTGATTCGCCCGTCAACGTAGATTGACTTACGAACAAATCTTTAGCCTCAACAATACGCATGTCCGCCGGTATCATGTCGCCCGCCGCCAACATCACGACATCGCCCGGCACCAAGTCTTCTATGGCAATCTCGCCAGTGTCATTCAACCGCTGCACGTAACAAGTGTTGGTGACCAGCTTTTGAAGAGCCTCACTCGATTGGTTGGCCTTCCATTCTTGCCAAAAGCGCAAGATGGCGCTCAGCACAATCATGGTTGAGACGATAATGATGGAAGTCCAATCCTGCTTGCCATGCGGCGCCGTGAGCACGTCCAACACGAACGATATGGCTATCAGCACCGTAAGTACGCCTACAAAGGGATTGATAAAAGCTTTGACAAAAGTGACGAGGGGATTCTTTTTCTGTTCATGTATCACCTCGTTCTTTCCATATACAGACTGACGTTTCTCCGCTTCTTCCTGTCGCAATCCACGTGTCGTGGTGTTAAGACAATGGAACACGGCATCTACCGGCTGCCGTGCAACCTGAAACACCTTGGGCGCATTGAAAGAAACGTGAACACGTTTTGTTCTCTTCCACATATTATTAACGTTTTAATGGGTTTATACTCCGTTCGCTCATTTGCGATGCAAAAGTAATTTTACTTTTGCGTATGGGGTATTAGAGAACTATTAGAAAAAAATTAAAATTTAATTAGAAACAAATAGGGTTGCTTCTATAGATTACCACCGTATATGGTAATTAATTTTCAAGAAATACGTTTTGTTATCTTTCGGTTTCTTTTTGTGGAGAAAAAATAAGCGCCACGTCTGACAAAGCCGATTTACAGGACACGCCTTGTTTTAAACGTGCAAAAGCTTGACCATGAAGGTGGTGCCAGAGCCTCGTTGTGAGTGAACTGCTATCTCGCCCCCATGCAGCAATATAATCTTTTGTGTAAGAGCCATGCCTATCCCGTGTCCTTCCACTATTTTCTCATCCTCCCCTCGATAAAACAGGTTAAACAAATTTTTCTTGTCAATGTCGGTCATACCCTTCCCGCTATCAGACAGTCGAATGATAGACCATTCTTTCCAAAAGGATATTTGAACAGACGACAACTTGTTATCCGAGTATTTACAATTGTTCTCTATGAGATTAGAGAAAGCGATACTAAGTAAGTAAGGGTTGGCATTGACGGTAACGCAACGTTCATCGTCGCTATCCTCTTCATCAAATATCAATTCTATGCTATAATCGGGATGACTACGGAGTATGAGTGTTCTTACATCAAGTAGAATTTCGTCAAGCCTAACCTCTTTCATGCTGATTTGCTCACGCTGATAGTCAGCCTTTGCCAAATTGAGCAACCCATCAATCAACCGGCTCATGCGCTTGGTATCGTGCAAAACATTTTGCATCGCTTCTACATACTGCAACTCTGTTCTGCGTTTTTGCAAAGCCACATCCAACTCCGTGGTTATGGCTGCTAATGGATTGCGAAGCTCGTGGGCAACATTGCTGACAAACATTTTTTGTGCTTCGAACGACTTTTCCAACCGTTCGAGCAAGGCATTAAACGCTATGGCCAGTTCTCCCAACTCATCATTTGCACATTTCACAAACAAACGGCGGTCTATATGTTTGGCTGTAATGTTCTGAACTTCTTCCACGATTCTCCGTATGGGATTCAACGACAAACGGGCAAGAAGATAACTCACCACAAAAAGCAGACTCAACCCTATGAGAAACAACAGAAAGAGCGTTTTGCGCAACTCAACCAAGTTGGCGTATCCATAACCATCGTAGGCGGCAGCAGTAATGACGTATGGCTTTCCCTTGAAGCGATATATCATGCCAATGCTCTGATAAGCACCCTCGTAAAAGGCTATTTGCTTCTGATGCAAAATTGCCCGTATCATGTCAGGTGTTTCTTTAACAATGTCGCTTTGTATGGCATCGTGGTAAAGCATCTTGAACTTCGGAGTATATACCGCCACCTCTACTTCATCAATAAACTTACGGTTATTAAGGTAAATAGATTGCATGGTTTTGGCATCAGTCTGTCCTGCCAAGAACAAATGCGCCTTGGTTACAGCCTCACTCCGCAACCGCCTGAAGAAAGTCTCGCTACGCGCTTGTTCACTCAAGAGATAGACCATGGTCAAGCACAACAAGAATACGGTTGCCGTTATAGCTGTATATTTTAAAGTAAGAGCAGTACGTATTTTCATAAAACATGCTTATCAGTCAGCACAAAACCTATGCCAGGCTTGGTATGTATGAGCTTTACGGGAAAACTCCGGTCTATTTTTTTTCTTAGATAATTGATGTACACATCTATGAAGTTCGTGCCGGTGTCAAAATGAGTGCCCCAAACCTTTTCCGCAATTTCTGTTCTTGGGATAATTCTATCGGCATGCAGCATCATATATTTCAATAAGTTATATTCCTTAGGCGTTAGTTTAATGGCGACACCACCTCGTTTACATTCATGCAGATTAGGGTTTATTTGTAAGTCAGCATAAACGATGTCAACCGCATTCCCCTCACTTTCGTCTATCTGGCTGCTGTTGCGCTTCAACAATACCTTCATGCGCGCCACAAGTTCACGCAAGTCGAAAGGTTTTACCATGTAATCATCCGCCCCCACGTCAAATCCCTCTAATTTATCATCAGTAGTACCCAAAGCAGTCAGCATGAGAATAGGCACATGTTTGTTTTTCGTCCGTATCTCCTTGCATAAATCAAATCCATCAAGTTTTGGAAGGATGATGTCGGATATTATCAATTTGAAGTCATACTTATTGAAGAGCTGCAAGCCCATCATTCCGTCATAGGCCACCATTACCTCGTAGCCGTGTTCCTCTATACCAACCTTCAGCAAATCTGCAACTCTTTGTTCATCTTCTACGATGAGAATTTGTGGTATCATACTTGATGGATGAATTAATTCGACAATTTATTAAAGACGCAAACATTATACATATCATTATATTACATGATGATGATGCGAAACGATGCAAGGCAGCGACAAAGCCACTTCGCCCAGATGACAACAAAAGGCACAACATGTGCGGATGTTACAGCATCTCTATCTTCCCAACAGAAACATACAAGACATGCAGATGCGTCCTTAAGTCAACCAACGAGTACAAAGATAATCATTTTGTGCGGATTAGACAAGCATTACTTGTACCAACATAAACTTATCCATGATAACAGCCTTTGATGAATAACAGAAACAACGGTCGTGAACATACCTTTTTTTCCGCATCTATGTTCTCTCGGAAAACCTTGAAATCATACAGAGAATATACTTCGATGACTCCATCTTCTGACTTATTGATAAAGACGATTTAGCCTCTTGATATCTATCAGATTGGTGTTATGGGACGAGGACATAAGCAGACAACCCTCCGATGCGTGAATAAGATCGAGAATAAAGTCTGCCAATCGGGCGTGCGACCCCACGTCAAACTTGTCCAGCATAATATCCGATCTGTTCTTAACCACATCCAAAAGTCGAATTAAGATTTGGAAAAGTTTCCTTGTGCTATTGGACTCTTCCATATCCAAATCGAACATTATGTCTTTTTGGTTGCGATGGAATGTCTTGAACTTAAGTACATCAATGATTTTAAACGATAGTTCTCTCTGTCCTGGCATAGCAACCGGAGCAGGGTTTTGCTCCATTCGAACCTCAATATCTATTATGTTGGTATCACATATTTCAAGAACCCTGAATATAACTTTTATACTTATAAACCGCATAGAAGAAATCAACAGCGAAATCAACAAAGTTGTGCGTGCTTCCTTTTACTAAGGCGT
>NZ_JRNC01000039.1 GCF_000758925.1 Prevotella sp. S7-1-8
AGTTGTTTTACAGTAAAATATGGTATTGGGCAAGTAGAAAAGTCATCCTGCAAACAAAAGTTCAAAATGTGATAAACGTGTTTAAGCCCTAATCGGCTTGCGTTCAAGGTCAAATGAGGCGACGATTAAAGCTCAACGGCAACGCCATTGGTGCCCAAACGGTATGTGATTGGATAGCAAACGCAGCATGACAAACAAGCCACGGTATCAAATTTTGCGAGCGATTTGAAGCAAACCGTTGTTAAACAGCACAATACGAAATACGCTCATACTTCGCGTATTTGAAAAAATATAGCCCCGGTTTGGAAACACGCGAGATACGAGCGCGATTTTGTAAGAGAAATTCAAAAGATTAAACCGTGGCTCGCGCAGTTGCTTCCCTGAGCAAAAAAAGGCTTAAAATTGACTATTCAGCGGCTGTGCGTTTTCTTTTCAGCCACCACTTGACGGCAAAGTAGAGCGCGACGACGGCCACCAAGGCTATGATGACAATCTTGATATACTCGCCATATTCCATGATCTTGTCATTGAGTTGGTCTTCGGGCACGACGGCGTGGAGGTACCAACCGAGACCGGCGAGAATGGCATGCCAGCTGCCAGCCCCTGCCGTGGTGTAGAGCAGGAATTTCCAGTAGTTCATCTTTGACAACCCGGCTGGTATGGATATGAGGTGCCTGATGCCGGGGATGAGGCGCCCGGTGATGGTGGCCACCAAGCCATGGTTGTTGAAATATCGCTCGCTGTGCTCCACTTTTTGCTGGTTGAGCAGGCACATGCGCCCCCATTTGCTGTTTGCAAACCTATAGATGACTGGGCGCCCGAGATAGTAACCGGCCAAGTAGTTGATAGAAGCGCCGCAATCCGCGCCTATCGTTGCCATGAGCACGACCATCCATACGTCCAGATTGCCAGCGGCGGCATGGTATGCGGCTGGAGCCACGACAAGTTCGGAGGGCACGGGGATGACCGTGCTCTCCAAGAGCATGAGAAAGAAAACCGTGCCGTAGTTGAGATTGCCAAGAAGCGATGAGAAAATATCCATGATGAAGATGCGAAGCCGTTACAGAACTGTCAATGGCAAATTAAGATGAAAATGATAAATGAAATGTCTATGGAAGCGCGCGCGATTGTCCGCGAAGCCTCCATGTGATAAGCCCGGCCAATACGCGGCAACGCGCCTAAGCTGGCAGCGCGCCGCCAATCGGTCTTCTTACTTGTTCTTCTTGGCCCAAGTGTCTTTCAAACCTACGGTCTTGTTGAACACAGGTTTGTCATCTTGACTGTCAAAATCGGCCATGAAATAACCCAAACGAATGAACTGCAAGTACTCGCCGGGCTTGCGCTCGGCGGCGTATCGCTCCACGTAGCAATCTCGGTTCACGCGCAGCGACTCAGGATTGAGCAATTCATGGAAGTCTCGACCATCCGCGGCGGGGTTTTCCACAAAGAACAACCTGTCGTACTCGCGAACCTCGGCCTTGACGCAATGGTCGGCGCTCACCCAGTGGAGCGTGCCTTTCACCTTGCGGTTGGCGCCCTCAAGACCACTCTTGCTCAACGCGTCGTATTCGGCCTGAACCTCCGTGATGTTTCCGTCGGCATCCTTGACGCATCCAGTGCATTTCACGATGTAAGCGTTCTTTAGGCGCACCTCGCGTCCCGGTGTCATGCGGAAAAACTTCTTCGGCGCGTCTTCCATAAAGTCGTCGCGCTCCATCCATAGCGTGCGCGAGAAGGTAATGGTGTGGCTGCCGGCGTCTTCCCGCTCAGGATTGTTCTCGGCCACGAGCTCCTCGGTTTGCCCCTCGGGATAGTTGGTGATGACAAGACGCACGGGGTTTAGCACCGCTGATACGCGCGTGGCCTTCTTGTTGAGGTCTTCTCTAACGGCCGCTTCCAACAGGGCCATGTCGTTGAGGGCGTCAAACTTGGTGTATCCGATGCTCTTGATAAAGTTGCGCACCGACTCAGGCGAGTAGCCACGGCGACGCATGCCGCACAGGGTGGGCATACGCGGGTCGTCCCATCCGTTGACAAGATGTTCCTCGACGAGCTGGTGCAGCTTGCGTTTGGACATCACGGTGTAGGTGAGATTGAGGCGGTTGAACTCGATCTGCCTGGGCCGATTGTCGCCCAATCCTTGCGCCGCCGTGCCGTCATACTCCTTGAGATAGTCGACGAACTTGTCGTAAAGTGGGCGGTGAGGCACGAACTCGAGCGTGCAGATGGAGTGTGTCACGCCCTCGAAATAGTCGCTTTGGCCATGCGCGAAATCGTACATGGGATAGCAGTGCCACGTTGTTCCGGTGCGGTGGTGTGGCGTATGGATGACGCGATAGATTACAGGGTCGCGAAAATGCATATTGGGGTTGGCCATGTCCATCTTGGCGCGCAGCACCATTGAGCCTTCCTTGGCCTCGGCAGTGTTCATAAATTGGAATAGGCGCAAGTTCTCCTCGATGGGCCTGTCGCGATATGGACTGGCCTGTCCGGGCGTGGTGGGCGTGCCTTTCTGCTGGGCTATCTGCTCGGAGGTCTGCTCGTCCACATAGGCGCGGCCCTGCCGGATCATCCAAACGGCGAAGTCCCAAAGTTTCTGAAAATAATCAGAGGCATAGTAAATATTATTCCACTTGAACCCTAACCAAGATATATCGCTGAGGATATTTTCCACATACTCGTTGTTTTCTTTTGACGGGTTTGTATCGTCGAAACGCAGATTGCATACGCCATTATATTTCTCGGCTATCCCAAAATCTATACAAATGGCCTTGGCATGGCCTATGTGGAGATATCCGTTGGGCTCTGGGGGAAACCGGGTTTGTATGCGTCCGCCGTTTTTGCCCTCGGCCAAATCTTCCTCAACAAACTGCTCCACGAAGCTCAACCCTGTCTTTTTCTCGGTGATATTCTCTTTAGTGTCCATGTTTATATATTGTTACTTTTATAGTTACGTGCAAAGTTAGGTATTTTTCAAGAATTAATATCAGGAATGTTACAAAAGAAATACAAAAAGATTTGCACTTTTCATTAAATTGTTTTAACTTTGCAATCGTTATCCTGAATACAATCTTTTTACCTTAATGAAAAGGCTAATACCTATTGAGAATAATGGCGTTCACTGTGAAGTGAGCGCCATTTTTTTGTGTACGCAAATCGGATAACCGTATGGGCGTGCCACCACCCACCTCGCATGCTCATCTCATTTGATGCCACGCTCGTTCAACGCGGTGGCGTAACGGCGCGCGTTGGCGATGTGCTCCTCGTAAGTTGTCGCGAAATTGTGCGTGCCGCTAAGATCTTCTTTGGCACACATATACAGATAGTTGTGGCGCGTCATGTTCAGCACCGCGTCTATTCCTGCCACTGTTGGTATGCGGATGGGTCCCGGTGGCAATCCGGGATACCGGTAAGTGTTGTACGGACTGTCTATGTGAAGCAGCTTGTTATAGATGCGCTTGAGGTCGAACATGTGCCATGCGAACTTGATGGTAGGGTCGGCTTGAAGTGGCATGCCCTCCGGATATTTTTCGTCGCGCAGTGTCAGCCGATTGTAATACATGCCTGCCACCATGGGTTTTTCTTTGTCGTTAGCTGTCTCTTCGTCCACAATGCTGGCCAATGTGGTGACCTCTATGGGCGTGAGTTTAAGGTGTTGGGCTTTGGACAAGCGGTCTTCGTTCCAAAATTTTTTGTTCTCCTTGCTCATGTATTCCAGCAGTTGGTCCACAGATACATTCCAATACACCTCGTAAGTGTTGGGTATGAACATCGCGGCGATGGTGAGCGTGTCGTAACCCAGCTTGCGACACACCGTTGGGTCTTTTAGCGCGTGGGCAAGCTCCACACTGTCGACCATCAGTTTGCCAGCCAATTTTCCGGCCAGGTCGTTCAAGGTTCGCACGCTTGGAACTGTGAGCTTAAGGGGCTTTTGCATGCCATTTTTGAAATGGCGAAACAAAAAGAGCGTTCCTATTTTGGGCGTTATCTCATAGCGACCGGGATGCACCTTTTGTTGCAAACTGCTATGGCGAGCCAGCGTGCAGAAAGCGTGGAAACAACGCTTGTCGGCCACAGGCTCAAGTTTTGCGAGCAAGGAGTCGTAGGTGTCGTCCGAGTCAATGTAGACATAACTTGTCTCTTTCAAGCGCGAAAAGGGCGTGAAGAAGTAATAATAGCTCATTCCGGCCAGTACCATGACGCACAACAATATTGGCACAAGGTACCGTTTCTTGATTTCTTGATTAATTTTCATATCCTACAAAATTCGGTGCAAAGATACGTTTAAATAGCAAACACAGCAAGAAATTTGTGTTTTATCTTGATGACAAAAACAATATATGAATGGAATACGGTTTTGTCGCGATATAAATGGTCTACGCGAGAGCGTGGCAACATAATGGAAATACCCAGCGAAAACATGGTTGTCATTCGCTGGGAATTGATGAAATATGCCTGTTTAATGGTGTGTCGATTACTTTTTGCGTGTCATTTTCTCCACATAAGCGTCTACCACAGCCACGGCAGTGACATTGACTACGCTCTGAACGGAGGCCTCGAAATCGGTGAAATGGATGGGCTTGTTCAGCCCCATCTGTATCGGCCCGATAATCTCCACGTCGGGATCCAACGCCTGCAACAATTTGTAGCTGCCATTGGCCGAGCTCATGTTGGGGAAAACCAACGTGTTGACGTTGCGTCCTTTCAATTTGTTAAAAGGATATTTGTCGTCGCGCAGACTTTGGTCTAACGCGAAATTGACCTGCATCTCACCATCAATGGCCAAATGCGGATATTTTTCCTGCATGCGCTCAACAGCATGATGCACCGCCAAAGGCGACCCCACGCTATCGGTCCCAAAGTTGGAGTAGCTAATCATGGCAATCACGGGCTCGGTGTTGAAGAACCTGACCGTATGAGCCGAGAGCCGCGCCACGTCGTACAAGACGTTTTGGTCGGGATGCCGATTGATAAGGGTGTCGGCTAAAAAGAAGATGCCTTTCTTGGTGTTCAAGATATGCATTGTCCCGAAAGTTTCGTACGCAGGGCGTATGCCTACGACCTCCTTGGCCACCTTGATGGTATTGCTGTATTTGGTATAGAGACCTGTAACAAAAGCGTCTGCGTCGCCCTGCTCCACCATCGACATGCCAAAATAGTTGCGTTCGTACATTTTGTCGTAGGCCTCCTCGAACGTGTAGCCTTGACGGGCGAGCCTTTCTGACAGGTGCTTGGCATAGGTGGCGCGTCGCCCTTGCTCCTTGTCGGCGCGCATGTCTATTATCTCCACGCCTGTCAAATCTATTTTCAATCGGTTGGCGATACGGCGCAATCTGTCCGGGTTGCCTAACAGGATGGGGTAGCAAATGCCCTCTTGCCGCGCTTGCACGGCGGCTTGCATCATCGTGGCATGGCCGCCTTCGGCAAACACCACACGTTGCGGATGCAATGCCGCGGTGGCGTGTAGCGCGCGCGTGAACTTGGTCTCCTGTCCCAACAACTGACGCAAACGATCTTTGTAAGCAGCCCAATCGGTGATGGTTGAACGTGCCACGCCGCTCTCGATAGCCGCTCGTGCCACCGCTGATGACACCTCGGTGATGAGCCTTGGGTCAACAGGCTTCGGTATAAAATAGTCGGGGCCAAACGTCAAGTTGTTCACGTGATAGGTTTGGTTGACAATGTCGGGTATGGGTTGCTTGGCCAAGTCGGCTATGGCATGCACGGCCGCGAGTTTCATCTCCTCATTGATGGCGCGGGCGTGGACGTCAAGCGCACCCCTGAAAATGTAGGGGAAACCAATGACATTGTTTATCTGGTTGGGATAATCGGAGCGCCCCGTGGCCATGATCACATCCGGGCGACTGGCGACGGCGTCATCGTAGCTAATCTCCGGGATGGGATTGGCGAGCGCGAAGACAATGGGCTTGTCGGCCATGGACCGCACCATGTCTTGAGTGAGAATGTTGCCTTTGGAGAGGCCCACGAACACGTCGGCTCCCTTGATGGCCTCTTCCAACGTGTGAACGTCACGGCGCGAAGTGGCAAACTCTTTCTTTTGCTCCGTGAGATTGGCCCGGTCTGAGGTGATGACGCCCTTGGAATCTAACATCACGACGTTTTCCTTGTTCACGCCCAAAGCCACATAGAGCTTCGTGCAGCTAATGGCCGCGGCGCCCGCTCCGTTCACCACAATCTTCACTTTGGCTATATCCTTGCCGGCAACCTCCAGCGCGTTTTTCAAACCGGCGGCCGAAATGATAGCCGTGCCGTGCTGGTCGTCGTGCATGACTGGTATGTCAAGCGTCTTCCTGAGTCGTTGTTCTATATAAAAACACTCTGGCGCCTTGATATCCTCGAGGTTGATGCCTCCAAAAGACGGAGCGATACGCTCCACGGCCTCGCAAAACTTCTCGGGGTCTTGCTCGTCCACTTCTATATCAAAGACATCCACTCCACCATAAATCTTAAACAGCAAGCCCTTGCCTTCCATCACCGGCTTGCCACTCATGGCGCCGATATTGCCCAATCCCAAAACAGCCGTGCCGTTGGAAATGACGGCCACCAAGTTGCCTTTGTTGGTGTATCTGTAAGCGTCGTCAGGGTTCTGTTGTATTTCAATACAAGGATAAGCCACTCCCGGCGAGTAGGCCAAACTAAGGTCTGTCTGTGTTCTGTGAGGTTTGGTTGGCTTGACCTCGATTTTCCCGGGCCTACCCTTCTCATGGTATTCGAGGGCCGCCTCTTTTGTTATCTTTACCATTGTACTACATTTTTAAAGTCTTCCACGCTGGTCATCCATCAAGCGAGGGCCGCGCGTTGCTTATAAATATATGAACAAAGTTAAAACATTTATTTATGAATAGGAAAGATTAGTGAAGGAAAATACAAGCCTTTGTACTTTTTAAACAATCGGTTAAAAGCGCAATGGCCCACTTGTTGCCACATTGTTATCCGCACATGGCAAAACATAGCTCTATACGCTTTTTTGTTTTTTCGCGTCAGATAAAGGCCACTGCGGCAGGGAATGTCCGCGCTATTGGATAAACAGGCAACCTACTTGATACACCGCGGCAGACACCACCCAAGCCAAAAGCGTGGTGTAAACAGCCCCGAAGATAGCCCATTTCCACGTTCCTGTTTCCTCCTTGATGGCGGCGATGGTGGCTACGCAGGGGAAATAGAGCAGCACAAAGAGCAAGAAGCAATAAGCCGTGAGCATGGCGAGAGGTTCCACTTCGGTCTCTGTCATACCGTGCATCCTCGCCAAGTCGGTTGTGATCTGATGGCGCAACTTGTAATATTTGTCTCTGTTGACACCGTCGGCCGCATCGGAAAAATCATCGTCGTTTACATAGAGCACGCCCAACGTGGACGCAACGATCTCTTTGGCCCCCACGCCAGCCAGAAGCCCCACGTCCAATCGCCAGTTGAAACCCTGCGCCTCGAAAACAGGCTGAATGGCCTTGCCTATCCGGCCGATGTAGCTCTGCTCCTGTTGTTGGCGAGCAGAGAGGCTGTCATCGTGTGGAAAATAGCCCAAAGCCCATACTATAACGCTGGCCACCAAGATGATGCCACCCATCTTCTTGAGGTACTGGCGACCTTTCTCCCACGTGTGCCTGAGCACAGCTTTGGTCGTGGGAAAACGGTAAGGTGGCAGCTCCATGACAAAAGGTGTGTCTTCGCCTTTCATAAAAACGCCCGTGAACAGCTTGCTGACAACGATGGCCATGAGGATGCCCAGCATATAAAGAGACAGCATGATGAGCCATTGGAATTTCAGGGCGAAAAATGTACCTATAATCATTATATAAATAGGTATGCGCGCCTCGCAACTCATGAGGGGCAAGATGAGCATCGTGACCAATCGCGAGCGGTAACTCTCAATGGTGCGCGTGGCCATGATGGCAGGAACATTGCAACCAAACCCCATGATGAGAGGGATGAATGATTTGCCATGCAAGCCTATCCGGTGCATGAGCTTGTCCATGATAAACGCCGCGCGCGACATGTAGCCGGAGTCTTCCATGAACGAGATGAAAAGGTAAAGGATAAGAATTTGGGGCAAAAAAACGATAACGGCGCCCACGCCTCCAAGTATGCCATCCACAAGCATGGCTTTGACCGGACCATCTGGCAAGACCTCGCTGATCGTGCCACCAAGCCATGCCACGCCACTTTCTATCAAGTCTTTGGGATAGGCACCAAGCGTGAACGTCACGAAAAACATTAGGCAAAGCACCGCTACGAATATAGGAAAACCTATGACTCGATGCGTCAAAATATGGTCGAGCAGATGCGTCATCCTGTATGTATCCTCCTTGGTCCCAGTGTAATAATTGGCCTCTTTGAGCGCGCCATGTATAAAACCGTACTTGGCATCGGTAATGGTGGTTTCCAAATCTTCATTGGTTTCCTCCATGACTCGGCGAGCAGTCTTGTCTCGATGGCGAAAAATCTTGTCGGCATCTGCGAATTGACGCACATATTTCTCCATCTCGCTGTCGCGCTCCAACAACTTGATGGCCATGTATCGAGTGGAATATCGCTCGCGCACATTAGGCTCTGCCTTGAGATGTTCTTGCAAGAACATGATGCCACGCTCTATCTCATGGCCATAATTGATGTGTATATGACGATAAGTTGGAGTTTGATCTTCCGTGCCTTCGTATGTATCAACTATCTTCCTAAAAAGTTCGTCCACGCCCTCGCCAGTCTTAAAAACGGTGGGTATCATGGGCACGCCAAACAGCTCGGAAAGCTTGCGGTGGTCTATATTGTCGCCCCTGCGCTGTGTCTCGTCAAACATGTTGAGAGCCACTACCATGCGCACGTGCATGTCAATGAGTTGGGTTGTAAGATAGAGGTTGCGCTCAAGATTGGACGAGTCGATGACATTGATCACCACGTCTGGCATTTTCTCCACCAGCTGTTTCCTCACATAGAGTTCCTCGGGGGAGTAAGCGGAAAGTGAATAAGTGCCCGGAAGATCCACCAACACTATGCGATAGCCCTGCCAGTTGACATACCCCTCCTTGGCATCGACCGTCACGCCAGAGTAGTTGCCCACGTTCTCATGGGCGCCTGAGACATAATTAAACAATGATGTCTTGCCGCAATTGGGGTTGCCCACCAAGGCCACGCCAATGGTGCGATGCCGCTGCATGGCAGCAGCCTCTATTTGCGCGTCGCTCAAATGGTTGGGGGCGACACCATGCGCATGGTCTTCCATGCTAGCCTTCGGCTCCATTTCCATATCGCGCACATTGGCACTGTCAGAACTTTGAGGAGAGTGGGCTCTCAAAGCTATGGCCTCTCGTTCTGTCATCACCTCTATCATGGCAGCCTCGCTGTGTCGGAGGCTCACCTCGTAGTCCATGATTTTGTATTTGACAGGATCTCTCAAAGGGGCGTTTAACAATACTTCAACCTTCTTTCCCTTGACAAATCCCATTTCGATGATGCGTTTACGAAAGCCACCATGACCATTCACCCTGACTATGATACCACTTTCGCCATTGTGCAATTCTGATAATCTCATTGAAACGTCGTTATAGTGTTGCAAAGATACGAAGTTTTCCAAAGATAGGCGTTAAGACTTGCCAAGAATACCTACAAATGGTGATGCCAAGAAAGGTGAATGGAAAATATTGATGGATATTTAGATGTCCTACGGGCGCTTTACGAGAGATTTTATTATCTTTGCAACAAAGTGAAAGATATATGAAAGAGATAAGTTGGGGCTTTATTGGCTGCGGAGAGGTAACCGAAAAAAAATCGGGACCGGCTTTTAACATAATAAAAGGTTCGCACGTGGAGGCGGTGATGTCGCGCAATGCCGAGAAAACACGCGCTTATGCGGAACGGCACCATATCAAGAAATGGTACACGGACGCACAGCAGCTCATCGGCGACCCGGACATAAACGCCATCTACATTGCCACGCCCCCATCCAGCCACGCCACATATGCGGTGATGGCCATGCGCGCGGGTAAACCTTGCTATGTGGAGAAGCCACTTGCGGCAAGCTATGACGATTGTTTGCGCATTAACAGGATTAGCGAGCGGACGGGCGTGCCATGTTTCGTGGCCTACTACAGACGCTACCTACCCTATTTTAACAAGGTGAAAGAGATCGTCAACGATGGCACGCTGGGTAAAATTCTAAACGTGCAAATACAATTCTCCGTTCCGCCTCGCGATCTCGACCGCAACGCAAACGCTCGGTTGCCTTGGCGATTGCAACCGGACATATCGGGGGGCGGCTATTTCTACGACTTGGCGCCGCACCAGCTTGACATCCTGCAAGAACTCTTCGGAGTCATTATCAGGGCGCACGGCTACCCTGCCAACCGAGGGCACTTGTACCAGGCAGAAGACACTATCAGCGCTTGCTATCTCTTTGAAAATGGCATTCCGGGCAGTGCCTCTTGGTGTTTCGTGGGGCACGAGAGCGCCAAGGAGGACAGTATCACCGTGGTGGGTGACAGGGGATCGCTGGTTTTTTCCGTTTATAACTATACGCCTATACACCTGATGACTGTGGATGGAGAGACGCATATCGACGTACCCAATCCAAAATATGTGCAATTGCCCATCATCCGATCGGTGATAGAGCATTTGCAAGGCGTAGGTTTTTGTAGTTGCACCAGCGTGAGCGCCACGCCCGTGAATTGGGTGATGGATCGCATTTTAGGTAAATTTTAATTTTCATGCGGATGAGATTGTCTTGTATAGTCATAGCTTTAACGCTATCAACTCATCTCTTCGGCGCGGTCATTGACACCACAGACATGACACGCGAGGAAAACTACCACCAAGAACATGGCTCAAAATTCCTGCACAAGATATATGAGTTGGTGAAAACATTCTCGGTCGTTGACACTGACTATGTGGAACCGCAGCACTACAATTACACGTTTATGCTGCAAAACACTAACTCTTATGAGTTATATCAGCTACGCAATGAGACTGGCGGCAAAATAGTGTTCGCACCCGAGCCAGCCTACAAACTTGGACCTTACTTCGGTTGGCGCTGGATATTTCTGGGCTATACCATCGACTTGGCTCATTTGAATGACAACAATGGCCGGTTGGATTTCAACCTCAGCCTATACAGTAACCAGATAGGCATAGACCTGTTTTATCGCAAGTCGGGCAACTCTTACCGGATAAACAGCATCACCTTTGAAAAGCCTTATGATACCTCTGCCATGAGCGGCACACGGTTTGATGGTTTCAGAACAAGCGTAAAAGGCTTTAATATATACTATATCTTTAACCATCAAAAATTCTCTTACCCAGCCGCTTACAGCCAGAGCACCGTGCAACGACGCTCGTGCGGAAGTCTAATAGCGGGCATAGGATACACCAAACATAAACTGAACATTGACTGGTTAAAATTGGATGACATGATAAAGCATCGACTGGGCGATGCCTATTCCTCGGAGATAATTGACACCACCATTGTGACATCAAAAGTGGATTACACCGACTACTCTGTATCTACAGGCTATGCTTACAACTGGGTTTTTGCGCACAATTGGCTATTGGACGTATCATTACAGTTGGGATTGGCTTACAAACATTCCAACAAAGGAACGCGGACAGCCGCCGCAGAATATCACAAAGATTTTCATTTTCGCAATTTCAACCTTGACGGCATAACAAGATTGGGGCTTGTATGGAACAACACCAAGTGGTTTGCCGGCGCCAACGCCATCTTTCACACATACAATTATCGCAAGAGCAAGTTCTCGACGAACAACACATTCGGCAACGTTAATATATATGTGGGATTTAATTTCGGAAAACGATAAGCTATGGTAACGTATAAAAATATATTCATCTCGCTGTTGTTTCTTTGTCCATGTTATGCAGGGCACGCAGCCAAACCCGACTATTGGCGCGGCGATTCCATCAAGGTGGCACAGCTGTTGAGAAAAGCCTCGCTATTAAACTCAGGTTCAAATCTTATGATTTATTTTGCGAGAGAGCTTCGCGGCTTGCCCTACATGGCTAAAACATTGGAAAGAAACAAGGAGGAGCGACTTGTCATCAATCTTCGCCAAATGGACTGTACCACATACGTTGAGACTGTATTGGCTCTAACCATGTGCGCAAAAAAAGGCCACGCCACATTCGATCAGTTTGTACGAAACTTACGAATGGTGAGATATGAGGACGGAGCGGTGACCTATCCCAAGCGTATGCACTATTTCACACATTGGATAAATGAGAACATCAAAAAAAACATCGTCGCGCCAATACCCGAACCCCAAGAGCTGTTCACGGCAACACAGACGGTAAAAGCGTACTACATGACAACCCATGCTCACCGCTACCCCATGATGGCTAAAGACAAATGGATGACGAGAGAGATACGCCAGATGGAACAACGTATCACAGGAAAGCAATATGCTTACATTCCCAAGAGCCGTTTAAATGACAGTGCCACGTTAAGACAGACCATCAAGGATGGAGATATCATTGCCATTCTTACATCGAGGGCCGGATTGGACACAAGCCATATTGGCATCGCCGTGTGGCATAGCGACGGACTGCACATGCTTAACGCCTCTTCTGTCCATCATAAAGTGGTTGAAGAACCCATGCTCCTGAAGCAATATATGATGAGACACCCCTCACAAATAGGCATTCGCGTGGTACGCCCCTTGTAATAAATTGGTTGCTGTCAATCTCCTTTTTTTTTATATTTGATGGCGGCATGGCGCTCCTTTTGGAAAAAGATGAGTTATGGGGATGACTTTGGGGCCGATGTTTTCATGGCCCTGCTGACATTTAATGTGGGCGCTAAAGGATCAGCAGGTATTTGCTTTGGGGGGACGCCGTAGGTTTCCCCTACGATTGTGATAACCATGTATAGCCGCAAACAGGATTAAAGATTGGAAGACATGATGTATGCGTAATGTTCATACGCGCAAATTTCCGCGCGCCCAGACGCTTCTTGTATCCAGTGAAGTTGTCTTCATTCCTTCTTCGCTCCCCACTCTTCTTTCCTTACTTCTTATTCTTCATTTTATAAAATAAAATTACTGTTTTTGGGTCATTGTTTTCGAGTCATCCAGGGCAAAAAAGGCTGTCTTTTTTTGTCAAAACCAAGTAGGGCGTTACAAGAAATCACAAGAGTGCCGCGATTGGCGCTTTCTCATGGCGTGATTAGGCCTTGTTGGCAGCGTGAAAGAGGCTCTATCGCGCCGCGATTGCAACCTTTTCATCATGCCATTTGGCACTCAACCGCAGACCGCGAAACAGGAGAACAAAGATTGTTTTTCAAAATACGCTGAATGTAAGCCGTTTACAAACCACCGCATATTTCGCGTATTTCGGACGAAGGCAAACTTATTTTAAAATAAGCGAAGTTGAGAGGGTTGTTTGTTCAAATAATTGACTATTTCCAATTTTTCAAGAACCGCGCTTGGACCAAGCAGGTTGTTAAAGTAAAAAACTAAAAACGCGCATACATTCCATCGCCATCTTGAAGCGCGCGCGTCCCCCACTCGCCCCCGCATATGTTGTATATGGTGAGTGTCTCATCAAAAAAACACATGGGCATTTATCGTACCAATGGGTTAATCTCAATAGCAAAATGAAACGCCATACTTTTTCCACTGAGCCGTTGTCATGTTTATCCTCGCAATCAGGATAATATCTACTAAAAACCCCTTGAAGTCGAGCAAGCTCTAACTCCAAGGGGAAAAAGTATATTGCGTAAAGGATTTACTTGTTCTCCAAGTCTGCCTTTAACTTAGCTAAAACATCGAGGTCGCCGAGTGACGTGCCCGCAGCAACATTGTTGATAGCGGGGGTGTCATTCTGCTTGCGAGCTCCACTTGTGGCACGACGAGCTTTAGGTTCTTCCTTACCCTCTTCAAACGTACGAGAGTGAGAGAGAATGATTCGGCGCGTCTCCTTGTTAAACTCTATCACCTTGAACGGAAGTTCCTCGCCCAGCTTGGCTTGACTGCCATCTTCCTTGGTGAGATGCTTGGGTGTGGCAAAGCCTTCGCCACCTTCGTCCAATGTGATCACGGCACCCTTGTCCATCAATTCGGTAATTTTTCCTTGATGGATGCTGCCTAACGTATAGATAGTTTCATACGTATCCCAAGGATTATCCTCCAACTGTTTGTGGCCAAGGCTCAAGCGACGGTTTTCCTTGTCTATTTCCAAAACAACCACTTCTATCTCAGCGCCCACGGAAGTGAAATCTGATGGATGCTTAACTTTCTTAGTCCAAGAGAGGTCAGAAATATGGATCAAACCGTCAACGCCCTCTTCAAGCTCCACGAAGATGCCAAAGTTGGTGAAATTGCGCACTTTGGCGGTGTGCTTGCTGCCAACAGGATACTTGGTCTCAATGGTTTCCCATGGATCGTCTTTAAGCTGCTTAATTCCAAGAGACATCTTGCGCTCTTGGCGATCGAGTGTCAGTATCACGGCCTCAACCTCATCGCCTACATGCAAGAACTCTTGTGCGGAACGCAAATGCTGGCTCCAAGACATCTCGCTGACGTGGATAAGGCCCTCTACGCCAGGTTGCACCTCTACAAAAGCGCCATAATCGGCGATAACGACCACCTTGCCCTTGATATGGTCGCCCACTTTGAGATTCTCGTCAAGGGCGTCCCATGGGTGCGGTGTGAGCTGTTTCAAGCCAAGCGCAATACGCTTGCGCTCCTCGTCGAAATCGAGGATAACAACCTTAATCTTGTCATCGAGTGAAACCACTTCGTGAGGATCGCTCACGCGACCCCAAGAAAGATCGGTGATATGAACCAATCCATCAACGCCGCCGAGATCGACAAATACTCCGTATGACGTGATGTTCTTGACTGTACCCTCAAGCACTTGACCTTTCTCCAAGTGAGAGATGATTTCTTTTTTCTGTGCTTCCAACTCAGCCTCAATAAGGGCTTTATGTGAAACCACTACATTGCGGAACTCTTGGTTAATCTTAACAACTTTGAATTC
The DNA here is from genome assembly GCF_000758925.1 of Prevotella sp. S7-1-8. Classification (GTDB taxonomy): domain Bacteria; phylum Bacteroidota; class Bacteroidia; order Bacteroidales; family Bacteroidaceae; genus Prevotella. Next base: position 14,998 of record NZ_JRNC01000039.1, read on the forward strand.
CATTGTCTTTCCTACGAATACGTCGTAGTCGCGAATAGGATGCACGTCAATTTGGCTGCCGGGAAGGAATGCCTCTATACCAAAAACGTCCACGATCATGCCACCCTTGGTGCGGCACTTGATATAGCCCTGTACTATCTCATCATTATCAAAGGCATTGTTAATGAGATCCCAACTCTTGGTGAGACGGGCTTTCTTGTGAGAAAGAACCAATTGGCCTTTCTTGTCTTCTTGATCTTCTACATAAACTTCAACCTTGTCGCCAACCTTTAATTCTGGATTGTAACGAAATTCTGAAGCAGGAATGATACCATCGCTTTTGTAGCCAATGTTAACGACAACTTCTTTCTTATCCAAAGAAATGACCGTGCCCTCAACTACTTCGTGTTCCTGAATCTTGTTCAGGGTTTCATCGTATGCCTTGGCAAGGGTGTCTTTTGAGCCTTGCGCGGCACCGTTTTCAAATTCATCCCAGTCGAAATTTTCTAAAGGCTGAATGTTTTCTAAATTAGACATAAATGATTAATTAAATTATTAATAAAGTTAGACTTTATGATATTGGAATATGGATATTTTTAACCCATACCCATGATTGGTTTGCAAAATTAGTGTTTTTTTGCTGTTTACTCCTATAAGACAACTACTTTCTTCTCGGCTTTTACACTGTTTAACACTTCGTGTCGATTGACCAACCACTTTGTTATCGACTTTTTTATTGGTTCCGTGAAAACGGAGCAGGTTAGTACAAATGAAAGGCGCATGAATTTAGCACGGATTAGCGGGACGAAATGTCATCACTATTAATACCACCATTATTTGAAAGACAATCTCTTGCAAGTGAATTATTCGCCATTTTTAGTATTTGGCGAAAGTGAAAAAATGAGCTTTACAATCACGTTCCAATAGGGTTAGAATGGATAACCTACCGCTAAATGAACACTCTGACTGTCTTTGAACGCTCCTACGTTGTAGAAGCCAGGCTTATAAGGCACGTGCAACCCCAAGCCCCAATCCAAGCGAATGACCATGAAGTCAAGGTCGTAACGCAAGCCGACACCGGTGCCGAAAGCTAAATCCTTAGGAACATCCTTCAATTTAAACTTGGCTCCTTTGCGTCCGGTATCTCGCGTTTCCCACACATTTCCGGCATCAAGGAACAGCGCGCCATACAGATTTCCGAATAATCGTGGGCGATATTCCAAATTAGCCAATATGCGAATGTCGCCCGTTTGGTCCAGATAAGAAATATTTTTGCTCTCCTCATTATGGTAGCTGCCAGGACCGACGAAACGAACCGTATATGCCCTGATACTGTTAGCCCCACCCACATAGAACTGCTCACTATAAGGAGCGCCGGAAGAATTTCCGTAAGACCAAATCGCGCCCGCGTCTATATGGGCTACCAAACTGCCATGTTCGTCTAAACGCCAAGTCTTGACAAACTCTGTCTCAAACTTGACAAACTGCGCATAAGGATTGAGAAATAGCTGTTTGTTCTTCTCGTTCCATTTTTTCCCGCCTATCATATTGGCCAAGGACAAAATATTTCCAGCCTCACTGACAGTGGCTTGAAACCATATAGGGCTACGGTATGAGGCAGGGCTGGTGTATGTGTAGACATATTGCATCTTGGGCACGAATTGATCGCGCATGGTATAGTACAAATATGGGTTGGCCTTCATGATAGTATCGAATGCAGCCGTGGAGCTTCGCATAAATTCGTATGAAAAGATAAAAGGACTGATTTGATGACGGCTTGTGGCGGACTGTTGGATGTTATAGGTCCACTCTCCAGAGACAACATGTCGATTGAAATAGTTGGACCTGTTAATAGCGTCTAATGACAATTTAACCATTGTGGTGGGTGATGAGACATAACGATTTCGACGGAAACGACGATAGGACCGCTGACGGAAGATATCTACCAAGGGAATGACCAACCGAGGAAACTGAAGGGAAATGTCGAATCCATACGCGTAGCTGTTGAAACCAGCTGAGGAACCTTCTTGGCTATTTGTTTGCCATTCGTAATTGCCACGCAAATTTATATCAAACAGTTCGCCGCCATGAAAAGCGTTGCGCTTGGCCAGGCCGACAACCGCGCCGGGACCAAAGCAATTATTGGTCTTGCCCGTCATGTTAGCCTTGATATAAAAATCATAAGGTTTGTCCAATAGACAATTGAGGCGCACGTCAAGCGTGTCATTGACGCCTGTAGTATCGCGAGGTGTGAAATTGAATTCCACCATACTAAAGATACCCGTGTTATTTAATCTCATAAAGCTCTCTTCGTGGTCGATATAGTTATACAGTTGACCTGGGCGCATTTTTAGGGCGTTGAAAATGACAGAGGTTCGAACAGGCGTATGCCGACCGTTGAAGCTAACCGCGTGACGACGGCGAGCGATGGTGTCATTGAGTTGCTCCATAAACTGTTTCCTCAACTCGATGTCGATTCTTCCAAGATACCATTTGCGCTTGGCCAATTCCGGTATACCATTTCTTTGTTGAAATTTGAGACGCACTTTCCCGGGCGCTACCAGCGTATCTGCTAAATAAGAAGCGTAAGACGGCTGATAAAAATAAAAACCATTGGCGCGAAACAATTTTGTAATGCGAGAGCGCTCACTTTCGAGCGTGGACACATCAAAGGGGACGCCTGGCTTGACAAGTCTATCGTCCTTGGTGCTATCCAGCAGTAATTGCTCATCGTATGAGAAGTTTTCATAAGACAGCGTGTCAACAGTGAATAGGTGCCCGGCGCTGATCTTGTAGCCAACCTTGGCTTTCTTTGGATTTTTTTGTGGTATAACTTCTGGACTCACATTTCCACGAAAATAGCCATGCGCATGCAAAACCTCCCTGCCCACAGACGCTCTCAGCTCGGGATTGACCGAACTTATGAGCACCGGCTTTGCCCCAAACGACTTGAGCAGCCATTTGTCCAAGGGATTATCGCTGCCCACAAACTCATTCCATATCCACAAGCCAATAGGAAAAGGAGACTTGATAATGCTACTGCCAAAGAGTGAGCCGTTTGGCGCAGCGGCCAAGGCAGCGTTCAATTCTTCTTGTGTAGCGTAAAAATGTTTTCCTTTTTGAGGATATATATATTCTATCTTTTTCATCCCAATGTACAGACGGTCTCCTTCTGGAATGCTCTTCGTGGTGGAGCATCCAACTATTAAGGATGAAATAATAACGCAAAGCGCTGTTCGATATATTTTCATTTCACTACTGTGTCTTTTGACAAGGAGTCGTTCATCTCCATTAAGAGTTTTTCTTTTTTATCAGAACTAAAAATGTCCTTGAAGTGACGCAATTTGCGTTTCCACATAAAGCCACCACCAAACTTGCTGACAACTCCATCCAACCAATCGTAATTATCACGCTCATAGAACAGGTTGAGATACTTGTTGGACGTGGGGCTTAACCTGTATTCAAGTGTTACATTGTCAAAAAAAGTTTCGTTTTGCATGGCAACATCCGCTCCGGAAGACAGCTTGCCACCTACTGCCACGCGCAATCGGTTGTTCCAAAATCTTTTGGCAAACTTGAAAGAATAGTCCGTATGGAAGGCTCCTTTGTCATTAATGGAATTGTCAACGCCAACACTTACATCCAATGTTTGTAACGCTTTGTTAGAAATATGATTGATCTGACTATTGAGGAAAGCGCTCAGGGCGGAGTTTACTGCAAACCCAGAGGCATTGCCTTTGTCAAGATACATGCCCGTGGTGAGCATGGTGATGGCAATCTTGCCTCGTTCCTCCTTGGACATGACCTTTAGCTGATTATGAATATTCATATCTTCAGGCGCGTCGATAATAAACTCCAGCCCCATGTCTTTTAATGTCTTGGTAACGACAACGCCGCTTAAAAACTTTACAAGACGGCCGTCGCCAGATGCCTCACCCACTGTCGCAACAGTTTCCTCGGTGGCCGTCAGGTTGAGTTTGGGGTTCATGGCGTCGCCACGAAACTCTATGTAGCTGCCATCTTGAATACTGAAAGTTTTCAATGGGATAACTGGCAACGAATATTTCATCTCGCCGTTTCCGATGGTATAACGTCCTGTAAGCCTCACGCCATTCACCATATTATATCGAAATCTCATCTCGCCACCACCAACTATATCAATATAATTAGATTTGTCAGCATTGAGATAACAATTGACATGTGCCCCCTCGTCTATATTAATTGACATGTCTACATCTACGCCTGTGATTGGCGGGCGAGAAAACACCTGCTTTGTGGTGTCTCTAAAATCCACAAAATCTACCAAACCTTCCAACTGATTGTCTGTGGAGAGTGGGGAATCTTTGAGTATATATTTCAAGTCGGATGTTCCAAGGACTTGCAACCGTCCGCGCAGTTTCATATTATCCACTACACCACGCATGTCGCCAGCAAAATTGACATACACCTGACCGTAAGCGTCAGAACGCTCTTTTTCCTTGGAATCAACAAGCAAATAGTTTTCCGCGCGCATGCGAACATTCATATACATTCGATCCAAATCCGAAAAATCAAAAAAGCCTCGGATTGTCAAAGGGCTTTCATTATGGGCGAACATCTCAAAATTCTCAAAAAGCAAGCGACTATTTTTGATAGTGACTGGATCGTTGGCACACTTCATTTCCACTCCGTAAGGCTCACTGTAAACATACGTGGAGTCAAGGTACAGCTCGCCATTGATATCCGGGGTGGATAACGTGCCCTTAATATCCAAAGCTCCATCAACATCACCCTTTAGTCCTACGATCTTGTTTGGTATAAAGCCGTTTACCAAATCCAAAGGCATATTCTCCAATGCGAGCGTGGCATCCAAGGCACCTTTGCCAGCGGAATGGTAGGTGCCATTAAGCGCCGCTATCTCGTCTCCATTGTAAGTGAGTATGCCATCAACATAATGACCACCATCGGCGCGTGGCATGTATGTAAATTCAGAACCGATATTGCCCATTTTATTACCCTCGTAAACCATGTCTGCCACATTGACAGACGACGAGACGGAAATCTCGTTATGCGTCTGTATAATATGGAAATCTCCGTTCATAACTCCGGATACATTTGGCATGTAGGGTATCATGGGCAACACTTCGCCCAAATCAAAATGGTGGGTATTTATCGTTACGTCCTGCAAAACATCCTTGTGAGCGTCATTGCTATATATCTGGACGCCCATGCCATCCTTGGCTTGCAAAACCAAATTGGCGCTAACACGCTTGTCGTCTCCAAGGTATACATAGTTACTGTCGTTCACAGAAAACTCTTTGTAGCCAATGATGGGATTTTCCCCAAACAGATGAAAGCTGAAGCCATGCGGCTCCATCACGCCTTGAAGGCCCAGGCGAACTCCAAGCGAGTCATTGGCGTCATACACTCGAGCCGTGGCATAAGTGCCTTTCTCGTTGATAGCACCGTCAAGAAACGCGTTGAACACATGGTGAGGATTATCCTTGCCATTATGTAATTGGGCAAAATAGGTCATATTGGAGCGATTGGAATCTATACGGAAGCGTACTGTGTCTATCTGGAAACTGTCAACAACAAGTGAATCGACATATAAATTTCCATTTAAACCATATGCCGAAGAGGTGGAAAAATCCATAAACACATTATTCGTCGTAAATCCATAATGTTTTAAAACACGACTTATCAAATTGTCTGGCCCTGACACAACGGATATTCGGGAATTAGGAATACAAGCGTATAACCGTTTCTGGTCAATGTATTTATTTTTGATTTGACGTTGCAGTTCTGATGCAAATTTGCCTGTATTCTTGAGCAGTTTCTCATATCCGCCAGATGCGGACAATCTCATACTTAAGTCACCGCTGTCAATATTGGCTTGTGTGGTGTCTCTACGAGTAAGCACATCAAGTGCAATGTCTTCTGGATAAAAGGACACAGAATCATTGCCAAACATGATATTATACATTGCCCCGTTGATATGGTGATTGTGTTTCAAATCGGAACTTAAATTGAGTTTGGCTCTCATTGAAAGCAAGAACGGCTCGTTTGTAACGTGGAGCGCGCGCAGATCGAGACGCTCAAAATCTCCATCGATAACGCCTTGTATCTGCTTGCCCTTGGTTGTGGCATCAATTTTAAACACGCCCTTCATGGCCCTGTTTCGGCTGTTCACAAAGGCCGAAACGCGACCATTCCTCATATTAACTTTAGCATCAATGTGATCCAAATTATATTCGCCATAACTGAATTTTTTGATTTTAGTATTTGCTACCAAATTTGTACCCGAAGACATGAAGTTAGCACCATGTCCTTTGGTTTGGATGGTTCCCGTAAACGCACTCAAATGCATATTTGGAACAAATCGTTGGATTGGGAAGGCATTAGCATTGAGATTGGCTGAATAATTCATTTGTGTGGCACTAAAATCCACTTGTCCATGTAGTTTACCTGTTCCATGCGTCGCTATAAAATTACTTGAATATTTATCACCATTAACACGAATTTTTCCTTTAACTCCAATATCGTTAGGAATGCGCACGTTTTTTCTTGTCTCTTTGTCGAGCAAATGTGTTATGAAACTTACATCATGTGTTTTAACATTCAGATCTATATTAGCTTTGAGATGCCTTGTATCTGTCATATTCTCTACCTTGCCATCTGCTTTTAACTTGAATGCTCCTGGCATACTCACGTTTAGACCTTTTATTAATGTTTTTTGGAGGTTCCCTCTAACCTCTCCAATGGCCACAAGAGGTTTATTGGGCCATCTTCGTGCCATACCGTTGGGAAGTTTTTTTTCAAGGATGGTCATCAAATCTGGTTTGGAGATTTGCCCTTTTATGTTTACGTTAAAAGTTCCAGGATTGGCATCGTCAAACGCATTCATCGCCATGTTACAATCTAATGCTATAGCGGTTCCATCCGCAGTTTTTAGATTTAGGTTAGGCAACGACAACTTGACGCTATCCATCGCAAAGGAGCCCTTTAATAAGTCTACCTGCAAACCACTCTTTTCTCGAAAGGCTCCTTCATGTATTTGCACTTTGATTTTAGATTCAACATAACTAAAATCGTTTGCTCTCAACTTCAAGTTATCCAACTCGATATGATTATAATCAAGACCATTGATTTTAGGTTCATAATTCTTGCTATATCTTATCCTGCTATTGTCACACTTGAATTGGCTTACCGCATAAAGGCCTTTGTTAAAATCAAAATGAGTGTTTCTTGCTGTCGCATGCTTAAAATAAGCATTAGCAGATAACGAATCACGATGCAGATGCAACGTGAAATCTGTATTTTCTACTTTTAAATCGGCCAGATTGACCTTCCATACATTGTTTGATTTCGTGGTGTCAGAAGTAACCGTGTCTTTGAGTTGGACATCTAATATAGCATCCTTTAATACGACATGGTTGATGTTAACGGCCGAATTACCAAAATCTATGCCATGAGCTTTTAAATCAAGGTGTCCTATACTGCCAACAAATCGAGCGGTTGGTATGAAGTGTGAGGTATTTACTTTCATACTATTGACACTCAACTCATCAACCATTATCATTTTATCAAATAATGGCCTGAATTGTATGTCTACAACGACTTTCCTAATATCAGCGACTGTATCCATGACATTACTCAACGAGTCGTTGGATTCCAATACTTGTACGTTCCCCAATGACAAATCAAGCGGAAATGCCAACTTCACCTGGCCGACATTGATTTTTAGCCCCATCTCCTCCGAAGCGTAAGCCGTTACTTGCTTTACTGCCCATTTTTGAAAAGGTGGAAAGTAAAACAAAGAACACAAAGTGGCAAAGAGAAGGATAACGACAAGAACGACTATACCGCTCCACTTGAAAATATTATTCATACATACAGGTTGATACTTGCGCTTGCAAAATAAACAAAAGAAAGGAATAAATATTTTTTTTACGAAGAAAACTGACAAAATTGTTGTTTATATATCTTTTGTCAGCTCTCTCCATAGTTTGTCATCAGGTATTGGCGAGTTTAAAATAATGTTTTTTTTTGATACTGGATGAACAAACTCCACTTTGCAAGACAATAAAGAGATACTGCCATCAGGATTGCTACGTCTGGCACCGTATTTCAAGTCGCCTTTGATGGGACAACCCATATGCGACAATTGAGCCCTGATTTGATGATGGCGACCTGTTAATAGTTCCACCTCTATTAGGCAATATCTGTCAGAACGACTTTTTAATTGATAATTAAGGATCACTTTTTTTGAATTGGAAACCTCCTTGTCATACACATAACTTTTGTTTTGTCTTTCATTGCGCCGTAGCCAACCTGTCAAGGTATCTTGCTCTACGGGAGGCGCGTTTTGGGTAATAGCCCAATATGTCTTATGTATATCACCTCGTCGAAACATATCATTAAGGCGAGCTAAAGCCTTGCTCGTTCGAGCGAAGATTACCAATCCTGACACAGGACGATCAAGACGATGAACCACTCCAAGGAACACGGCCCCTGGCTTGTGGCATTTGTCTTTGATGTACGCCTTAACCGTTTCAGAGAGAGGGGTGTCACCAGTCTTGTCGCCTTGAACGATTTCACCACTCTCTTTGTAAACAATTATTAGATGATTGTCCTCGTAGACAACTTTCATCTCTATCCTTACGTTTATATTTTCTTACATGTTCATGCCACCGTCTACCTGAATCACTTGGCCAGAAACATAATTGGATAGGTCTGATGCCAAATAGATAGCCGTATTGGCAATATCCTCTACCGTTCCACCTCGACGCAATGGTATTCTCGAAATCCAATCCTTGCGTATGTCTTCCGGCAACGCTTCTGTCATTGCGGTGTCAATAAATCCCGGGGCAATTGCGTTGGCCCGAACACCCTTGGACCCCATCTCCTGGGCAACACTTTTGGCAAGCGCTATCAGTCCAGCTTTTGAGGCAGCGTAATTAGCTTGCCCGGCATTGCCATGCACACCCACCACGCTGGCCATGTTAATAATACTTCCGCCACGTTGACGCATCATGATAGGTACGCACGCATGTATAAAGTTGAATGCGCTCTTAAGGTTTACGGCAATAACCGAATCCCACTGTTGCTCTGTCATACGCAACATCAGGCCGTCTTTCGTAATCCCGGCATTGTTAACCAAAATATCGATTGTGCCAAACTCTTCTTTAATTTTATTCACAACTTCGGCCGTCTCTTCAAAATTTGCGGCGTTCCCGGCATATCCTTTTACCTTAACGCCGATGGCAGCTATTTCTCTTTCGGTGCACATGCCGCCATGCTCTTCGTCAATAAGAAGATCGGTAAAAGCAATATTTGCCCCTTCTTGTGCAAATTTTAAAGCGATAGCTTTGCCTATACCACGCGCGGCACCAGTTATAAGTGCTGTTTTACCATTTAAAAGTCCCATATTTAACATTACATTTTAAGTGTTATACAATTATTTATCTTACATTCTTTCTTGTTATTTAGTGTCACTCTTTGATGACATGTGCTTTCCCAACGCGCCATACACCACTTTTGCCACGAGCGGCTTACTCGATTCATCTGTCAAGCCACGACCCAAACGACCATAAATATAGGGTACCTCCAAGCCTTTTATACAATAATGAGTAATGTCCGCGACAAGCTCAACGTCATCTATATCAAACTCACCTTGAGCTTTTCCCTCAGTGTACACTTTTCGAAACAGTCCGATCTCATCCTCATCAAAATTCTTACGCACTTTTTCCACCGACCAAATATTGCGAAAAAACTCCGCACGCAGATTTCCATTCCTGACCACAGTTTCACGTATAGAACTCAAATGCGTATAGATCAACTCAATTACTTTGTCTTGAGGATGTATGTTTTTTGCCGCTACCCCTTCCATTTTGTCACTTAGACGCTCCAACTCTGACTCTATGACGGCATAGTAGATATCTTCTTTTCTACTAAAATAAGTATATAGTGTACGGCGTCCTTTCCCCGATGCCAGGGCTATATCATTCATCGTAGTAGAAGCCACACCATTCTTGGCAAACAACTGTCGAGCCACATCCACCAGCTTTTGTCTCGTTTTTTTTATTGACATGTCAATTTCTCCATATGATTTTCGTTTGCGTAATAGCCCTTGCACACACTACGTTTTGTGCAAAAATAGGGTTTTTCTATGAAATAAACAAAAAACACTATAAAAAATGACTAAATTTCAATCAACACGCTGTTAAACCTAATGTAATAATTAAAAAATGAGAGAAACAATTAACTATATGACTAACATTTTTAATTGACTGATAATAAACAATTTAATATTCTTAATAATTTCAATTCGCTCAGATGGAGCGTTACTATACCCATTGCGAGCAGCCCCTACAAACCGAATTACGACCACAACAGAGCTTAGTGTATCTTCTCCCCCTACAACGCCATCACTCGCCATTATTCGCATCATGGAATGTCGCGAAGATGATGAGAAAAATGGGCTTACACATTTCATGCATTCTTTCAACAAACTCATATCGGGCACATACATCGCAAAAATAATTTTTGATAAGTGACGGAACGTTTCAATCCGTAAATTAATTAAGTTTTACTATCCAAAAATTCCTTGGCCCGGCGGCGGAAAGCAACTTAGGCATTATCTCAAAATTTTATCAAACAGCAGAATTAAGCTTGCGAGCAAAAACTTTAAGGTACATATTTTGGTTGTTCATTGTTTTTTCATAACTTTGACGCATGGATTAATTGTGTCGTCAAGAAACAGAAATGCTCAAACACTATTATAATGTTGACTGATGACTTAAAAATCAAAACCATACGATACGAAGACTATTTTCGGAGTATGGATTAATGGGTGGTTTTCAATTATTAAGGCAATACTAATGAATCCGAATAAGATCATGAAAGCCACATTTCGTGGTGTGGGACAGGTGATGTTTCAGAACAATGCACTGTCAGGAGTGTTGATGTTAATAGGTATAGGCTGTAATTCTATGACAATGTGTTTATTTGCATTGCTGGGTACCATTATCAGCACATTGACAGCAATAGCTCTTAAATATGATCGTGAAAACATTGAAAACGGCCTTTATGGCTTTAATGGGACGCTTGTGGCTATAGCCGTCCCATGTTTTATGCCAATTAATATTTGGTCAGTTTCAATCATGGTCATAGCTTCTTTAATCACAACGCTTGTGGCACACGCATTTGAGAGGCAAAAATATCTACCCCCTCTCACCGCCCCATTTGTTATAATAACTTGGATAATGTTGCTTATGAGCCGTGTTTTGCCTGTGTTGCAACAGTCCGGTGTAGCTGTGGTTGAAACAGAGGAACTTTTTTCACCGTTTCAAGCTGTGTCTTTTAATTTTGGACAGATTATGTTGCAGGGTAAAAGTGTTTTTACTGGCATATTCTTTTTCTTGGCTCTCTTGATCAATTCGCGGAAGATGGCGCTGGAATCTTTTGTAGCAAGCTTGTTGTCTTTGATGGTTCTGATCACTCCGTTTGTAGAAACTCATTCGGTAAACAGTGGAATGTATGGTTATAATGCCATTCTGACTGTTCTGGCTATAGCGAATATCCTAAATACCAAATCTTGCGTATATATCAAGGCTTTGGTTGGTTTAGGGCTTTCGATGATTATTCAATTTGTTGGCTTGAATATGGGCATTGTCACACTCACAGCGCCTTTCGTGCTTTCGGTGTGGCTTATTGCATTGTATAATTCCTTTGAGTTTTATAGAAGTAGAGCTAAAGTTGGACGGTCGAAATCATGAATCCTTGTTTTTTCTGGACTTGGGTTTTCTGCTGTACTTGACTGTCCATATTTTATGTGACATTTTTTCCCAACGCTTTTAGATATGATACGTCGCTGGCAAAATATTGCTAATTTGAAAATCATTACAGAAACGAGTAAGTTTATCTTGTCTCATTTTATTCGTATTTTGCCCTATCGGCTATACGAATAGGAAGTAAACAGGAATGTAAAATAAAAAAGAGTTGACAAAGAAAAATCTATTATTAAGTGCTGCAATTGGTGACATTGCAGGGATGCCGTACGAGTTTGAAAGGCGTACAAAAAATTATGACGCTGTCGATTTACTGCTTTCATCGAATACTTATACTGATGATACTGTCTGTACGTTTGCATGCGCGGAAGCGCTTATAAAGAATTTGGATATGGCTGAAAACCTTTGGAAAAGATGTCGCGCGGACTTCTATCGTGGATTTGGCGGACGTTTTGCAAGATGGCTTATTGCAAAAGATATTCAGCCATCTTATTACTCTTGTGGCAATGGTAGTGCCATGAGGGTTTCGTCAACAGGATTTATGGCTAAGAATGTCAAAGAATGTATAGAACTGGCCACACAGACAGCCTTGCCCACCCATAATCATCCTGAGGGTATCAAAGGAGCTGTGGCAACTGCTTTGGCAATATTCCACGCTACAAAAGGGCGAGACAAAGCATTTATTCGTGAGCATGTGCTTGACAAATACTACTCCAAATGGTCTGGCCTGACCTATGAGGATATAAAAGCGGACTATGACTTTAATGAGACCTGCCAACAGACAGTCCCTGCAGCCCTTATATGTTTTCTTAAAAGCGAAGATTATGTGGATTGTTTAAAGTTGGCCATATCCTTAGGAGGTGACGCTGACACCCTGGCTGCCATTTCAGGACCAATGGCTTACGCTTTTTTCAAGACAATACCAGAAGAGTTGATTGATAACGCAAAAGCGAAACTTCCCGAGTGGATGCTTCAAATGAATAAACAATTTGATGACTTTGTGAACAAATGACTAATGGAGGATATAACAACTACCCACTTTTCGTTGAGGTGGAGCGGATTTCACTCGCCACATTCAACTTTAAAAGAGCCATGAGCTTTCTTTGGCGTCTTATTGAAAAAGTGATTATATGGTGCTGTGGAAGACAGGAGTTACATTCTCAACACCAATTCATCCAATTAGTTTGTATGAAGAAAGCGCAATGTCTTTTTTGAGAGGTGACTATATCGATGTTTTTTGTTTATTTCTTGGCTTTCTTTTTGCAAAACCTTATCTTGGTGAAGTTAAATCCCATAGCGTGTAGCATATTGTCAAACTGAACGGATGCGTTTTGCTCCGCGGTTTTAATGTTGGCTTGCGTTAGACATCTTTCTTTCATTACGCGAGCTGCCTTTTGGGTAAGTTTCCGCTTATCCAAATCGCTCCATTTTCCATCCTCAAAAAAACATTTTGTGCGAGCTTCGTCCAAGAAATTTTCGTCAAGCAGTTTGACAGGAGGCAAAATAACATTTACAGTATCTTCATCCATTTTTATCCATCCTTCTTCTGTTTGGCTTAAGTCTATTCCCAATCTTAGTGTACCATAGTATATTCGAGACAATTCATCATCCCCAAAGAAACCGTGCCTAACAGTGTCAACGAGTTCTTCGTCACTTATAGCGAGAAACTCCCACTGACCTATGCTTTTTATTTTTGATATTTGAACAGGCGTAATACCAAACTTATTATTCGTTTTGATAGTAAAATCGCATCCTCTGACAAGATAAACCATAAAACCAGTTATGAAAATCATCAGTATAATAATAAGCAAGGTTTTATTACCCAAAAATCCCGTTAAACGACGTAACGGATAAGCGTTGTTTTTTTTATCGTACAGCATAAAATTTATTCTATATTCCTAATGATAGATGGAAAATCGCTTGGGGAAAATTTTTTCCTGAAAGTTATGGTTACTTTTTCTTTAGGATATCCCATTTGTTCCATGATGGGAATAATTTGGCGAGCGGCACTTTGGCGTGCGTTTTCAATTATTCCAAGTTTGGGCAGAGCTTTGATCATTTCGTCTCGTCCATGTTGCTGGATGCCTGTCATCTCCTCGTCTGTAAAATTATGACGCAGCAGTGACACTTTCTTTTTTATGGATTTATGATCTATTTGAGTACTCGTCATCGTCACTTCTGGGTCTGGCAGGACGATTTCCAACCGGTCACCATGACGCTTCACGTTACGTTCGGAAAATTTGTCAAACTCGACATAAGCTTTAACCGTGGCTGTCATGGGAATAGCTATTTTGCGTTTGCCCATGGGCAGCTCTATCTTGATTTTCTCATTAAATATCAATCCGTCAAAAGAAATGTCATCATCATATGTCACAATCTTACGCAATTGATATTCAGAGGTATATAGTCTTGAGCATTTTTGTATCTGCATTACCATCATTGGTATGGTGTCAACAGGAGATGTGCCATCACTTTTCTTGTTCTTATCACAACCGCCCACTAAAAAAAATGCCACGAGGCAAAGGAGCGTAAAAAGTTTAGAGTACATATGTATTTATCAAACGTATATTACAAAGTTAATCACAAATTTATATAAAAACTCGATTGTTAAGTTTTTTTTTGACTTTTCATTTAAACCTTTTCTATTTGTTATGCCTTGAACCCCAACCGGGGAAAAAAGAAAGTGACATTGGGCTATGGAAGATTGTAATGGATTGTGAAAAAAAATACGGCACGATCAAAAAAAAATCTCTAAAATTTCAGGAATTAAGATTTTGTTATATCGTATGAAATTCAATAGGTTGACAAGGTTTTAAAAAAAATAGTTATGGCCATTCTCCATGCGAATAGGGAATGCCATTTTGTCTTATCCAATCTTACATGGATCTTTACATTGCCAGCCTCGGTCTACCTCGCAGCCTACAGGCGTCTTCGGTGGCGCGCCATGTTGCGCCGGAAGTTCTTGGCCAGCATTTCCATGCCAAGGTGCCCGGCGGCAAACAGGGCGCACGTCCTCCTTCATTTTGTCAAAAATATATCATCATTTGAGCTATTTACAAAATGTTCTTTTTAGCGGTTAAAAAACCTTCTAAATATGGATGCGGACAATATTCGTATGCTTTTGCTGACTACAATCGGGCCGAAAAGATACCATTCGAACTGCGTAAAGGGTTTAATCGTCATGCCTACAAGCCCTAAATGCGACGTGATCAAGTTTTAATGGCGTCACCATTGGTACTTAAAGGCAAGCCACACCGACATTATAAAAAAACATTTATAACATTAAATTTCATAAAGTTATGTTTATAAACAAGTTGCAAAGGCAGCTGATTTTCGGCGTTTTTCGAGCTAAAGCGATGATATTTCTCTACAGGTGAATTATGGGATACATGTTGTTAAAATAATTCATGGCAAATAAAAAGTCGGCATTTGCCTAATGACATGGTCGTGTCGACTATTTACGAGCTCTCAACGAGCCATCCCGCTATCATGCGAAACAAATCGCAACTTTCGTCTCGTATTTTGATTTCATATATCATGTTTGCCTCCGTCTTGAAACATTGGGAAAATTCCAAGGTTCCGCTTTATGGTTGTCCTGCCGGAACAAGAGGGAAGCTTTGATATTGCCCTTCTTAGGGCGGGCGATGACGGGCACACATCGTCCATATTTCCCGGCCAAGAGCGCTCGCTTAACGCGCGGAGGTTTATACCGACAAGGCAGCGGTTGGACCGATATAAGCATTTGATGGTGAAAGATAGCAAAAATTACGGTTCCCTCATCATATTGAAAAAAGGCAGCCCAAACACATGAAGCCGCCTTTGTTCTTTCTTCTTGGCTTTTTCTAAAGCTGTGCAGGGACGCCTATTCCCACTCTATTGTCGAGGGTGGCTTGGACGAAATGTCATAGCAAACGCGATTGACCCCCTTCACCTTGCGTATAATTTCGTTGGACACCTCGCCCAAGAAATCATAAGGAAGATGTGCCCAATCGGCCGTCATGGCATCCATGGAGGTTACAGCGCGCAGCGCGACAGGATTCTCATAAGTGCGCTCGTCGCCCATCACCCCCACCGAACGAATTTCTGACAACAGCACTGTTCCTGCCTGCCAAACGTGGTCGTAGAGGCTCGTTCCATCGGGCATCTTGTAATTTTGCATCTTGGTGATGTAAATATCATC
This sequence comes from Prevotella sp. S7-1-8, assembly GCF_000758925.1. Classification (GTDB taxonomy): domain Bacteria; phylum Bacteroidota; class Bacteroidia; order Bacteroidales; family Bacteroidaceae; genus Prevotella. The sequence goes on from NZ_JRNC01000039.1 coordinate 30,928, forward strand.
CGCATCTTGGAGTACGCGAACTTTCTCACGCGTGATGTCTCCAAGAATGCGCACGGCCAGTCCAGGACCCGGGAACGGATGCCTTTTGATGAGACGCTCGGGCATGCCCAATTCATATCCCACGCGGCGAACCTCATCCTTGAAAAGCCATCTCAACGGCTCACAGAGCTTTAGTCGCATATCCTTGGGCAAACCACCCACGTTATGATGGCTCTTGATAACCATGCCCGTGATGCTCAAACTCTCTATCCGGTCAGGATAAATCGTGCCCTGCGCCAGCCATTTTGCGTCGGTTATTTTGGAAGCCTCGCTATTGAACACTCCGATAAAGTCGCGACCGATGATTTTGCGTTTTTTCTCCGGGTCCTTTACGTCTGCCAAATCAGCAAAAAACTTATCAGAGGCGTCTACGCCTATCACATTAAGCCCCAAGCCTTCGTAAGCCTGCATCACGTTTTTAAACTCGTTCTTGCGTAACATACCGTGATCCACAAAGATGCAAGTGAGGTTTTTGCCAATGGCGCGGTTAAGCAACACGGCACAAACCGATGAGTCCACGCCACCCGAAAGAGCTAATATCACTCGGTCATCGCCCAATTGTTGTTTCAACTCCGAGACCGTTGTTTCCACGAACGAGGCCGGACTCCACGATTGTTCGCTGCCACAAATATCCACAACAAAATTTTTGAGAAGTTGCGTACCTTGTGTGGAATGGTATACCTCGGGGTGGAATTGGACGCACCAAACAGGCTTGGTGGAGCTGGCAAATGCGGCAAATTTCACGTCGGCGGTAGAGCCTATGACATGAAAATCTTTAGGAATGGAAGTAATGGTGTCACCATGACTCATCCATACTTGAGACCCCAAGTCGAAGCCACGAAACAGGATGTTTCCAGCGTCAAAACTTTGCAAGTTGGCTCGCCCGTACTCTCTCGTTCCTGCTTGCTCTACCGTACCGCCGCCCTCAAGGCTGATAAACTGGGCGCCATAGCATATACCTAACACAGGATATTTACCGACAATCTTGCTGAGGTCTACCTTGAAAGCCTCCTTGTCGTGCACCGAATAGGGACTTCCGCTAAGGATAACACCGATGACGGAGGGGTCGTCTTCGGGAAACTTGTTGTAGGGCAGGATCTCGCAGAAGGTGTCTAACTCGCGTACTCGACGGCCTATAAGCTGCGTGGTCTGCGAGCCAAAGTCGAGAATGATAATCTTCTGTTGCATAAATAAAAAGCTCTCGTCACTTCCATGAAGCGTAAAACGTCTGAGCTACCTAATTAAGAATGGTTATTATTGTTATTGTCTAATTCTAATTGTCGCGCGAAAGTCTCCGCGTCATCAAGCGCGTTGAGTTTCCCAACATCCATTAACCGCAAGTCATGCTTAACATAACCTTTAATTGGCACTTGTCCGCATTGACGCAAATAGAAGTCCATAATGGGAAACTTGTCAGGACATTCCTCCATGCGCGGGAACATGCGTGGCGAGAAACTGTGTATGCCACTAAAGGCATAGGCATGGTAAAGACCTGCCAACACCTGTGGCCCGGCTTCCACATTGAGAGGGAAAGAGAGCTTGCCCAAGGCCAAACTCACCTCGGGGAAAGGTGATTTCACCTCGCCGGTCTTGATGTTTACCCACCCCACCAAGTGCATTTGGTCGTTGAAAAGCAAGTATCTTTGGGTTTGACGCCAACTCACCAATAGCCGGGCGCCGGGCAAATTACCCCGCTCGTCACATTCCGAGCTATCCACTTGGGTGTCCAACGCGTAGAATTTGGCGAGGTTGACATTGCTCAAGATGTCGACGTTGTGAATGAGTATGGGATAATTTGGATCAAACAAGGAAGCCGCCTTGCGCAATCCGCCACCAGTATCAAGAAGCTGATTGGTTTCGTCACTTATCCGAATATCAAGCCCGAAGTTGTTGTTTGCCTTAAGATACTCGATGACAAGAGGGGCAAAATGATGCACATTGACGACCACGCGGGTGAACCCCGCGGCGCGAAGCCTAAGCGCTACCCGTTTAAGCAAAGGCTCGTCACCTACCCTTACCAATGCCTTGGGAATGGTATCGGTAAGCGGTTTCAGGCGAGTTCCTAAGCCCGCGGCAAAAATCATGGCTTGCTTCATGATGCAAAATTAGCAATTAAATGGCAGAAATCAAAACGAATGGCGCAATAAAAACAAGATGCCGTACACCGTAGCCCTACCCTATATCGAACGGCTCATTGATGGTATATACCTTTATCATATGTCGCGCGCCATGAATTATCCAGACAACAACCGAAGTTGTCGCGAGGGACAAAGGCATGGACGATCATCATGAGCATGCCATTGGTGTCAGCCTGACGGAAGGAAATCTATCCCTTGGGAGAAACAGCGGCGAATGTTTGGCTGATATGTTGCTCTCGATGAACCACTCTCACTTCTATACCAAACCGCTCGTGGATATGCCGCGCGAGGTGCTGCGCACTGTAAACACTTCGATGCTGACCACCCGTACAGCCAAAACAAAACATCAAATGTGTAAAACCGCGCTGTATATATCGTGCCACATGCTTGTCGGCCAAGGCATAGACATGGTTTAAGAACTCCAAGATCTCACCATCGTCCTCCAGAAATCGAACGACTGGCTCGTCAAGCCCGGTCAGTTTTTTGTATGGCTCGTATCGCCCGGGGTTATGCGTACCGCGACAATCGAACACATACCCGCCACCATTTCCAGACTCGTCCGCCGGAATTCCCTTGTGGTAAGAAAAGCTGTAAACTGTCACTTTCAACGGTCCCTTACCGTCATACTTGGAGAAAGTGGCCGGACCATCTTGCGGATGCGCGTCGTAAATGTTGCGCGCGGTGGTTTTATATCCGTCGTGGCGAGTCTGCTTCGGCATCTCACCCACGGTGAATTGAGACACCTGCGTGAGCCGCGACAAAGTTTCTCGCAGGTAAGGATAAGGCAGCAGTTCCTTGCGCAGTTTCAACAAATCGCGCAGGTTATCAATGGCCGGAGGGATACTGTCAATGAAGTGTTGTTTGCGCTCGAAGTAACCTCGAAAACCATACGCGCCCAGCACTTGAAGCGTCCTGAACAACACAAACAGTGTAAGGCGCGCTGCAAAATGGCGGATATTGGGCACCTCTACGTATTGTTTGAGAGAATCGTAATAGGCAGCTACAAGGTCCCTGCGCAGCTTATAAGGATATTTGGCGGACGCCTGCCATAAGAAAGATGCCAAATCATAATAGTAAGGTCCTTTCCTTCCGCCTTGAAAATCAATGAAATGGGGATTTCCGTTAGCGTCGAGCATGACGTTTCGGGCTTGGAAATCACGATATAAGAAATACTCGCCCGACTCCGAGGCGAGGTCCTTGGCCAAACGCCGGAAGCTGGCTTCTAACTTCAGCTCATGAAAATCAAGGTTCGACGGTTTAAGAAAACAATACTTGAAATAATTCAAATCGAACAACGCGCTGTCCTCGTTGAATTCCGGTTCGGGATAGCAATTGGACCAATCCAAGCCTAACGCGCCTCTGACTTGTATATTGGGCAACTCTCGAATCGTGCGAAAAAGCAGCTCCCTCTCTGCCACATTGTATCGTCCACCAGCCTCCCTGCCACCCTTGATGGCATCGAAAAGCGAGATGTTTCCAAGGTCTGTTTGCAAATAGCACATCTCGTCCTCGCTCACGGCCAACACCTCTGGCACGAGCAACTTTCTACGAACAAACTGCCGAGAGAGATACACGAATGCATGATTCTCGTCACGGCTTGTGCCAACAACACCGATAACGGCATTGCCGGAGACATCCGACATGCGATAATACTGCCGGTTACTACCGGCACCTATCAGTTTCTCAACCTGCCGAGGCTTCTCTCCGGCCCAGTTTGTATATAGCTGAATAAGTTGTTCCATAATTAACAGAGTGTTTGAGACATCAAAAACGCGGATGCATTAAACATGTAAACGCTGAGGTCGACGGTAATAATTTACAAAGAAACATGGCGCGACTCCTATATATTAGAATACAATGGCCCATGGCCAAGCCCCATCTTTTAATACGATTACTACGAAGTGTTGATATTCGAGCTATCTCTCGGCAGTTTTGTCATCATCCCCCTTTTCGATTTTTTGCTTTCTTAGCTCATCAAATATTTTCTTCGTTTTTTTGCGATACTCCCAGTTTGCCAACAAGCCGTCTATCACAAACAATAACAAAACAATGCCGAGTGACATCAAAATAGATTTAGTGATATAGATGAGCCCGGCAGATATTAACAGAAATATCAGCCCCTTTTTCCAATCAATATGAATTTTGGGTTTCATGCTGCAAAGGTAATGTATTTTTCGAAAGATACAAAAAAAATCGGATGTCATCACGACATCCGATTTCTAAAAACAAACTACTTAAAAACTAATCTACTAAAACAAATCAAAAAATATCTTTGAAGCCCTTGTGGGACTTTTATTCTCATCTATATATTGCAAAGTTAATAAGTTTGTATATTACATCCAAATTTTTTTGAAAAAAAAATTATGGGAATTAATAAATAAATGACATTTTTCATTTAAACACGTCACTTTTCACATTTTTCTTGCATATTCACATATCATACCGGCTTAAGCATGTTGGTGTACGAATAAGCCAAGGCGCTTTCTTCTGTCTTGTTTTTACCCATTTAGCGGTCCATCAGTGGTGGCATGACTAACTGCAATCATTTAGCAAGAAGACATTATCGACTAAAAAACTGAATTATCAATCATTGCATGCAATGCCCTGCGTTCACTGCGTTCATCCCAAACGTTAAACTAAAAAACGAGGGGATACGCCATTGTTTGGCATATCCCCCACGTCATTGGTATCATGATTGAAAATTACATCATTCCAGGCTGGGCGGCTGGCATAGCCGGAGCGGCCTCCTCGGGTTTGTCAGCTATGACACATTCGGTGGTGAGGAACATGCCAGCGATGGAAGCGGCATTCTCCAAAGCCACACGAGCCACCTTGGCCGGGTCGATAACGCCTGCCACGCGCAAATCTTCGTATACGTCCTTGCGAGCGTTATAACCGTTGTCACCTTTGCTTTCGCGCACCTTATCAACAATCACGGCGCCTTCGAGACCAGCGTTGAACACAATCTGGCGCAGCGGCTCCTCGATGGCTCGGCACACTATGTTAATACCCGTCTGCTCGTCCGCGTTGTCGCCCTTGAGGTTGACAAGCTCCTGTTGAGCGCGTATGTAAGTGGTTCCACCACCAAGCACTACACCCTCCTCGATGGCAGCGCGAGTAGCGCAGAGCGCGTCGTCCACTCGATCTTTCTTTTCTTTCATTTCGACCTCGGAGTTGGCACCTACGTAGAGCACCGCTACGCCACCTGACAATTTGGCTAAACGCTCTTGCAGTTTCTCCTTGTCATAAGAGCTGGTGCTGTTAGATATCTCGTTCTTGATTTGTGCCACACGCGCCTCAATGTTCTCCTTGGAGCCAGCGCCATCCACCACGGTGGTGCTGTCCTTAGACACGGTCACTTTCTTGGCGGTACCAAGCATCTCCAATGTGGTCTGCTCAAGTTTGAGTCCCTTTTCCTCACTGACCACAACGCCACCGGTAAGCACGGCGATGTCTTCAAGCATGGCTTTGCGACGGTCGCCGAAGCCCGGAGCCTTAACGGCGCAAATCTTCAAACCGCCACGCAGACGGTTCACCACAAGGGTAGTGAGAGCCTCGGAATCCACATCCTCGGCGATAACCAACAATGGACGACCGCTCTCGGCAGCAGGCTGCAACACAGGCAAGAACTCCTTGAGGTTGCTGATTTTCTTGTCGTAAATGAGGATATATGGATTTTCCATCACACATTCCATTTTGTCAGTGTCGGTTACAAAATAGCCCGATAAATAGCCGCGGTCAAACTGCATACCCTCTACCATGCCTATGCTGGTGTCACGCGTTTTACTCTCCTCGATAGTGATAACGCCGTCTTTTGAAACCTTGCGCATAGCATCGGCAAGCAACTTGCCAATCTCTGGATCGTTGTTTGCAGACACAGTGGCAACCTGCTCTATCTTGTCATAATTGTCGCCTACAACCTCCGCGTTCTGCTTGATATAGGCAACTACCTTGTTCACGGCCTTATCAATGCCACGTTTCAAGTCCATGGGGTTAGCGCCTGCGGCTACGTTTTTCAAGCCCTCGTTGACGATTGCCTGAGCCAATACGGTGGCTGTCGTGGTGCCATCGCCTGCGTCGTCGCCTGTCTTGCTAGCCACACTCTTTACCAACTGTGCGCCTGTATTCTCAAACTTGTCCTCCAACTCCACTTCCTTGGCTACGGTAACACCGTCTTTGGTAATCAGAGGAGAGCCATATTTCTTCTCCAAAACCACATTGCGACCTTTAGGCCCAAGGGTCACTTTCACTGCATTTGCCAACTGGTCTACGCCCTGTTTCAGCAATTCGCGGGCTTCTGTATCAAATTTAATAATCTTAGACATAGCTTATTTTAAATTATTATCCCATGTTGGTGGTGTCTTCGCATTCCCGATGTATGCCATCGTCCTATCAAACACCACTACCAATGGTAAGTTTTTGTTTATGAAATTATAGATTGTTATATCGATAAACGAACGACTATAAAAACGTTTATGCTATCGCATTTTTTTATAGACTTCGTATTGTAATGTTTTAATCCTCCACAATTGCCAAAACGTCGCTTTGACGCATCATGAGATATTTAGTTCCATCACACTCCATCTCTGTGCCTGCATATTTGCCATAGAGCACCTCGTCATTCTCTTTCAATATCATTTTCTCGTCTTTGGTGCCTTCGCCTACAGCCACGATCTTACCACGCTGTGGTTTCTCTTTAGCCGTGTCCGGAATGATAATTCCACCTACTTTCTCTTCTGCCTGTGCAGGTAGCACTAATACTCTGTCTGCTAATGGTCTTACTTTCATAATTGATTTTATTTTTATTAAACAGTTTTTACTTGTTGATATTTCATGAGGAAATTCACTTATGCAAAAGCGAAAAGTATGCCAACGGCGCATGAACATAAAAAATGACAGTTTTGACAGTGGCGGATTGACAGTTTTGGCAGTTCTTGCAACACTATGTCATCGTAACTTATCACAATCCGCCCTCGCCATCAAGGAAACGCCCTGTTACGATACAATAGGCATATATATTATTATAGGTGCGCATGAATTAACGGCGGTTGAGAAAACATAGGGTGTCATCGGAGAAGTCGTGGTGTTTGTGACAGAAATCACCGAAGCGGAATCTGTGAATTTGGTCAGGCAAATCATTGTGAATGGCAAAAGGCCGGGGTTGTTCTTAGAGCCTACGCCATGATTGCTTAGCACGCAAATCCAAAGCCAGAGCCCTATCATCGCAAGAAGGTAACCCAACATTAACCTATTGCAGAGTATTAGCTCCATGCGGAAATATTTATTTTCGTTTTTTATTCTTACAAGCTAATAATTCGAAATTTTTACCTAAATTTGCACAGTTGCAAGTACGTATGAAGATGAAGAGAATATTATCAATAAGCATGACCTTGATAGCCACCATAGTGGTGATTTCGTGCACTCAAAAAAAAACAAACACAATCATTATAACTAAAAAAAACAAACAAATATCAGCGGTTCCTAAAACTCGCAAAATGGGTGATTATACCCAAACCCGTACTGTGGAATGGGTTGGCAATAAATACATCATTGAAACGCAGCTAATGGCAGACCCTTCTTTGCCTTTGGCACATGACGGAGAGGTATGTTATTATGATAATAGAATTGCGCTGAAGATTGTTCGGGCGGATAGCTCTGTTTTTTTTGAGAAAACTTTCACTAAAAGTTTTTTTAAAGAATATGTAGACAATATGTACTTTAATGATGGCGCGTTGTTAGGTATTGTCTTTGTTCAAGCAAAGGGAAACCATTTGATTTTTGCCGCCAGCGTGGGGAGTCCTGACAAATCAAGCGACGAATACATACCACTTATCTTAAAGATTGATAATTTGGGAAACGTCACCGTGACCAAGGATAACCTGCTTGACACGAAAGATAAAAATTTAGAGGACGAAGATGCTGATGGCGAATGACACAAAAGGACACTTCCATCTATGAATTGCCGCTTTATTTACGTTGAAAAATATTTTGCAAACATATAACAAAACATGATATAAAACGTTATTATACATAGGATAAATCATACATAAAAATTAGGACAATGAAAAAAGTAACATTAATGCTCGTTGCGTGCGCAGCTTTTATAGCTTCTTGCAACAATGGAAAAAAAACAGAGCCTGCGGCAAACACCGAGGTCGCGGCAACAGATTCTACCGTATATGAGGGCTTGACCCCCGCTGCTGACACATATGGCATTCGTTATAGGCTTGCTCTTACTTCTGACTCTGCCATGAGTTTTAACCTTACGCAGAGTTATATGAAATCAGAAACAAAAGTAGAGAAGACTTACAACTATTCCGGGAAGGTTATTTCTTTGACCAAAACTGTAAACGGAGCGGAGAAAAGCTACTACCGTTTGCCCACAGAACCCAACGACACCATCAATTTCTTGGTACTTAATGATTCTACATTACGCATGGTTAACGACCAGTTTGAAGAGCCCGTTACTGCCCAAGGCATGAATTACGACCTCAAACTCGTTAAATAAGGGTTGTCTCTCTTATATATTACCAATAGAATCCCAAAGATTATCGCGACGGTTTCTTTGGGATTTTTCTATTCTAATCACCTCACATTCTTCTAATGCCTTTCACCCAATAACTTGACACGTAAAGTCAGCAATTTTGTGAAAATACAATTGCAAGAAAAGAAAAATGTATCATGATGTTGTAGTCCACCTCTACACTCTGGGAAAAATGGGTGGACGGAAATTCTCAAAAATTATTCCACTATCATAGGCGTCAATTATAAGTTGGCACTTTTCAAATGGCTCTTCGCAGGACAGAAGCCTACTCGAAAGAAAAACAAATCCACCAAATCGTCGAACAATGTCATACGAATAGGTGGATAATATCGTTAATGATACAAGGAACTTGTTTCAAACAATACTAAAACACAATTTAATCTTTGAAAAACTTTCCGCTATATCATCCCATCACACATTAGGCCAAAGCTATTTTACCTTCTTCTCCCTTAACCTTGCCTTCCTTAAGCAGCCATCCAATACCTAAAAGAATTTCCGTGTCAGTCTTCTGTGTTGCCTTGGCAAGTTCAGCTACGGACATTGCGGCGCCAGCCGCGGAGAGAGCTTGGTATACGTCTCCTGCGCGAAATCCTGCATTTTCGGCATCTACCATGATCGCCGCTTTCTTTGTGGCACATCTTTTTGCAGAGGCTGTTTTTGAAGTTGATGATTTTGCCGCTCCGGCTGACTTGGCTGTAGCGCTCTTCACTGTTGCTTTCTTTTCTGTCATGATCTAATGAATATAATAATTGATAAACAATAATAAAATTTCATTTTTTCCATTTGCAAATTTAGCTATTATATTTTATTTCAGATACTTAAACCTTAAAAAATATGGCAAAACAACGTGTTACGATATATAAAAATGTTGTTTCTTGACTTATATCAAAAAAAACTTTCGAGGCTAACCTCGAAAGTAATGCGGTGCGTACGAGACTCGAACTCGTGACCTCCTGCGTGACAGGCAGGCATTCTAACCAACTGAACTAACGCACCATGAAAGTTTTACCGATATATAAGCGGTGTGTACGAGACTCGAACTCGTGACCTCCTGCGTGACAGGCAGGCATTCTAACCAACTGAACTAACACACCATATTTAGGTCGTAAAACCAACTCTTTGTTTTTAACGGCTGCAAAGATACCGCTTTTATTTCATTGAACCAAGAAAAAAAAGGTAAATTATAAAAAAAATTGCAACAGTATAATGTCCTTGAAACCTTCACCATCATACAACCATTCTTTTAGAATAGCTTGGCGTCTGAACCCGGCCTCCTCAAACACCTTGATACACTTGGCATTGTCCTTACATACCATGACATAGAGTTGATGTATGTGCAGTATTCTTTGAGAATAGTCTATGAGTTGCTTGATGGCGGCCAAACCATACCCTTTGTCACGCCTATCCTTCCGAATAACGATGCCAACCTCGGCGCGTTGATGTTGTGGATTAAAATTGGCCAGGTCTATCATGCCTACAGTATGCCCATGCTCGTCGCATATCATTAATCTCAATTGCTGATCCACGTATATGTCTCCAGTAATATTGGCGATATATTCATGCAAGGCAAATCTTGAGTAAGGCATATTGTTATTGCCAACATTCCAAAGTTCTTGGTCGTTCTCTATATTATATAGCTCATCAAGATCTTCAGGCTCGATGGCTCGTAATGTAACTTTGGGCGTATCTTCCATTGTTCTTAGCGTATAATGTCTGCATCAGTAATGACACTCATGTTGTTTGGATTGTAAAATGCCATATACAAACGACAGTCTGTCTCATTGGACATTTGGTCAAATATTTCTTTGAATGTGTATTTGGAAATGTCGTATACCTTATATATACGTTCGGTTTCTGATGTAGAAATTTCTTTTTCTTCGCTATTATTGATAAATATCGCACGTAGTCCATGATTTTCCAACAGGGTGTTACACTTCTGCTTGTTCTCAGTTCTGACATCACACAGATATAAAACATTGTCTATGCGCTTGTTTTTCACAAATCCCAAATTGTATCTAATCTGCTCTATACACATGCCAACGAGCGCAAGCATAGCCTTAAGAAATATCCCTAAACGTATTGGTATATTCAAAAGAAAGCTTTGGTTTCCATAGTGCTTACGTAAGAAAATTAACATGGCTTGGTAGAAAACATGTACATAACGAAAATGCGTTTTTTGTGTGCTTTCTCCCTTGTAATGCAATATTTTTAGGGGTAAATACCAATTTTCCCATTTGCCTTTTAAGATGCGGAAACTCAAATCTATGTCCTCACCATACATGAAAAAATCCTCATCCAACAGCCCCACTTCATTTAGTGTCTGTCGTCGTAGCATACAAAACGCGCCACTTATGACTTCTATTTTCGCGGCAACATCCCAAGACAAGTATCCCATGTAATATTTTCCGAACACCTTGTTTTGGGGAAACCAATTACAAAGTCCCGTCATCTTGTAAAAAGACGTCATCGGAGTAGGCAGTCCTCGTCTTGACTCGCGAGCATCAGAGCCATTGGCCTGGAGCATACGCACGCCCAAACCACCAGCTCGTTCGTGTTCATCCATAAATTGTATGCATCGACGTAACACATCTTCGCCTACCACCGTGTCAGGGTTTAGCAGCAACACATAGTCACCCTTACTCTGCCTGATAGCCTTGTTGTTAGCCCTTGAAAAACCTAAATTATTTGTACTGGCAATGACCTTTATTTCTGGGAAGCGTGTAGAAATATAATCTACCGTTCCATCTTCCGAATGATTATCAATGACTATGACCTCCGCATCAATGCCCTCAACAGCACGACGGACAGACAACAAGCATTGCTCAAGGTAATACTTGACTTTATAACTTACTATGATAATGGATAGCTTCAAGTATTCTTGTTTGTTTCTTGATCGCATTTGGCCTTGGATGGATATATAAAAGCCAAGCTAAGCAAACATATAATAGCCAAGTATCCAAAAGCTACATTCATAAATTGATAATATAGAATGGTGTTGAATATCATCGGAAGTGCGATCATAAAGAGCCTGATGGCACCCCATTTACGCAAAGCTGACGCTGCGTTGGAAGTCAATTGGCGTCGCACATGTTTAAATTTAAACAAACGAAGTGAAAACGGTATCAAGCAGATGGTTAACAATTCCATGATCATTACAGTATGATATTCTGACACGCCATGTCCATTATAGTTCGCGGAAGTGAGCACGTCACATTCGTAAAGCGTCACGATGGCTAAGCCAATGGCAATCATCGCTATAAACAAAAATAACAAAAATTTTTGTGGAGATAAATTCATCGCGGCATTATGTTTATCCTTATTGAAATGAGAGCAATGCTACATGTCTGAACTATGCGTTTTGGCACGAAAACTTTCGCGGACGTGCGCCATATAGACAATTACTCCAATGGCGTACGGTTCAATATTGATCGACCAAGCGTAACCTCATCAGCATATTCCAACTCGTTTCCAACGGCAATGCCCCGAGCTATCAAACTTAATTTTACCGGATAGTCTTTCAACTTGCGTGATAGATAAAAATTGGTTGTGTCACCCTCCATAGTGGAACTCAACGCAAAGATTACCTCTTTAATCTGCCCTTGTGCCACTCGATTAACCAATGAGTCTATCTCAAGATCTGACGGAGAAACACCATCCATGGGAGAAATCACGCCACCTAAGACATGGTATAATCCATGATACTGCTGTGTGCTTTCAATAGCCATCACGTCTTGTACGTTTTCTACCACACACACCATTGACGTGTCGCGCGATTTGTCAGCACAGATAGGACAGATTTCGTTGTCACTGATATTATGGCACACTTTGCAATAGTTGATATTGTTTCTCACGAAAGAGATAGCCTCCGCAAACGTGTCAACGCTTTCAACAGGTTGCCTAAGCAGATGCAAAACAAGTCGCAAAGACGTCTTGCGTCCTATACCAGGGAGTTTGCTAAACTCGGAAACCGCCTTTTCCAAAAGAACCGAGGGTAATTGTTCCATAAAATGGTATATATATTTTCTCTGTCCTAATCTATATAAATACCAAAGCCTATCTGCAAGCCAATGGTGGAATAATCTGCGTGTTTCTTGAAACTTTGACGATAATAGATGGATGGTTCGATCGTAACCGTCCTACTTATAAAGAACGCGTAGCCTACCTCGACTTGTGGCATGAGGTCGTTGTATTTTGAAGCGTGTAGATAATTCACGCTGGCACCAAGAAAAATGCCATTTTGCTCAATATAATATCTACCACCCGCACCAGCGGAAAAAGAGTCTGGCATGTCCTTTCCGGGGTGGTTATAGGCCAGCTCCCCCAAAAGCATCAAGTCGTCATCCACCATATATCCAGCCTTGGCAGACAATCCTACACGCATTTTTTGGAGGCCGTTAAAACTCAAGTCGAGACCCGTGAGTGACGCACCGGCGTACTTCTTGTCCATTTCAAACTGTGCGTTGGCCGATACAGTCAACAACAACGCTGTCAATATCATTAAAACTTTTTTCATAAGTTATTGTTGGTTAATGTTTTAAAACTAACGCTATCATTCGCTGAAGTTTAAGTTATCAATTATTCAGCATGTGGGAATATCCCATCAAGTAGCTATCACATTGACCCTCGAATGCAAAAGTACAGTTTATTTTTGAAATAAAGAAAAATAATAACTACCTTTGTAATCAAATTTTATTCGAATGACCAAGCGAATTGTTCTCACTCTATTGATTTCATTTTCGTGGATTTCTTTTTTTGCCCAATCCACCCGACCGCCCAAGCACGAAGTTCGTGCCGTATGGCTAACCACGATAGGTGGGCTTGACTGGCCAAGCCATTACGCGCGAAACCAGTATGGCATAGAGCGTCAACGGCAAGAATTACGCACGCTCTTAGATCTTTATCAGAAAGCTGGTATCAACACCGTACTTATTCAAGCGCGCATTAGGGCCACTACCATCTATCCGTCTGCGCAAGAGCCGTGGGATGGCTGCCTCAGTGGCATCCCTGGCAAATCGCCGGGCTACGATGCCTTGAAATATGCCATCGAAGAATGTCACAAACGTGGCATGGAGTGCCATGCGTGGGTTGTCACCCTGCCCGTGGGCAAATGGAATGGAATTGGATGCAAAACATTGAGAAGAAAATTCAATTCGCTCATAAGGCGTATCGATACTGATGGATATATGAATCCCGAGGATCCACGCACCGCGACGTACCTTGCCGACATCTGTGGCGAATTGGTTTCCAACTATGATATTGATGGCATTCATTTAGATTATATTCGTTATCCAGAAAAATGGAAGCTCAAGGTGACCCGCGAACAGGGACGAAAATACATCACCAACATTGTCAGTGCCATTCACAATCGCGTCAAACTTATAAAGCCATGGGTAAAAATGAGTTGTTCGCCCATAGGTAAGTTCAAGGACCTTAGCCGTTATTGGAGTCACGGATGGAACGCCTATGAGAGAGTTTGCCAGGATGCGCAGGGCTGGTTGCGCGATGGGCTCATGGACCAACTATACCCAATGATGTATTTTAGGGACAACCAGTTTTTCCCTTTCGCTATCGATTGGGCTGAACAGAGTCATGGCAAAACGGTGGCTCCGGGTCTTGGTATCTATTTTCTCAATCCACGCGAGGGTAATTGGAAGCTGGAAGACATTACCCGCGAGATGTATGTGTTGCGCCAATATGGATTGGGGCAAACGTTTTTTCGTGGCAAGTTTCTCACGGATAATGAGCAAGGCATATACGACTTCGTATCTCGTTTCAACAGCCATCCATCCCTTGTTCCACCCATGACATGGGCTAAAAAAATAACGCCAAAGACTCCTACGGATATTCAAGTGTACCAAAATGGGCTTAAATGGACAGGTTCTTCACCTTATTATAATATATATGCAAGTCGATGTTGGCCGGTAGACACAGACGATCCTAATAACCTCGTAGCCATTCGCTATCAAAATAATATACTAAGCATGGCGACCGAAGGATTGTATTTTGCAGTCACTTCGATGAATCGATATGGCAATGAGAGTAATGCGGCACAAAGTCACCGTATGCGAGAGCCCGAAAGAATTGACGTGCCGCTTCTCCACTGCGATGGCAAGCAACTATCTTTACCCGCAAAAAACAGTGCCTTGGATGCCAGCTTGATTGTTATAGAAACTTTGCAAGGCACAATAATAGACACACGTAGCTATCAGGGAAAATCCATAAACGTGTATCGCCTACCCGAAGGCTTCTATGTCTTAAAATCCCTTAACCATAAGGGCGTGAGCCATCGGTTGGGCTTTTTTATGGTGAAAAGAGATTGAGGTAGAAATATCGCCCACAAAAAAAGCTCAACATCAGTTTAGGCTGACTTGCAATACCTGTCATATGCCTGCCAAACGCAGGCCATATGATTTGCGCTCCATGTTACCGCCCCTTCTATTTTCTATCATCAAGCTATGGCGTATAAGCGAAGCGATAGAGACATAAAGAAGCTTTTATAGCCCAGCCCCATATGGTAATTATTGAATTATCGAACTTTTCATTTCATATTAGAGTCCACAAACGAGAGCGGCAAGAGATCTTTAACGCTTTTAATCCTATAAATTCCCTTTTTACCATAGAGCAGCACTTTCACGTCGCGCTGATACCTATCCTCCATCTCAAGCATCACTTGCCGACAGCCGCCACATGGAGTCACAGGGTTGTCAAGCGGCCCCAAGTTGTTTCTTGCCGCCACGGCAATCGTTGTTATCGCTTGCCCAGGACTATTGGCTTGAGCCGAGAAGATAGCTGTACGCTCTGCGCATAACCCAGATGGAAATGCCGCGTTCTCTTGGTTAGCACCTATAAACACCTGCCCATCTTCAAGTCTTACTGCTGCGCCCACATAAAATTTACTGTATTTGGCATACGAATTTTTAGTGGCATCAATAGCCATTTGTACCAATTCTCGTTCATCACGAGCTAATTCATCCATCGAGCAGAAGTCTATGTTTATTGTTATATTGACTTGTCTCATATATTACTACGATTTAAGATGTTGTATTACATTTTTATATATTCGAAAGCTCCTATGTCGGGTTTTTTGTCACGACGATTTCCATTTAGATCAATAGGGCTGGCAGTTTTTACGTTGGCCCTGTCAATGGCCAATGATGCACTGTTCAATCTAAAGTCATATCGCAAACTCTTAGTGTCTATCTTCACAAAATGTTTAGCTCCACTTGTCGTCGTGTCTTTTACATTCTCATATATCACGTCTACATAGTGTACACTGTCAGCCGTTTGAAACTTAGGCATGCGCAAAAAGCAGTGGTCAAAATCATAATTGAATGCCAAGGTCGTATCTGGCTGCTTACACAAAAGTTGTTGTTCGGCATAACCCGTTATGAGCGTGTTGCTCACTCGCAAAGACAAAAGGGGGTGCTCCGACGTGAAACGCAACGCCACGCCACGGTTGCCGTCAAAAGGATAAAACTGCGCCAAGGTGCAATTGTTCATGGACACGTTGCCACCATTGACGTATACACAGTCGGATAGCGTGTTTGTGATTTGTGAATTGGTAACGATGATATTTGCGTTATTGGTTACCAACCCATAGCCTTGGCAGTTGTGAATGGTCGTACCTTGAAGCGTCAACTTAGGTTTCGACACGTCGGCAGAGTCAATAACAACACCGTCAAAGGCACCATGAATGTCTGTATGGCACATTTTGTTGTTATAAGACGAGGTAAAAAATCTTATTCCTTGCCATTGCCCGGGCGTGAAATCGTAAGGCAAATAGCTGAACATCCGATCAATGCGGTCACCACGAAAAACAATGTTTTTCGTAGGTGTTCCTTCTGCCAATAGCCGTCCGTACACCTTGATCCCAGAGTCATTATGAAAATAGATTGTAGTTCCTGCCGCAATGGTAAGCGTGGCAGCGCTATCCACAGTGATACCGCCATAAACGACGATAGGTTTTTCTTGCGCTTTTATCACTTCGTCTTTTGTTATATGCACGTTTTTCAATAACTCTGCATCCCATGAATGGGCGCTGAGAATTACCCGTTGCTCTACCCCGCTCTCAAGTGTGAATATTAAGTTGTCTTCTATTTTTTGAGGTCCAATGGCATGATTTTGCGGTGCTGTGAGTTCCACGAATACACGAACACTGTCATCTCGTCTCACCTCAAGGTCTGTCGAAGCATGGTTTGTGGTTTCGCCAAGGTATGCCCCATCCACGTTTACGCGAAATCCAGACCGTCCGCCACTCTCCAATTTTACCGACCGGCATCGCAATCCATCGCCCGAGTGATTGTACACCCAAAACGACCGCATGGACGAAGGCACATTGCTGAACACGGTGTCTACATTCACCGTATCTGTGGAGAATGTCAACTCGTTGGCAGCGGATGCACCGAAACTGTCATCTTCGGCGCAAGATATCATTATCAATGCCACAATCGACGGCAAAAAAAACAAAGGTTTGTATATCATTGATATATAAACGCTAAAAGAAATATTTTATTGCGACACTTCCCAGCTAAATAGATCATGATATAACTTAGGATGAGACATATACAACAATAATTTTCATCGAAGCGAATTAGCAACGGCGTGGCCTGCAAAAACAGCTATCATGCCAAGCGCCAAGCTAACGGTGATATAGATAGCAAGCGTGACGAAATCCCCGTTCTTAGCCATAGCCGAACTTTCGTGCATAAACGTGGAGAATGTAGTAAAGCCACCACAAAGCCCCGTGGTGAGCATCAATTTCATGGGAGGTGACAACCATGCGCCAGTAGCGAGCATGCCCGAAAGAAACCCTATGACCAAGCAGCCTAACACATTAACCGCGAGAGTTCCTAAAGGGAAAGACAAGATGGCGAGCGTCTGAATGCCCTTGGAGACAAGAAAACGTAGTCCTCCGCCAAAAAAACTGCCTATGCTGACTATTATCAGATCTTTAAACATCTTATAATATTTATGATACTATTTCTTAGTAACCAAAATTCTATGCAATATTGTCACAAACTTGAGCAAGCTATTTCGCTCCATCTCTACATGTCGCGCAACCTTGTCATGTGATAACCCATGCGCCTGAGTTGCATGGCCGCCCCCATTCCATACATCTCGTGTAGCGCGGCTACAAAAGCCCTAAAAGCGGGCTCTGTACCGCTTTGCAACGACAAGTGCAAGAACTGGTTGTACACGCGAGCCGCACACTCACTTACAATATCTTGCAAAAGATTAGCGCCAGCCTTGTCAAGCTGTAAAATTTCTTCTTTGATATAATCGTCAAGATGATCGTAGTCGCGTTTGTCACGCAGGTAAATATATATATTGTCAATTTGGCTATAACGTTCCCAATCAACATCCCAAAACTTGGCAACAGCCATGCCTACATACATTATCCAACCCAAAACAACTTTGGGATAGTCATTAAATTCGCGAATAGCATCAGGCAAGTAAGCCTCGCCTATTGAGGCCCATAATGCCTCAATGTCAGGAGCGTCGGGCAAAAGCTCGTCCACTTGGCTCTTTTCACGTAAATATTTGGCTATATTGTTGCGGAAAAGTGCCTCGTAATCTACCTTGTTGTCAATATTGTCTCTCATTGTATTAATTTTATTGTTGCAAAGTTACATATTTTATTTCGCTCTGATTTGTTTTTGCAAAAGTTTTGTACAGTGTGGCGTCAATCGGATACAATGCTATTTCCAACTACAAATCCCGTGGTCCACGCAGCTTGTAAATTAAACCCGCCAGTGACACCATCCACGTCGAGCACCTCGCCCGCGAAATACAGTCCATGGCAAACCTTGCTTTGCAATGTGTTAAAATCAACACCGTCAAGCGCAATACCACCACAAGTGACAAACTCGTCACGATACGTGCCCCTGCCACGGATGTCGTAAACATCGTTGGTAAGTGTCTCCAAAAGCTTGTTAAGCCCCTTGTTTCCCAACTCACGCCAGAGTCGCCCATCAGGCAGGTTGTTCTTGTGCAACATGTACAGCCACAATCTTGAGGGCAAACCGAATGGGCGTACAGTGCCCAACTGTTTTCTCGGATTGGCTTTGGCCACTTTCGAAAGCTCCCCCTCCACCACATTTCTGTCCGTTATGTTCACCCAGTTAATAGCCACTTTTGAATGATAATCCACTTCATACAAATGTCGAGCGGCTCTTGAAGACAGTTTGAGAGCTGCCGGGCCGCTTATGCCCCAATGTGTAATGAGCAACGGTCCAGATGCGCGAAATTTGGTTGTCGGGATAGTTGTTTGTACCGCATTGACGACAGTGCCCATGAGCGACAGCAAGCGCTGATCATCGATTTTAAAAGTGAACAGAGATGGTATGGGTTGCTCCATGCGTATGCCTAAATGGCAAAGACCGAGCAAGTCGGCTCGGTGTGGCATGCCGCCAGTGGCAATAGCAACACAATCAAAGCGCTCATGAATGCCATTGACCATGTTGATTAGCCAACCTCCGTCTGCGGATGGTGTCAACGACGCTATTTTCTGCTCAGTCTTGATATTCACATTGAGTTTGCGCGCCTCGTTTACAAGACAGCCCACAACACTCATGGCGTCTTGTGACTCGGGAAATACACAATGGTCGTCTTGGCTTACCAAGCGCACGCCATGACTTTCAAACCATTGCCATGTATCACGCTGATCAAAAAAATTGAACAGCCGTTTCATGAGCCTGGAACCACGTGGGTACACTTGTTTCAAGTCAGAGATATTGTCGAACGTGTTTGTAAGGTTACACCGGCCACCGCCAGTGACAGCCACCTTGGCCAAAACATCGCGAGCCTTCTCAAGGATAGTGACCTCCACAGAATCATTAGATTGCTTGGCTGAAATAGCGGCGAAAAAACCAGCCGCACCTCCGCCAATAATTGCTATTTTCTTCTTTTTTTTGTGCTGTTCTAAAAAAGTGTGAAAGCCCATATATTCTTATCTTTGTATTTGAAAAACAAAAATAACAAAATAATAATAAAAACGGATCTTGCGCAATCATAAATTTGGGGAATTATTTTCAAACACAAGCAGCAAGTGATTTTTTGTACTCTTACCATTTAAGCATCTCTCGCAGAAATTACAAATCTAACTTCGCTTTTCAGAACGATTGGCGTTCCCAAGCATTCTTTCGCGACTGGCACTACACGCTGCTGAATCATTTCGGTAAGCAGGCGGTGTTCTTCCTGTCGCAAGCTTGACTTTAGAAATACCGTTTATGCCTCCCTCACCCTTGTCATCCTTTTACGCCGAGGTGTGTGGTTGGGCGCACTATACCCATTCAGTTTTAAATGGTTGCTGCGAAGTTACAAACCTTGCCATATTTTAGCAAGCGAATTTCTCCTATATAACCCCTATCATTTTTCCGCGATTAGTAATTAAAGAATTAGTACATATAATACGATTTTAATTTCTGAAATATAAATAGTTGTGATAATTCAACAATGCATGTTATTATAGTTCCAAACTCATGCCGTCATAAGCAAAATGAATGTCTGGCGGCAGTCGGTTTTCCGCCTTGTCATGCAATCCAATGCGATGCGTAAGATGTGTTAGAAAGGTACGTTTAGCTCCTATTTTCCGAGCGAACTTGATTGCCTCTGGCACTATAAGATGGCTATGGTGCGTATCTTTCCATCGAAGCGCATTAATGATTAAGGTGTCAATACCTTGCAAATAGGTCATCTCTTCTACGGCGATAGACTTCATGTCCGTGATGTATGCGGTGGAGCCAAACCTATACCCTAATATGGGCAGTCGATCATGCAGAACCTCAATAGGTTTGACAGCTATGTCGCCAATTTTCAAATCATCGTGTTTCGCTATAGCATGAAGGCTCAATTTGGGAACCCCCGGATACAAATGCTCTGCAAAACAGTAGGGGAAACAGCGTCGCACGGCGCTCACCGTAGCGGCGTTGGCATAAATATCTATGTCGCCAAACTTGCAATATGGACGTAAATCGTCTATGCCTCCTATATGATCATAATGCTCGTGCGTGAGCAGTATGCCATTTATTTTACGAAAAGGCACACGCAAGAGTTGCATTCGAATATCAGGACCACAATCTATAAGTATGCGCGTGGTAGAATTTTCTATCATTGCGGCAGCTCGAAAACGCTTGTTTCGAACGTCCACGCTGGTACATACCTCGCAATTACAACCCAAAACTGGTACGCCATTAGAAGTTCCTGTTCCTAAAAAAGTAAGTCTCAACACATTATTTGATATTAACTTCAGGAATAATGGATACCCCGAACGTGTCAAAAACATCTTTTTGGATGGCTCTCATCAAGTTTACGACATCTTGACCGGAAGCGCCTCCATAATTCACAAGCACTAACGCTTGCTTGTCGTAGACACCAACATTTCCAACCCGTTTGCCTTTCCATCCACAATGGTCAATCATCCATCCGGCAGGAATTTTATAGACCTTCCTCCCCATGCGGTTGGTCATAGCCGCAACTTCTGCGCCCAATGTTGCCACATCCACCTCAAAATACTTGATATTCGGGAATTTTTTTTTCAAATTTTCCAATTTGTTTTTATCCACCATGGGGTTCATAAAGAAGCTTCCCGCATTGCCCAATACAGCAGGATCTGGCAATTTGGAACGTCGAATATCTATAATGATATTACGCAAAATTTGTGGCGTAAGCTCGCTTTCTGAAATACGCTGTTCGTCTAAAACCTTTTGAAGGTTTCCATAGTTAAGACATGGCGTAAATTTAGTGGACAATTTGTATGTGACGTGAGTAATGATAAACCTGTCTTTCCACTCATGCTTAAATCGGCTCTGACGGTATCCGTATTGGCAATCGACAGGCCAAATCGACACCACCTTACCTGTAGAGAGGTCAACCGCCTCTATATTGTACAACATGTCTTTTATCTCTGTTCCATAAGCGCCGATGTTTTGAACGGCAGATGCGCCACACTCGCCAGGAATCAGGCTAAGGTTTTCCATACCACAGTATCCATGCGAAACAGCGTACGCCACAACGTCATCGAAGCAAGTTCCAGCCCAGCATCTAAGGTATATGGCATTAGCTTCGTCACGCGCCAAGCTCTCTTCCACGTCAAACCGCTTGGATGGCGTTATCACCTTTCCCTTAAAATCATGTGTCAAAAGCAGGTTGCTGCCACCACCCAAAAGTAGATATTCGCATTTGTCTTCGACAGAAATGCGTTGTTCTTTTGCCAAGCTCATCGCATCGTCTATCGACTCAAATATCACAAACTCATCACATTGACAGTCAATGCCGAACGTATTGTGACGAAGTAAAGAACAGTTTTTGTATCGTTTCATAGAAAGAATACTTTTAGAAAAGGTATACGTCAATCTACTATTATCCATTAAAGCGGGTGAGTTTCCAATGTTCGCCTTTCTTTTTGAAATCCATTTCCATCTCAAAACCATTGGCGATGCCTCGGATTACGAATATCTTTCGATTTGACCTCGCGCTGTGCGGACCATACAAAATGTTATAGATCACATTTGAAGGGATAAGCCCCGGCTTGAAATCAGGCCACTGCTGGGGCATCATTATGCCTGTAATATTTCCGAAATCATCATTCGGATCAGGGGCGGAAAACTCCACCTCGTCCGCCATGCTCGCAATCTGAAAATCGGGATCCTCCGAAAAACGTTTGTAAAACTTGAGAAAATCAGCGTTTTTATTCTGCTTAATGTTTTGGTAATGGATTGACGTCAACTTCCATTCCCCATTTATTCTATCAAATTGAAAAGACTCAACCATCTGTTTGTTAAGATATATTCGCTCTATTACAACATGCTCCAGGGTAGTGTCTTTAACTATTTTCAACTGTTTCTGATTGTCTAAAATGAGCGTATAATATTCTTGAGGCATGAAGAAATGGTCAATTCTCCAATTGGCTTCTTCTATTTTTTTTGTCATCTTGTTACCCCGAAATACCGGCAATGGAAATGCAATGCGCTTACGCTGGAGCTTTTTGTTGGCTGCAAAATTGAATATAAAGTCATCAAACAGTTCGTCGGCAGCCTTGGGCATAGGCGTCTCGGCAATCACATTTTCCATAGTGTCTTGAGAGGTAGTGTCGAGTTCCGTGCTATCTGTCAAAACGCTATCCATCGACATAGGTTTCTTATTGGTACATCCATTGGAGATAAAGAAAGTCAATGTCAATAAAGACCCGAAAACAAAAACAAATTCTTTTCTCATATCAAATCGTTCATAAACATACGCAAAAGTAAGCATTATTTTTCATATTAGTTTACTTTTTCCAATAAAACTTAGTAACTTTGCATACGAATTGTTAGATCTTGATAAGATGATTTTAGATAAGATAGACGAGCTGCTCAACGAGGTGGCCAGTATGTCAGCAAAAAACGCTGACGAGATAGAGCAACTACGGTTGAAATATCTTAGCAAAAAAGGCAAGATAAACGCCGTGATGGGCGAGTTTAGAAATGTTGCTGCCGACCAAAAAAAAACGGTTGGCATTAAGATTAACGAACTTAAAAAAGTTGCGCACGACAAACTAAACGAGCTGCGCGAGCAGGTGGCCACAACCGAGACAGGGACCGAAAGCATAGACCTGACACGCACAGCGTATCCCATTCCTGTTGGAACTCGTCACCCACTAACCATTGTCAAAAACGAGATTGTCAGTATTTTCCAACGTATGGGCTTTGTGCTCTACCAAGGACCAGAGATTGATGACGACAATCATGTTTTCACCATGCTCAACTTTGCGGCCGACCATCCCGCGCGTGACATGCAAGACACGTTTTTCATTTCCAAGAATGACAACGACGTAACGCAAAATGTAATTTTGCGCTCGCACACCTCCGGTGACGAGGCTCATTTTATGGAAAGCCACCAACCGCCCATACGTATACTTTGCCCGGGCCGAGTTTATCGTAACGAGGCCATTTCGGCGCGTGCGCATTGTTTTTTTCATCAAGTGGAAGGGCTATATGTGGACAAGGGCGTGAGTTTTGCCGATCTCAAGCAAGCGTTGTTCACGTTTGCTCGTGAAATGTTTGGCACGGAAACCAAAATACGCCTTCGCCCGTCATACTTCCCATTTACGGAACCAAGTGCGGAGATGGACATATCATGCAATATTTGTGGTGGCAAGGGTTGTGGATTTTGCAAACACACAGGATGGGTGGAAATCTTGGGATGCGGCATGGTTGACCCTCATGACCTTGAGGCTTGTGGCATAGATTCGAGCGTTTATACAGGTTTTGCTTTTGGCATGGGCGTGGAGCGCATTACGAACTTGAAATATCGCGTGAGCGACCTCCGCTTATTCTCCGAGAATGACACTCGCTTCTTGGAACAGTTCAAAAGCACTTATTAAAGCATGTGTTAGACAGCGCGATTATGCTTTGAAATGTAAATCAAGAACACGGCTTTGTAATGTTGAATCTCTAAATATTTAAGATAGAATTGTATTTTTGTGTCGAGAAAAAATATTCCTCCCGAGGCAAAATAACAAATGGCACAATACAAATAACATAAAAATCTTTTCCCCATGAAGTGGCAGGGATAGGCAATTTATATCGTATCCAACGCTTATCCCTGCCATTTTTATTCTGCGGTTTCCGCTCTGTTATCTGTGGTTTTATTTCTCCGCCACGCTTGCAAGACAGCGATATGAGGCATACGGTTCAAGACACCTAATTGTCATCCTTGTCTTTCTTATTTCTTCATCGTATCGAATCCTGTTCCGCGTTCATCTTTACGCTTTTTTTATTTATCTACAAAACTTGCATTTCTTAATAGAACTAACGCTTACGACTATCAAAATCTTTGAAAAGTTTTTAGAAACAGCCAATTAAGTAACATTGGCTGAAAAAAGTTTCCCTTCTGATGTCTCCCAAACTTAAACCAAACAATATTTTTCCTTTCATTCTACCATTTGTCACAGGACTTTTCATTCTAAATCTTGATGGAAAAATACGATTTATAGAATAAATCATAAAAAAAAGGTTACAATGGTGCAAATATAATGTTTTTTGCGTGCAAAAAAGCAAGTTTTTTGCTATATTTGCCAAGAACAAAGGTGCTTGACTATCATGAAAAAATATGCAGATTATATCAAACGGATAGAGATAGACTCACTGTGGAACGACCAAAAACACATCATTTGGGACCTTGATCGACAAGTAAATATCCTTAGTGGTGTCAACGGCGTGGGCAAAACAACAATTCTCAACAAAGTGGTGAAACTGTTGGCAAGCGCCAAAGAAGACAAAAAAATTACGGTGAAAGGCGTGCGTCTGACCGTCGAGCCAGAAGACGCGACACATATCAGATTTGATATTTTTCGCAGCTTTGACCGTCCACTGATGGCATCAGACACACTTTCAAAAATTAACATGTCATTGGTCACAGAACTTGATTGGCAACTTTTTCAGCTACAACGCAAGTTTTTAGACTATCAAGTGAATATTGGCAATCGTATCATCCAGGAACTTCAAAGTGGATCGCCAGAGTCAGCGCATCGCGCGCACCTGTTGTCAGAACCTAAAGCAAAATTTCAAGACGACATTGATAACCTATTTGCAGACACTGACAAAACCATCATTCGAACTGAAAATGAGATACGTTTCTTGCAGCGGAATGAAATCCTTGAACCTTATCAACTATCAAGCGGGGAGAAACAGATACTCGCCATCTTGTTAACCGTGCTCGTGGAGGATAATCAAAACTACGTGTTTTTTATGGATGAGCCCGAGGTGAGCCTGCATGTGGAATGGCAGAAACAACTCATAGACCTTATCATCGGACTAAACCCGAACGTGCAAATCATATTGACCACACATAGTCCGGCGGTTATTATGAACGGCTGGATGGACAAAGTGACCGAGGTGAGCGACATCACCACTTAGCGACAGATACGCCTTCCATAAATCACATACCATTAAGGAGGCTCTCCCACTCTGTTTCCAATGATGGTTCCAAGTTTAAAATCAGTTTGCGCGCACGCGCGACAAGACAATCATTATAAACTATGGGCAAACGATTACATGAACATTTAAACTCTACATATTTCGAGGCGGCCAACAAGTTGAATTCCAAATCTTCTCGAAGAAAGGTCGTGGCATACGTCGAAAGCTATGACGACGTGTTTTTCTGGAGACAAATATTGAGCCAGTTTGAGACCGATGACATATATTTCGAAGTAATGTTGCCCTCTCGCGTAGAACGACTTGAGCGTGGCAAAAAAGCCGCTATCACGCAATTGTTTTCCAACAAGGTAGGACAAGACATGATTGTTTGCATCGATGCTGATTACGACTATCTTGAACAAGGCGCCACACAAACTTCGCGTGATGTCAACAATAATCCATATATTTTCCACACATACGCCTACGCCATAGAGAACATGCAGTGTTATGCGCCATCACTACACGACGTGTGCGTAGCCGTGACGCTCAATGATCATGTGATTTTTGATATTGAAAAATACCTGGCAGACTATTCCGAGGCTATCTTTCCACTATTTATTTGGAGTATATGGTATTATAGGACACCTAACTACAACGAGTTTACCATTACCAATTTTCTGCATATCATCGAAATGGGAAACTTCTCTTTTTCTCACGTCGGGGATATGTTGAAAAGGTTGAGGAGCAAGGTGGGGAAAAAAGTAAAACAGCTGCAAATTAACAATCCCAACGCGAGCGAGTCGTACGCAAAAGTCAAAGAAGAGTGCAAAAGGTTGGGAGTTACCCCCCGGACCTCCTATTTATATATACAAGGACACCACCTTTTTAACAGGGTGGTCGTGCCCATGCTCACCAAGATTTGCGAGCAACTTGTCAAAGAGAGAGAAAGAGAAATAACAACCCAAAGCTTGCATGGAACTCAACGCCGAAACGAATTGTCCTGTTACTCCAACAGTGTGGAAGAAATCATTCCGATGTTAAAAAAGAACGCAGGTTTCATGCGCTCAAACGAGTATTTGCATATCAAGCAAGATTTGGAAACATTCATGCAAAAAATAAGCGGGAGCATAAAAAAATAAAGCAAGGACACGATTGTCAAAAAATCAACAAAGGCACTTACACTTTGGCATGCCAAACCGTAGCGTTGCCACCAAGACATTTCTAAATCAAAGTTGCAAAATTGTTTAATAAATACGACCACATTAAATAACAAATTCATAAAGTTTTAAACATCAACATTTTTAGCTATGAGAAAATTTTTTATCACATTTCTTTTGGTCTTTTTTTGTATTATCGGAGTTCGCGCTCAACTACTTTACAAAATCTCCGGCAACAATCTGCCTCTACCCTCTTATATCATAGGCACACACCATTTGGCTAACGTTGGGTTCGTAAACAAAATCAAAGGCGTGAACGACGCGCTTGCCAACACCGAACAGGTGTATGGCGAATTGATATGGGACAATATGACCAACGCTGACAGCGCGGCGTACATGAAACGACAAATGACCTTACCCGACGGCAAAACATTAAAAGACGTGCTGTCCACGAAACAATACGCCAAGCTGAACGCCTATCTAAAGAGTGCCATGCAGACCGACCTCAACAATCCTGTCGTAAAAGCGAAGATGGGCAAACTTACCCCTTTGGCCATGGTCATGCAACTCACCATTCTCTCCTATATGACCAAACACATTGGTGAATTTGACCCCACAAGCACCTTTGACCAGTACTTTCAGGCGCAAGCCAAGAAAAACAAGGAGAATGTTGGTGGGTTGGAGACCGTGGCTTTTCAAGCCAAACTGCTCTATGGGAGCATGCCCTTACAACGGCAATTGGTAATGTTGGAATGTTTTCTCGACCACACCGCGTTCATGGAGGAGATGGCAGAAAAAATGTCAAAAGCTTTTTACGCACAAGATTTAAACGCGTTAAAAGCCGCCCAAGACGAGAAACTAAACAATAGTTGTGATAACACGCCTGAGGAAAACAATCTCCTAATTTACAACCGAAACGCCGATTGGCTCAAAAAGATGCCTGCCATCATGGCCAAGGCTCCTACTTTTTTTGTTGTTGGAGCGTTGCATCTGCCAGGTGACCAAGGCGTGCTGGATGGTTTGAGGAAATTGGGCTACACCGTGGAGGGCGTGCGATAACCATCGTAGGCCAATATCTCCAATAGACAAACCAAACTAAAATACCTCATAGTCAAACGTATATCGTAAACTATACGTTTGGCTTTTTTAATCGATGCCGTGGGATGTGTTTTACTGTCAGAAGTCGCGCCACACACGGAATGAAGCTCCAAGTCTCCATTAAAAATGTTAGCCCAGCACCACGTCAAGCGACATCATAAGTACAAAACCTATGGCGAACCCTATGGTTGACCAGTTGGAGTGCTCACCCTCCGACGCCTCCGGAATGAGTTCCTCTATAACGACATAAAACATTGCGCCCGCCGCGAAAGCCAACAAATAAGGCAATATAGGAGTCATGATGGATGTTAGGAGTATGACAAGAATGGCCCCAAGAGGCTCCACCGCTCCACTGAGCGTACCCATGACAAACGATTTTGCCTTGCTTCCACCCGCGGCCTTCATAGGCATGGAAATAATGGCGCCCTCAGGTATGTTCTGAACGGCTATGCCAATGGCCAAAGTCAGCGCACCCGCGGCGGATATCCACTCGCTGCCATGAAGCGCCCCCGCGACCACAACGCCCACAGCCATGCCCTCCGGGAAATTATGGATCGTGACAGCCAATGACAACATGGCAACCTTGGATAAGTGCGCCCTCGGGCCTTCGGGCCGGGCCTCGCCTATATGAAGGTGTGGAGTGATCACATCCATGAGCAACAAGAAAGCCATGCCCACTAACATACCTACCGCTGCCGGCACCACGCTCAATCTGCCCAATGCTGAAGACATCTCCATGCTTGGTATGAGCAGAGACCATACGGAGGCGGCGACCATCACCCCAGAGGCAAATCCCAATAATGTTTTTTGCAGCTTGATGGACATCTCGTCTTTCATAAAAAAAACGAAAGCCGCTCCTAACGTCGTGCCCAAAAATGGAATGACCAATGACAATATAATCTCTAAATTCATGATTGAAATTCCTCGTGCCTTATTGTGATCCGTTTATAATAATTAGACTTGCCAAATTAAAAGTTCATTTTCAGGGACAACATGTTGGGTAATCTACGGATAACAGCGAGCCACCCGGCTGGACAGACTTACATCATAATCCGACAAGAAACCAAATGGTGACAAAACGCAATTCATATTTCATTTTAAAATATACGCAGTGGCAATTTTCAGGACAAGCCAATTCCAAGCCACGCGCCGTCTGATACAACCCTACCCTCTTGAATGCTTTAATTTATAAATGCCAATATAAAAAATAATTTTACACGAACTGTTTGACATAGCTAATGAGGCTAACTATAAAACGTGTACGCCGCACGTCTCATCCCAACAAGTCACTGATGAACACAGCACGCGCACACGCCCATTATTAAACTATGAATTAAATTCATAAAAAACCGAAGACAATCTTGATTATTTACCTCCAAACAGAGATTTTAGTTTTTTGAAGAAGCCCGATTTCCTTAGATTCTCCTCCACTTCTTCTACCCTGTCTTGGGCATCGTCAACCAAGTCATCCACATTCTCACTAACATCCTCCACGAAAGCTTTCGCCTCCTTGGCCGCGTCACTCTCTTTTAAGTCGTTAACGGTGCCCCAAAGTTTGTCGCGCATTTTCTTGACATTTTCGTTAGCGCGCGCGTCTTCTATAGCCTCCAGTGCTTTCTTGGTAAGGCCATTGCGTGTCTCCGAAATTATTTCTTTAGCGTCATTGATAGCTTTTTTCACGTCGTCAACCATGCCGCCGACCTTGGCCTTGGTCTCATCGGTCATGTTTCCAAACTTTTCCTTGGCCTCCTTCACATTTTCACTGTCTTTCAAATCATCCATTTTGTCTTTGATTTTGTCTTTGATATTCTCGGCGGATTCTTTTATATTCTTTTTGGCGTCATTGGCTTTGTCCTTGGCGTCATTGGCGATATTCACAGCTTTGTTCTTTACATCCTTGGCCACGTCTTCTGCCTTTTCTTTCATTTCTTGCGTCTTTTCCATAACCTTGCAATCATTCTTCGCGTTGTTAACAACATCCTCAACTTTCGCTTTAAAGTCTTTGGCAGCATTTTTAGCCATGTCCTTGGTCTCGTTGGCTGTTTTTTTAACACTGTCCGCTAAATCATTGGCCAAGTTGCCGACACCCTCCGCCGCGTTCCCAACCTTGTCTTTAGCCTTTTTTACAAGATCTTCATTCTTGGCATTCCCGACAACACCGTTTACTTTGCCTTTTGCCACTTTGTCAAGATCATTGTTGTTGTTATCTTCTTTAGGTCTCATATATTTACAATTAGATGGTTATGATAATATCATACAAGGTAAATAACTCTCATGTATACTTTGCAAATATAGTGATTTTTAGACAGAAATCCAAATCTTTTTACCAAGAAAAAAAATATGTTTATTAGTCTTATTTGTTTTTTTTAGTTTGTAAAATCTATGATAATTGCTGAAAAAAAAACACTTTTAAGACACGTATACTCCACAAAAAGTATGGGTACATAAGATGTAAAAAAAATATTACTGTCCG
>NZ_JRNC01000040.1 GCF_000758925.1 Prevotella sp. S7-1-8
CCGGCTTTCCCGTAAACTTCTCAAGCCCAAGCAGGTACTGAATGTAGGGATTCTCCTGAATGACTTGGATGGTCTTCTCATCGCCCAGTTTTTACACATGCTTCACAATTAGCGCTCCCACCACCATGCGGGCGGGCTTGTTGCCGGCGCCATTGTGACTGTTCCTCAGGCGTTTGTTGTATTCCTTCTCTATCCTGCCCCAGGGAAGGTGGTCGGCCAGCTTGACCCAACGGTTGGATTTGCTCAAACCCAAAAGTGACTCCTGAAGTTCAAACAGGTCGTGACTGCGATACTGTGAGTAGTATTTCATCTCGATTCTTGAATGTTTTAACATCCAAAGGTAGTCATTTTGGGCGAATTGACCAAATTTTATACAATATAAATAGTTAATTATCAAATAGTTAAAGTTAATTAGTAGACCATAGTTAACAAGTTGATGAGTGAAAGAGTTATTCATCCCTCTTTCTTATCCCTTCCCTTATTTGGATGGGCACGGGGGACGCTCCTACGGTAAGATTATTGTCGTCGGTTAAAACCGATGGACGAAAGAATATAATACAAACAGGTCTTTAGTCCAATTATGGAAGTTCCTGATTTAAGGGCAGTTTAGAGGATTTTCGGTAAGTTTTGAGGTTATTTCTCTCCCTATAATGAGAAAACAAAGGAAATAACTTTTTTTTAACCTATTGATAAAGATGATTATTATTAATTATACTTATTTTTGCAAAAAACAAATTATAAGGATATAATTATGAAAAAAAGAGAGTGCCCCCATTGTCATCAATCTGTATCACCATATAAATGTTCTTTTTATCTATGGCAATCTCCCGAAAAGGTGATTTCATGCAATCATTGTGGGAAACAGATTCATCCATTTAAAGAACCAGTATCTCGATTAGTTTGGTTTATCTTGACTTTTTTATTTGCCATTTTACCTGTTTCCATAATGAATTATTTTAGAATAGCATTATGGAAGATAGTTTTGATTGAAGTTCTATTTATAGTACTTGCATTTCTTGTTGCCTGGATTATTCTTTTGATAAAAATAAAATTCATCAAGTAGTGAAGTGAACATATTTAAACTATTTAAATTAATTAAAAATGAAAAAATCATTAAAGAAAGTTACTGCAATTACATTAATATGTGGTTGTTGTATGGGAGTAGCAGGGCTGCAGAAAGAAAAGGAAGTGCGTACAGAAAAGGCATGGGCTGCAGCCACTAGCTATTGTAAAAAGTTACAACCTAAAAATTCAAACGCAGCAATGGCAGAAGGTGTAGCTGGGGTATATGTTTCTACATGTGTTTCATGTGCAGCTACTTTTTGCTGGGGCGGTCCTGCTGGTGTTGTTGCAGGAGTTTTAGTTGGATTATAAGCCAAAAAACTTGAGAGTACGCTTTATAATAGCTATCGTTTTTACCGTAGCATATGTTGCAGGTGTTACTTTCGGTATTCTCGGAGGTGAGCTTAATCTTCCATCCTCCGAGAATAATGATGACCTTTTAAATCTTTATAATTCTGAGACATATTATCGTGCCATAGAGTTAATGAAAAATAATCTTATAGTATGTACAAAAATTCTACTCTTGAGTGTGTTGAGTTTAGGATTTATTTCCTTAATACTTGTTTTTTTTAACGGTTATACCCTTGGAATAGCGATTGGCGACCTTTTGTCTAAATCTTCTTTACATACCGTTCTTTCCCTTACACTTCCTCATAGCGGAGAGATAATGGGATTAATTATGTGTGCATATATAGGAACAATATTATCTTTACGTATCGTATTCAAAAAAAAATACCACAGTTTACGTACCATACTGATAATAACCTCTATCAGTTTGCTTTTAATCATAAGCGCAGCTTTTGCTGAAAGCTATATTTCAATGACATATAACAAATGAAAACTATCATTTCCTCCATAATATTCATACTTACAATTCTATTTATGTTTTTCATTACGGAAAATATTGCCTATTTACAATTTGCTTCCTTGCAAGCAAATGAATTACCTTTTTCCTATAATATTATTTCAGGTATCTCTAGTTCTTTAGCAGCTCTTACGCCACTAGTCGTATTTGTTTTTCTATATGTCACAATTGAAACTATGATGAACATAGTTTTCGAAGAGCATATAAAAGCATTGGACTTATACTCAATACTTGGTTTTTCTTTTTTACCTATGCTACTTTATGAATATTTCTTTTGGTATAATCTAATAATTTACGGAAAACAGACTATTGAGTATTCAACGGAAGGCATTAATAATT
>NZ_JRNC01000041.1 GCF_000758925.1 Prevotella sp. S7-1-8
GTACACCAATAATTAATAATATGAAATTTTTATTTGGCCTTGAACAAAGAGATATGAGCTATATTAATACTTGCTGCTGGATTGCCCTTTATATGATCATTATCTTCTATTTTTTCTTTAAAGGAAAATCTATGTGGAAAACGCTAGTCTCTGTTTTGCTTCCAACTGCTTTAACAATTGCATTTTACAAGCTCATAAGCTAAATGTAAACAAAATCAAAAATAACCATCTTCTTACAATTAATTGCCGTCTGCTTTTGCTGACGGATGAAGAGGAGATGCAACCCTCCCGTCAAGGGGATTTATCCCCATTGTCGTTGTGCATAGCTTGAATTTCTTCATTGGGCTAAAGCCCTTGCTTATAAGCTGAGTTCGGGATAAAAATGTCCCGTTCTCGATAGCTCCCACAAGAGCATAAATTTATCTCCTCTATCTTGAGACAGAGGTTATCAATAAACTTCCATCGAGCTCTGATATGACTGGTTTAGAACAGTGTAAGCTGCTGTCCTTGTCGGTCTATACAGAAATCTACATTGATAGCCGGCTTCTTCTCAAAGAAACAGTAGGCTGCAAGTGCCGACAGTGCATTTATGGCAAAATTAAAAACGCTCCTATGTCTGGAATGTACCAGCTGTGCCACGTTTTTCAGTTCATCATTGATGGTTTCTATGACCGATCTCTTTCTGAGTAATATTTTGTCATACAGGGGTATTAGCTTGTTCTTCATGTTGCTCCTCAGCCCCGTGACAAGGTTAATGCCGTCATTGTATAATCTTTCGAAAAGCCCTTGGGATATATACCCCTTATCAGCAAACAATTTACCGAAGAGGTTGTAACTGAGCCTGTTAAACACTCTTTCGTCCCTATCATCCACATTCGCCTTGGTGAACATAAAGTTGACCAACTCTCCACGCTCGTTGCAAGTCAAGTGCAGCTTGAAGCCGAAATACCATCCCATCGTGCTTTTCCCTATTGATGCGTATTCCTTGAACACCCTGTTGCGACGGATGCGCTTGTTGTGGCACACAGGTATGGACGTGCTGTCTATGAAACTTATTCCGGTACAACGTCCCAGACAGCACACTTGCAGAAACAGCATCATCTCAACGGCAACTCTTGATTCCAGTTCTATGAAACGGTTATAGGAGAGTTGCTCGGGAAACAAATCCCTCATGTACTCTCTGACATAAAATAACGTGAGTTCGACGAATTATAAGAGTCTGTAAACTTGACGATTGGCGAAATTTGTCGTGACATTAAGGTGTTGATATACAAATCACTACAAATGCGAAACACCATGATCTCCAAGGACAAAGTTACAGAAATATTTTGTATGGCGGATGGTTTCTGTAATTTTTTTACTCAACCTTTATTTTCACAGACTCCCGGGGTGACATAAGCGTAAATCAGTGGCAGTGCCACGCGGGTGGTCTTTATGTCAGGTGGTTTCATTTTTCATTTGTGTAGGGACGCACGGCTCGTGCGTCCGAAATTGATGCGGTCTGTACGGATCTCATGCCGACGGACGCACGGGCCGTACGTCCCTACAGGTACAATGTCATGGTCACGGATGTCAGCCATTGTGGAAACCGTGAATGCCAAGCTTAATTCAAATCAAATTCAAATATAATTCAAATCAAATTCAAATGAAAGCCAAATGAAATTCAAATCAAATTCAAATGAAATTCATATATAAGCCAAATATAATTCAAATCAAATTCAAACAAAAGCCAAATGAAATTCAAACAAAAGCCAAATATAAGTCAAATAAAAGTCAAAAAAACAAGCACTTCTCCACCGCGTGTTTTGGCGGCCTGAAAAGGGTGCGTGGCGCATGCGCAACGCCTTCCGGTCGCCCATGGAAGGCGCGCGTCAAACTCAAACTTTCGCGGCATGACGCCATCGCGTTTGACGCCATGACGCTCTGTCTGATTTCCATTTGGGCTTTCTTTGTGTCGCCATGTGCGACAACGGTGTTTCCAAGGGCAGCCCCTCGAAAACGCCGCCTAATTTTATGGACGGCCTTTGGCGGCCTCTCCGCGTGTTTCCGTATATTGGTTGAGTGACCGTGATCTCATTGGCTTGAGGTCTAATCTACTGTAAAATATAATGCTCCTCACCGTTTTAATGGAGTTGTCGCTTGTGTGTTTCCGGTAAGTGGCGCGGGTACATATGTTGCAATCCCAAGGGCATTCCGTAATCGTTGCCCCCCAATGTTGTCGATTGTTGAATGGTTATCCATATATGTAAACATAGTATAAACATATTTTAAAGATGTTAAAATATGGGGGGGGGGAGAAAAGTATATGTAAATTTGTATAAATTGTCATTTGGCACACTGTGATGCCGTGTCACATATTTTAGCGTGCCGTGCTGGGATTCGTTCAGGCGCATGTTCTGGCTGAAGACGATATGAAGGTATAAAGAATGAGTAACCAAACTTAATTTATATGAAAAAGAACAGCCAAAACAATCGGGTGAAGTATATCGCCCCCAGGATTTATGTGATTTCGCTTTGTCGAGAAACGAGTATCTTGGCTGCGAGTCCAAACGACCCGTATGTAAAGCCCGAAAACCAAGTGGACGAATTTCAGCAAGGCGACTCTGAAGACATACAGTTTGACGAGGATAACGAATGAGACACGGCCATCCCAAAAAAACAATTAATAACTTGACAAAATGAAAATAACAAACAGAGTCATGGCCCTTGTGCTCATGGCTGCCATAGCGCAGACTTTCATATCTTGCGCCGATGTTGATGAAACGAGCAATAATAGTAATGTCAATCAGGAAGCCACGCTCAGGTTTCAGGTTAGTGACGCACAGTATGTAGTAGATGACGGCATATCGA
The DNA here is from genome assembly GCF_000758925.1 of Prevotella sp. S7-1-8. Taxonomy (GTDB): domain Bacteria; phylum Bacteroidota; class Bacteroidia; order Bacteroidales; family Bacteroidaceae; genus Prevotella. The sequence goes on from NZ_JRNC01000041.1 coordinate 2,851, forward strand.
AAAGCCACGATATGTCGTCGGCAAGTGCGTTGGACAAGCGGCTGGCAGCTCTTAGGCTTGTCCCTGCGAATCTTGCGATGGAGCGGTTGGACGTGCGGGATAGCAAAGTGCCTGGTCTGTGCGTCGTAAGTACAACAATAGCTGGCGTGAACCCTATATCCGGTGGCGAGATTGGGCTTACTCGTGGCACCGTAGTCACAACGGCTACCCTGCCTAACTTCAATGTTACGGGACTGAAGGGATTGAATCAAAGTGGTATCAACGAGCTTTGGTTTGAAAATAAGGAAACTCGAAAAAATGGCGAGATGACGGATGCTCCACGGTGGAGCAAAGACAGGCCATGGGCCAAATTCTTTGCGGTGTCACCACGCACCGTTGTTATGAAAAATACCGATGCGCCATACGTAGACTTTGAGGTGGATGCCGATGCGGCCAAGCAGCAAGACTTGCTTGCGGCCTGCTCGGACGCGGTGCACTATGATGTGCCAGGGACTGCTCCGCTCACGCCGCTTACCTTCAGGCATGCTCTGGCCGCCATACGCTTCAAGGTTGGCCCTAACCAGCTGAGCAAGCATACCATCACTAAGATAGAGATTGAGGGCGCGCTGTGTAAGGGTCGCTACACTCTGCCCACCACGAGCGGCGAGAACGGTACGTGGAGCAATCTGTCCGAACCCAGGACATGCGTGCTCGGCGACATAAGCATAGACACAAAGCAAGACATCAACCATCTGCTTACGGGCAACGGTGACAACTACACGTTCTTTATGATACCGCAAGAAACCCAGAACATTACCATTAAGATATATTGCGACGGCAAGACTACTCCATTTGCCAAGTTCAATGGCAAAAAGCCATGGGTGGCTGGTACGACTCGCGAGTATGCTCTGCAAGGTTCAAACAAACCTTGGGAATACGTGTTCACCGTGAAAGAGACTGACCAGTTCGCCGAATACAACGATATGGAAACGTCGGGCTACACCATCACGTCGTATAGGCAAATAGGAAACAAGCAGAAACCTGTTGCGTGGCGTATTGTGGGATGGGACACCAACGGTGACAACAAGTTTGACGAGACAAAGCCCGATTGGATCACAAAAATCAAGGACGAGGGTGTAGGCGGAACCGACGCAGAGAATTGTGTGGCTGGTCTGAGATTTGACGCTAAGCCAGTTTTGACAGGTATGGAAAAAACTATGCGGGCCAACCAGCCCAAGGGTAGCTTGGACAAACCATACAACCTGGCCAACCAAACGGATGGCGGCGACCTTGTGGAGAACACGGCCAACTGCTATGTGGTTTCGGCTCCTGGCTATTATCGCATTCCACTGGTCTATGGCAACGCCATCAGCGGAACTAAAGAGAATAAGAGCGCATACACCTCGAAATATGACGTATTCGATTACCTGAAAGTTTTTCTGGATCATGCCGACAAGCCGATCGTCTCGCCTTATATCAACGAGCAAAACAAGAACGACGAGGCGGCTGTCAGCGCGCAGCTGGTATGGGCTGATGCCAAGGGTTTGGTGTCAGATCTCCGGTTGGCGAGAGGTGCCAACGCAAGTTCCGATTTCCTGACTTTCCGTGTAGACAAGGAGAGCCTGCGTAACGGCAACGCCGTGGTGGCGGTCAAAAACCAGCGAGGTGTCATCATATGGTCGTGGCACCTTTGGTTCACTAAGGCCGATGCGCTCAAGCCAATTCCGTGTGTCAACCACGAAGGAAAGACTTACAGCTTGATGAGCGAGCCTGTGGGAACGAAATACATACAATACGAGACGACGTATGGCGATGAGCGTGAGGTGAAATTCAAGGTGCAGCAGGTGGATGGAAAGGGATCGCCCAAAGACAACCTGTCGGCCATCATTACCATTACGCAAGAGGGTGCTTTCGCTCCGTATGTCTTCACCACGCAGTATCAATCGGGGCGCAAGGATGCCTTGCCTGGCACGAGCAAGGTGCAAGAGGGAAACTTTGGCTTTGCTCAAAGAAATGTCTCCATAGGCGTCTCCATCCAGAATCCAGGTGTCATGTATTCGTCAAATGGAAAATGGTGTGAAAAAGGTTGGGACAACCTTTGGTCGTCAAATCATAAGCGCGGCAACGACAACAACATAGACACATGGGCGATCGATATTGACAAGACTATATATGACCCATCTCCCGTAGGATATAAGATGCCGCCTGTCGGTGCCTACTCGGGCTTTACAACAACGGGTAAGTCTACGTCGGAAATTGCAGAAATCAACTCTACGCGTGTTATAGACAATGGATGGCATTTCTATACTGACGCCACCAAGAAAAACACTGTTTACTTCCCCGCGTCGGGATACCTTTGGAGGGATAACGGAGTTTTAGAGAGTGTGGGGATCGTAGGGTATTATTGGTATGCCCCACGTTACTATGGTCATGGTCACAGTTTTTCTTTCAGTTTCTATAGAGGGCAGAGAAATATTTCCATGAGAGGGGACGATCTCGTCGGCTTGACCTGTGCCATTCATCCTGTGGCAGAGTGACCTTTGCCTCTATATGTATATGCTGGCGGAGCGGTCTTTGCTTCGCTAGCATTTTTTATGGCAAGGGCGTGGTCTGCGACGTCTTGGCATTTTCCAAGCGTAATTAGGGAATTTCTGCTAATTCCCTAATTACAATTTCATTTAGTTTTCCCATAGCCAGCTTTGATGTATTCTTCTTCAAGTATTGATACTCCTGTTAGAAAATCATCATTTTCATTTTTCAACGCTTTTAGATTTGTAATATATTGTTCAGGATAATAAATAAATTCTCTTGCCATTCTTTTAATACCCAAAGGACAACAATAGGCGGGTGTGTTTTTACCTTTGATACCTAATGAAGGAATTGACTCATCAAACAGAGGCTCATCAATATTTCTATCAAACATTGACTTAACGACATTATTACTTAATTGGATAAAATAAGGAATCCTTACAACTTTATAGCCAAGTTCTTCATAAAATCTTTGGTTTTCATTATCACTCCTTATTCTATCTGGCTTCTGATAATGCTGAACACCATCAAACTCAATAATAAGTTTTAGAGTTTCACATCTGTAATCTGGTCTACTTCTGCGGCCAGATGCTTTAATAGACTGATCATGAATCCATTCCTCAGCAGGAATTTCAGGAAAAATCACTTTGAGATAGTCTTCCATTCCAGTTCTATGCAGACCCGTATCTTTGTCTAATCCAGCCTTCTCTGCCATGTACTTGGTTTCCCTAAGGAAACCCCACTTTTGTTTTTTTACATCCATATTAATTATCTTTCACAGTTTAGCTTAAAAAGCTATTAATCAACGTGAGTTCGAAGAATTATAAGAGTCTGTAAATTTGGTGATTAGCGAAATTTGTCGTGACATTAAGGTATTGATATACAAATCACTACAAATGCGAAACACCATGATTGCCAAGGATAAAGTTACAAAAATATTTTGTATGGCAGATGGTTTCTGTAAGTTTTTTGACGCAACGGAGGCATGATATGTGTCAAAACCTGTTGGAAAAGAAAGTGTCATCGTGATTTGCCGGGCTAACGGCGCGGACAAAAGCTTTGCTTTGCCCGGAAAAAGAGCCATTGTGGAAACCGTGAATTGCCGAGCTTAAGTCAAATAAAAGTCAAAAAAAACAAGCACTTCTCCACCGCGTGTTTTAGCGGCCTGAAAAGGGCGCGTGGCGCACGCGCGACGCCTTCCGGCAGCCCATGGAAGGCGCGCGCCATACCCTCGCGGCATGACGCCATCGCGTTTGACGCGCGATGGTGCGCCGTTTAAGCTCCCATCGCCATCCCTCTAAAGCCTAAACGCGTTGCCATTGGTGCCTTTTTGTGTCGCCATTGGTACTTAATGGCGGTCGGCGCGAAATGGCATTGGTGGCCGAAATTGGCATTGATGATTGTTTCTCGCTGGTGGATAGCGTTTTATGAACATGCCCCATTTTGGGCGTATTTGAGGCCAAGCTATACCCTGCGGGCAAATACGCCATTGTCGCGCATGCTTTTGTCAATTTTATTCAACGTTTTTGTGGGCTACAATGGGTCCACGTCATAATATATTTGCAGCGCCTTGCAATAGGGCTGTCGTAACATCTGGTCTCGCAGCTGTCGCAGGCTCGCTCGCGCCTGTCGCAGGTTCGCTCCGTTCTCCAGCTTGATGACAATCTTGCGAATGTTCATGGTCTTGACTCTTGCCACGGCCGGTTTGTCAGGACCGAGCACCCTGTCGCCGAAGATATGGCGCAAGCGCGCTCCCATCTCTTGCGCCGCCGCCTCGGCTATGGGCTCCTGCTTGTGTTTTAAGAACACGTAGATTAAATGGTGGAATGGTGGGTACTGGAACATCTCTCGTTCTTGCAAGAGGTCGTTGTAGAAGCTCTCGAAGTCATTGCGCGCCGCTTGTCTCACCACCGGCAGCTTTGGGTCGCGCGTTTGCAGTATCACAAGTCCGCGCTCGCCCTTTCGTCCGGCTCGGCCCGCCACTTGGCACATCATCATGAAAGCGTGCTCGTATGCCCTGAAGTCGGGATAGTTGAGCATGGAGTCGGCGTCGAGAATGCCCACCACGGACACGTTCTCAAAGTCCAGCCCCTTGCTTACCATCTGCGTTCCTACGAGTATGTCCGTTTTGCCAAGGCTGAAATTGCCTATCAATCGCTCGTAGGCCCGGCGCGTCTTTGTGGTGTCGAGGTCCATCCTCGCCACCTTGGCCTCGGGAAAAATGTCGGCCAGTAGTGTCTCTATCTTCTCCGTTCCGTAGCCCCTGCCGCTGATGTTGGGGTTGCCGCAATTGGGGCAAACCGATGGCACTTGGCATGTAAAGCCGCAATAGTGGCACGTCAGCAGGTTGAGCCGTTTGTGGTATGTGAGCGACACGTCGCAGTTTTTGCATCTCGGGACCCATCCGCACACCCTGCACTCTATCATGGGCGCGAAGCCGCGCCGGTTTTGGAACAAGATGACTTGCTTGCCATTGGCCAAGGCGTCGCGCATGGCCGCGAGCAGCGTGGGGCTGAAAGGCCCCGACATCATCTTGCGCCGGCGCAGGTCTTTCACGTCCACAATGCGTATCTCGGGCAGCTCGATGCCTTGGTAGCGTGTCTTCAATTCCACCAATCCGTATTTGCCCGTCCGCGTGTTGTGGTAGCTCTCCATGGACGGCGTGGCGGTGCCCAGCACCGTTTTGGCCCCAAACATCCCGGCCAACACGATGGCCGCGCTGCGCGCGTGATAGCGCGGCGACGGCTCCTGCTGTTTGAAACTGCTCTCGTGCTCCTCGTCCACGATGACCAATCCGAGCTTTTGAAATGGCAGGAACACGGCCGACCGCGCGCCGAGTATGATGTCGTAAGGATGCTCCGATAGCTGTTTGCGCCATATTTCCACCCTTTCCTCGTCGCTGTATTTGCTGTGATAGATGCCAAGCCGGTTGCCAAAAACGCGCTGCAGCCTGCTCGTGATTTGCACCGTCAGCGCGATTTCCGGCAGCAAGTAGAGCGTTTGCCGGTGTTCGTCCAGCGTTTTTTGTATGAGATGTATGTACAGCTCGGTTTTGCCACTGGATGTCACGCCATGAAGCAGCACCACGTTTTTTTGCGTGAACTGTGCCAGCAATTGGTCGTAAGCGTCTCGCTGGGGCTGGCTCAGCGGCTGTATCCTTTCGGGGTGATAGTCTCCGCCGTGGTTGAGCCGGCCCACCTCGCGGTCGTAGGTATAGAGTATTTTGCGATCGCGGAGCGCGTTGATGACTGCCGCCGTGGCTTGGCTCTCGTTGGCAAGTTCCTCTCTCGTTATCTCCACGATGGTCTCTTGGGGCCTGTCTCCACGAAGGCTGTCCCAGCGCGTTAGACTCAAGAAGCAAGCCAATGCGCGCTGCTGTTTCGGCGCTCGTGCCAGCGTGCCTAACGCCTCGCGCAACGCCCGCTCCTCGCGCAGCGGCTCCGACAGCCCCACGCACACCTCTGTCTTGGCTCGATAGCCCTCCTCGCGTTTCATGCCGGCGGGCATGGCGGCCTTGTATATGTCGCCCAAAGGCGACATGTAGTAATCGGCCATCCACTGCCATAGGCGCAACTGCGTTGGCAGCAGTGTTGGCGCGGCGTCCACGACGCTGATGATGGGCTTGACCTTGTCGGCGTCCAGCCCCTTGATGGTATCGCGTGCGCAACCAACGCAAATGCCCGTGTAGGTCTTGCTTTGGCCAAATGGCACCAACACGCGTGTGCCGGCTGCCAGGCTCGCGGCCTGATCGTCGGTTACGCCGTAGGTAAAAGTGGTGTCGAGCGGCAATGGCAATATTACGTCAATATATTTCATCCCAATGGCTTGCAAAGTAAACAAAAAGAAACAACATGGCAAAGCAAAAGTTGACAAATTAGGCGCGCCGCACCGTCGGCCATCCGTTTTCAGGTGGTTGCCGCCGCTATTCAGGGGTGGCGAGCCGGCGCCGCGCCGCGAACGTTGGCGGACACCGGGAGGTGCGGTTTTCGCGCGAGCGGCGAGGATATTTTTTCGGCCGGACAATTCGTTTGGCGCGGAAACGACAACCCGATATGTTAAAATGGTAGTTTTAGTCAAAATTTTTGAAGAAATCATAAAGATTAGGATAAAAATGTATACATTTGCAAAATTATAGGAGAGAAATCGCCATGCCCATGAGACATGCGCCATATGATGGGCGTATGCTGATGGCGCGCGGAATGCGTTGACGGGGGGTGGCGATTTTTAAGCATTGTAAACAATATTCACATTATAAAACGCAACTATGAGGAATTTTTGGATTATTCTTTTTTTGATGGGAATGCTGTTTCCCAATCCTACGCTTGCCAAGAAAAAAGACAAGAAGAAGACAGACGCGCTCAAGGCTTTGGCCGACAAGGCGAAGGAAACGGGCGGAATTGAGGCTTATAACAAAGCCGTCAAGGACGCCAAGGTGTGCAAAGGCATGTTCAACACCTATCAGAAAAAGGATGGGAAGTTGTATTTTGAGATGCCGGACTCTGTTTTCTCGCATCTCTACATACTGTCCAACCGCATCTCCAAAACCAGCAACACCAGCGACTACGTGGCCGGACAGATGGTCACGTACCCCATGTTGCTGCGTTTCAGCAAGGACAGCGCGCGCGTGTACATGCACTTGGTTCAGAATGACAACGTGGTGGCCAAGAACGACCCGATAGCCGCGGCGTTTCGTTCCAACTTCGCCGACCCCGTGCTCAAGGCGTTCAAGATAGCCGGGCGCAAGGGTGGCAACGTGCTCATAGACGTGACGAGCTTTTTTGGCGGCAACGAAAGGTGTATCAGCCCGATCAAGAAAGACAACCCCCTGTCCATACTTCTCGGTGGGAAAAAATCGCTGAAAGGAACTTTCGTCGCCGACGCATCGGGTATCACCGAGGTGAAAGCGTTTCCCAAAAACGTGGAGATAAAGAGCGCGCTGTCTTACAACCTGACGGAAAAGGACATGCCCTACACCGTGGAGATGCACCGCTCGCTGTTCATGGCCCCCGACAAACCCATGCGCATGCGCCTGAAAGACAAACGCGTGGGTTTCTTCGAGACGGAGAAAAACGTCTACTCCTCAAACAAGGACAACATAGAGACAAAGACCTATATTAACCGGTGGCGGGTGGAACCCAAGGATGGTGAATGGGAAAAATATTATAGAGGGGAGCTTGTCGAGCCCAAGCACCAGATCGTTTACTACGTGGACACGGCCTTTCCCGAAAAATGGCGCGCCACCGTCAGGCAAGGCATCGAGGATTGGAACAAGGCTTTCGAGGCCGCCGGTTTCAAGAACGTGATAAAGGCTTTGGACTATCCCAAGGACGACCCGAACTTCGACCCCGACGACATGCGTTACAATTGCGTGAAATACGCCGTTACCGACATTGCCAACGCCATGGGCCCGAGCTATGTGGACCCGCGCACGGGAGAGATATTGACGGCCGACGTGATATGGTACCACAACGTGGTGTCGTTGTTGCACAACTGGCGATTTGTGCAGACCGCCGCCGTCGACGCGCGCACGCACAAGGCTGTTTTCGACGACGACCTCATGCGAGAGAGCATGCGTTACGTAGCCGCCCACGAAGTGGGGCACACCCTTGGGCTGATGCACAACATGGGCGCGAGCTACGCGTTTCCAGTGGACTCGTTGCGCAGCCCCTCGTTCACGCGAAAATACGGCACCACGCCAAGTATCATGGACTATGCGCGCAACAACTTCGTGGCGCAGCCCGGCGACTTGGAGCGCGGCGTGAAGCTCACCCCGCCCGTGCTGGGCGTGGCGGATATCTATGCCATCAACTGGGGATACCGGTTGATAAAAGACGCCGACACGCCGGAGGCGGAGAAAAAAACGCTGGACGCTTGGATAGACGCCAAGAAGGGAAACCCCATGTTTGAGTTTGGCGCCCAGCAGTTCATGGGCACCGTGGACCCCACCGCACAGTCGGAAGACTTGGGCAATGACCATATCAAGGCTGGCAATTACGCCATCAGCAACTTGAAGATTATCGTGAGAAACCTTGAGAAATGGACCTTTGAGAAAGGAAAGAGCTATGACGACATGACCGACATGTACAAGGAGGTGGTGGCACAATACTCAAGGCACCTGCATCATGTCATACCATATCTCGGTGGCGTTTGTTACCACGAGATCAGGCAAGGCGACAACCAAAAAGGCGCCAAGACCTACGTTGACAAGGCTACACAGCGCAAGGCCATGAAGTGGTTGGTGAACCAAGCGCTCACGTACAACTCGTGGTTGTCGCCGCAATCGCTGTTGGCCAAATTGGACTTGCCCTCCACCGTGAACATGAGATTGCAAAAATCGTTGGCCGGCGGCATCTATGGCGCGACCACATTGTTCAGGGTTAACGAGGGCTACAAGGTAAACCCGGCCAAGAACTACAGCCTTGGTCAATATATGAACGACGCTTTCAATGAGATATTCCAAAACACATTGAAGGGCAGGGCGCTGAGCGAGTCGGACATCAATTTGCAGGCTTCCATCATATCGCTCTTCAAGAAGAGCGCGGGATTGGGCGGCGACGCTTCCAAAAAGAGAGGGCTGTCATTGCTCCAAGACGATTTGGACCCTGACGCTTGCCTGCCTGGCCTGCCATGCAGCCACATGGGACCGGAACACTCTTTCATGCGCATCAACTACGGCCTGCCAGCCTTGTCGGCCAACCTGCTGGAGCCGCTCATGCTCAACCAGCTGAAAAAAGTGGTGGCGCTCTACAAGCGGAAAAGGGCGACGGGAGACGCGAAGACGCGCAATTATTACGAATACCAAATAATGCAAATAGAGAAACTGTTAAAAAACTAAGGTTATGAGAAAATCCTTTCTTTTAGCGTTGCTGTTGGCGGTTTTGCGCTCCATGCCCGCGTTGGCACAGGACATAACCGTGTCCGGAAAAGTCGTGGACTCATCGGGCGAGCCCATCATAGGGGCGACGGTGAGGGCGCAGGGAGAGAAAACCGGCGTGATCACCGACAAGGACGGCAACTTCAGGATAGTGATGCCCAAGGGCAAGAACAGCATCGTCGTGTCTTATTTGGGTTACAAAGAGGCGATAGCGCGGGCCATTCTTGGCAAGCTCATGAAGATCAAGATGAAAGAAGACGCCCAAAACTTGGACGAGCTTGTCGTGGTGGGCTATGGAACGCAGAAAAAGTCGGCCCTGACCAGCTCCATCGAGACGGTGAAGGGAGAGGACCTCTTGCGCATGCCCACCCCCAACCTTGACCAAGCCCTGAACGGCCAGGTGGCCGGCTTGCAAGTGATGTCGCTCTCCGGCGACCCGGGAGCGGCCCGGGAGGCTTCCATACGCATTCGCGCCATGTCGGGAGCGGTAAGCTCGCCATTGCTGGTCATAGACGGCATACCGCGCTTCTCGGAGAACACCACGGATGGCGAGCAACGCCTTTCAGACCTCAACCCTGACGACATAGAGAGTATCTCCATCCTCAAGGACGCCGCAGCGGCCGCCGTCTATGGCGTGCGCGCCGCCAATGGCGTAATACTCGTCAAGACAAAGCGCGCCACCGGCGACTCCAAGGTGCGCGTGAACTATCGTGGGCAGTTCAATATCCAAGAGGCCACGCAGTTTCCTCACTTCCTGAAGAGCTACGAGTTCGCCAAGCTATACAACAAGGCGGTGGAGGGCGCGAGAAACGCCCAGCCATACACGGAGGAGGAATTGGAGCTGATCAGGACACAATCCATGCCCAACAAGTACGCCGACACCAACTTGCTCGACTACCTGAAATCGCATGGCACGTCCACGACGCACGCCGTCTCCATCTCCGGCGGCAACAAGTTTGTGAGGTATTACATTTCCGGTGCCTACACCAACACGGTGGGACTGTACAGCGGCGTTGGGCGCGACCGTTTCAACTATGCCGCCAAGCTCGACGCCACGTTGGCCAAAGGATTGACCCTCTCTCTCGACATGAGCGGCGTCAGGTCAGAGTACAAGAACACCAGCTACACCACCATCGACGCGGCGTACAGCTACGCCCCGACCCAAACGTTTGTCTACGACAATGGCGACTTGGCGAGTATAGGCCATACCAACCCATTGATATCGGTGCGCGGGCTGGGAGGCTATAAGCAAATGGCGACCAAGATGAACACCGTCACGGCCAACCTGAAGTGGGAATTGCCTTGGGTTAAAGGCCTGTCTGTCTACGGCAGGGTGACCGTTGACAACAACAGCTCGTTGAACAAGAACTACGACAACCCCGTGACGCTGTATTTGTACAACGAAAAAACCAAGGAGACAACGGTGGACAAGACCACCATTTATCCTAAAGCCAAGATACGTGTATATCAGGGTACCCAGTTTGTTGACAACGCCTTGATAGAGTTTGGGGCCAATTACGACCGCACGTTTGGTGGCAGACACCATGTCACGGGATTGTTAGTGGCCAACTACCAATCTTATAAGCGCAAGTCTATGGATGGAACCAACAACGATTTGCCGGGCTTGTACCCGGAGGTTCTCGGCTCGACCAATACGGGAACATTGCATGGGGCAGACAGCGAGGTGCAGCGCGCGTCGTTGATTGGACGCGCCACCTACGGTTTCTCGAACCGTTATTTCGCGGAGTTCAGCTTCCGCATGGATGGCTCCGCGAAATTCCACCCGGACCATCGTTGGGCGTTTTTCCCCACTGTCTCGGCTTCATGGATTCTCTCCAACGAAGAATTTTTCAAGAATTGGAAGCAGAAAGTGTTGAGCAATGTCAAGTTTCGCTTGTCCACCGGATTGCTGGGGCGTGATGGGAGCGTGCAAGATTACTCATACTTGCTCAAATATATCTATTCGCCCGCTTATGGCTACAACGTCGGTGGCGTGTTCAAACCTGCGGTCATCGTGGCCACAGGGCACTATCCCAACACGCGGCTGTCATGGGAAAAAAGCCGCGATTACAACGTGGGCGTGGACCTTGGGTTTTGGGATAACAGGTTTGGTCTCACTTACGAATATTACGTTCGTTACCGCACGGATATGTTGACACCCGCTCCCGACTATCTGTATCCCGCATCCACCGGCACCAACGGTAGCGTGCCGTTGATGAATTTTGGCAAGCTGAAGGCTTGGGGATGGGACCTGACGCTCACGCACAGGAACAGCGTCAACAAGTTCAGGTATGACGCCGCGCTCACGTTGTCATTAGGACGCGACAAGGTGATGGACTGGGGAGACGAGTCAAACCAGTTGGAGAACATGCGTAGAAAGGGCCAAAGCACCGGAACCACATGGATGTACGAATCGTTAGGCCTGTTCCAAACCCAAGAAGAGATAGACAATTGGAAACTAAACCAAGACGGATCGTACAAAGGCAAAAACAAAACCATTAAGCCCGGCGACATCAAATACAAGGACCAGAACGGCGATGGCGTGTTGGATGAAAAAGACTTGAAACCTTTCCGGGACTCTCAATTTCCCGATTTCACCGGAAGTTTGCGTTTGGGCGCGAGCTACAAAGGGTTTTTCGTAAGCGTCATGTTCCAAGGGGTGGCCGGCTTCAAGCAATATGTAAGCGAGATGTACTCGTTGGAAAACAACAGCTTGCCGAAGTTCCAGGATTACCACCTCACGGATTGCTGGACTCCCGAGAACCGCGATGCGTCGTTCCCACGCGTCAAGTTGGCAACGGCAAGGGACAACAACCGCAAGAAATCGTCGTTCTGGGTGCGAGACAACAGTTTTGTGCGCTTGAAGTCTGTCAGCGTCGGCTACTCGTTGCCCTCCTCTGTCTTGAGCAAACTCAAACTGTCATCGCTCAGCGTATCGTTGATGGGTGGCAACCTACATACATGGAGCAAGCTCAAGTACATGGACCCCGAGTCTATGCGAGGATACCCCATCCAGCGCACTTATGGCATCAATGCGAATATCGGTTTCTAAACAAGAAATACACAAACTTATGATCATGAACAGAATTAGTAAATATATATTGACAGCCCTTGCCTCTTTGTCGCTCACCTTCGCGACAACAGGTTGCGACGACCTGTTTAAAGACGCGCCTGTCGATAAACTTGCCGAGCCGAGCATTTGGAAAAGTCCCAACCTGTTGGACGAGTACAGCTTGGTGTGGTATCACAACCTTAGCAACGGCTTCGGCACAATGATGTCCACAAGTTGGTTCTTGCGCTATATGTCTAAACCGTACACAGGATGGTACACCGACCAAATAACCTACTCGCGCGCAGAGTGGAGCCGCACTATCTTCGCCGAGGAAGTGGCCGGCGAAGAAGAAGCTATCATCTCGGTGGGCTCAAACGAATGGGGCAAATACTACGAAATGATACAGCATATCAACAGGTTGCTGGCCAACGCAAACGAAATTGCTGACGGACCACACAAAAACCGTATTTTGGGCGAGGCCCACTTCTTCAGGGGATGGTATTACTACCAACTGCTTCGCCGTTTTGGCGCGCCAATGCTTATCGAAAACTTGTACGACCCACTGAATGACCATCGAAAATTTAAGCGTTCCTCATACGAGGAGATGGTGAATTACATCGCGTCGGAGGCCGACAAGGCCGCAAGCCTGCTCGCTGTGAGAAACGATCCGGAGAACGTGGGACGCGTGACAAAGGGCGCGGCCATCATGCTCAAGGCCAAAGCGTACTTCTGGGTAGGGTCGCCGGCGTTTCAGAACAAGGCAAAAGCCATATACGGCTTCACGTCTGACCGTTCCAAAGAGATGATGCAAAACGCCGTCAAGGCTTATGAGGAGTTGATGAGCTTGGGGCGTTACTCATTGGTTCCGGTGAAAGGCAACACCCAAAGCGAGATAGCCGAGAGCTACAACGCCATTTTCCGGCTTCACAACAGCCCCGAGTCTATATACGAGGTGCAGCACAGCGCTGACGGCATTGTTGATGATTTCGGGCACCGTCTCGACGAGGACGCCGCCTCGCCATTCTTCGCCGGAATAAGTTGCGCCTATGTTCCCACGCAAAATCACGTGGACGAATATGGCATGAGGGATGGCAAAACCTATGACGCGCGGCATCCGTACGACAACCGTGACTATCGCTTTTACGCTAACATCGCTTATGATGGCTCCACGTACAACAAGCATGAGTTTGAGATACATTACACCATGGAGAACGGAAAGGAGACGCCCGGCGCGGACCTCACGAAGTATGGCACCAGCCGTAACGCCGCCGTGACACGCACGGGATACTATATGCGCAAGTTTCTTGACCCCAAAACAGAGCTTTTTGGCGACAGCAAATATGGCAGCAAGCAGCACTACATCATTTGGAGGTACGCGGAGGCGCTGCTCGATTACGCGGAGGCTCAATACCGCGTGGGCAATGCCGACAAGGCTTTGGAGGCTGTCAACAAGGTTAGAAACAGGGTGCACATGGACGCCTTGCCCTCCATAACGCTCGAGCAGATACTTCATGAGCGTCGCGTGGAACTGGCTTTCGAGGAATCCATATATTGGGATTACTTTCGATTGGGAACAGCGTTTGACAAGTTGAATGGCTCCACAAACCCCTTGAGGGGCGTGAAGATCGTGAAGACGGCAGACGGCGAGACCACCTACACGGTGAGTGACCTGAAGAGCCAAGCGGCCGAACGGGTGTTCAGGGCTTACCAATATTACTATCCCATACCTTGGTCGGAGGTGAGATACCACGGGATAGAACAAAACGAGGGGTGGCACGAGATTAAATAGCGTTTATCGCGACAAACCGCGCCCTTGGGCTAATCTTACGCTTCCGCGACGCTCTTTCATGGGGGTGTCGCGGATGTCTTTTGTTTATTAGCTGCCACATGCCTGGCCTTTGGGGAGCCATCATCTTGTGAGACGCGGCGGTCGCTGGGAGAGCAGGACAGTGTTTTGACCTTGGCCACTGACCATAGGTGGTGTAGCATGTGCCCTACAGCCATGCTAAAACATATAACAAAGCTCTTTTGAGGGAAAAAAAGATATTTACCTGTTTATTGCCTTGCTATTGTGGAAAATATAGTATCTTTGGCATCAAAATGCGATTATGGAAGAAAAGAAAGAAACATTGTGGAAGGTGGTGAAGGGTTATTTCAACGCTTTGCCAGATAAAGAGAGCGAAAAAGATACCATTAAACAGATTCGCGATGACGTTATATTCCATGGGTCCAACCTGTGGGTGCTCATCTTTTCCATCTTGGTGGCGTCTTTGGGCCTTAACGTCAACTCTACGGCTGTCATCATCGGCGCCATGCTCATCTCGCCATTGATGGGCCCCATCGTCGGCATCGGGGCCAGCGTGGGCATCACCGATTTTGAATTGGTGAAGCAATCGTTCAAAAATTTTGCCATATCAACGGCTATCAGCGTGCTCTCCGCCACGCTTTATTTTAGCCTGAGTCCTATCACCGAGGCCCAATCCGAGCTTTTGGCTCGCACCTCGCCCACGCTTTACGACGTGTTGATAGCCATTTGCGGCGGCGCGGCTGGCATCATAGCTTTGTGCACCAAGGGCAAAGGTAACGTCATTCCGGGCGTGGCCATCGCCACTGCGTTGATGCCCCCACTTTGCACCGCCGGCTATGGCATTGCCATTGGCAATTTCTCTTTTTTTATCGGTGCGTTCTATCTTTATTTCATCAACTCTGTATTTATCTGCGCCGCGACCTTTCTTGGCATTCGCATGTTGAGGTTTAGACGCAAGGAATTCGTGGATGCCAAACGCTTGAGAAAAGTCAGGATTTATATTGTCGTCATCGTGTCGCTCACGATGGTGCCCGCCGCTTATATGACAATAGGCATCGTGAGGCACAGTATGGCGGAGAGCAACGCGGAAAGGTTTGTAAAGGCGGAGCTGGACGGCAAGGGCACGCAGATTGTCTCGCACGACTTGGATGAGGAACGGCAAACGCTTGACATTGTGGCCGTGGGACGACACATCAGCCCAAAGACCATAGACGTGGCTGCCAAACGCATGGAGCTATATCATTTGTCACATTACAAACTCAACGTCATACAAGGCTCGCTCTCGGACAGCGCGCTGATGAGCAAGCTGCATGGGGCGACTGCCGGCGGCGACGCTGCCAACAAAAAACTGATGGAGCAGTCGGCGGAGATGGATGAGTTGCAAAGGATGGTGGATGGTTACACATTCTATGAAAACATGCCCATTGAATTGAAAGGCGAAATCAACACTTTGTGGCCCTCCATCCGTACGCTCAGCTTGTCGTTGGCGGTAGAAAACAGCATGGACTCCGCAAGCGCGCGCCACTATGTAGTGGCTGTCGCCGGCTGTAAAAAAAATCTCGGCTTTGCCGAAACGGCGCGATTGCGGAAGTGGCTCAAGGCCCGGGTGCGCGCGGATAGCGTCAGGCTGTTTGTCACTCGACAATGAGCGCGCCCGCGCGGACGGTCCAAGCGGAACTGTTTGTCCCGTTTTTTTTATAGAGATAGCGCCCAACGCCACGCCAACCCGGGATGAGGCTGTTGTGCAAGCCAAGGGGCGTGGCGGGCGTTGAATGGTCAACGTGTGGATAGGCTGTTAAACTTGTTGCGCTCAATTTGTAGGATGTTGGCTAATCGCGCGGCCTGCTCGGGATATTTGTCAGCCACGTTTTTGCGTTCGTACAGCTCGTCTCTCATGTTGTAGAGCTGTGGGGCAGGGTAGTTTCCGGTCTCGACCTTGGGCGCCCATTCTATGGACGGCTCGCCGTCGTTGGGCTCTATGTATTTCCATTGTGGTGTTCGCACCGATAGCACGTGGGTTAACGATTGCTCAATGACATACTGTCGGCCCACCTTGTCGATACCCATTATCACATTAATGGCGTTCTCGCTGTCGGGAGCGCTGCCTTTGGGCAATCGCGCGTTGAGCATGCCAGCCATCGATCCCAGCAAGTCTATTTGGCTCACGAGCGCGTTAGACCGTTGCCCCGCCGCAATCTTGCTTGGCCAACTCACAATGAATGGAACGGCCGTTCCACCTTCGAAAGCACTGTATTTTGTTCCGCGGAATGGTCCCGCAGGTTTGTGATCCCCTAATTTCTCGTCAGCCAAGTCTTGGTAGCCGTCGTCTATCACGGGGCCGTTGTCACTGGTCAGAATGACAAGCGTGTTGTCTGACAAGCCCATCTCGCGCAGGGCCTCCATGATCTTTCCCACCGACCAATCGAATTGCGCGATGGCATCGCCACGCAGCCCCATAGGATTTTTGCCCCTGAACCTCTCATGGGGGAAACGTGGCACGTGCACATCATTGGTCGCGAAATACATGAAGAACGGATGGTCTCGGTTTTCGCGTATGAAGCGCACGGCGCGGTCGGTGATGGAGTCGGCGATGTTCTCGTCTTTCCACAGGGCTTTTCCGCCACCTTTCATGTAGCCTATTCGGCCAATGCCATTCACGATGGCCATGTTGTGACCGTGGCTTGATTTGAGGTTGTACAGCAGTTCGGGATTGTTTTCGGCCGTAGGCTCGCCGGGGATGGGCTTTTCATAGTCCACCACGATGGGCTCGTTTGGGTCGTAGTTGGCCACCTGTCCATTCTCGATGAACACGCAAGGCACACGGTCGGCCGTGGCGGCCATGATGTAATGGTAATCGAAGCCCAAGTCGCCAAGCGACTGTGCCAATGGGGCGTTCCAGTCTTGGCCGCCTGTTTGGTCTCCAAGTCCCAAATGCCACTTGCCTATGGCGCAAGTGGTATAGCCCTTGCTCTTGAACATGTCTGCCATGGTGAATTGTCCGGGACGTATAATCATGCCGGCGTTGCCCGCCGCAATGTCGGTGTCTTCTCGTCGCCAAGCATATTCGCCGGTAAGGAGGGAGTAGCGAGAGGGTGTGCTGGTGGCCGCGATGGCATGCGCGTCCGTGAAGCGTATGCCGCTTTGCGCCAAGCGGTCCACGTTGGGTGTGCTTACCCTGCGCGCCCCATAGCACTGCAAGTCGCCATATCCCAAATCGTCTGCCAATATGACAACCACGTTCGGTCGGTCCGTATGGTTTGCCTTGTTGATTTTGGTTTGGTCGGCGGCGTTGGCGTTTACGATCGCGGGTATGACCGCCGCGGTCCCTATCAATTTTGTGTTCATGTTTTTTTGGTTATTTTATAGATTTGAATGTAAGATAGTTATTTACAATCGCAATGATTAAATCATTGGATGATACGAACGCTTCTGTATGGGAGAAAGGCCTGAAAATGCTTTCCACAATTGTAGCGTATGTTTGTTGATAACGCTAAATCGCTTAGGGAGTTAGACGTGGCAAAGATATATGTTTTATTTTATAATGACAACAGATAGTAGATGTTTTTACGTCGGAAAGCATCGTTGGTTACAAAAACAAGCCACTGCTCTAATTGATAACTTGTGAAAGTGGCGTGGCTGTGGCATTGCTTGTGCGTGTCATATCTCATATAAAAATCATCCTGCGGCGCCATTGGCATGCAGGACAAATGTTTATGCCGGCATTAAACCCTAAATTTTATCTTGTTGGTTTCAAATTCCTGTTGAGATTTCTCTCAACTCAAGATATGTCGTTAAAGGCTGTTGGGCATGTGTAAGCAAGACTGTAGGACAAATATGAAGGCCTGGCACACTCGCCGCGACAGGTCTTGCCCCAACGGAACGTTATGCCTTTCCTGTTCCAAAGGGAGCGATGGTGTCACCATTGGCGGGCATGGGGGCCTGCGGAATCTTAATTTCGCCAAACTCCTTTTCATAGCGGGCAACATTCTCTTGCAGGGCGAATAACAATCGTTTGGTGTGCTCGGGCGCCATGATGACCCGGCTAAAGATTTGCGGAGGAGCGATGGGCAGCATGTGGGCAAAGTCTATGATAAACTCGCTGGAGGAGTGGTTGATCATTACCAAGTTGGAATATTCGCCCGATGCGGCCTCGGATTTCAATTCTATTTTTACCTGCTCGTTACTGTTTTCTTCCATGATTTTGTAAGTTTTTGTTTGTGTTCTAATGATTTAAGCAACGCACTTTCCGTTACCTTGCAAAGGTATGTAAAAGATTTTGGCCCTCCAAACAATGTGCTCGTTTATTTCGTGGATGGTTAGCTAAACTCAATGCGCTCTTCAAATGATGGCTATTTCCAATTATGAGCATAAATCTTGCCGTGTCTAAAAAAACATGAGCCTCACGTGAGCGTCGCGTAAATCTAATGCCAAGGGAGTGCGTGACCCTTGCGCGGCCGTTCTGGAGGTCGAGGTCTTCGCATGCCAAGGAACAATGTCAGGGAAGCTCTCCGGCTTGGAACAAAAATATATACCAAGTGGATGGCATGGGAATTAAATGACAGGACAAGAGGGAAAAACGAATTTGTAAACCCAAGTGATATGATTGTTACAAAAATAATATAACTTTGCACTTGCTTATGGAAATTCCCTCACCAAGGAAACGCCATATTCCACGCAACTTTATCTTTGTCATCATCAATGGGGTTTATACGGCTCTCAACTTCTTCTTCTCGTAAGAACGTCCCGTTTTGGAGCCATGCTCCATAACACCCCATTTGAGACAGAGCATGCCGCGAGCGTTAGGGCTTGACACAAGCAACGTGTTTATCGAAAATGTGCCATTGGTGGCGAAGCTCCACAGACCGCGTGTCATCAAGCGGATTGACAGCCATAAAGACAACGAGCGGTCCATGCCGTAAGGTTCGTGGAACTCCGTGGCGGTATTGTTTAACCACTGAACAAATTGAAGATGAATGATGTTTACCCTAATTCCGGTTTCATATACGATAATAGAGAGTTTTTGTCATCGTCATTTACAAATATAAAGCCTTTGGCCGAGAGCGGCGGCAAGTTGTTTGTTTTATACAGGGCGGAACGCCTTGGAAAATGGTTTCTTCTCAAAGGCCTGAAACCTGCGTGTCAAAAAGACGCTCATATCGTGTCCATGCTTCGTAAAGAGTTTGAAATAGCCTACCAACTTTCGCATCCGCATATAGCTCAAACTATAGGGATGGAGGAGGTGGATGGCGTTGGCCTTTGCATAGTCCAAGAATACGTCAGGGGAAAGAACCTTAGGCAAGTTATGGCATCGGAGAGATGGGACGAGAAATCATTGGCAGGGATGATGAGACAGATAGGCGAGGCTTTGGACTACCTGCACGACAATCAAATTGTGCACAGAGACCTGAAACCCGAGAACATCATGGTAACTACCAATGGCAGGAACGCGAAGTTGATAGACTTTGGGCTTGCGGACACTGACGATTATGCCATCCTTAAGAGTCCGGCAGGAACTGTCAACTACATCGCTCCAGAACAGGCCAACGGTATCGAGGGATTGGATGGCCGGGCGGATGTCTATTCTTTTGGAAAGTTGTTGGACGAATTAACCACGTGTTTCGGTTATCAAAAGAAATACCTGCCTATCATCAACAACTGTATACAGTATGACCGTACAAAACGTTACGACCGTCTTTCGGAAATCCATTGGCCTGAACAAACAAGCTCGAGACACTTTGTGGTATATGGATTGGTGGGAGCTGGATTGGCCGCGGTCGTCTTTGGCGTTTTGCTCATCTATCTACAACACGTCGCAAATGCGCCGTCAGCCATAACGCCAACGGCTCTGCAAGTCGAACAGGCGGGCAGCGTCAACCGTCCGGTGACGGTGGCTGCGGACAATGTCTCGACAGCTCACGCGAATATGCCGAAGGCAAATGGTAAAGGTATAGCTGTTTTTCGAGACGACCTCGCAAGCAATCGTGATCGGTCACGCGTGTCGCGCGTGGAATCGTCGCAAACACCCAATAGCAGGCAACAACTCTCCAATGAGCAATATACGCGATTTATGGAGGATTCCAAGCAGCGTGCGTTTGAAATCATGAAGCAAAGCCTTGAGTGGGACAGAACCGCCTATCATCAACTAAAGACAGACAAAGAGCGATTGAATTTTGGTGTAACGGTAGTGAAACGTGAACGCAAACTCATGCGAGAGAGTAATCGCAAGGCTTTGTTGAAAATCCTTGATGCCAACGCTCCAAATTTTAACAGCATTCTCGACATTGCCGATACCTACTCAGAAAAAGGACGAATAGCTTTTTTCCAAGACCCCGATTGCTTATCACAGTGGCAAAACGCTTTGGGTGGCAAGTGGTAAGAGGGAGCCTATCGCGTTAAGCTGTTGTTGTCCCACAAGTCACGCTTGCATATCGTTGTCATGGTTGTTAACAGCGCGCACCCTTAAAAAGGGTGCGCGCATGTGTGCGAAAGGTTAAGAATTTGAACCGTTTATTATGGTTGGCAGCTTAATGCTTCAATGGGTAACTACATGTTAAAGCGAAGGCCAACATACAGATTTATACCGTCTCGCTTGTATCCAGTAGGCTTGAAAAAGAAATCTTCTGTCGGGGTTTGAATTTCCTCTTGAGAATTTTCACCATTTTTTGCCATGCCATCATCCGAAAAATGAAAGTTGAAGATGTATTCTCCACCTACGACCAACTGTAAAGGATAAATCAAGTTGACATTTAATTTAACACCAAGAGGGACTCTTACCGCATGGGCTGTGAGCAATTCTTTGTTCTTGTCATAGTTTTCATTTTCGTAAGTGAATATTTGCTTATAGGGTCCAAACAAATTTAGTTCATATTGCGCAAGAAAATATGGAACTATCTCCATGGAATGTAGCATCTGAAACCCCAAGCCATAACCAAGGCCAACGTTTATAATGACAGGACTGTAATAGGGCCATTCGTTTTCAACAGCGTACAACCGGTCTTGGAAATGCTCATAGAGGCCTACTCCAATCATAGACATCATGTAGCTTGACACACCAGCTTTACTTAGGTGTATGCGGTTGTCGTATGTAATATTTAATCCATAGGAATGATTCATCATGTTGCCGGTAAAGGATACGCTGCTATTTTCGTTTGGACTCAACAATACCACGTCTCCTTTTTTATACGAGGCTTGACCTCCTGCGAAAGTGTATAGGCGGGCAGTGCTGTCTTTGACATCGCAAGCTCTTGCGGTGGAAACTCTTGTTGAGTACATTTTCCCGTTACGTTCTTTGGCGCGATAGATTATCATCCTGTCAGAGTTCTTTATGCCATGGGCACTCCCTATGTTGGTGGTAAAGGGATGCCTGCCTGTAACTTGTCCGAAAAAAGCCAACTCTGGAACTTTCTTGGATATTTTTCGGAATGTTTTCAGGGGGGATTTGTATATCTTGCCACTTTTAATAAATTTAACGGGGACTGCAATTTGATTGTATGCGTCATTTTTCGTCCAGTTGCGATACACCATGTCGATGATGTCATCAGTGATGTCAACTTTGAAAACCATCCATTTTCCCGATTTCTCAAGATAAATATAATTATGCTTTAGGATGGGTACGACATCTTCTTTTAGTATGGTTTCTTTGTCTATAACGCCAATGCTGGCGCGCTCTTCATCGTTCTGTTGAATATTGTTGAGCGCCCTCTTTTTCAATAGGGTTTCGGACAAAGAGTAACCGTGATAACTAAAGAGATAGTCAAGAACCTTTTTGCCTATTTGCTGTTTGTTCAGCCATCTTTCTATGTCTTCTTCTTTTTCACAGTTTATGGGGGGAATTTCGATGTCTCCAATGTCATTGTAATAATATTTATTTACTGGTATATTCGCAAATACTCCAAAGGCTCCACTTATTCCAACTATATTGCACTTTGAATTATAGAAGGGGCGTTCTTTTGCGGTCGCGTTTACGGCAAGGAACGCCATGACCATTAGTATAAAATATTTTTTCATCGCTAATCTTGTTATTGTTTGTCGCAGACAGGTCTAATGGAGTATAAGTATCTAGAAAGACAGGTGCCTATCCGCTTATCTTTAATGTCCAAGGCATAAAGATTGATACCATAGCCATAGCCCTGCCATGAGCCGTCAGTTTCAGAGGTCATATAGATGCTTGGATCTTGATTTAGGAGACGGTTTTCAGTATCTCTGGGCAAGAAGATTTTTTTTCCAGATGGGCCGGTGATGATATAGCCATGAATTCTGTGTTCATTATATTCTTCCCATTTGCATTTTGTCATCAATTCTTTTATTTCAGCTATGGTTGGCGTGCGCCAATGTGGACCATGTAGCTGTGTGGCTAAATCATACTTTTTACTGCCACTGATATTTTTCGGCAGATCATTGTAATCTTTATAATAGGCATACGAATCTATGTTTGCCCAATGTAGCCCGACACCAGTCATAAATTTTAAGAAGGGTGAGTTCTCGTAATAATCATGGACCGCTTTATTATAGGCTTTTTTTACTAATTCAGCGTTATCCTTGATTTTCTCATATATAATGAAATCTGTTTCTGATTCTGTTGATGATTTTATCGAATGTTCGTATTCCTTAAATTTCAAGACGTATGGAAATTTATTTGATTTTTTCCGGACGTACTGTTTCAGCTTGCTTTCAGGCATTACCAAATAGTCTTTCATTGCGGCCTCCAGGTAAGTGTTGAAATCCTCTGTTTTGCCGCCTTCCTTTGCTCCGACATTATACATTGCCCACCTGACAGACAAACCGAGGTCTACATATTCTTGCTCGTCGATGGTTCCAGACGGTACAATGTCATTCAATTTTTTGTAATAGTCATCTTCTGGATTTAAAGCTGTTGGGTATGCCAACGATTCCGGGTTCTTGTAAAGTTCATTTAATAGTTCTGTGTACTTATCAGTTTTTTTGTCATAACTTCCAACAAACACGTCCATGTTTTCTTCTTTTGAACATGACGCAAATATCGCTATCGCTACGAAGAGCATGCATTTTTTTTCCCATTTCATAATTGATGCTATTTAAAATTTAAAACGGTTACCACCATCCCAGTTGGTACACCACTTGGGGCCTGCTTGCGGCATAGGCCCTGGCAACAGAAGCCGCCGACCGAATGGTGGCCAGTCGTAAGGCATGTGCGTCTTGCTGTCGCTTGACATCTAATCTGAAACGTCTGTCGCTCAACTCTTTCAACCTCGTGGATATTTCTGTGGTTAGTTTTTTATATTCACTTTGAACCTTGGGCGACGGCAAAGATAGCTTGTCTAATTGCCCTATCGCGGCTTCGGCTCCTTCTTTTGTCGGATTTGCGCTCCAAGCCGCCCATGCGTTCCTGATGAGAGACATGTTCTGTTCTTCCAACAACGTCTCGCCGTATTTTGCCAATAGATCTTGAGCCGTAGCGTAATCTTTGCAAACAGAGGGGATCGTAAACAAAATGTTTATGGCCTCGTCGTAGTGGCCTGCCGCTGCCGCGGACCGCGCCGTTCTCAACAGGTTGGGGGCCATTTGGTCATAATATCTTACAATCCTCGCTTTTCCACGCTCAACGGCCTTGACTAATTGTGGGTCGTAGACATTTATTTTTCTGATGGCTGACATGATGGCGTCTTCTTTGTCGTTGCCAATGCCATTTACTTCTATGGCATGTTGTGAGAATAGAGTGCCGTTGATGCCATCACCGACAAATATCCCAACCATCATCCTTGTGGCATATTTCAAGGGAATGGTTTGTGTCTTGCCGCTTTTCACTTCCTGTAAGTGGGCTGTGATAATGAAACGATTGTCAGCTCCCTCTCCAGACATCCCATTGGCCGAAGCTATCAGGTTTAATTTTGTTGTCATCATGGCAGCGGCTTGTGTTCCAAGTTCACTTTCTTGGGGTAAATAAGGTCTTAAGGAAATCATCCCCATCTTATCTACGCTTTGGGCTAAGGCTCCAAAGAACCAAGAGCAACATAACATTATTGTAATTATTTTTTTCATACTATCTATTGTGATTGTTTTTTTCATAATGGCAACTGGGCGTCAAAATGGTTCACTTTTTGCCCAAGACAACATAAACTTTCCCAATGCCGACAGGTGTCGTCGCTACAGAAAGGCCAAATTGTGAAAGAAACGTGGTAATGGGCTTGATAAAGCCTTCCATGTTTATCGCTTTCTGCTTTCCTCCAAATTTCCCTTTGCCGAATAGTGGGAAACGAACTTGCTCATAGGATAATCTGGTGCGTGTCTTCCCATTTTGCGTGAAGGCGCCATTGATGGTTTTTTCGTTCATCCAATAGTCTATTGCCTCGTTCAATTCTCCTGTTTCGCCGTTCAGCGTGATTTCTGACTCAAAGTTCAAAGGGCAGTCTTGCGCTATCTTGAAAACTACAGAACCCTCTCGGCCATTTGTGATGACATCATCAAAATAGCGCAGGATGCTTGAGGAAAACTGGTCGATGAAGCCTAACACAGACTCGTTGAGGAGACTTGTGATTGGCGCGCCTGACGCGGAACTGTGGCCGGTTTCTCCTCCAATTTGCTTGTTTGTCGCCGCGTCTATGGAAGTTACTCGAAACTCAATCATGTCGCGAGGTCCGTAGTTGGTGCGCGTGAAAGCGATGTTTACAAGTATGTCAGCCTGCGCCACCCTTGTGAGCTTGTCTAAATCGTTTTCCATAATCTCGCCATCATTCTTGGAAACAAGTGCCATGTCCATCGCCTCTTCGTTTTTCAATTCGTCGAGGGCGCTGCTTAAGTTCTTTAGAGGATAGCCGCGCTCTTGCATGATCGCTCCCATTTTTGTAATGACATTTAGCACGTCATCATCGCGCAAGGCTTTCTCGTAATCAGGCGAGTTTGGGTCGTCGTCACGCGTAAATCCATGATTGATGCACCATGCTTTTTCAGGAACTACCATGATGATTGGTTTCATGGCCTTTGTTCCAGGCAGTGGCTCAACGGTAGACGATTGTGCATGAAGGTTGCTAACCATGCACAAGATAGAAAATAATAATAGATACTTTCGAAACATATGCTTGAATTTAGAAATAATCATTTAGTCGTCGTATTATCCCTTCGTCTTCGAGGCGCTTGCGCAATCTGTCATACATTACCACAACGTAGAGGCATACTTTGCGACCTTTCGTGGTGTTGATGTTATTCTCGCCCGAAGGATATGATTTGTTCACGTTGTGTACATATCGCAAAAATTCGCCTTTTTTAAAAAAAGTGTCGAAGAACTTTTTGTGTTTCTCATAATCTGTCGAGCCATTGGTCAGGGCAGGAACTCCATTCACGTCTTTGTTGGAGGACACCCCTGTGAATATGCAAGCGGCAACGGCGTCTTGTAGCGCGCGGTCTATAGCTTTGTCTGCGGAGCCGGCCACTCCCCATACTTTCATGAATTTCATGCCCTCTTGGGCAACTCTTACCATCTGGATCTCGTAAGCGTGATCCATCTTAAAAGGGTATTTCCTTGCGTGAGTTGACAACGCGAGGAGACAAAAGCTGACAATGCAAAGAAATAGTTTTTTTTTCATTGTATTTATATGTTATAATGTTGTTGTAGTTAATAATTTAACAAATTGGCAAAGAACTGTGGTCGCGCCCTATACGTGTTGTTTTTATGCAAGAACGGGTATGATCCGCCACCCCACGCTTTCTCAAGGCAAGGCTCTGGTAAAACCCAATAACAAAGAAAACATGAAAGAGGAATCCACACCCTATGCAGGTGTGAACTCGCCCAGACAAATCTTCGGTCAATGTTATTTTGTTGAATTTGCCAGATTCTACTTTTTGAACTTCAATGTCCGTACGAGCGCACGAGTTTTTCTTGTGGTTGTATGTTTGCAAAGGTAAATAAAATCTGCGTGGCAAACAACAAATGCAAGCAAAGAAAGTGTGGATATTCCTCATTTTTTGTTTTTTGCAAAGTTATATAGAATGAAGTGTGTTGATGAGGAAACGTGTGGCTCAAGTTGGTTCAAACATGGCGTTTAATATTTATTTTGCAATAAAATTTACGTAATTTCGCGCTTGAGATGAATAAAGACCAATTAATATCAGCGCTGCTGTCGAAAGTGGAGGGTGAGCTGGGCCGAACGCTAAGAACGCCCACTGACTTTCAGTATCTGTCGTTGCGGATCAGCCTTAAGAGCGAGGGGGAATATTCGTTGAGCTGCTCTACCATAAAACGTTTATGCAACTATGTGAGATACAAGAGCAATCCCAGTTTGCACACGCTTTCCACCTTGGCAATTTTTGTGGGTTATAAGGATTGGAACGATTATGTTGACAGTCAGCTCGCGCTTTTGAGGCCGGTGTCCGGTTTCTTGTTTGATGTGGATGACGCCTTGGCAAAAACGCCCATTGGGGGGTGCTTGCGTTTGCGATGGTTGCCCGACCGCAGGATAAAGCTGCTGCGGAAAATCGATCGTAGGGTGGAGGTGGTCGCGTCGGAGAACAGCCAGCTTCAGACAGGCGACAGTTTCATACTGTCCGAAATAAAAGAAGGCGAGCCTTTGCTGGCGGTCGGTTTCGTTCGCGACGGAACTTCTATGCCTGACTATGTCATGGGACGAAATGGCGGAATAAGCATAATTTAGAAATGCCGACGTAGTGGTGGCCATCGTTCGAGGCCTCGCTTCCGCTCCGCCCGCC
>NZ_JRNC01000042.1 GCF_000758925.1 Prevotella sp. S7-1-8
GCCCGCCGTGACCGTTGCCACGGCATGCTCCGCGCAAGCCGGTCGCCGTTGCCCACGTGTCGCGATGACGATTGTCGCGAACGTGAGCCTGCTGCCAAGGCATCGCCCGCCAAAGAAAGACTCGCGACTGTTTTGTCAATTTTATATCAAAAAAACAGGTGGCGTTGATTGTGCCCCGTTAGCGAATTTTTGAACGTGCATCTCGCTTTGCCCGCGCGTTTTCCCAGCTGTTTCGCGCGGCATCTTTTGCCATTGGCGTTTATTGGCCATGCGTTTCGGACCGAAAGGCGCGGCCATTGAGCCTTTGCCGGCGTGCCTTTAGCGGTCATTCGCGGCGGCATTAGCCCCTGATCGTAAAGTCAGCTTGTGTCAATGTCTTGCAAATTTTATAGATATCCATGTAAGGCGCTGACACACTGCAATCTGCGAAATGGTCTCGTTTCTCGCTTGTTTGCGTCCGTCATGCTTCTTTCTTCAAAACAAGCCATTCTCATAAGCTGTTTTGTCGTGTTTTTTTACACGCGCGTTTTAAAAGCAAGGGCATGCCATCTCGCGCTTCTGTTGTTATGTTGTAGGATTGAGGGATGATGTTGTCATTGTGTTAAATAATCATAAATCAAGGCGATATGTTTTATTTTGTTTCCAATAGGGTGAAGTTTTCCATGTATTCTTCGTACCTTTGCACCCCGAAACGGGTGTATTGTATATATATGTCAAGTGGGCATGTAGTGCTCGCTCGCCCGTAATGCATTGATTTCAAATAATAAATATATAAATTAAACAATTAAATTATGCCTACAATTCAACAATTGGTACGTAAAGGCAGAAGCGTTTTGAAGGAGCAAAGCAAGTCTCCGGCCCTGGACGGATGTCCACAGCGCCGCGGGGTTTGCGTCCGCGTTTACACAACAACGCCTAAGAAGCCTAATTCGGCAATGCGCAAGGTTGCCCGTGTTCGTTTAACAAACCAGAAGGAAGTGAACTCCTATATACCGGGAGAAGGCCACAATCTTCAAGAGCACTCGATCGTTTTGGTGCGCGGTGGTCGTGTAAAAGATCTTCCCGGTGTGCGTTATCACATCGTGCGTGGCTCTCTGGACACCGCGGGCGTGGCAAACCGCACGCAGCGTCGTTCCAAGTATGGAGCCAAGCGTCCAAAAGCCAAGAAGTAAAGAAATCAATGCTGAGAGTCGGGGGCAATCGTTAAATTTTAACGGCCAAGGACTCGAGGCTCTTTAAGAAGTTTATTTTATTTAGTTTTGCTGGAGAAGTTAAAGATGGTTGAGTAAATGCCCGAGAGAGGGCGTTGAAGAACAAACGATGACAGCCCCAGGCAGAATAGAGTTAATAAAGAAATGAGAAAAGCAAAACCAAAGAAGCGTGTGATCCTCCCGGATCCGGTGTTTGGCGACCAAAAGGTCTCCAAGTTTGTGAACCACTTGATGTATGATGGCAAGAAAAACACCTCGTATGACATTTTCTACAAGGCTCTTGACATTGTAAAGACAAAGTCAGAAAAAGAAGAGAAGTCTCCGCTTGAGATATGGAAGCAAGCGCTCGACAATATCACCCCTATGGTGGAGGTGAAGAGCCGCCGTATAGGTGGGGCCACGTTCCAAGTTCCTACGGAGATACGCGCGGATCGCAAAGAGAGCGTGTCGATGAAGAATATGATTTCTTTCGCGCGCAAACGCGGTGGCAAGAGCATGGCTGAAAAATTGGCCGCGGAGATAATGGACGCATACAATAACCAGGGTGGCGCCTACAAGCGCAAGGAGGATATGCACCGTATGGCCGAGGCCAACCGTGCGTTCGCTCACTTCCGGTTCTAATCAAGGTATTTTAAAGGATAATAAGACAATGGCAAATCGCGATTTACATTTGACTCGCAATATCGGTATTATGGCTCACATCGATGCCGGCAAGACAACAACGTCCGAGCGTATACTGTTCTATACAGGCAAGACTCACAAAATAGGCGAGGTGCATGACGGAGCGGCTACGATGGACTGGATGGCGCAGGAGCAGGAGCGTGGCATCACGATAACATCCGCTGCCACTACTTGTAACTGGAACTGGAATGGCAAATCTTTCAAGATAAACTTGATTGACACTCCGGGTCACGTTGACTTTACCGCCGAGGTGGAACGCTCCTTGCGCGTGCTCGACGGCGCGGTCGCCACATATTCGGCGGCGGATGGCGTTCAGCCCCAGAGTGAGACGGTGTGGCGCCAGGCGGACAAATACAACGTTCCCCGTATAGGATATGTTAACAAGATGGACCGCTCGGGCGCGGACTTCTTCGAGACCGTGCGCCAGATGAAAGATGTTTTGGGCGCAAATCCTATCGCCATTCAAATACCAATTGGCGCGGAGGAGAACTTCAAGGGCGTGGTGGACCTTATCAAGATGAAAGCCGTGCTCTGGCACGACGAGACGATGGGCGCGGAATATGACGAGGAGGATATACCGGCAGAGCTCGCGGACGAGGCCGCCGAGTGGCGCGACAAGCTCCTCGAGGGCGCCGCCAACTATGACGATGGCTTGATGGAGAAATACCTTGAGGACGCTTCCACGATCACGGAGGAAGAATTAATCAAGGCCATCCGCAAAGGATGTATCGCAATGGAATGCACGCCTATGCTGTTGGGGTCCTCGTATAAGAACAAAGGCGTGCAGCCATTGCTTGATTATATTTGCGCGTTCTTGCCCTCGCCTCTTGACACCGAGAACATTATCGGCACGAACCCGGAAAACGACCAAGAAGAGGATCGCAAGCCCAGCGAGCAAGCACCCACGGCCGCTTTGGCGTTCAAGATTGCCACAGACCCATTTATGGGGCGTTTGGTATATTTCCGCGTGTACTCCGGTAAAGTGGTGGCTGGCTCGTATGTTTACAATCCACGCACGGGAAAACGCGAGCGCATCAGCCGGTTGTTCCAAATGAACTCTCACCAAGAAATCCCTATGGATAGCATTGACGCCGGCGATATCGGAGCGGGCGTAGGCTTTAAGGACATTCGTACGGGTGATACCCTTTGCGACGAGAACAAACCTATCGTTTTGGAATCCATGACATTCCCTGACACGGTGATTTCCATCGCGGTGGAGCCGAAAAGCCAGGCTGATGTCGCCAAGCTTGATAATGGCCTTGCCAAGTTGTCAGAGGAGGATCCCACGTTCACGGTTCATACAGATGAACAAAGTGGACAGACTATTATCTCCGGTATGGGCGAGCTTCACCTCGATATTATCATCGACCGTTTGAAACGTGAGTTCAAGGTTGAGTGCAACCAAGGTAAGCCACAGGTTAACTACAAGGAGGCCATTACCAAGAATGTCGACGCATGGCGCGAGGTTTACAAGAAGCAAAGTGGCGGCCGTGGTAAATTTGCCGATATCATCGTCAATGTGGGGCCAAAAGATCCCGATTACACGGAAGGCGACTTGCAGTTCGTGAACGAGGTCAAAGGTGGTAACGTGCCTAAGGAGTTTATCCCCTCC
This sequence comes from Prevotella sp. S7-1-8, assembly GCF_000758925.1. Classification (GTDB taxonomy): domain Bacteria; phylum Bacteroidota; class Bacteroidia; order Bacteroidales; family Bacteroidaceae; genus Prevotella. The sequence goes on from NZ_JRNC01000042.1 coordinate 3,505, forward strand.
GTGGAAAAAGGTTTCAAGGATTCTATGAAAAACGGTATCCTCGGCGGTTTCCCAATGACAGGCATGAAAGTTACGCTTGTCGATGGCAGCTTCCACCCAGTGGACTCTGACCAACTCTCGTTCGAGCTCGCCGCTCACGCTGCTTTCAGAAACGTTTGCCAAAAGGCAGGCCCTGTCTTGATGGAGCCTATTATGAAAGTGGAGGTCGTGACGCCTGAGGAGAATATGGGTGATGTGATTGGCGACTTGAACAAGCGTCGTGGCATGGTTCAAGGCATGGACGAGGCTCGTAGCGGCGCTCGTATCGTCAAAGCCATGGTGCCATTGTCAGAGATGTTTGGCTATGTGACAGCTTTGCGTACCATTACGTCTGGTCGCGCCACGAGCTCCATGGAGTACGATCATCACGCGCCTTTGTCCCAGTCTCTTGCGGAGCAAGTGCTGGATGAACTAAAGAAATAACAAAGACAGGAGAGCACTGCTTAGCGAACGACTCTTAAGCGGAGCTCTCCTTGACATATAAATAACAATAACAATACACATGAGTCAAAAAATTCGTATCAAGCTGAAAAGCTATGACCATCAGTTGGTTGATAAATCGGCTGAGCAAATTGTAAAGGCTGTCAAGAGTACGGGAGCCATTGTAAGTGGCCCAATTCCATTGCCAACGCACAAACGCGTCTACACCGTGAACCGTTCCACGTTTGTTAACAAAAAAGCGCGCGAGCAGTTCCAGCTGTCTTCTTACAAGCGTCTTATAGACATCTACAGCGCCACAAGCAAAACTGTGGATTCTTTGATGAAACTTGAGTTGCCGTCAGGCGTGGAAGTGGAAATCAAGGTATAGTTTGCGTCGCGATTGATAGCAGCTAATAAATTTAGGATACACAAAAAAGAATTTTTATATCTTTAATAAACATTTATTGAAATGCCAGGATTAATTGGAAAAAAAATCGGAATGACATCCGTGTTCAGTGCCGACGGTAAAAATGTGCCGTGCACTGTTATCGAAGCTGGTCCTTGTGTTGTAACCCAGGTCAAGACCGTGGAGAAAGATGGCTACAAAGCCGTTCAGCTTGGTTTTGGCGAGGCTAAGGAAAAAAGAACCAACAAGCCCATGGCCGGAATTTTCAAGAAGGCGGGCACAACACCAAAGAAGCACTTGGCCGAGTTCAAGTTTGACGAGGAGTACAACCTCGGCGATACCATTACAGTGGAACTGTTTGCTGACGCTGATTTTGTTGACGTGGTTGGCACCTCCAAGGGGAAAGGTTTCCAAGGAGTGGTTAAACGTCACGGATTTGGTGGTGTGGGCCAAAGCACACACGGCCAAGATGACCGCGCTCGTAAACCGGGTTCTATTGGCGCCTGCTCTTATCCAGCGAAGGTCTTCAAGGGCATGCGCATGGGTGGCCAAATGGGAGGCGATCGTGTTACCACGCAGAACCTCAAGGTGTTAAAAGTAATTCCGGAGCAGAACCTCCTTATCGTGAAAGGTTCTTTTGCCGGTTGCAATGGTTCAACTGTTTTAATTGAAAAGTAATGGAAGTTAGTGTTTTAAATATCAACGGTCAAGAGACTGGAAGAAAGGTAACCTTGAATGAGGCTATCTTTGGGATTGAGCCTAACGTTCACGTCATTTACTTGGATGTAAAGAGGTATCTTGCTGGCCAGCGTCAGGGAACTGCTAAAACTAAGGAAAGAAGTGAACGCTCGGGTTCCACCCGTAAGCTCGGTCGTCAAAAAGGTGGTGGCGGTGCGCGTCGCGGTGATATCAACTCCCCTGTATTGGTGGGTGGCGCTCGTGTGTTTGGTCCACAGCCACGCGATTACAGTATAAAACTTAACAAAAAAGTTAAAGTTCTTGCTCGCAAATCTGCGTTATCTTATAAGGCTCAAGAAAATGCGATCATTGTAGTGGATGATTTTGACTTGGCCTCCCCCAAGACTAAAGATTTCATAAATATAGCTAAAAATCTCAAAGTTGATGGCAAAAAGACGCTTGTGGTTTTGCCAGAAGTTAATAAAAACGTATATTTGTCCGCTCGTAATATTCAAAAGGCAGAAGTTATGACAGCAAATGCAATCAATACGTACAAGATTTTGAATGCAGATGTCCTTGTCATGGCCGAAGGTTCGTTGAAGACAATCGACAATATCTTAAACAAGTAAAGAGGAGAACTATAATTATGGCATTTATAATCAAACCGCTGGTCACCGAGAAGATGACCAAGATTACAGACAAACAGCCCAGCCGTTACGGTTTTCTGGTTCGCCCCGAAGCTAATAAACTCGAGATAAAAAAAGAGGTAGAGAGCCTGTACAATGTTACGGTGTTGGATGTGAACACGGCGCGCTACTCGGGCAAGCGTTCGAGCCGCTATACAAAAGCTGGTCTTGTGAAAGGCCAAAAAAACGCGTTCAAGAAAGCTATCGTCACTTTGAAAGATGGCGATACGATAGATTTTTACAGCAATTTATAAATAAAAAATGGCAGTACGTAAATTAAAACCGGTTACACCGGGACAAAGACACAAGGTTATTGGCACGTTCGAGGAAATTACTGCATCCGTGCCAGAGAAGTCTCTCGTTTACGGAAAACGTAAGACCGGTGGTCGAAACAACACCGGCAAGATGACTGTGCGCTACATAGGCGGCGGTCATAGACAGAAGTATCGTCTTATCGACTTCAAGCGAGAGAAAGATGGTGTTCCTGCTGTAGTTAAGACAATCGAGTATGATCCTAACAGATCTTCCCGAATTGCTCTGTTGTACTACGCAGATGGTGAAAAACGTTACATTATTGCTCCTAACGGGCTGAAGGTGGGTGCAACTTTGATGTCGGGAGCTGAGGCAGCCCCCGAGGTTGGAAATGCATTGCCATTGGCTAACATTCCTGTAGGTACCGTGATTCATAATATTGAGTTGCGTCCAGGACAGGGTGCGCTGCTTGTCCGTTCGGCTGGTAATTTTGCTCAGTTAACTTCTCGTGATGGCGCCTATTGCGTCATTAAACTTCCTTCAGGAGAGACACGCTTAATTCTCTCTACTTGCAAGGCTACCGTGGGTAGTGTTGGCAACTCAGACCATGGATTGGAACGCTCTGGTAAGGCAGGACGCTCCCGTTGGCTGGGACGTCGCCCGCACAACCGTGGCGTCGTTATGAACCCTGTGGATCACCCAATGGGTGGTGGTGAAGGTCGCCAATCCGGTGGGCATCCTCGTTCTCGTAAGGGATTGTACGCAAAGGGGCTCAAGACTCGCGCGCCAAAGAAGCTTTCAAACAAGTATATTATTGAAAGAGCTAATAAGAAGTAATTAAGATAATCAGAGTAAAATTATGAGTCGTTCACTTAAAAAAGGTCCATATATCAATGTTTCTCTTGAGAAAAAAATTCTTGCGATGAACGAGAGTGGAAAGAAAAATGTTGTAAAGACATGGGCTAGAGCTTCAATGATTTCCCCGGATTTCGTGGGTCACACTGTTGCAGTTCATAACGGAAATAAATTTATCCCTGTTTACATTACTGAGAACATGGTAGGTCATAAGCTCGGAGAGTTTTCTCCTACCCGCCGTTTTGGCGGTCACTCCGGTAATAACAAAAAGTAAAGGGGACTAAGATTTTTTAAACAAGTAAATTAATAATGGGAGCAAGAAAACATATCGCGGCTGAAAAATTAAAAGAAGCCCGCAAAAATCAATACTTCGCCAAGCTAAAGGGTGTTCCCTCCTCTCCACGCAAGATGCGCTACGTTGTGGATATGATTCGTGGGATGGAAGTGAACAGGGCCCTTGGAGTGTTGAGATTCTCCAAGAAGCACGCCGCTGCCGATGTGGAGAAACTGCTGCGCTCTGCCATCGCAAACTGGGAGACGAAGAATGAGCGCAAGGCAGAAGATGGTGAACTCTATATAAGTAAGGTCTTCGTTGACGAAGGTGTCACAATGAAACGTATGAGACCAGCACCACAAGGTCGTGGCTACAGAATACGCAAACGTTCTAACCACGTAACACTCTTTGTTGATGCCAAAACTAACGACGTAAAAGAATAAATAGAATGGGACAGAAAGTTAATCCAATAAGCAATCGCCTCGGCATTATCCGTGGTTGGGATTCAAATTGGTTTGGTGGCAAGAGCTTCGGAGAAAATATCGTAGAAGATAAAACAATCCGCAAGTATTTGAACAAACGCTTGGAAAAAGCCAGCGTTTCTCGAATTGTCATTGAGCGCACTTTGAAATTGGTTACCATTACTATTTGTACTGCCCGTCCGGGTATAGTTATTGGTAAAGGTGGTCAAGATGTTGACAAGCTGAAAGAAGAGTTGAAGAAACTTTATAAAAAGGACATTCAAATCAACATTTTCGAGGTTAAGAAACCTGAGCTTGACGCTACTATTGTCGCTAACAACATAGCAAGCCAAATAGAGCACATGATGGCTTACCGTCGCGCTATTAAAATGGCTATACAAAACACAATGCGCGCTGGAGCGGAAGGTATCAAGGTCCAAATCAGTGGACGTTTGAATGGCGCTGAAATGGCAAGGAAGGAAATGTACAAGGAAGGGCGCACCCCTCTGCATACTTTCCGCGCTGATATAGATTATTGCCAGACAGAGGCGTTGACCAAAGTGGGTCTTCTTGGAATAAAGGTTTGGATATGCCGTGGTGAGGTTTACGGAAAACGTGACTTGGCGCCTAACTTCTCTCAGGAACGCCAGAGTGGCAATCGTGGCTTAGGAAGACAAGGCCGTGGTGGTCGTAGAAGAAGTAATAACCGTTAAAAGAAGAAGTTACTATGTTACAGCCGAAAAGAGTAAAATATAGAAGGCCGCAAGATGGGCGTGGCAACAAAGGCAACGCACACCGCGGCACACAACTGGTCTTCGGTTCGTTTGGCATCAAGACGCTTGAGCCAAAATGGATTGATAGCCGCCAGATAGAGGCAGCGCGTGTAGCTGTCAACCGTTACATGAATCGTGAGGGGCAAGTGTGGATACGTATCTTCCCGGATAAACCAATCACACGCAAACCTGCTGATGTGCGTATGGGTAAAGGTAAAGGTGACCCAGCTGGATGGGTTGCGCCTGTTACCCCTGGACGCATCCTTTTCGAAGTAGAGGGCGTAAGTTTTGATATTGCCAAGGAGGCACTTCGACTTGCCGCTCAAAAACTTCCTGTTAAAACCAAGTTTGTGGTAAGACGTGATTACGATAAAAACGCTTAATTATGAAGATTGAAGAAATAAAACAACTCGCCGACAAGGACTTGCGCGAGAAGCTGGAGCAAACCGAGGCAGCTTTGAACAATATGAAGCTTAACCATCAAGTTACTCCGCTTGAGAATCCGATGCAGATTAAAGCTGTTCGTCGTGATGTCGCACGCATGAAAACTGTACTTCGTCAAAGAGAACTTGTTAAGTAAAAAAACAGATGGAAACAAGAAATTTAAGAAAAGTAAGACAAGGTGTGGTGGTGAGCGACAAGATGGACAAGACTATCGTGATCGCTGCCAAGTTTAAAGAGAAGCACCCAATTTATGGTAAATTTGTCCAAAAGACAAAGAAATACCATGCTCATGACGAGAAAAATGAAGCTCATGTAGGCGATACCGTACAAATTATGGAAACGCGCCCTCTTTCTCGTACTAAGAGATGGAGATTAATACAAATCGTAGAAAAAGCTAAGTAATTATGATACAGGCATTAACTAAACTTACAGTATGTGATAACAGTGGCGCGCGTGAGGCCATGTGCATTCGTGTACTTGGAGGCACCGGCCGCCGTTACGCGAGTGTTGGTGACGTGATTGTCGTTTCTGTCAAGAACGTTATTCCTAACAGCGATTTGAAGAAGGGTGCGGTATCTAAAGCTTTGGTTGTTCGCACAAAAAAAGAAATCCGTCGTCAAGATGGATCCTATATACGTTTCGACGACAATGCTTGCGTGTTGTTAAACAATGCGGGCGAGCTTCGCGGAAGTCGTATTTTTGGTCCTGTTGCTCGAGAGTTGCGTGCTATCAATATGAAAGTGGTTTCCTTAGCACCTGAGGTTCTTTAATACATAAAAAATTAAAGTAATGAGTAAGTTACATATAAGAAAAGGTGATACCGTGATTGTCATTGCTGGTGCGGACAAGGGTAAGACCGGCAAGGTGCTCAAGGTTATGGTTGATGATAACCGCGCCATCGTAGAAGGTGTCAACATGGTGTCTAAAAGCACCAAGCCATCGGCGAAGTATCCTCAAGGAGGAATTATTAAGCAAGAGGCGCCAATACATGTATCTAATTTGAATCATGTCGACCCAAAGAGTGGCAAGGCTACTCGTGTTTCTATCAAGCATGAGGGCAAGAATGTCATTCGTATCGCAAAAAAATCAGGGGAGGTAATTAAGTAATGAATACAGCACAATTAAAAAAGCAATATAAGGATGTGATTGCTCCTGCTCTGAAGAAGCAATTCAATTATTCCTCAAGTATGCAAATACCTGTATTGGAGAAGATAGTTATTAATCAGGGACTGGGTGACGCTACGCAAGATAAAAAGATTATCGACGTGGCTATCAACGAGATCAGTACCATCGCCGGTCAAAAAGCGGTGACTACATATTCTAAGAAGGATATTGCAAACTTTAAGCTTCGTAAAAAAATGCCTATCGGAGTCATGGTTACATTGCGTCGCGAGCGTATGTATGAGTTTCTTGAGAAACTTGTTCGTGTGGCCTTGCCTCGCATCCGTGACTTTAAGGGCGTTAATACTAAGTTTGATGGTCGTGGCAACTATACGCTTGGCGTGACAGAGCAGATAATTTTCCCGGAAATCAATATAGATCAAATCGATCGTATTCAGGGTATGAACATAACGTTTGTAACTTCTGCGAAAACTGACGAAGAGGGCTATGCGCTTCTGAAGGGTTTCGGACTTCCTTTTAAAAATGCTAAAAACGATTAATGTAATATGGCAAAAGAATCAATGAAAGCTCGCGAGGTAAAGCGTGAGAAACTTGTTGCTCGATATGCAGAGAAACGTGCGGCTTTAAAAAAGATTATCGCGACTACTGAAAACCCTGCGGAGGCGTATGACGCTGCCCGTAAGCTTCAGGCAATTCCAAAGAATGCGAACCCCATTCGTCTTCACAACCGTTGCAAAATCACGGGACGTCCAAAGGGGTACATTCGCCAATTTGGAATCTCTCGTATCCAGTTTCGCGAGATGGCGTCACAGGGACTTATTCCCGGAGTTAAAAAGGCAAGCTGGTAGAATCTTTACGGAATAGTTAAGGCTTGTTAGCCATGTGGGACCGCTAACAACCTTGATTTGTATAGGAAGATATTTTTAATATTGTCGGGGTAGTCCCGATTAATTAAACTTTATATTTATGACAGATCCAATAGCAGATTATCTGACAAGATTGAGGAATGCGATTATGGCACATCATCGTGTCGTGGAGGTTCCTGCGTCAAACATGAAGAAATCTATTACAAAGATTCTCTTCGAAAAGGGTTACATCTTAAACTACAAGTTTATTGAGGATGGACCACAGGGAACTATTAAAGTAGCATTGAAGTATAACCCTGTATCAAAACAAAATGCTATCAAGTGTTTGAAGCGCGTCTCTTCTCCCGGTTTACGGATGTATACTGGATACAAAGACATGCCGAGAGTAATTAATGGACTGGGTATCGCTATTTTATCCACGTCGCAAGGTGTAATGACAGACAAAGAAGCGCGCGACTTAAAGATAGGTGGTGAGATTCTTTGCTACATCTATTAATTGGAGGATTTGAATATGTCTAGAATAGGAAAATTACCAATTAGCATACCATCGGGAGTTACGGTTAGCTTCGATGAAAAAAGTAATATCGTTACTGTAAAGGGGCCCAAGGGAGAGCTTGCCCAAGAGATAAGCCCTTCTATTAAGTTGAATAATAACGACGGTCAAATTGTTCTTGAAATTGACGAGAGCAGCCCTGTAGATTATAAACAAAAACAAGCTTTTCATGGTTTGTACCGCTCTTTGATCAATAATATGGTTGTTGGCGTTAGCGAGGGCTACACAAAAGAGCTTGTACTTGTCGGTGTTGGTTACCGTGTTTCGAATCAAGGAAATCTTATAGAGTTCTCACTTGGCTATACCCACCCAATCTATTTGGAGTTGCCGAAAGAGGTCAAGGTTGAAACAAAGTCTGAGAGAAACCAAAGTCCGGTCATCACTCTTCAAAGTACAGACAAGCAGCTGTTAGGTTTGATTTGTGCAAAAATTCGTTCTTTCCGTAAGCCTGAACCTTATAAGGGTAAGGGTATCTTGTTTAAGGGCGAAGTTATTCGTAGAAAGTCTGGTAAGACAGCAGCTGCCAAGTAAATTTTATTAAGAGTTTATGATTATGACAACAAAGAAAGAACAAAGACGAATTAAGATAAAGTTCCGTATTCGCAAGAGTGTTAATGGAACAGCAGAGAGACCGCGTCTTAGCGTTTTCCGCTCTAACAAGCAGATATACGCTCAGGTCATTAATGATTTGGAGGGCAATACTTTGGCTTGTGCGTCATCTCTTGGATTGGAGAAACTGCCCAAAAGTGAGCAAGCCGAAAAGGTTGGAGAAATGATTGCTCAGAAAGCTAAAGCCGCAGGAGTGGAGTCCGTTGTTTTTGACAGAAATGGATACCTTTATCATGGTCGTGTGCAGGCACTTGCGGATGCGGCACGTAAAGCTGGTCTTAATTTTTAAACGAATATGGCAATGAATAAAGTAAATATAAATAGTGACGCTGAATTAAAAGACCGTTTAGTTGCTATTAACCGTGTAACAAAAGTTACAAAGGGTGGTCGTACCTTCACTTTCGCTGCCATTGTCGTAGTGGGCGATGGCAAAGGTGTTATCGGCTATGGTTTAGGAAAAGCGGGTGAGGTTACTGCTGCGATCGCAAAAGGCACTGAGGCCGCTAAGAAAAATTTAGTTCAGGTTCCCGTCCTCAAGGGTACAGTGCCTCATGAAGTTGAGGTAAAATACGGTGGAGCCCAAGTACTTCTTAAGCCTGCTGCAGAAGGTACCGGACTAAAGGCAGGTGGTGCTATGCGCGCCGTGTTGGTGAGCGCTGGTATTACCGATGTGATAGCTAAGTCTAAAGGCTCTACAAATGCTCATAACCTTGTTAAGGCCACTATTAAAGCATTGGCGGAAATGCGTGATGCCTATCAAATAGCGGGAGAGCGTGGAGTCGCAATGGAGAAAGTGTTTAACGGTTAATCAAGGAGAAATATACAATGTCAACTATAAAAGTAAAGCAGATAAGGAGCGCCATTGGTTATCCTGTTGATCAAAAAAAGACACTTCGTTCTTTGGGACTACGTAAGATTTCTCAGGTAGTTGAAATTGACGACACTCCCAGCAATTTGGGGATGGTTCGCAAAGTTCACCATTTGGTGGAAGTAGTCAAGTAATAAGTTTTAATTCAGATAATTCAGACGAAATCATGAAACTAAATAATTTGAAACCAACAGAGGGTTCTACTCATTCACGTCGTCGTATAGGTCGCGGCACCGGCTCGGGCCTGGGTGGCACCTCTACCCGTGGACACAAGGGAGCCAAGTCTCGTTCTGGTTATAAGAGAAAGATCGGATTTGAGGGTGGACAGATGCCTTTGCAACGTCGTGTTCCAAAATCTGGTTTTAAGAACATTAACCACAAGGAATATTTGGCTGTCAATCTTTCAGTTCTTCAGAAACTGGCGGAAGAGAAATCCCTTGTCAAGATTGGTATCGCGGAGCTTGTTGATGCACGCATAACCAATGGTAGGGAACTTGTCAAAATACTTGGAAATGGCGAGTTGAAAGCAAAACTTGAAGTAGAAGCTAACGCTTTCTCAAGATCTGCGGAAGAGGCTATTAAAGCTGTTGGTGGGAAAACAACTATAATTTAACAATGAAAAAGTTAATTGAGACACTAAAGAACTGTTGGAGAGTGGAGGATTTGCGTCAGCGACTTCTCGTCACTCTTTTGTTTACGGCTATATACCGTTTTGGATCTTTTGTTGTATTACCAGGCATCGATCCAGCTAAACTTGACCAATTACAGTCGCAAACGGCGGGTGGCTTGATGTCACTGCTTGACATGTTCTCTGGTGGAGCATTTTCTAACGCATCCATATTTGCGCTTGGAATTATGCCTTATATCTCAGCTTCTATTGTTATGCAACTTCTTGCTGTCGCTGTGCCTTATTTTCAAAAAATGCAGCGTGAAGGTGAAAGTGGCCAAAAAAAAATACAGTGGTATACTCGTATTCTTACGGTAGCTATTCTACTGTTCCAAGCTCCGAGTTATCTTATTAACTTGAAGATGCAAGCCAGTGGCGCTTTAGCCAGTGGCATATCTTGGAGCGTATTTATGATTCCGGCAACGATTATCCTTGCAGCAGGAAGTATGTTCATTCTATGGTTGGGTGAGCGTATTACAGACAAAGGAGTTGGAAATGGCATATCTCTTGTCATTATGCTTGGTATTATTGCTCGATTGCCGCAGGCTTTCGTGCAAGAGGTTACATCGCGATTTACGGCCATTTCTGGTGGTGGACTTGTGATGTTTATCGTTGAGATACTCATCCTATACGCTGTTGTGTGTGCTGCTATTCTTTTGGTTCAAGGAACCAGGAAAGTTCCAGTGCAATATGCAAAGCGTTTGGTTGGCAATAAGCAGTATGGTGGCGCTCGCCAGTATATCCCTCTAAAACTTTTCGCTGCGAATGTGATGCCCATTATTTTTGCTCAAGCTTTGATGTTTATTCCTTTGGCGATAGTTCAATATCAAGCGGAAGGAGCGTCTTGGTGGGTTAGAGACATGATGAACAACAGAAGTTTGTTGTATAATATCGTGTATGTTATCCTAATTGTGGCTTTTACATATTTTTATACTGCCATCACGCTAAATCCAACTCAGATGGCCGAAGATATGAAGCGCAATAATGGTTTCATTCCGGGTGTTAAACCTGGAAAGGATACGGCGGATTACATTGACGTTGTTATGTCACGTATAACTTTGCCTGGTTCATTGTTCATAGCGTTTATAGCTGTCATGCCAGCTCTTGCGGGACTTCTGGATGTTCAAAGTGCGTTTTCACAGTTCTTTGGCGGTACTTCTTTGCTGATCACTGTAGGTGTTGTCATCGACACTCTTCAGCAAATAGAGAGTTACCTCCTTATGCGTCACTATGACGGACTGTTAAATTCTGGTCGTACTCGACAAGGGGGCACTGTTAGTGCCTATTAATTTCTCTTTTGGATGAAGATTTCTCTGAAGACAGGAGATGAAATTGACCTTATGTGAATGCGAACCGGTTGGTGGACGCTACTTTAGCGGAGGTAGGACGATATACAAACCTGGTGTTACATCACCTCAACTTAACAGAATTGCTGAGCGGTATACTTGTGTTCATGGAGTCGAGTTAACGTTTAAGAATTTTCCCAATCCATACGGTAGTTCTTTTCTTGACTCCATTTACACATCTGTTAACAAGTTTGCCAATTATTGAGCTCGACGCTGTGGCATAATGCTTAAAGCGTGAATGTGTATTGCTAAAGGGTCATTGGTGATAAAAGGTGGCGCTGGCGAAGTTTGGATGCTTTCCGGTAAGTGGGACATTGAAGCGCAATATAGCACACTACTTGCTCTTTTGGTCGTTCGGTGGCAGTCAGAAAAGGTCTTGCTTGAGATTTTATCAACGTTTGAGGAAATAGAAAAACAAGAAGGAAATCAATATTTATGTCAAAACAGTCTGCAATAGAACAAGACGGTACGGTAATAGAGAATCTTTCCAATGCTATGTTTCGTGTTGAGCTTGAAAATGGAGTTCAAATAATCGCGAACATTTCTGGCAAGATGCGTTTACATTACATAAAAATTCTTCCCGGAGACAAAGTGAAGGTGGCTATGAGCCCCTATGACTTGACTAAGGGGAGAATAGAGTTCAGATACAAATAAACTAATTAATAGATAGCTTAAGGATATGAAGACAAGAGCATCACTAAAGAAGCGTACACCTGACTGTAAGATTGTTCGTCGAAAAGGTCGTCTGTTCGTCATTAACAAGAAAAACCCTAAGTTCAAATTACGCCAGGGTTAATGTTAAAATTTATCAAAAGGTACTAATTGCGGCAATTAATTAGTAACTTTGTGTGATTTTTGACAAATTCAACATTTAAAATTTTTTATTCAATCAACAAATGGCAATAAGAATTGTTGGAGTAGATTTGCCCCAAAACAAGTGTGGCGAAATCGCATTGACCTATATTTATGGTATAGGTCGAAGTAGTTCAGCAAAGATATTGGATCAAGCCGGCGTGAGCCGTGACCTTAAAGTCAGTGAATGGTCAGATGACCAAGCAGCTAAAATCCGTGAAATTATCAGCGCAGGCTACAAAGTAGAAGGTGATCTCCGTTCGGAGGTACAAATGAGTATCAAGCGTTTGATGGACATAGGCTGCTATCGTGGCGTTCGTCATCGTAATGGTCTTCCCGTTCGCGGACAGAGCACAAAGAATAATGCTCGTACCCGTAAGGGTAGAAAGAAGACTGTTGCTAACAAGAAAAAGGCTACTAAGTAATTTATAGGAGGAAATTAATTATGGCAAAAACAAAAGCAACATCTAAAAAGAGAAACGTAAGAGTGGACGCAATGGGACAGCTTCATGTTCATAGTTCATTCAACAATATCATTGTATCGCTTGCCAATAGTGAGGGGCAGGTTATTTCTTGGTCTTCAGCGGGCAAGATGGGATTTCGTGGTTCCAAAAAGAATACTCCTTATGCAGCTCAGGTGGCGGCCGAGGATTGTGCCAAGGTGGCTTATGGTTTAGGCTTGCGTAAAGTGAAAGCCTATGTCAAGGGGCCTGGCAACGGTCGTGAAAGTGCTATTCGTGCCGTGCATGGCGCTGGAATAGAGGTGACGGAGATTATTGATGTTACTCCACTTCCACACAACGGATGTCGTCCTCCGAAACGCCGTCGTGTATAGTAGTGTGTATTCAAAATACAATAGATTAAAATAATAAAATATTATGGCAAGATATATAGGTCCTAAATCTCGAATTTCACGCCGTTTCGGCGAACCCATTTTCGGTCCGGATAAGGTACTCGCTAAGCGTAATTTTCCTCCGGGGCAGCATGGAAATGATCGTCGCCGCAAACAGTCTGAGTATGGTCTCCAGCTTGCGGAGAAACAAAAAGCGAAATACACTTACGGTGTGTTGGAGCGTCAATTCCGCAACCTGTTTGTTAAGGCGGCTAAAAGTGGCGGCATTACAGGTGAAGTACTTCTCCAGCTCCTTGAGAGTCGTTTGGATAATGTTGTTTACCGTTTGGGCATTGCCCCGACTCGTGCTGCTGCGCGTCAGTTAGTTAATCACAAACACATCATCGTTGACGGGCAAGTTGTTCGTATTCCTTCATATTCCGTTAAGCCAGGTCAGGTTATTGGCGTTCGCGAGAAGTCAAAATCTCTCGAAGTCGTAAGTGAGGCTCTTGCGGGTTTCAATCATAGCAAGTATCCTTGGGTTGAGTGGGATGAGCATACCAAGAGTGGCAAATTTTTGCATGTACCCGAGCGTGAGGATATTCCCGAGAATATAAAGGAACAATTAATCGTAGAGTTGTACTCTAAACAATAAATCATTAAATTAATGGCGATATTAGCATTTCAAAAACCTGATAAAGTTGTGATGCTGGAGGCAACGGAGTGTTTGGGAAAGTTTGAGTTCTCACCTCTTGAGCCAGGTTTTGGTGTAACCATTGGTAACGCCTTGCGCCGCATCCTCCTTTCATCCTTGGAAGGTTTTGCTATCAATACTGTGCGCATTGCAGGCGTTGAGCATGAATTTTCTTCTGTGCCGGGTGTAAAGGAAGATGTAACCAACATCATTTTGAATCTCAAACAAGTTCGATTCAAACAAGTAGTAGAAGAATTCGAGAACGAGAAAGTTAGTATCACCGTAGAGAATTCCACAGAATTCAAGGCAGGTGATATTGGTAAGTATCTGACTGGATTTGAAGTGTTAAATCCTGATTTGGTGATTTGTCATTTAGACTCCAAGGCATCTATGCAGATTGATCTCACTATCAACAAAGGTCGTGGATATGTTCTCGCGGACGAGAACCGTCAGTTCTGCACGGATGTAAATGTACTTCCCATTGATTCTATCTACACCCCTATCCGTAATGTGAAATATAAAATAGAGCCCACTCGTGTTGAGCAAAAAACCGATTACGATAAGCTTTGTTTAGAAGTCACTACGGATGGTTCCATACATCCTAAAGATGCTCTCAAAGAAGCGGCGAAGATACTTATTCATCACTTCATGTTGTTCTCTGACGAAAAGATTACATTGGAAAATCCAGACCAAGACAGCAACCAGGAGTTTGATGAAGAAGTGCTTCATATGCGTCAATTACTTAAGACTAAGTTGATTGATTTAAATCTTAGTGTTCGTGCGCTTAATTGTCTGAAGGCTGCCGATGTTGAAACACTTGGCGACCTTGTACAGTATAATAAGACCGATCTCTTGAAGTTCCGCAATTTTGGTAAGAAATCGCTCTCAGAGCTTGATGATTTGCTTGAGAGTCTGAATCTATCATTTGGAACTGATATTTCAAAATACAAATTGGACAAAGAATAAAATCGTAGTTCATTTGTGAGGCGTGACCTCTCATTGTGAATACGTATATGATTGTCCTTAACAAGTACCAAAAAAATGAGACATAACAAAAAATTTAACCATCTGGGCCGTACTGCATCTCATCGAGCCAGTATGCTTGCTAACATGGCATGCAGCTTGATCATGCACAAAAGAATCACTACGACCCTCGCCAAGGCTAAAGCTCTTAAAAAATATGTAGAGCCATTGATTACGCGTTCCAAAAACGACACGACAACAAGTCGTCGCGTGGTGTTCCGCTATTTGCAAGACAAGTATGCTGTTAAGGAACTCTTCGGAGCTGTATCCGAAAAAGTTGCGGATCGTCCTGGAGGCTATACCCGTGTTATCAAATTAGGCACTCGTTTGGGCGACGCCGCCGAGATGGCTTTCATCGAGCTTGTCGATTTTGACGAGAACATGGCCAAGACACCAAAGGCCGAGAAGAAGACACGTCGTAGTCGTCGTAGCAAGAAGTCTGCTGACAGCGAGAATGTCGCAGACACGGCCGCTACCGAAAACAAAACAGAGCCTGTTAAGACCAAGACTCCGAAACCTGAGGAAAAACCTCAAACTATTACTTCGGATGCCGAAGAGTCAGCGGCAGAAACTGCCGATAGCAAGGAGAAATAATCCGCGGGATAAGGATGCTTTCGGTAAGGCATTGCTTACAAATAAGACAACGATAGATTTTTTATAAAATCTCTCATATATAAAATCTCCAACCCATAAGAGTTGGAGATTTTTTATGGTCATTGGTGAAAGACACTCGCTTGGTTACGGCATTTCAATAGATACGATAATCTTTCTTTATATTTTGTAGACTTTCTTCTTGTTTTGTTTCTTTTTTACTCATAATGCTCTTCATCGCAAAAGGTTTGGGTAGTATAAGATACACCGTCTTGTCGTCTATGGATTTTTCTTGATAGGGCTTTGCTTTATAAATGGATGTCACGCTGTAAACATTCTCTCCTTTTCTCTTTTTGCTGTCAAACTCTTCCCGTATGTAATTGGCATATTGGCAATTACTTAGATAGTAAGAATTTCCTAGCTGCTGATACTCCACCTCTATGTCTATCTGCCAATCTTTGTACTTATGTCCGTAAAAAACATTAACTGTTGATCGTACAAAGGCATTTGTTCGGTTCTTCATGTTGTACTCCAATCCCGTGGATCTTTTAGCTCTAAGTATTACATTTCTTACCGTGTCTATACATAAAAAGCCCGAATCTTTCCATTGTTTTTTTGACTTGAATTGAATTTTCGCTACATTATCCCCTAATCCTTCTGTCTGCTCATCTATATAAAATATATGGTCTTTTACGAATTTCTCGTCCATATCAGAAACAAAATCATGATAAAGCGTATTTTTCAGATTGCTGTAATCACACCCTGCGGTTTGATCCTTAAAAGTTATGATGCTCTCCATGGGATGGATTTCAAATAATTCGTTCTTTCTTACCAGCCCTTTACTCGCAAAATGGTACAACATCGCATTACCGATATTCTGTGTCTCGTAGTAATACTTTTGCACTCCATCGTTCCTATATTTTGCCGCTTTCTGCTTGACAAAATTCTTCAGCGTTGGCCTGATCCAAGCAGGCTCCCCTGCAAAATTCACCACAATCTCTGGGAGCGTTCGTGTCATCTGCCGCAGAAACAACGTGTCAGGTAGCGTCCTCACGCATACTTTCCGATAGTTAATATGTGATATTATAAGGCTGTCAAAAGTGAAATCCAAGCTCACGCGTCCCTGTTGGTCACTGAATGTGCTTTTCACTTTCCCTTGGCAAGTTGTGTAGACACTGGCCCTGCTTACAGGAATGTCATTTATTTTATCCCACAGCACAAAAAGCCTCTGCGCGAATAAATGCGCGGATAAAAACAGGCAAACAATGATGATAGAAATCCTTTTATTCATTTTATTTATCAAATCACTTCTGTCCAAAACAATTTTCCTCAAAAGTCAATAGACCATTTATGGCATAGAGTTCCTTATCTCCAGCACTCGCTTGTAACATCGGTTCAAGCGCTCTTTCCAATTCGTGGTGTAGATCATTCGCCTATACTAAGAATAGATAAGTGAAGTAGACTGCGTTGCGCTCATGCTTTAAGCGTTTGATACTCGGATAGCGACTGCCCCAACGTTTGGCAAAGATAGTCAATTTTTCGTAACCATGCGCACATATACAAGAAGAATCTTCCATTTCGAAGAGTTCATTGAGTTCTAGGCTCATCTGTAGCTTGTATTTATAACTCACTGCAACGAGCGCATTCCGCTTGAAATGATCCACACAGAACTGGTGTCGAGCAAAATGAAAGGTCGAGCACACGGTGTTCTCTATTCCGATATGTCAGAGAATTAATAATTTTGCTCATCAGAGAGCAAAATCCCGACTCTCTTTAAGTCTCTTTGGAAATATTTCCAAAATTTGTAATTGTGTAAGGTCCTTTGTCTTTTATTTTTTTTGTAATAATTACAAAGATAAGACTTTAATGGGATCTTACACACTTTTTTAGGACAGTATTGTTTTAAGAGAAAATGAAAAGCCCATAGGAGCATCATGTTTCCTATGGGCTAGCTCGATTTATCCCAAATCAGTCGTTAGGATTTTCGATATTTGCAATATTCTTTTAGTCTTTTTTCATTTAACTTCGAGGGCGTTTAGCGGGCTAAACAACCAAGAAGTTGGAGGAAAAGAGGCAAAAGAAGATGCAAAGATGAAGAATAGCATCGTGCAAATAAAGAAAGAGGGACATCTCGCGTCCTAATGACAGATTTGGGTTTATTGTCTGTCCCGACTTTATAGTTCCTCCGTTTCGGTCTGCCTTTAACAGCCTACGTTCAGCACGTCAGAGCACGAAGTCAAAGCCTATCTTCAAGTTCAGCGAGGGCATTATCTTGCCGTCGATATAATGCGTGGTGACATTAACTCCTACTGTCGGACCGTTTAATTCCTTCTCAATGCCTACCACGGCGGCGGCAGAGAATCCCTTAAAAGTATCCCCTTCTATTTCATCCACCACCTTCTGTTTGGGGTTGCCAATGGTTTCTATGGAACCCCAGCCGCCAAGCAGCTGAGCAGTGGCACGCAGTCCGTCGGAGAGAGTGTGCGCATATCCAGGACCGATGCCAAACAAAAATGCATCGCGATTGTGCCGTATCTTTGCCGGTTCGCTGGCATAGATGCCGTCGTAGCGACCTCTGCTGAAACCGCCGTGGATGATTGTGCCGAGAAACCACTTCTCATTGAGGATCAGACGACCGCCCAAATTGTAGTCCCAACCTATCTTTTTCGTCATCGATGGGAAATATTGTATTCCGCCGGTCAGGTCGATATGAATGATCTGTGCCTTCAGTTCGCTGCTAAAAAAGACTGCCGCCGCAAACAGCAGCGACAGTCTTATCTTTCTTAATGATATGTGAGTAGTCATAATATCAATTCAGTCTGCAGCATGTGCCTACCGATTAGGATTATACTCTTGAGCTATTGTTTCGTATTCGAGCGGATTTATCTCCGCGTCTTGCAGCTTCTTGCAGAGCACTGGGTCGTCGCTCAGGTATTCTTGGAAACGCTCTCTCGCAGCACGCTTGCTATTGCTGGTCATATAAATTCCGTAAGGAACAGTCTCGCCTTCCTTCAGTGCGTAGTACAGGATGTCGCCTCCCTTTACGCTTGATATCTTCAGTACGCCGTTCGAAGGAATGGAATAATTGAAGCTGCAGGCATAAATTTTGAGGTGGGGACCACTCGTAAGCAATGTCATCCATAGTGGTTTGCACACTTTTTTAGGATTTGTTAACTTGTGGGATGGCAGATACTGGAGAACGTGCTTTATGTCTGTGTGGGTCTTTTTCCAAACTACCAGCTCCTTGATGTTCTCACAATTAAGCACCGTCTTCTGTTTGTCGGCGGTCACGATGGTGAGTTTCTTAGTGTTGGCATTAGGCATCTCCACCCTGCCAGTGAGTACTTTGCCGTCGGTGGTGGTAATGCGTCCTTCCTCTTTGTCGGTGATGTCCTTCACAATACTGTAGATTTCGCAGCCGGAGAACATGAAAACGGTAACCAAGGCAAACAATAATAATGCTGACTTTTTCATAATTTCAAATGTTTATATATTGTTTTTATTCTTTCATTTTATCCCAAATCAGTCGTTAGGATTTTCTATGTTTGCAGGATTCTTTTAGTCTATTTTCGTTTAACCCAAATCACCACACATAGGCAACGCCTGCAGTGATGAGGGCGCGACCGAAGTCGCTAACGTAGTGATACTTCGCTTCGCCGAAGACTTTCAACGACTCGTTGATGTAGTATTCGCAGCCTGCACCTGCATTTAAGTATATTTTGCCTTCCGTTTCATCGGCATCGCTTGGGTCAGCTCCTGGTATTTTCAACAGGTCGGGATATTTTCCTTTCACATTCAAAATGGAATACCCCATGCCGGCAATAGGATAAACGCCCAGCTTCTTGGTGAGAGGGAAGACATAATGGAAGTCGGTTCCGAACTCGATAATGCTCAGGCTGTTGTTACGCAGGAAATAGTTGCCGTTGACATTTGCCCTGAATTGATCGCCAAAAAATTTCTGTATACTCAGTCCCACGCCTGCATTTGTGTAGTCGCTGCTAACTCCGAGGTTAGCCGTGGCACCAAAAGAGAAAGTTCCGAAGTCGACTCTCAGCTGGGCATTTGCCGGCATGTATGTCGAAAGAATTAACAGAGAGAATAATAAAAACTTCTTCATAATTTAGTAATTTAATAATTTAAGCATACAGAAAAATATAAATTTTGGTCACACAGATGACGAAAAAAGGCATGTAAGTGGCGATTGCTTTGAAATACAGACGATTACACGCTGTTTTGTCTATGTCGCCATTACCTTGATTCATAGTTTATAGTATTATTCACGTAAAGGTATTTTTTTTTTTTCTAAATAAGCAATACTTTTCTCCTTTTTTTTTGAATAAA
>NZ_JRNC01000043.1 GCF_000758925.1 Prevotella sp. S7-1-8
ACCCAAACCAATGGGGAAGTATGAAAAACCACAAAGAAGTGATGTTTATTCAATGAAGACTTCTGAGTAGTAGGTTTTATTTGTATACAGGTTCAGAACGTTCTGCCTTCCCGTTCTCACCCATTTTGCTGGCACGCTGACAAAATGCAGGATAAAGGCTTTCAGCCTGCTTGTCTTTTTCAATGGCTTGACCTTTTCGCTGATATGACAGACGAGATAGAGATAGAAGTTCTTCAGCATAGCGGTAACCATCATGAAAACCATGTTCTCAGCCATAAAGGAAAAGGGCAGATGCGACCAGCCAAAGTCATTGTTCTGTATGTCGAAGTTCTTTTCGCTTGCTCCACGCTCATTATAAAACGTAATGATGTCTTTCTCAGTAGATGTCCAGTTGTTGGTAAGGATACGGCGGTATGTGTATATTACTCCAAACATATCCGTCTGCTCCCTGCCATCCTTGTCTTTCAAAGGACTACGCTGTACGACAAGCCTGTATGACTTTCCTTCTATTAAGTTGTCCATGCTGACGGAGGTGACATCGCATCTCTCATAACCAACCTCAACACTCTTCCATTCTTTCAGCTGGTGGAAGTCCTCACATCGACTGCCGCAGTTGGCAGCACGAATGAGAACGTGTTGCAGCGCTGCTCTACGGTTTGGGTGATTTCCTTTGAGAACGACCCGCAGTC
>NZ_JRNC01000044.1 GCF_000758925.1 Prevotella sp. S7-1-8
TCTCCTTTAGTCCGCGCCCCACAGTGTCGGCACCGGATAATAGCGTATTGGGTCTCTGCTTGAACTGTCCTATAAGCACATTGATGTCCTCAAGGCATCCTCCACCACAAAGGTAACTGAAGAAGAGAGAGCCGAAAATACTTCCATGGCTGAATGCTTTGCCGCTACTTCCACGTTTCCCCAATACGGATTCGGTAAGTTTTTCAAAGCCCAACTTTGAGAAAACGTCCATAATGTGAAAAATTCCACCGAAAAAAGTGATATTCTCGTTTTTAATTGCTATCTTTGGCATGTCAGGTATTTGCTTACTTATTATGTTTGCAGCACCAAGATAGGTGAAATTTCTGACATATCCAAGTGCTTTGAGAACTTTGTTTCTCAGACACTTGGAGTTCTTACAAGAATTTATGCTGCGGAATTAAGGAGCGTAAGTTCCAAAACGAAGTGCAATAAAAGAGTCCCCCAGTATAGTAAAGATTGGCTAAATATTAAAAACAAAAATAGACAATATGAAGAAAAAAATCTTTTATGTATTGATGGTAGCATGCATCGGGATGACCGCTATTATTAATACAAGCTGTAGTAATGAAACTGATTTAGTGACTAACGGGCAACAAGAAAAAGCAGGTCCAAAGGGTGTTCTTATTTCGTTTGGCTTGTCAGCTGAAGATTATGGTACCGACAACGAAGCGGCTACACGTGGCGTCTCTGATGCTCAAACAGGTCGTGTAATCGCTACCTCTACTTCTAATTTAGGTAACGGCTTAGAGGTGTTGACCGAAGTAGTAGAAGAAAATGCACCTAAAACTCGTGCAGGAAGTCAACCTGTTTATCCTCAAGACTATCGTATATTAGCTTATAAAGATGGAGAGAAAAAGGCAGAATGGTATGGAAATTCTAAGGATGGAAGAAACTTTAATAATTATGACAAAAGCACTAAAGTGCAATATCTTGAACCTGGTAAATATAAGTTCTATGTATTTAACCACTCACATATGGAAATTAAAGAAGATGGAACATTTACCACAAATATAGGAAAAGGTTCTAGAAATGCTTATTATGTCGAAGAAGAGAAAGAAATACCAAATCAAAAGGAATATAAGCTTGAATTTGTATTGAAACCAATGTTTTCCAGAGTTCGTACAAAACTTAAAGTATATGTAGAAGGGGGGGGTAAAAGGTGCTTTTAATGGAGCCTCAACATATAAAGCTGGAACACCCTATGAAAAGAGTATAGATCCTAAAACAGGAGAAACACAATATACTCTTGCTTCAAAGGATGGTCGCTTTTTTTATGGTAGTTTTGACAATTCTATAAAGACAGTAACTGAAGGCGAGAACAACGAAATAAAATCCTATTCTATAATAACTCCCGAAATTGCTGGAAACTTTTTCTTGGATGGAACTAAGTTGAGTGAAGTGTCTTTCGAAACACGTGAAGGTATAAAAGCAACTATTTTTGATAAACCTGCAGGTGGTATAAAAATGCCTACTAAGCTTAAGAAAGACGTAACGCTTGAAGCAGGAAAGAGTTATACCCTTGTTTACACGATGTATAAATTAGGAAGTTATCTATTTAGCGATGGTTCGGTTAGTTCTCTTGCTGAAGGTAAAAGCGCAGGAAAAACACCTGTTGGATTCGTGGTAGATGAAACAAAGAGAATTGCTATTGCGCTTAACAATGCTGGTGGTGATAAAAAACAATGGGCAACAACAAATTCGCAAAAAGCAACAACCCTATGGACTCAAAGTGAGCAAGGTTTGCGTGATGGTATAAAAGAATATAATGGAGTTGATGCAGAACGTGGTGGATATAAGGAAACATGGGTTTCCAGCAAAACGCGTAACCAAGAGGTAAGAACAGAGAGCACAAACTTTCCTGCGTTTTATGCAATTAAGGATCTTACCCCAGTTAATGGTAAAAAATGGTATGTACCAGGTGTTGGCGATTGGGCTTTAGCACTTAAGCTATTTGGAATAGATGATCCTGCAGCTGGTTATAAAGCTGCCAAACCAGCAATAAATCCATGGAGTAAAGCCACAACCCAAGGTTTGGGATATAAATACCAAAACATTGTATTTACGCAAGCAGGTGGAACTCCACTAAACAGTTGGTATTGGACAGCAAACCAATGGAATGCAGGTGGAGAAACTGCAATTACTTTAACTACAAAAGCTGAGGGTGCCTTCTTTGGCGGAGCAAAATTAAAATCTTCAACATTTGTGCGACCTTTCATTAACTATTAATAGATTTAAGATATGATAGATAAAAAGAAAACCTACATGCAGCCAATAACAACAATACTGGATGCAGAACCGATGGAAATAATTTGCACAAGCGTCATTGCTTCTGGCGAAGCAACATTATCAACGGATGGCTTTGTCGATGAAGGTGATTACGAAGCAGGAGAAGTTTATTGGTAAAAAAAATATGCATTTTTCGTGCTCTTAAAGATTGAATAACAATAAAAAGCGTCATCGTTTCTCTGTAGTACGCTAAGTACAGGTTGTTATTCTCTCACGTTATAAAAACGTAACCCATTGTTAGAATTAAGTATGTAAAATCCTTTAATGGAACTTCCGACTACATACAGCGTTCTAACAATGGGTTTCTTATTTTCTGTGCGAGTTTTGGATTAAAGCCAAATCTCAGTCATTAGACTACAATCTTTCAAGAATTTTTATTTGCGTATGGTTTCCTAACATCTTCATTCAGCCACACAACTCCCAGCAATGAAGCCAGTAGTCCATGCAGCCTGTAAATTAAATCCACCAGTAATAGCGTCAATATCTAAGACCTCACCAGCAAAGAAAAGATTTGGACAAACCATGCTTTCAAGTGTTTTAGAATTA